>NZ_BPFD01000064.1 GCF_019655335.1 Shewanella hafniensis
CATTGATTTAATTCTTTGATTACTCACTCGAAAGTAAAGTAATTTCGATTAACTCAACACCTGTGAGTGTCCACACAGATTTCTTGTTTTATCTTGTTAAAGAGCAACTCAATATTCGTAAGAGAACATGAGCACCACACTGAGCGCCGAACGCTTCCAGTTGGCTAGGGCTGCGTATTCTACGCATTTCCCGTTTCGCGTCAAGGAGTATTTTTCAAATACTTGCCGCGCTTGAATTAAATGCTTAAAAGCGACTCAATTCAACTTAACTTGTCAGCTTGCTTTCGCTGTCTGCCGTGTCAGTGGATGCGCATTATAGGGAGCAGGAGATTTTGTGCAACCCCTATTTTAAGGAAATTTGCAGTTAATTCTAATTATCTAATCTAACCACACCATACCCACCACTTACCCCCAAAGTTATCCACATTTTAGTCAAAACAATGCCTTTACTCTGCATTTTTCATAGCAAAAGCCCATGGAATGATCTGTTGGTAAATATGAAAATAGAAGGTTCAGTCTTTCAAAAATTAGATTCAGTGAGGTGAAGCCGGACACTGATTGGGATAGCGCCTTTAGTGAACAACCTAAAGACAGATGCACTTGGCTATTTATGCTTATTTATTAATGCTTCGTTATTTATGGAATCCTAGCCTGTTATATGGAAGAGACGAAGCATCACTATATTAGAGAAGTTATTTGTACATATATGCGCAGAGAGAAACTTACCCACAAAAAAGCCAGCTTACGCTGGCTTTTGACATCAAGTTACCTTAACGATAATCGATTATACGGCTGACTGGAAGATCACTTCCGAGGCTTTCTTAGTGTATGACTCGATTTGATCGAAGTTCAAGTAACGGTAAGTGTCAGCCGCAGTAGCGTCTAACTCTTTGGCGTATTCTTGATACTCTTCTGGAGACGGTAGACGACCCAACAGTGCAGCAACCGCAGCCAGTTCAGCAGAGGCTAAGTAAACGTTAGCGCCTGTACCTAAACGGTTCGGGAAGTTACGAGTAGAAGTCGATACTACAGTCGAACCTTCAGCAACACGTGCTTGGTTACCCATACACAGTGAACAACCTGGGATCTCGATGCGGGCACCTACGCGACCAAAAATCGCGTAGTAACCTTCTTCAGTCAGCTGATCTCTATCCATCTTAGTCGGTGGCGCAATCCACAGACGTGTTGGCAGGGTTTTAGCAAACTTGTCTAGCATCTTACCGGTTGCGCGGAAGTGACCGATGTTGGTCATACAAGAACCAACGAACACTTCGTCAATCTTAGTTTGTGCAACAGATGACAGCAGTACTGCATCATCAGGATCATTCGGCGCACACAGGATTGGCTCTTTGATGTCGTTCAAATCGATTTCGATTACCGCAGCGTACTCAGCATCTTTATCGGCGCTCATCAGTTCAGGATTCGCTAACCACTCTTCCATACCTTTGATACGACGTTCAATGGTACGACGATCGCCGTAACCTTCAGCGATCATCCACTTCAACATGATGATGTTTGAGTTCAGGTATTGGATGATAGGTTCTTTGTCTAACTTGATAGTACAACCGGCCGCTGAGCGCTCAGCTGATGCATCAGACAGTTCGAAAGCTTGTTCAACTTTCAAGGTTTCAAGACCTTCGATTTCCAGTACGCGACCAGAGAAGATGTTAACTTTACCTTTCTTCTCAACAGTCAACATGCCGAGCTCAATGGCTTTTAATGGGATAGCATGGACCAGATCACGCAGTGTGATGCCGGGTTGCATTTTGCCTTTAAAGCGCACTAATACTGATTCAGGCATATCGAGTGGCATAACGCCCGTCGCCGCAGCAAACGCCACTAAGCCAGAACCTGCTGGGAATGAAATACCAATTGGGAAACGCGTATGCGAGTCACCACCGGTACCAACAGTATCTGGTAGCAGCATACGGTTTAACCATGAATGGATAACACCGTCACCTGGACGCAGTGATACACCGCCACGGTTCATAATGAAATCTGGCAGAGTATGATGTGTATTCACATCCACTGGCTTTGGATAAGCCGCAGTGTGACAGAATGACTGCATAGTCAAATCAGCACTGAAACCTAAACAGGCTAAATCTTTCAGCTCGTCACGGGTCATAGGACCTGTAGTGTCTTGTGAACCGACAGACGTCATCTTAGGTTCGCAGTATTGGCCAGGACGCACACCGGCAACGCCGCATGCTTTACCAACCATTTTCTGGGCAAGGGTATAACCTTTACCCGTATCAGCAACGTCTTGTGAACGTACAAATACGTCAGATACACCTAAGCCTAGTACTTCACGGGCTTTGTCAGTTAAACCACGACCGATGATCAATGGAATACGGCCACCAGCACGCACTTCGTCTAACAGCACGTCAGTTTTTAAGCTGAATTCTGAAATTACTTCGTCGCTATCGTGACGCTTAACCACACCGGCGTATGGGTAGATGTCAATCACATCGCCCATTTCCATTTTGTTTACGTCAAGCTCGATTGGCAGTGCGCCCGCATCTTCCATAGTGTTGAAGAAAATCGGTGCAATTTTACCGCCAAGGCAGAAACCGCCAGCGCGCTTGTTAGGGACAAATGGAATATCATCGCCCATAAACCATAACACTGAGTTAGTCGCAGATTTACGTGATGAACCCGTACCGACAACGTCACCCACATACACTAATGGGAAACCTTGTGCTTTTAACGCTTCGATTTTTTTCACTGGGCCAACGGCGCCAGCAATGTCAGGCTCGATACCATCACGGGCGTTTTTCAACATAGCTAACGCGTGCAATGGGATATCAGGACGTGACCATGCATCGGGTGCTGGCGACAAGTCATCGGTGTTGGTTTCACCAGAAACTTTAAATACTGTCAGAGTGACTTTGTCGGCCAGTTTGGGACGGCTTAAATACCAATCTGCATTTGCCCATGCTTCAACTACTTGCTTAGCAAACTCATTGCCCGCTTCCATCTTCTCAACCACATCGTGGAAAGAATCAAACATCAGCAAAGTGTGAGATAAGGCTTTAACAGCTAAAGGTGCTAACGCTGGGTTATCCAGCTGCGCGATCAGAGGTTCGATGTTGTAGCCGCCTTGCATTGTGCCTAACAACTCAGTAGCACGCTCAGCAGATAGAATCGGTGATTTTTCAGTGCCTTTGGCAACCGCATCTAAAAAAGCAGCTTTAACATAAGCAGCTTCATCAACACCTGGGGGAATTCGATTTTCAAGCAGGTCGAGAACGAAAGCCTCTTCACCTGCGGGTGGATTTTGAACTAACTTAACCAGTTCAGCCACTTGATGTGCATCTAATGGCTTAGGGACTACGCCCTCTGCAGCACGTTCTGCGACGTGTTTACGATATGCTTCTAGCACGGCAACATTCCTCTTTGTTTGGCGCTCTAACAACGAAACTGCACGTCTTCTTAATTGAAGCTGACAGTCCGACATGATCGACCCGTATTTCCGGCCTGCAGTATACTACAGCTTTGCAAAAGTATGAATCAGGTCACACTCGGCAAAAAGCGAAATAAGGACTAAATCCGGCGGCGAATGCCAACTTACGGGAATATTAAAACAAGTGAAATTAGACAATAGTTTGAAAACAGACAAAAAACCATACACTACAAATAGTTAACAATGTTTCATTAATTTTAAATCGAACAGGCAATTTCCAGCGCCCTAGATCAAATATGTGTAAATTTTTCTCATCTTGCGCGATTTTGGCTTTTAAGATGCAGTGCGAGAACTTACACTCAGGCTTAATTTACTGCATATCTCAGTTATTTCCCCAGTCCATCGGAGTACCAATGACATCCCTTAACATTCAAGCCGTTATTTTTGATATGGATGGCGTTTTAATCGATTCAGAACCCCTATGGCAAAGGGTCGAGTATGAAGTGTTATCCGCACTTGGCGTGCCAGTAACGATAGAGACGATTCAACAAACCACAGGTTTACGTATCGATCAGTGCGTCGATTATTGGTACCACAAAGCTCCTTGGCCTCACTACGATAATGCCAAGGTCAGCCAAGCGATTGTCGATAAGGTCGCCAGTGAAATTCTGGTTTGCGGCGAAGCTATGCTGGGTGTTCACGAAGCGATTGATCACTGCCAAGCACTAGGTCTTAAAATCGGCTTAGCCACCTCTTCGTTTTACACTATTATCGAGGCGGTGCTCTCTAAGTTAGGGCTCAGCGATAAATTTATGGCAGTGCAATCGGCCGAGGGCCTCACCTACGGCAAGCCACACCCTGAAGTGTATTTGAATTGCGCTAAGGCATTAGATGTCGATCCCCGTTGTTGTCTTGCCATCGAAGATTCTTTTAACGGCTTAGTTGCCGCCCGAGCGGCCAATATGCAAACGCTTGCGATCCCCGCACCGGAGCAAAGAGGCGATGCTAAGTGGGTTATCGCCCACCATCAGGCTGAGAACTTATTGGCCTTGCCGACACTCTTAGCTCAATAACGCCATAACACGCTTAGTCTCTACTAGGCGGATAAGCTGAGTTTTAGTTATATGGATAATGAGCCTTTGCCGTGTGGATGAATAGCAGAATGATATATGCACGAGAGGGGGAGCCAATGAAGTACCTGTCTTTATTATCACCCGTATTATTACCCATGGGCTTAATACTCATGTCCGTGAGCTTGTCCGCTAATGCGGGTGGTGCTATGCACTGCAAGCAACAAGTGGTCAACACTGGCGATACCTTAACCACTGTGCTGGAGAAGTGCGGCTCACCCAGCGATATTCGTCAGTACAGTCTGCCTGCGACTTATCTCAACTCAGACGGCGACCGAGTGATCGATCCCAGCAAGTTGCCGACTGAGTATCAAGAATGGACCTATGACTTTGGACCGACACGCTTAATACGCCGGCTTTATGCCACGGACAATAAAGTCACTAAAATCGAATCCTTAGGTTACGGACATTAATCGGCAGAATCCTAGATTATGGTCATCAATAGAAAAGCCAGACATTGTCTGGCTTTTCTTATTTCAATCAACTGAATGTATTACCAAATTTTTACACGTTCATCTGGTGTTAAATACATTTTATCGCCTTCTTTCATCTCGAAAGCTTTATAGAAGGCTTCCACGTTACGCGGCGTCCCCATAGCGCGGTAATGACTCGGTGAATGCGGATCTGTCAGCAAACGACGGCTCAGCTCTTCATCACGGTAGTTACGACGCCATACTTGCGACCACCCCACAAAGAAGCGTTGCTCACCCGTTAATCCATCAAGCACTGGCGCGGGTTTGCCGTTAAGGCTCATTAGATACGAGCGTGCCGCTACGGTTAAACCACCTAAGTCGCCGATGTTTTCCCCTAAGGTCAAATCACCGTTAACAAACTTGCCTGGCAGTGCTTCATAACCTGAGTATTGCGCTGACAGTTGCTTACCGCGTTTTTGGAATTCTTCGCGATCTTTATCCGACCACCAATCACGTAGGTTACCGTCGCCATCGTACTTAGCGCCTTGGTCATCGAAACCATGGCTGATTTCATGGCCGATCACTGCACCTATGCCACCGTAGTTCACTGCATCATCGGCATCCATATTGAAGAATGGTGGCTGCAGAATCGCAGCTGGGAATACGATTTCGTTTTTCACTGGGCTGTAATAAGCGTTCACCGTTTGTGGTGTCATGCCCCATTCGGTACGATCGATTGGCTTGCCAAGCTTGTTGATCATGTCTTGATATTCAAACTGAGCGTAACGCATGTAGTTACCGACTAACTCGTCAGCCTTGATATCTAAACCTGAGTAATCTTTCCACTTATCTGGATAGCCGATTTTATAGGTGAATTTAGCCAGTTTTTCTTGGGCGGCGACTTTGGTTTCTGGCGTCATCCACTCAAGTTCATTGATACTGACCTCAAAACCTTTGATCAAGTTTTTGATCATAGTTTCCATACGCGCTTTAGCTTCTGGCTTGAAGTATTGCTTAACATACTCTTCGCCCACTAACTCACCTATCACTTGGTCAGCGCCATCAACCGCTTTTTTCCAGCGTGGTTGTTGCTCTTCGATACCCATTAAGGTTTTGCTCTTAAAGGCGAAGTTCAAATCAACAAAGTTTTTGCTCAGTAACTCGGCGTAGCTATCGACTAAGTGGAACGCGAGGTAATCCTGCCAAGCCGATACCGGGAATATCTCGAAACCTGCACCGAGTTTTTCAAAATAAGAAGGCTGACGCACTATGATATCAGTCACTTTATCGCCTAAGCCCGCACTCGCAGCAAAGGCATTAAAATCGAATTGACCCATTAACTTTTGCAGTTCAGCACGATCTAACTTGTTGTATGCCTTGTTGGCATCACGGGATTCGACTCGGCTCCACTGACTTTTGGCGATCATCATTTCGATGTCGGCGACGTTTTTAGCCGCGCGTTTAGCATCCTTGTAACCCGCTTCGGTCAGTATGTCTGTCACATATTTGGCCATGGCTTGACGATTAGCGGCAAACTTAGGGTCATCTTTAAGATAATAATCGCGGTCCGGCAGCGTAAGGCCCGACTGGCTTAGATACACGGCGTACTGAGTTGAGTTTTTGGCGTCGTTATTGACGTAAAAACCAAAGGGAATACCAGAACCGGTCGTCAGCAATTTACCCATAACGGCAGGTAAATCAGCGTGTGTTTTGGCACCAGCGATATCGGCCAGCAATGGCTTAAGCGGAGTAATACCTAAGGTTTCAAGTAAATCGGTATTCATAAAGCTAGCGTTGAAATCACCAATTTTCTGATCATTCGAGCCCGCCGCGGGATTCTTTTTAGCGGCCGCTTCGTCGATGATTTTTTTCAATGCATCTTGGCTTTGATCGTACAGCACAGAAAATGCGCCATAGTTAGATTTGTCGGCAGGTATTGGCGTATTCGCCAACCATTTACCGTTAACGCTGTAATAGAAATCGTCTTGATGACGAACTGAGGCATCAAAGTTTTGCAATTCAATGCCAGAAACCGCAGCGACTTCAGTTTTAGGCTCGCTGCTGCAAGCGGCTAAACCTAAACTCAGAGCGATACCCAGTGCCAGTGTGCTTATCTTCTTCATTATTTTCCCCAGCTTACGTTGAGAGTTATTATTTTTCCCGCAAAACCTTAGCATCTTGCTACGCCTCACAGTAGTAAGATTTTGTAAAAGGATATGACACTTTAGCGACACTCTTAGCTATTTCGGCAAGGTAACTTCCATAGGGATGACGCTTATAGTTTTTCCATCGACCAAAAAGTAAGGGCACAACCTCAGTCATGCCCTTAAGTTCTTTACACAAATCTCAAACTAGAAGTTTTTACCCACAAATAAATAGAAGGACTTATCGCCAAGATCTGTGATCCCAAAACCAAGTGCTGCGGGTCCCATGGAAGTATCAGTACCGATATAAAGACTCGATGCATAAATCAGATCGGTAAGGGTGACTTCAGAGCGCTCATCCCAGACATTGCCCGCTTCCAAACTCCAACCAAGATACAAAGGATAATCTGTCATACCGAGCGCATCACGCCCGAGATCATATTGATAAACAAAGGCGCCAAAGACTTTATGTGCGCCCATAATGGAGTCTTTATGGTAACCAGATAGGTTTAAGAATCCTCCCAGCTCAGATAAATGCAGCGTATTGACCCCATCATTATTGTTAGTAGCAATTGATGCCTTACCAACAAAAGCGTGGTTACCGACACTCAAGGCACCTTTCCAGTCGGCCTCTATTTGCACGCTAAATTGGTTTTGATTATCGTCGATACTGTCATTGAAATCTTCATTGCGCACGTAGACGTTTAAGGTTACACGATTACCCGATGTCGGGAAGCTAATGCTATCTAAGCTATCGTAACCGAACCTAAAGTAAGCACCATAGGAACTAAAATCTAAGTCCTGCGTTAGCCAAACATCATTGACTATCGACCCCTTCTCTGCGACTAAGCCTAACTCAATCATCCCTTGTAAGGTGTAGTTATAACCTATGCCTAATTCAATCGTATGGGTTTTCTTGTCGAAGGTTAAGATACGACTGTTATTATCGTATAAGTCCCAATCACGGGTATCGTATTGATAGCGGGCACGGCTAAAGAACTGTTGGTCCCTGTCTAAAGGCTGATAAAACTCAGTTGCAAACAACTTTTCAATGCCGAGTTTGACCTCATTGCGCCACTCGCCACCATTAAAGGTCAAATCGGTCATGGTATAAGCCATGTCAAAACTGATGGCAGATTCTGAATTAAAGTCATCCTCCCAATTAAAGCCCAGTTGGAAATAATTCGGCCCCCAAGACTTAGCCTTAGTAGTGACAGTGAGTATGCGGCCATCCTCACCTTCTACAAATTCAGCATCGACACGTTCAAATTTATTGAGAGAGTAAATACGCTTTAACGCCTCATTAAGCTCGTCTTTAGATACAGCTTGCCCAGGCTTAATATCCAAGGTTTCCGTCAAGAGATTCAAACTCACCTTAGATTGGTTATCAAATACGATTTCATTAATGGGATGACGTACATCCGCCATTAATAATTTACCTTTGGCTTTTTTAGCCTCGACGTAGGCGGCATATTCATCAGGGCCCACGCTCATACTGCTCAACTTATAAAGCTGACCATTAGCGGCTTCTTTTCCAAGGGTTAATGCCAGCGGCATAATAGTGAAATCAGTGGTGCTGAGGGCGTCAATCGCGGGTCGGATCAATACATCTTTATCTGTCAGTAATTGTTTTTGTTTTTCAGTGCTGGCATTGGTCAAAAAATTAGAGAGCTGATCGAGCACTGCGATAGTACTGTCTAATTTATCTTTTTTGACCAGAGGCGAGCCAATATCGACGGCGATAATAATATCGGCTCCCATGGCCTTAACCACATCGACGGGCATGTTGTTGGCAATACCACCATCGACCAATAACTTGCCTTCAATTTGTGCGGGCTGAAGTGCACCAGGTACAGTTGCAGACGCTTGCATAGCTTTAACCATACTGCCATGACTAATCACCACAGGTAAGCTAGTTTCTAAGTCGGTTGCAACCGCTCGGTAGGGAATGGCTAAATCATCAAAATGACCAAATTGCTGTACCAGATCTGTCGACTGACGTAAAAGTTGCGACATAGTCTGTCCACGTAGCAGACCACTTGGCGCCCTCACTTGGCCTTCGTTATAGCCAATGTTTAACGGAATATTGTAACGGTCGCGTAACTGTTTATCCCTGTAGCTCAAAATATTGCGCGGTATGGTGTCCGAGTAGCCACTGTCCCAGTTGACCCCCATCATGATAGCTTCCACTTCACTCGCACTGTAACCCAGTGAATACATGCCAGCGACATAGGCACCTATGCTGGTGCCCGCGATATAATCGACTGGGATGTTATGTTCTTCTAATATTTTGAGCACGCCCACATGAGCGGCGCCTTTAGCACCACCACCACTGAGTACGACACCAATTTTAAGGCGCTCTGCAGCCAAAGACGGGGTAACACACAAACACAAAATAATAGAAGCGAGTAGTTGACGCATCATGTGAGGCTACTTTTTATGGGATAAAAATCCGAGTTATATTAACAAACTTATCGATTTAACCGTCAGTCATATTTTATCTGGACCGACTAGTGATAAGTTTGTGTACTCTTTATACAAACAGATGAAGTTTAATTGAATAAACCGCTAAACAAAATATCCATCACCACTGAAGACGATTTCCCATCAGCTGTACAAATATTAAGTATTCGCGAGCCAATAATAGACTATGTTTCTAGCTTAATGATCAATAGAGACGATTCTGTTATCTGTTTCTAAATAGCGTTCAAAATCATCCACGCACATAGGCTTAGCAAAATAATACCCTTGAATAATATAACAGCCGCGGCTAAAAACTTGCTCTAACTGTTCAACCGTCTCAATCCCTTCGGCAACCACATTTAATTTAAGGTTACGGGCTAATTCAATAATACTGCTCACAATCGCCTGATCGGCCGTATTAGTGGCGATATCAATTAAGAAGGAGCGATCGATTTTTAAGGTGTTCACTTCAAAATGACGCAAATAGGCCAGTGAAGAATATCCCGTCCCAAAGTCATCAATGGCGACTTCAATCCCTAAGGATTTCAAACGCGTAAGATGATCTTGAGCAACATGCAGCTCCTTCATCAATACGCCTTCGGTGATTTCTAAACCTAAAGATGCCGTCGGCATTTGGGTGTCATGCAGGATTCTTTGTATGTCTTCAATAAAATCTGGCTGCCTAAAATGCACCGCCGAAATATTAACCGACAACTTAAAAGTAGCGCCATAACGCTTTGCCCAATGCGCCCCCTGTACACAGGCTTGCCTTAACACCCAACGATCAATATCCACAATTAAGCCGCAGGCCTCGGCAACTTTAATGAAAATATCGGGACGAATAAAACCGTCCTGCGGATGTTTCCAGCGGATTAATGCTTCCATTCCTATGGGCTTATCGTTACGTAAAATATCAATTTGCGGCTGGTAATAAAGCTCAAACTCTTGCCGCTCGATGGCTTTACGTAAATCGGCCTCAAGCCGTAAATGATAGAGGGCTTGGGCATTACGTTCAGAGGAATAATATTGGAAATTTCCCCGCCCTTCTTCTTTGGCGTGGTACATAGCGAGATCGGCATTCTTGATAAAAGCTTCAGGCTGCACCGCATCGTCGGGCCAAATACTGATACCAATACTGGTCGAAATATAAAACTCACGACCATATAACTTAAAGGGCGCCACAATTTGTTCCAGCAGGCGCTCGGCAATGTGATTGATCTCGTCAATGCTATTGGCATTTCTGAGTAAAATCACAAATTCATCGCCGCCAAAGCGGCAGAGCATATGCTCGCTAGCAATACAAGATTGCAGTCTGCTTGAGGCTTCGACCAGCAAGGCATCACCCATGCTATGTCCATAGGAGTCATTAACATGCTTAAATCTATCGAGATCTAGGAAGAGTAACGCTAATTTCTCACCCGTTTGCTGCGCGGTCTGAATCGACTGTAATAGACGGCTAGAAAATAAGGAACGGTTTGGCAACCCAGTAAGCACATCGTAATTAGCTAAGCGGCGTAAATCGGCTTCGGTTTGTTTACGTTCGGTAATATCCGAGAATACCACCACATAATGGGTCACTTTACCGTTAGTACTTTGCATCACCGACACGTTCAGCCACACGGGGCAAGGTTGCTGACTGGTATTGATTAACTCACGCTCGCCCGTCCAAGACTGGCTATCACTAAGAAGTTGCTGGATTTCCGATGCCAAACCGTCATTCATCTGCACGAATTGAGCAAAGGATTGACCGACTAAATCGTCAGAATCGATGCCGATAATTTGTTGTGCAGCGTAATTCGCCACGCGAATACTGCCTTCGACATCTAAAATCAGTACACCTTCAGAGGTGTTCCCAAAGGCTTTTGCCAGCAAATTCACTTCATCTTCTAACTGGCGTTGCACGGTAATATCACTATAAATACCCGCGACCCGCTCAACCTCATTGGAGTGTTTATTGCGTGCGACGGGTCGCCCTTTTACCCTTAACCAGCCCCAATTACCCTCCTTGCGCTGATAACGATATTCGGCTTCGAATCTATCGTTCTCCCCCGCCATCATGCTATTCCACTGATCGATCACTTTTTCCCTATCCTGTGGATGCACGGGCAAATCCTCTAAACTCACCACAATCTCATTGGCATGGGTACCAAGCACAGAACCGCGATTATCGAGGTGAAATGCCTGTGTACTCTTATGCCATTCCCAGAGATCTGAGTCACTGCCGCGTAAAGATTGCCTTAGTCTGTCATCACTCTCAGTTAATGCCTGATTCATTTGTTTAAAGGTATTGATCTGACGTTGTCGGTACCAAGCAAGACTTAAGGCAATAATGGAAAATAACAGCAGTAAAATGCCCTTAAAACCTTGGGATAACCACCAATTCTGCTCAACATAAAAGGGATAGGTAAAAGGTTTGTCTGACCATATGCCATTCACCTGACTCAAAATATCTAATACATAACCACCCGCAGCTAAACCTGCGAGGTTAATCTGCGCCTCCCCCTGAAGCAGCACATAACGACTCTCTTCATCTTGATGACGTAAGCGATATTTAAATTGGATGGGCGAATCATCGAGATAATCTAAGTTAGTGATTTGAAAACTAACCATATTGGCTTCGGGTTTGATGGTCATCAGGTTACGCGGCAACAAGGACACTTCTGTCGTGTTGTTATAGTAAACAGAGACAGATTCAAGCATCACATGGTCATCGGTAATGCGGTTAGCCAGCCTATCGACATCCAGTCGCATCACGCCCTCGGGCGTGCCTAAGTAAAAGCCTGTTTTAGGTGAGTAAAAATAGGCGCCTTCGTTCATCTCATCAGAAATTAAACCATCGAGTTGATTAAACATAGCGATATTGCCTGTTTGAATATCCTGACGAATCAAAGAATCCGAGCAGCCCACAAGATTAGACTTAGGCGTTTTTTGAATAAAAAACACTGAGCTACAATTTAATTGCCATTCGGAAGTCAGTGAAATTAACGATCCCGTTTGCTGATGGTATTCGAATAAACCTTTTTCATAGGAGCCAAACCAGATCACCCCAGGTGACATTTCTTCAATATGACTGACCGTTGGCTGTGCCGCAAAGGCGTTAAATAACTGCCGCTGATCATGAAACTCGTTTTGGCTGTCGATATAGCCAAAGACTTTTTTACCGCTAACCCACAGACGACCGTCAGACGTACGATAAATCGTGCGGATAACGGGTCGCTTGGGGCCATCAAATTTGTCCGATGATTTATCAATATCAAAGGGCTGAGGTTCGTACAGTCCCATTTCCCAAAAATACAGGCCTGATGTGGTCGCAATCCAAATGCGTCCTTTCAGTTTAGGGTCGAGGTAGGTTTTATAAATGAGCTTATTTTTAAAGCCATCATTACCATGGGTCCACTTAGAAAAGCTGCTGCCTTGTAAAGTGTCTTTATCGACAACAAAGAGACCGCTAGTTGTCGATAATAGTAAATAATGCCCCTCAAACTCACTGATATCATAAATGCTTTCATGGGGATTAAATCCCTCAATCGGCACGTTAAATGCCTTACTACTGCCTTTAGCAATAAAATCCAAATTGGAAGAACCTAGCCAAACGCCTTCATCACTGGCATGCACTGACCAAGTCATGGCATCACTCAATTGATAGGGTTCATCGCCGGTATAAGTGTCGAGGATAAAATCAGGCTGCGACGCCAATAACGCCAATCCATCGCCTGAACCTCCGACCCACATCAAACCCGCATCATCAAACAACATGGCTTTTAGCGTTTCCATGTCGGCCTCAGACTTCAACTCTTTTTGATAGTTTTCAATCTGGCGTGTTTCGGGCGACCATTTCAATAAACCGATACGACTGGAAAACCATAAATATCCTTTCGCATCTTCAACGATCGCTGTGCTCCAATCGGGCAATTCTGGCACGGGGATAATCTGCCTAGAAATTTGATCTAATTGATAAACGCCGCGGCCAGTCGCAATCCAGATCCTATGCTGAGAATCCTCTAACATATCGAGAATACTGCCCATAGATTCGGTCCAAGAGTATTGGAATATCCGCTCGCCATTTTGCTCTAGCAACTCTAATTGCAAGGTTCCCGCGACCAGCATTTGACCATTCGGCATGACCAGCAATTTACGCCAAGGGAGATCGCGGTTAACTGGCAACTGAGTAATAAGGCGCAGCTCGGACTTTGAAGGGGAGAATTCATATATCTGGCCATTATCAATTAACAATCGCCATGTTTTACTATTTTTTCGGGCTGCCGAGACCAGTGCACCACCGGGAAACTGCGGGAATAAATAGGGAGAACCAAAGGCGGTAAATTGATTTTGGACAATATCGTAGAGGTAAATCGCTGCGTTAGTGCTGACCAATAACTTATCACGTTCTATGTTCACCACTGAGGTTAAAAAGTCATCCGCCAGTCGCGATTCGGTGCCGATTTTATCGATACGCCGCACCTTAGAATTACTGACTCGATACAAGCCCTGCTCAGTCGCGGCCCATACAAAACCGTAATCATCTAAGGCCAAACCGCGGATACTGGTGACCGCTAAACCATCCCTATCAGTAAACACTCGCTGCACAAAGCCGCCCGCCCAAGCCGAGTGGACGCCAGTCAGTAAAAGGATGAAACATGTCAGAATTGTTCTAATTATTTTTGTTTGCATGTGACGGCTTACTTCATACATATACCCAAACCACCTCAAAATGCAGAATTCAGCGGCTGATGTTAACGGCATGGTAACGCACTTTCAGCAAGGCTATTTATTGCTCCTGCATAAATGGCATTCACGACATATATGGCGATTGCAGCTATTTGCAGGCCTAGTGGGCTAAGTCAAAAATAGCCAACACCGCATAAAGTGCGTTACCCCGTGGTTAACATCAGCCACCGGGACGGAGCACCCAGGGCACTCCACTTCCGTGTTGCATCAATTCAAAAGGTGGCCACATTTTTTAACTGATGCGCCTTGAATTGAAGCACCCTGGGCGCTCTGAAACTCGTATTTTGAGGTCGCTTGGGTATAACTGTACTGTAGCAGCTCAATCCTATCAATTCATCCGCTTGTTTACATAAAAGTTACAAAAAAATACAGGCAATAAAAAAGCGCTCAAATGAGCGCTTTTTTAATCGACAGCTAAATTACTTTTTCTTTGCCTTTGGGTTTGGCAAATCAGTAATAGAACCTTCGTACATTTCAGCGGCTAAGCCCACTGATTCGTGCAGTGTTGGGTGAGCGTGAATGGTTAATGCTAAATCTTCAGCATCACAACCCATTTCAATCGCTAAACCGATTTCGCCTAACAGCTCACCGCCGTTAACGCCAACAATCGCACCACCGATTACGCGATGAGTATCTTTGTCGAAAATCAGTTTAGTCATGCCTTCGCTCGCATCAGATGCGATAGCGCGGCCGCTTGCTGCCCATGGGAAAGTTGCAGTTTCGTAAGCAATACCTTGCTCTTTCGCTTCTTTCTCAGTTAAACCAACCCAAGCGACTTCTGGGTCAGTGTAAGCAATTGATGGGATGACTTTTGGATCGAAGTAATGCTTCATGCCAGCGATCACTTCAGCCGCTACGTGGCCTTCGTGCACGCCTTTGTGAGCGAGCATTGGTTGACCAACGATGTCACCAATTGCATAGATGTGCGGTACGTTAGTACGCAGTTGCTTATCAACCTTGATAAAGCCACGCTCATCAACATTAACACCTGCTTTTTCAGCATCTAACGACTTGCCATTAGGTGCACGGCCAATTGCTACTAATACCGCATCGTAACGGACGGCTTCAGTTGGTGCGCTCTTACCTTCCATAGAAACATAAATACCGTCTTCACGGGCTTCTACCGCTGTGACTTTAGTTTCAAGGATCAGGTTGAATTTCTTCTTGATTTGCTTAGTGAATACGCGAACAACATCTTTATCAGCTGCTGGGATCACTTGGTCGAACATTTCAACCACGTCGATTTCACTGCCTAAAGAAGCGTACACAGTACCCATTTCTAGGCCGATAATACCGCCGCCCATCACTAACAACTTGCCTGGAACTTCTTTCAGTTCTAATGCGTCAGTCGAATCCCAAATACGTGGATCTTCATGCGGAATGAATGGCAGTTTGATTGGGCGAGAACCCGCAGCAATGATCGCTTGCTCGAAATGAACTACTTTGACAGTGCCATCTTCAGCAGTCACTTCTAGCGTGTTAGGGCCAGTGAATTTACCAAAACCGTTAACCACGTTAACTTTACGCATTTTGGACATACCGCCCAATCCGCCAGTTAATTGGCCAATAACTTTTTCTTTAAAGCCACGTAACTTATCTAAATCGATAGTTGGCTCGCCGAAAACCACACCGTGAGCAGCTACGGCTTTGGCTTCTTCGATAACTTTAGCAACATGTAATAGGGCTTTAGATGGGATACAACCCACGTTAAGACACACGCCGCCTAAAGTGCTAAAACGTTCAACGATAATGGTTTCTAGACCTAAGTCCGCTGCACGGAAAGCCGCAGAATAACCTGCAGGACCTGCACCTAATACCACTACCTGAGTTTTGATTTCGTTACTCATGTTTTCCTCTAATTCTCATTCAATCCGTTGGAGGAGCTATCCTGCCAACCGAAAATGCGCCAGCGCGTAAGGTGGGCGCATTTTAACCTGTGTTTGATACTGATCACAATAAACAAAAGGCCACTCAAGATGAGCAGCCTTATATGCTTACAGAACCAAAGTACGAATATCGGACAGAATTCCTGACAGCGTCACACTAAAGCGTGCAGCCATAGCACCATCGATCACGCGGTGATCGTATGACAGTGACAATGGCAACATCAATTTAGGTTCGAACTCTTTACCATTCCACTTAGGCTTAATTTCAGATTTAGACACACCTAAAATCGCCACATCTGGGTAGTTCACGATAGGCGTAAACGCCGTACCGCCAATGCCACCTAAACTTGAAATAGTAAAACAGCTACCTTGCATGTCAGCAGATTTCAGCTTGCCATCACGGGCACGGATAGAGATATCAGCCAGTTCACGAGATAACTCGATAATGCCTTTTTTATCCACGTCACGCACGACTGGCACAACCAAACCGTTTGGCGTATCAACCGCCACACCGATATGGAAATACTTCTTCTGGATCAGTGATTCGCCATCAGAGCTTAAGCTCGAGTTGAACACTGGGAACTGTTGCAACGTTTTAGCCACAGCTTTCATCATAAAGACCAGCGGAGTGATCTTATAATCGGCTTTTTTCTTCGCCGCGACATCGTTTTGCTGCTTGCGGAACTCTTCCATTTCGGTGATATCAGCTTCATCGAACTGAGTCACGTGAGGAATGGTTACCCAGTTACGGTGCAGGTTTGGACCAGAGATCTTCTGGATACGACTTAATGGAATCTCTTCCACTTCACCAAACTTGCTGAAATCCACTTTCGGTGCAGCAATCACTTGCAAACCGCCGCCATTACCGTCACCAGAGCCTGAACCAACAGAGGTTGCCGCAGTCGCTTTCGGACGAGACAGTTCGTATTTCACATACGCCTGTACGTCTTCTTTCATAATGCGACCTTTACGGCCAGAACCAGCAACTTGGGTCAAATCGACACCAAATTCACGGGCTAAACGACGTACCGCAGGAGACGCATGTACCGCACCGGTAGACACAGGTGTACCTGCGCTTGGGTGGTGTGGCACTGGAGGACGGCTTGCTGGTGTTGGAGCTGCAACGGGCGCCGCGCTCACTGGAGCAGGAGCTGCCGCTTGAGCAACAGGTGCAGGAGCTGCACCTGCAGTGACAGTTTCAATCGTCGCAATCACGCTACCTTGAGAAACCTTGTCACCCACTTTAACAGTCAAAGACAGCAGTTTACCGGCGAATGGCGCAGGCACTTCCATGGTGGCTTTGTCAGTTTCAAGGGTAATCAAACCTTGGTCAGCAGTGATTTCATCACCGACAGACACGAGCACTTCGATCACATCGACATTGCTGGCATCGCCAATATCCGGCACTTGAATTTCTTTTACCGCAACCACACTTGCCGCTGGTGCAGCAGGTGCTGCGGCCACTGGCGCTACCGTAGCGGCAGGAGCCGCCTGAGCCACAGTTGCAGCTGGCGCGCTAACGCTTGGAGCCACAGCAGGTACAGCACCGCCAACTTCAAGCATGATGACTAAAGAGCCTTGCGACACTTTATCGCCAACGGCAACTTTAACGTCTTTAACCACACCCGCGAAAGGTGAGGGCACGTCCATGGTCGCTTTGTCTGTTTCTAGGGTAATTAAACCGCTATCAACCTCAATCTTGTCACCGACAGCAACCAGCACTTCGATAACCGACACATCAGTGTCGCCACCGATATCTGGCACAGTGACTTCAACCACTTTGGTTGCGCCCGTCGCAGTAGCAGCAGCCACAGGGGCTGGAGCCGCTTGAACTGGTGCAGATGCTGGTGCCGCCTGAGCGGGTGCAGCAACTGGAGCCGGAGCGGCAGCTGCCGCGCCCGCCGCTTGCATCATAGCAATCAAAGTACCTTCAGAGACTTTATCGCCCACAGCCACTTTCAATTCGGCTAACACACCGGCGAAAGGCGCTGGAATATCCATAGTCGCCTTGTCGCTTTCGACGGTAAGAATCGACTCTTCTGCGGCTAGGGTATCACCCACAGCCACACAAATTTCGATCACTTGCACTTCATCGCCGCCGATATCAGGAACAAAAACTTCTTTTAATTCAGCCATTTTTATTGCCTCTTACGCGTACTGTGGATTGATCTTGTCAGCGTCGATACCATATTCTTTAATGGCTTTTGCTAACACATCGACAGGCAGCTCTTTGCGATCAACCAGTGATTTCAGTGCCGCAATAACGATGAACTTAGCGTCCACTTCGAAGTGGTGACGCAGATTCTCGCGGCTGTCTGAGCGACCGAAACCGTCAGTACCTAACACTTTGTAATCGGTAGGAATATAAGCACGTAACTGTTCGCCGTAAATCTTCATATAGTCAGTCGCTACGATTGCAGGTGCATCACTTGAAATCACTTGGCTGATATAGGCTTGTTTTGGCGTTTCGGTTGGGTGCAGCATGTTCCAACGTTCAGCGGCTTGACCATCGCGAGTCAATTCGTTGAAGCTAGTTACGCTAAATACGTCGGCTGTGATACCGAAGTCTTTCGCCAGTGCTTGCGCCGCTTTACGGGTTTGTTCAAGGATAGTGCCACAGCTCATTAACTGAACTTTGCCTTTACCTGAGCCCGCAACCGTTTCTAACTTATAGATACCTTTGACTATGCCCACTTCCGCGCCTTCTGGCATGGCTGGTTGCTCATAGTTTTCGTTCATTGTGGTCAAGTAGTAGAAGATATCTTCTTGATTCTCGCCGTACATACGACGGATACCATCTTGTACCACAACGGCGATTTCGTAGCCGTAAGTTGGATCATAAGTAATACAGTTAGGGATAGTGTTCGCCAATACGTGGCTGTGACCATCTTGATGCTGCAGACCTTCGCCGTTAAGCGTTGTACGACCTGAAGTACCACCGACTAAGAAACCACGCGCACGCATGTCACCCGCAGCCCAAGCCATGTCGCCAATACGTTGGAAACCGAACATTGAGTAGTAGATGTAGAACGGAATCATAGGTGTATCGTTGACTGAGTAGCTAGTCGCTGCCGATACCCATGAAGACATAGCACCGAGTTCGTTAATCCCTTCTTGCAATACTTGACCGGTTTTATCTTCACGATAATAAGCCACTTGGTCAGAATCTTGCGGTACGTATTTTTGGCCTTCGTGAGCATAAATACCCACTTGACGGAACAAACCTTCCATACCGAAAGTACGGGCTTCGTCAGGAATAATTGGCACAATGTTTTTGCCAATTTTCTTGTCTTTCAGCAATGCTGTCAGCACGCGAACGAACGCCATAGTCGATGAAATTTCACGGCCGTTTGAGCCCTGTAAAATCGAATCGAAAATTTTGAGTGACGGCACTTCCAACTCTTCAGTGAACTTTTGACGACGTTGTGGCACGCTACCATGCAGCGCTTCACGACGGCTCATCATGTACTTCACTTCTTCAGAATCTGGACCTGGGTGATAGAAAGGCAGATCTTCTAACTGGTCATCAGGAATTGGGATATTGAAACGATCGCGGAAGTAACGGATAGACTCGATACCCATTTTCTTCACGTTGTGCGCGATGTTTTTGCCTTCGCCCGCATCACCTAAGCCGTAACCTTTAACGGTTTTAGCTAAGATAACCGTTGGACGGCCTTTGGTTTTTTGTGCATGTTCCAGTGCAGCGTACACTTTAACGGGATCATGACCGCCACGGTTTAAGCGCCAAATGTCATCGTCTGACATGTTCGCCACCATTTCGGCCGTTTCAGGATACTTACCAAAGAAGTGTTCGCGCGTATAAGCGCCACCTTTGGCTTTACAGTTTTGGTATTCACCGTCAACGGTTTCTTCCATTAACTGCAGCAGTTTACCGCTAGTGTCACGGGCCAATAATGGATCCCAGTAACGACCCCAAATCACTTTAACCACTTCCCAGCCAGCGCCGCGGAATTCGCCTTCAAGTTCTTGGATGATCTTACCGTTACCACGTACAGGGCCATCGAGACGCTGTAGGTTACAGTTAACGATAAAGACTAAGTTATCTAATTCTTCACGGGCCGCTAAACCGATAGCACCTAAGGCTTCTGGCTCATCACACTCACCGTCACCTAAGAAACAGTAAACAGTTTGTGCTGAACAATCTTTCAGACCACGGTCAGTCAGATATTTTAAGAAACGCGCCTGATAGATGGCTTGTATTGGACCTAAGCCCATAGAAACCGTTGGGAATTGCCAGTAATCTGGCATCAGTTTTGGATGTGGGTATGAAGACAGACCCTTGCCATCCACTTCTTGACGGAAGTTAGCCAGTTGGTCTTCGCTTAAACGACCTTCTAGGAATGAACGCGCATAAATACCTGGGGCGATATGGCCTTGGAAATACACGAGATCGCCACCGTCTTTTTCATTCGGTGCACGGAAGAAGTGGTTAAAACATACGTCATAAATAGTCGCGCTTGAGGCGAAGCTTGAAATATGGCCGCCTAATTCTAAATCTTTCTTAGAACCACGAAGCACCATAGCTAAAGCGTTCCAACGGATGATGGCGCGAATGCGACGTTCCATCTCTTGGTTGCCAGGCATGTGCGGCTCTTGACCCGCAGGGATAGTGTTCAGGTAAGCCGTTGTGGCGTTATAAGGCAAGTGAGTGCCATTACGACGCGCTTTATCGATCAGCTTTTCTAGTAAAAAATGCGCGCGCTCTGGGCCTTCCTGTTCCAACACGGCTTGCAGGGCATCAACCCATTCCTGAGTCTCTAACGGATCTACGTCTTGTAGCATATCTTCAGACATGACACTGTCCTTCTCTATATACATGATAATGAATGGTGTTTGCGGCATATTCCGCTTTAGCAAATGCTAAATGCGTGAACTTAAGCGCCACTCTTTAAACGGCGCAAACTTCGCTGCAACCGGCTATCTTCTTCCCGCACAGATAACATCACCTCTTCGATGTAACTTAAGTGTTCATTCGAGGCTTCTCTGGCGGCTTCGGGATCACGACGAACGATGGCAGCGAGCAAGGCCCGTCTGTGATCGTTAGCCATAGTAGAAGCTTCTTCGCGGCGGCTTAAAAGCTCCAAGTTTTGCGCCACATTTTTATGCAGCACAGGGGTTAAACTGAGAACAAGATGTAACATAGCCACGTTATGTGACGCTTCGGCAACGGCACGATAAAAGCGCACAATGGCGGCGGCTTGTTGTTCAATGTCGGTGGCGGCTTCCACCTCGAGGATCATACGTTTGATATTTTGCATATCGGCGTCCGTACCACGCAGCGCCGCAAAATAAGCCATCATACCTTCGGTAGCATGACGGAACTCCAGCAAGTCATATTGACTCTCTGGATCGGAATTCATCAGTTCAACAATAGGATCGGCAAGGCTCTGCCAGAGTTGCTCTTTGACATAAGTACCACCGCCTTGGCGGCGCATTAACAGTCCTTTTGCCTCAAGCTTTTGGATAGCTTCACGCAAAGAAGGTCGAGACACTTCAAACTGGATCGCCAGTTCGCGTTCAGGCGGTAACTTCTGACCGGGCTGTAAACTGCCCTCTAAGATCATCTGCTCTAATTGCGCCATGATCACGTCAGAAATTTTTGGCTGATTAATTTTACTATAGGCCATCAGGCGCTCAGCTCCGTTGTAAATTGGTCTTACCAATTTTTTTGAGTGAGCGCACTTTATCAAATCAGCGTTTTGATGTCCAGATTGAAGATCATTCCTAAAAAGCGATCTCGATCGAAAGCACTCACGAAGAGAGAGCATAGCGGAAAAAAATGTCTATGGGGTCAGACCATTTGACAAAAGCACGGGCTTCGCCCTACTAGGCGCTGCAAAAGCGCAGCGGATAGATTCTAGATTCTAGAAAGAGCACGGCGACGCCCTAGCAGCGAAGCGTTCTCGCTGCGAAGCATCCTTCTTTTAACTCACCAACCCAAAAATGGTCAGCAGTGACAGTACCGCGACGATAAGTGTAAAGTTGCGTTTACTCAGTACTAATAATGCCAAGGTTGACTGTACACATATAGGTGCACTTGCAACCTCAGGTAAAGGTTGCGCTGCCAAAGCCGTCTCAGCAACCACAGTGCGAGCACTGGCATTTAGGGTCAAACCATGATGGCGCCACGCAGCTAACCCTTCGCTAAATTGGCCACTTAACGCATATCCAAAGGCAAAGATGCGACTAGGCAACCAATCCAATACACTAATCACTTCATTGACTAAGGGCAGCTCAAGGGATTTACGGGCATTTTCTTCGGCATAGAAACGCACAGTGCAATACAACACAGCACCGACTGGCCCCAGAAAAATGAAGAACAAAGCCACGGCGCCATAATAACGATAGTTAATCCAAGCGACACTTTGACCCACTTTGGCACCAAGGTCTTTCTCGGAAACCGCATCCAAACACTCGCTACAATCAAGCTCAGCGGCATAATGGTAACAAGCTTGGACGTCAGAACGACAAGCCGCTTGCATATATTTCTTGAAAATATCACGCTGTTTCTGATGGTTAAAACAAACCACCGCCACGACAATCCATAGCGCTAAACTTAATAAGCCCCAAAACATCCCCGCCACTAACCAAGACAACACATACACCAACAGGGCTGGCAACACTAACGCCAGCGCCATCATAACGCTCGTCAGTGAGGCTTTATCACCAAAAAACGTTGTTTGGTAGGATTGCAATAAACGATCAAATTGCCATGATGAAGGAAGAAATTTAAGTCGCTCCACTAAAATGGCGACCAAGAGTGAAAATAATGCCATGGGCTGTACCTCTATAATTTGTCCATAAATAGTCTAGGTTGGTGTGAAATACGTCTAACATCCAAACACCTAAGAGCGCAACGCCTGAGTATATTCCTTTAGCTTCCCTAAATATCGTTCCCAATCAAAACTTTGCCCTGGGTCTGTTTTGCGCATTGGCGCAATATCACAATGCCCCACAATTCGTTCGGTACTCAGCGATGGATACTCAGCCAACAGTGCATGCGTCAACGCTACCAGTGACTGATATTGCTCAGGCGTGTAAGGCTCAGTATCCGTGCCTTCAAGCTCAATACCAATGGAAAAATCATTACAATTTTCCCTCTCGCCATGACGAGAAAGCCCTGCGTGCCAAGCCCTGTCGTTACAACTCACGTACTGCACACTCTCGCCATTACGGCGGATCAAAAAGTGCGCCGAGACTTGCAAGCCCTGCAGCGGTGCAAAACTGGCATCGACATTGGTATCTAAGCACCCTTGAAATAATTGATCAATATAGGGTAATCCAAAGCAGCCTGCGGGCAGACTAATATTGTGGATCACTAACAAACTCACTTCATTCAAGGGACGTTGATTAAAATGTGGCGACTCACAACGCCTCGCACTATCACACCAACCTGAATCAAACCGCATGATGAGCTTATCCTCTATGCCACATAAACTGGGTTACTCTAACAGTATTCAGCCAAGCAAAGAAGAAACCCGGCACACGGAACTGACTTCATCATCTTTTTAACATTGAGCTTTTAACATTGAGATCATAAAGCAAGCCATTCACTCCCAACATAAATAAGCCATAGGCTAAGTCCTGCAGCACAACCTCCACGCTGTTCCGTGAGACCTAAGGCCGTGGTAATCTTAACCTAAGATGCAAGTAGGTCGTCAGTAATTAAAGAACGCAAGGACCCCGCTCATGTTAGAAAACGATATTCGCCAATCAGTAAAATCCGCCCTCAGTGAAGACTTAGGCGGCATCGAAATCAACGAACACACTAAAGCCATAGCCTATGGCGATATCACTGCCATGTTGATCCCCGCCGATAAGTACGCTGAAGCCACTTTAATCACCCGTGAAGAAGGCGTTTTTTGCGGCAAAGCATGGGCAGAGCAGGTTTTTAATCAACTCGGTGGGGAAGTCGCACTGCATTGGCATGTCGATGATGGCGATTTGGTATTACCCAACCAGTTACTGTGTGAACTCTCGGGACCAGCGCGCGCTATTCTCACTGGCGAACGCACGGCAATGAATTTCATCCAAACCCTGTCTGGCGTTGCGACCTTAACTAAGCATTATGTCGATAAACTAGTGGGCACGCACACTCGCCTATTAGATACTCGCAAAACCATTCCAGGTCTGCGCACGGCCCAGAAATATGCCGTCACCTGCGGCGGCGGCAAAAACCACCGCATTGGCTTATATGATGCATTTTTGATTAAGGAAAACCACATTATGGCCTGTGGTGGTATTCGCCAAGCCGTAGATACCGCCCGCAGCTTGTACCCGAATAAACCCGTTGAAGTAGAAGTGGAATCACTCGAAGAACTCGCCTTAGCACTCGACTCTGGCACAGATATAATCATGTTAGATAACTTTGATATCACTATGATGGTCGAAGCCGTGGAGATGAATAATCAATATAAAGCTAAAGGCGCCGGCGCTAAGCTCGAAGTCTCTGGTAATGTCACCTTAAACACTCTAGCCGAATTCGCCAAAACTGGTGTCGACTATATCTCAGTTGGTGCACTCACTAAGCATGTTCGCGCCCTAGACTTATCGCTTAGATTGAAAGCTTAAAGCACTCGCTCATTAGAGGGTGAAACGTTCGCTGAAAGCACAGAACGTTTCACTTTCAACCTATTATAAAGCGATACATTTCTTCTGAGTGCCACTAGGCTAGCCTCTAAGTTATGCCTGTTACTATACACGCGCACCATCACCATCAACCCCAGATTCATCACGCTAACATGCCAGCAATTTGACTCGGCCAGTTTAAGTGCCAGTCAAACTGATAATGTCAAAAGTTTGTTATAACCTAACATGCCAATAAGTCAGTTTTTTATACAAAACGACACTTTATTAGTACTTTATACTTTATTTCTGTTTCCTTTATCTTAACTTTGTACTAACTTTTACACAGGCGAGATGGCCGTTTGGTCAACCTCACCTAAGGTCAGCACTGGAATGTTTGTCAAAGCACTCTAATTTGCGTTTGAGGAGCACATTTTGAGGGACATTAGCCTAAGGTGCGGTTACCGAAAGGATTTATTCAAAAAATCATTAGCTTCGTAAAATGAACGTGACTTTGAATAAATCAGCATGAGTCATTACACATGGGTCATTCAAGATCATCGGTGTACTGTTAATGTTACATAGATCATATAAATGATTTTATTGACATAAATGAGTAAAAGAGTTTAACGGAACAAAATAATTTATAGGGTAGAACAGTGATTAGGTTAAACACTCTATTCAACCCTTACTGCAACCATAGCAAGTCACTAAATAGTTAGCTGGAGAGAAAAATGAAGGCCATGCATTTAAACAAAAGATTAAACAAAGCATTAAATAAAAAAGCTCAGGGCTTTACCCTGATCGAACTAATGATCGTAGTCGCCATTATCGGTATTTTGGCAGCAATTGCATTACCAGCGTATAAAGAATATACAGTTAAAGCAGCAGAAAAGGCATGTCTAGCTGAAACGAAAGCATTTGTGACCGCCGCGACAGTATGGCTCCACAATGGTTCTGTTGCAGCAGACAAACCTGCAGCACCAACTGGTGGCGCATGTGCTAGTTTTTCAGGTGATACAGCACCTGCATTTGGTACTCCTGTTATAGGCACACCAAAATCACCAGGCGTGGCAACTCAATCAGTACCCATTAATTAAGAGTAATAAATAATAGTCGCCCCGTCAGTTATGGGGCGATGACTTTATTAGCCAAAGTTAGAGAAATCAAGAAAAATGCCATCTACAGGCCTGCATTTGGGGTTATCGACCCTGTTTATCCGAAAAGGTCTACTAAATGAAGAGCAGATGGCAAATGCCATCACAAAATCCCGTCAAAATAAACACGCCCTTGTTACTACTTTAGTACAGAGTAAACTGGTTTCTGCTCGCGCTATTGCCGAACTTTGCTACGAAGAATACGGTACACCACTACTCGATCTCAATGAGTTTGATCTTGCTTCCATTCCTGAGGATTTTCTCAATAAAAAACTCATTGAAAAGCACCGCTGCTTACCCTTATTCAAACGTGGGAATCGCCTCTATATAGGCACATCTGATCCGACCAATATTGCCGCCCTCGAAGATTTTCAGTTTAGTGCAGGCCTGCACGCCGAAGCGATTCTAGTGGAGGAAGATAAGCTCGCTAAAGCGCTAGAGAAAATTCTCGAAGAAGATATCAGCGGTATCGATTTAGGCGGTATGGACGAAGCAGCGCTGGCAGCGATAGAAATTACTGATACCGACAGACGTAATGAGGAGTCCGCAGGCGAAGCTAGCGACGATGCGCCTATTGTTATCTATATCAATAAAATATTGACAGATGCCATCCGTAAGGGCGCGTCGGATTTACACTTTGAACCCTATGAGAAACGCTACCGTATTCGTTTCCGTATAGATGGTATTCTCCACGAAGTCTCTGAGCCACCTATTAGCCTCGCAGGTCGTTTATCGGCGCGGCTAAAAGTAATGTCGAAGCTTGATATCGCCGAACGCCGCGTGCCACAGGATGGTCGAATTAAGATGAAACTGTCCCGCACTAAGTCTATCGACTTTCGGGTTAGCACCTTGCCGACCCTGTGGGGTGAAAAGATTGTAATGCGGATTTTAGACTCATCCTCCGCACAATTAGGCATTGAAAAGCTCGGCTACGAGCCAGATCAAGAAAAGCTCTACCTTGAGATGCTAGCAAAACCCCAAGGGATGATTTTAGTAACGGGCCCAACGGGTTCAGGTAAGACAGTCTCCCTTTACACAGGGTTAAATATTCTCAATACCGAAGAGCGTAATATTTCTACCGCCGAAGATCCGGTGGAGATTAACCTCGAAGGCGTGAACCAAGTTCACATTAATTTAAAGGCAGGCCTCACCTTCGCCTCAGCACTGCGTTCGTTCTTACGCCAAGACCCAGATGTAGTGATGGTAGGTGAAATCCGCGATCTGGAAACCGCCGAGATAGCCATTAAAGCGGCGCAAACGGGTCACTTAGTCTTATCGACCTTACACACTAACTCGGCTGCCGAAACCTTAACCCGTTTAATCAACATGGGGGTTCCTGGCTACAACATCGCTAGTTCAGTGAATCTGATTATTGCCCAACGCTTAGCGCGTCGCCTCTGCCCCGAATGTAAGCAAGCAGAAGTAATCCCAGAGCATGAATTACTGCGCCTAGGTTTTGACCAAACACAAATTACTCAAGGCTTTATCACCTTTAAACCTGTTGGCTGCGAACATTGCTCTGCAGGCTACAAAGGCCGGGTTGGTATTTACGAAGTGATGAAGATGTCCGATGAAATAGCGCGTACTATCATGGAAGGCGGTAACTCCTTACAAATCGCCTCCCAAGCTAAGGCGCAAGGGATGCGTGATTTACGTCAGTCAGGATTATTGAAAGTAATTCATGGCGTAACTAGTATTGCAGAAGTCAATCGCGTAACCAGTTTTTAAGAGTAGAGCACTACAAAGAGCGCCCTGCTTTTACAACCTAACAGAGATTATTTATGGCTACGGCAACAACAGTAAGAAAGTCTCGCGGCAAAAAAAACGAGCAAAAAAGCCAGCCCAAAATCTATACCTTCGAATGGAAAGGCGTAAATCGCGACGGTAAAAAAACGGCAGGAGAGCTTAGAGGTGCAACCGCAGCCGAAATTCGTAGCCAGCTTAAATCCCAAGGAGTGAACCCTAAGAGCGTTCGTAAGCAGTCCTCTGCGCTATTTAAGTTAGGCGATCCGAAAATCACCCCTATGGATATTGCCATGATGACCCGCCAAGTTGCGACTATGCTCGCGGCGGGTGTACCTTTAGTGACAACTATTGAGCTACTCGGCCGTGGTCACGAAAAAGCTAAAATGCGAGAGCTATTAGGAAATATCCTTGGCGAAATTCAATCGGGTATTCCCTTATCCGATGCTATGCGCTGAAGAATCCCCTGATGATTTACAAATAAATCATCAAATTAGGGTGGAAGCGCATCTTGTTGCATGATCAAATGGTTTCGCCAAAAACTACACTTGGACAACAAGATGCGCGAAGCCAATATCCTACAACATTCTTTACACCAATACTGCCCAGAACTTCACCTAAAACGATTAAACAGCTTGATGCTGGCCTCTAAGGCACTGATTGA
>NZ_BPFD01000065.1 GCF_019655335.1 Shewanella hafniensis
CACCAACACTGTTCCGAATCAAACTAATTAAAATAATCACCCCCAACTAAAAAAAATAGTGAGGACATATTTATAAAATTGAGAGTGAGGACAACCAAATATTTCTAAGATTAAAAAGTGAAAAACACCCCAGAAATACCTGCTTGAAAATGGAAATTGATAGTGTGGGAACTGGCTAAAAGGTACACCGTGATTTAACGAGACACCCATTGTTAAATTCTTGGAATACCCTAATCGAAAGATGGGACTGGCGCACATCTTTTGGAATTAACAGCCAACGTCGAGATCACAGAAGTTTACCTTCCCCTCGGAGTTGCCGCAGGGCATTTTCGTTCGTTGCGTGAGCAAGGCAGGATGCCGAGATAGCGTCAGTCGAATCAGGGACGAGCGTCTGACGCGGTAGCATAAGGACGCTAAATGCCCAAGGGGCTTTCAACTCCGTTAGGGGCGTCTTGGAGCATCCAAGGAGGATAGGACGAGCAGTCCTCCTTGGTCGGGTGTGGGGTGAAGCCCCACGACTTTGACTTTGCTTTTAAATTATTTAACGAAAAAATATTTAACGAGACACTCATTGATAAATAGTTTGAATGCACTAATTGTGAGTAACAGACTATCAACCATACCAAAGGCTTAATGGGATTCAGGTGTGGGATGAAGCCTCACGACGTTGATTTAGCCTTTAAAAAATTAACCATCAATCATCCCCGAAATCACATAGGAACTAAGATGTTTTCCATGCGAAAGATAATTCTCCCACTGATCATGCTAAGTCTTGGCGCATTACCTCTATATGCTCCAGCACAAGACACCAGCGCGTTATGGGGTAAAAAATACGCTGAGGTGAAATCGAGTTTATTGGCTGCTGGCTGGGTATTAGCACCCGTAGCAGAAGATGAAACGCCAATGACAAAAGATTACCCTGAAATAACCTGTGGTAGCGGCGCGATGGCAATTTGCTCTGTCGGCTTTAAGCGAGACAAAACTACGCTTGCCTTAGTGGTTGAACCTATTGAAAATACACTGGTGGTGACGGGCGAGTACTAGTCCGGCTCATCCCGCTATCAACACCACCACAGGCACCACTGCAATAGGCACCACAAATTCGCACATCAGTTCGCATAAAAGAATGTACGAGTTAAGACGTACTTTAACGATGGAGACAGTTATGCCTGACACAACAACCCATTCCCAATTAGGCCCAAACCCTAACGATAGAGAACCAATGAAAGGCTTCCCTCAGGTTGGCTTTCTTAAAAACTTTATTACTCGCGAGAACATTATCGTCGGCGATTATACCTACTATGACGATCCTGCAGGGCCTGAAAGATTAGAGTCGAATGTGCTTTATCACTTTGACTTTGTTGGCGATAAACTGATTATTGGTAAATTCTGCGCTATTGCGAAAGACGTGAAATTCATTATGAATGGCGCCAATCATCAAGTGTCTGGCTTTTCGACTTATCCCTTTTATATCTTTGGTAATGGTTGGGAGAAAGCGGCGCCCAATCCCGAAGATTTACCTTTTAAAGGCAACACCTGTATCGGTAACGATGTGTGGATTGGTTATAACGCCACTATCATGCCTGGAGTGAAAATTGGCCACGGCGCCATTGTTGCCAGTCAATCCGTGGTAACAAAAGATGTACCGCCCTACGCTGTGGTTGGCGGAAATCCTGCCACTGTCATCAAGCTGAGGTTCGAGCAAGATGTGATAGATGAGCTCGTTACCATCGCTTGGTGGGATTGGCCGATAGAAAAAATCACTCAGCACCTACACGCCATCGCGGGCGCTGATCTGAGTCAATTAAAGCAGGCGACCTAAGGTAAGCGGGTCGCGAGCAAGCTTGACGAAAAATCTCAAGCGACAGCAATAAGCAACAAACATTAAGAAACCACCATTAAGCGCAGAACAAAATCCAATATGCGCAATTTTGTACAAAAGCGCTGAGGATTTCTGGGTTACTATCAGGTACAACCCGCCCATTCATCTATTCAAGAAAGGAGGCTTAATGAATACAGAACATGCGGCCTACCAGATTGCCGATGAATTAGGTGGCCTCGAGTTACTCAATGCCCACTACCATAAACAAAACTTCAGTCGCCACACCCACGAAGGTTACACGGTCGGCGTGATTGAAACGGGGGCGCAGCGTTTTTATCGCACCGGTGGCAACCATGTGGCGCCAAAGCACAGCATCATTCTCGTCAATGCCGATGAAGTGCATAATGGCTGTAGCGCCACCGAGGGCGGTTGGTCCTATCGTGCCATGTATCCAGTACCTGCGCAGTTTGCCAATATAAACAGTGAGCTAGCAAACAGCGGAGCGCCCTATTTCCCAGATCCCGTAGTGTACGATCCCGAATTAGCCGAACTGCTGCGCCTCACCTTTAATACCTTAGATACATCGGATAATCGCTTACTGCGTGAAAGCTTAGTCTATTCAAGCCTAATGCAGTTAATGGCGCGCCATGGCAAGCATCGCCCGAGAGACAACCTCGCGGCAGTCGCTAAGCCTGCATTAGCGCTGGTGAAATCCTTTATCGACGATCATCCTGCGGCCGATATTTCCCTTGAAGAGCTGGCAACGCTTGCAGGATTAAGCCCCTATTATTTACTCAAGCAATTTCAGCGTTGTTACGGCTTACCGCCCCACGCTTACCAAATTCAGGCCAGAGTGAGACTCGCCAAGGGGAAAATCAAGCAAGGCACACGGCTGCTTGATGTCGCCCTCGATTGTGGTTTTCACGATCAAAGCCATTTGAATCGGCATTTTAAAAAGACCGTCGGCGTAACGCCGGGGCAATTTGCCAAAGAAATAGGCCGCAATATTATCCAAGCCTAAACAATCACTTTAGGTTAATCTGCCATGCTCATGCATGCTTTCTATCCCTAATAACAGGCCGGCTAATAACAGGTCTGCCATGACTAAACACTAGTCTCTAAGAAAGAGTCGTAACTGAGCGCTAATAACAGAGCAAGCAAATCTTATCCCAGCATTCATTGTTTAACAGCGGCCCTAGTGTCGCCGCAATTTTTAGGAGCCAAAGTGACCACCGACAAGCTTATAGAACCCGATGTTTCTCCCGCGCATCCCACAAAAGCCAAGGCTTTTTTAAAAGGCACCTTGGCCATGATGCCGCTGACAATAGCAGTGGTTCCTTGGGGAATTTTAGCGGGCTCCTTCGCTATTGAGGTTGGGCTCACGCCCATTGAAAGCCAAGCCATGTCAGCCATTATCTTCGCGGGCGCGGCTCAGTTAGTGGCGCTCGGCATGGTCAAAGCTGGTATTGGTCTGTGGAGTATCTTAATTACGACGCTACTCATCACCTCACGGCATCTGTTATATGCGATGGCGATGCGCAGTCAAATCAATCCCTTGCCGTTAAAGTGGCGCCTGACATTGGGCTTTTTGCTTACAGATGAACTATTTGCCATCGCCAATCAAGGCAAGCTACATAAGTTCGACCCTTGGTATGCCCTCGGTGGCGGCTTGAGTTTCTATATTGGTTGGAACCTAGCGACCCTACTTGGCATAGTCGCGGGCAATGCTATCGAGAATTTAGGCGAACTTGGGCTCGATTTCGCCATCGCCGCCACCTTTATCGCACTGGTCGTGCCTACAGTAAAAAAACCGTCGATTCTCGTCTGTGTATTAGTCTCACTCACCCTTGCCGTGGTATGCGCCTTGTTTGAGATTCAAGCGGGATTGCTGTTCGCAGCCATAGCCGGAATGACAACTGGCGTACTTTACGCCAAAGTGACCAAGGAAGCGGAACGCGCAGAACAATCCGCAACTGAGCTTGAAAGCACACAGGCCCAGACAGAGGCTGATATAGGCACTGGGACTAAAAGTCAGACCGAAACTGAAATTGAGACAAAATCTGCATCAGGAGAAAAAGCATGATTTGGTTAATGATTTTCTCAATGGCAGCGGTTGTGTTTATTAGTCGTCATTTACTGCTCGAACCTAAATTACCGCTGCGATTAAGTAAGGGCACCCAAACTTTTTTAAGTTACTCAGCCCCTGCAGTACTGACCGCTATCTTCGCGCCCATAGTGTTTGTGCAAGAAGGTCAGCTCGATCTCAGCTTAGACAACAGCTATCTCATCTGCGCCGTGGTCGCAACGATACTCGCGCTCGTCACCCGTAACACCTTGCTGACCACAGTGTTGAGTATGGGACTGTTTTTCTTTATCCATTAAGCAAACAACATTAAGTAAACAAAGAGTCAGTGCCCAGCAGCGGCACTGGCTCTTGCATCAAGCACTTATACAGCCTCTACCACACTTTTACCCAACCTCATCCCCTCAGATACTCGTATATCAGAAAATCACTTTCACATTATCTTCCACTGTCTTCATGTCCTATACCCTTATGACTGTATCTATTAGGGTATTGATCTCGGTTTAACTTTCGATATCGCACTCGATATAACTCTTTGCATGAATTATCCATTTAAAAGTTTTTTATATAAAATTCAGTTTAAATATTAAATACGCCATGCTATTAATATTAATCTATGCACAAAATTAACCCATTAAGAATTAAAGTAAATACACTATATTATAAAGTTTAAAATACCGTTTAAAAATAAAATAATTAACGCTTTTAACCAAAGTTAAACACCATTTAAATTAATTTATTTTTACTTTGTTTAATAAAAATAAAAGTGCTAGTTTTTAGATGTGCCTAGCAGTAATGATTATTTATATGATTTAAGACTACATATAATTGCCATCGGCGCTCTCAATGAAAGGACATATTTTATTAAAATAAAGGAACAATCATGAGAACAAAATCTAGCCTGAGTATATTAACTTTATCCTGTTTAACCGCACTTGGAACTGTTTCTTTGTTGGCCGAAGCGGCTATTCCGAATACTATTCCAAAACTATCAATGGTAGAACACGCTGCCCCTGATCTTGATTCGCTTAAAAATGATGTGATTAACGACCCCTCGTTTATCAGCTCGTTATTCTCCTTGGGACACCATCTTGGATATGCATGGGCTGGCGGTACGGCATCCCAGTATGTTGGTGAAGATATCGAAGTCAGAAGAGAATCGAGCAACGAATACAGTCTTAAAGCCCGCTATAACGGCAATGATCCTTATGCAAGCGGCTACAGAGCGAATGAGCGTTTGAAGGTGAATTTACAGAATATCCATTTTGTAACTAATCCTCAAAACCTTCAGTTAGGTTCACCTCAAGTTTATGATCGTGAAGCTATTTATACAGCTCCCGTAGTGATTTACAACTGGGGTGATACCGAAGATACCGGTGTCGCCACCCTCAACTATGATTACACCACTAGCTGGGCCAAAACCGATAATTTCTCCTTCTCCGAGAAAATTGGCGTAACCAATAAATATGAAGTGGGTATTCCAGGAATAGGTGGAGCGAGTTCTGAAATCAGTGCCGAATTTTCCGCCAGCCAAGGCTGGAGTGAAACTGACGGTAAAAGTACAACGATTTCGAGTCAGGCACAGTACCGCGCAATTATGCCGCCTCGCAGCAAACGTTATATCTCAATCACTCTGTTTAAACAAAAAGCGGATGTTCCATACACCTCAAGTTTATATATGATGTACGATATAAAATATGAGAACTTCTTAAAATGGGGAGGTAATGCGCATATTAATCATCCGACAAATAGACCTAACTTCCCTTACACCTTTGGCGGAGCGAATGCGAATAACTTAAATGGGCCAGAAGCCTTAGTCGATCAATATCTTCATCAAGATATAAACGGTTATGGTGTATGGGATTGGCCTGCAGCGATTAGTTCGGCACAGTCAAAAAGTGGTTTTGAGTGGCAATTGGCGAATATTGTTAGACAACATGGCGCACCAATTAGCGGTAAATTTACCGCAATAGATTCGAGTCAATTTAATATCGATGCCAGTGAATCCTATCCGCTAACGGATGAAGATATTGCTAATCGTCCGAAAAGTGCTCAAAAATTAGGACTGAGTCGTAATATTCAAGTTGCCGTCGGCGAGACCCAAAATAATGATGAAGATGGTTTAATCAAAAAACTGCATATTTCGCAATCAAGCGAAGTCATGTTAAACAATTAAAAAACGGTGAGTTTAGGCTCACAATAATAGCTATGATACGATTATCAGAGAGATCTCGATACAACTAGCAAAATACTATAATGCTACTAGAAAATTAGAAATGTAATATAAGCCACTCATTCGAGTGGCTTATCTTTTACTTCGGCTCGCGCCTTCGATTGTTCATCCATCAGGCAAATATAATCTTCCAACTCTTGCCCTGGTGCTAGGTCAAAATGACGGTTCAGCCGTACAAGACCCGTGATGCGATCGACCCTAAAATTACGAAAAGCCGAACGCAGCTCACACCATGTCAGTAAGGTCCAAGTGCCACGCCAAAAATAGATGGCGAGCGGGCGCACTTCACGCTCGGTGACATCGAGTTTGACGTCTTGATAGAAGAGTTTGACGTATTCGCGGCGCTGAGCTGCGTTACGCAGCGGATCGAGGAATTGGAACTCATTGGAGTCGAGGTAAAAATCCGGTGAAAACATCAAGGATTGATAGGCTTGTAATCGTTTTGGTAGTACAGCTTCGACTTTAATCATCGCCTGCCTCGCGGCGCTACCAAGCTCCTTACCACCCCAAGTTTGCACCATACGCATGCCAACTTGAATCGCTTCGAGTTCGGCTTCGTTAAACATCAAGGGCGGAACATTGACCTCGTGGCGCAACAAATAGCCGACACCCGCCTCCCCTTCAATGGGAATGCCACTTAGACACAAATCCTGCACGTCACGGTAAATCGTGCGCGTGGACACCTCTAACCGTTCAGCCAACTCTTGGGCTGTGGTCAGGCGTTTATGTTTAAGAATTTGCACTATTTGAAATAGGCGGTCGGCGCGGCGCATTGACTCTGATTCAATCCTTTAGTTGCCTATCAGTTGATTAAGCATTGTGAGTTTACATAAATCACTGACATATCCTGACACTCACTTGAGTGATAGTTTACGATTTAAATCATAAAATCCCGATATAAATCTCCACCTCAGTGGCGCTGAGATAGACTTCAAAATCAGTTTGATAACGTCGCTGATGCGGACAATCGTTAGCACTAAAATAGCCCCACACTTGCCCCCAAAGATCGATAACACACTGGGGCATGTCACCTTGACTGGTGAATTTTAGGTATTTACCGGCTTCAAGCTCAAGCGACGTGAAGTGGTTTGCCTCGACTGGGGCATCAATTGTCTTGCCCACCAGCACAGAAAAATTGCCATTCATGTCTGACTCATAGTCGTAATACACGCCATACATGGGCGAATTGAGCATAGCGGTGAGCTGGGATGATTCAAAAAAGGCTTGCCATAAATTGCCAATTTTAGCGCTATCGGCGGACATTTCTGCCCGATTGTTCGTGCGGGTGCTCAGCCCAAGTAGCGGTCGAGCATCAATATAAACCACGTCCATCTTTGTTTCTTCCATAGAAATCTAAACCCATGCTTTAGTTAATTTCGTGATTTTAGCGTCGTGCCTTAAGGCCACGACGCTAATACATTAATCACTCGAGACTACTTATCCTTAGACCACAGACCCACTTTGTTACCTTCGCTATCGGCAAATAAGGCGATATAACCACACTCGCCGTCTTTAATCGGTGTGACTGGCAGGATAATCGTCACCTCTGCTGCGATAAGTTTATCCACTAAAGGTTGCAATTGTGCGCTGAAATGCAGATATACAGTGCAGCCTTGCATCGATGGCTGGCTCATGCTGCATTTGACTAACCCTATGCTCGCCGCACTCGCATCTTCGGTGACTATGGTCGCATATTCCATGTCTTCCATATCGTCACGTTTAAACTCAACCCCAAAATGCTGCTGATAAAAAGCAACGGCACGGTTCATATCACTGACAGGAATTTCACCCCAAACTAACGGTGCAATAGATAACATTTTCACTTTCTCCTTGTTGAAAAATATCAATGATTCAAAACCTTATTTATAAAATTCAGAACTGAATCATTAACGGGCGACAACAAGAATAAAACAAGGCTACTGACAGCATGATGTCAGTAGCCTTTTAATAAAAGTGAATGTTGAGGTTTTTGGCTTAGCAGTTAAAAGCGTTACTTTGGCAAACTGGCTTGGTGCGCCTGAATAAAATCATCCATGGCTTTGCTCGCTCTCGCTTGGGCACTGGCTAAGGTATCTGTATCGACCATAGTTTCGACCACTTCGTAGTAGCACTTAATTTTAGGTTCAGTACCAGATGGCCTAACGATCACCCGAGCGCCACCCGCTAAGCAATAGGTCAATACATCGCTCGGTGGTAAGTCGATTTTCTCAACGCTACCATCGGCAAAACGACGCTCAAGGGCTTTTAAATCATCGGTTGAGAGCACGTCATGCTCACCAATCTTCACGGGGGGATGTTCGCGTAAATAGGCGCCAATATTAGGCGTGTCAGGTTTTAGTGCAATACTCACCTGCGCATTGAGATAGAAGCCATGCTCACGGTAAATGTGCTCGAGTCTGTCCCAAATCGTTTGCCCCTTCGCCACCAGTTCGGCTGTTAATTGGGCAAATGCCACCAGCGCCGACAAGCCATCTTTATCCCACACCATACTGCCAACTGTGTAGCCAAGGGCTTCTTCATAGGCAAACAGGAATTGATCCTCCGGGGACGTTTTCGCGATACCCACATTCATCAGCCACTTAAAGCCGGTGAGCGTGGTAAAGCTTTGCGTGCCAAAACCTTGAGCAATCTTAGATAACAGACTCGATGACACTATCGTGGTGCCCGTAAGTCGCTGATTATCTTTAGCGTGAGATAACAAGTAATGCCCAAAGAGCACACCGACTTGATCGCCCGTTAGCATCTGGTACTCGCCATCATCACGGCGCACTGCGACCGCAAAACGGTCGGCATCGGGATCGTTGGCACAGGCGAGCATAGCGCCGTGTTTTTTCGCCTCGGCGATCACTAAATCCATCGCGCCCTTTTCTTCCGGATTGGGGAAGTTCACCGTCGGGAAATCGCCATCGGGTTCACGTTGGGAAGCAACCGAATACACTTGGGTGAAACCCGCATCTTTCAATACGGTTTCGGCCATTTCAGCGCCCACACCGTGCATGGCGGTATAGGCTAAACTGACCTTTTCTGGAGCCGTATGGTTTTGCAGCACCTCAGCCTGCTGCACACCATGGCGATAGCTTTGGTAAAAATCGTCCTGCAACAGAATCAACTTACCCTGTTTTACCGCCTCATCATGTTCTAAAAACGGAATAGCTTGATTTGCGGCGCGCTCAATTTGCGCGGCAATGCCAGAATCGTGGGGCGGAATAATCTGCGCGCCATTCTCCCAATACACTTTATAACCATTGTATTGCGGCGGGTTGTGACTTGCGGTCACCACAATGCCCGCTGCCGCATTAAAATGTTTCACCCCAAAGGCCACCAGCGGCGTTGGCGCCACTTTAGACGTTAAGCGCACCTTAATGCCCATAGCGGTCAATACGCTCGCCGCATCATGGGCAAAATTGAATGAGTCGTGGCGACCATCGTAACCAATCACCACACCACGCTCGGCGGCATCTTTAATCTGATCAAGTAGATAAGCACCAAGGCCTGCCGAGGTTTGACGGATCACCAGACGGTTCATCCCCATAGGCCCAGCGCCGACCACACCGCGTAATCCTGCGGTACCAAACTCTAAACGACCCGCAAAGCGTGCTGCGAGTTCGGCTTCATTGCCGTTATCAATTAGGGTTTGTAATTGGGTTTGAGTGCGAGGGTCAGGATCATTTTCAAGCCAATGGTTTACCTGTAACTGCAGATGGGTATTCATAACACGCCTCATTGAAAATCATTTGCAATCACATTAGGAAAAACAGCGGCGAAGAACAAGCTAATTTGCATTAATTTCAAAATGAGCCAAGGGTATTGCCATAAAAAAACGCACTATCTGGCCATTCAGGCCGGATAGTGCGTAGGTTTTAACCTTAAACAAACTTCAACATTAGCGAGAAGGTAAAGTGCCCTCGAATACGCGCACTTTGATGTTCTTTTTCAGGTTATCTTGGTCTTGTTGCCATTCTTGCCACTGGGTGAGACTGATACTGAGTTGTAATGAAAAATCAGTAGAAATCCACTCTTTTTGCCCTTGGGCATATTTAGGTATTGGGACTATGTTGCTTGGCCCAACAAAAGATGCTGAGCACATAAAGGTTTTGAAATACACTTGGTCAATCGATAAATCGAGGGCGCTGGGCGATGTTAAGCATTGACCACTGCCCGGCTCTTGATACGAGGCAAATTGGTACAGGATTGCCGGTGTATTATTAGTGCTATCTGGAACGGATGCGGTTTGATGGCAAGATAAACAGCTACTTAATGCGTTATCCGCGGGGCCATTTAAACGTCCGTTACACCCTAAGTGTCCCGCATTGGTGTGCTCATTCAAGCGACCAACCACCTCTTGAAATACTGCGCTATCCTTAAGCCCTGTGATTGGATTTTGAGGGAATGCTGCCGCTCCTACTGTGGCTGGCGGCGTGTCATTTCCCCACATTAATCCCAGTGGAGAGATACGATCCCAAGGATTTTTCTCTTTCGCTTTAAACTGGCCATCGGCGACAAAAGTGCCATAGGCCCAGCCCACGGGCGAGCGACTGTCACGCACTGCGATATCAAACTGCAACAAGTACACATCGGCAACGGAGCGCGGGCATTGCTCTGTTTCCTGTTGGAAACTACAGGCACTGCCATCGGCGTTTTTACATACACAGAAATCACTGGCACTGATATTGGCTTGCCAAACGGGTACGTTTTCGAGGAAAGGATAGTTATTAGGCGTTGCGGTAGTGAACAGTAACTTGCCAATCACACTACCTTCATTAAATGCAAAATTTTGCTGGGGCATCACAGGTGATGGTGCCCCCGTCCATACCTTGCCAATACTATTTGCCGCTTGCGGATTATAAAACCCCACCGCCCACATAGTGGTTTTCAAATCGCCTTGGCCTTTTATCGCCATAGTAACAGGGGCTTCGCGGGTCAAGCCGTGGATAAATTCCCGTCCACTCATGGGATCATAGGTTTGGTAGGGAATATGATACCAAGAGCGTACCTTGTTATTACACAGATCCCAGTCCTTACTGATATCACCTTTGTCGATGTTTCCCTCTTGAATGTACTTCATCACAGCCCAAAGGTATTTCCACGCTTGGGTATTTTTATCACTTTCGCTCAGATTTTTATCGAAGGGATTAAATTCAAGCCAAGGTGCAGCACTATCTGGTTTGGCACTCGCATAAGCATCACTGAGGCTAAAAATAGGCCCCTTCCAGCCCGAATAAGCTTGGTTGATAATGACTTGATTGTCCCACATGCCTGTTTTTGCAAAGGCAGGATCTTGAAAGTAACTTGGATAGGCTCCAGTACAGGTTGAATTTGCATTAGATGTAATGTTCGTCGATTGTTTATCTGCAGCTTTTACGTTGACAGTAGTGAACAAACAAACGTTGAGCATAAGTATGGCGGCAATGTTAAGTTTCATAATATCGTCCTTGAAGAGTATTAGTCCTAAAAACTCCCTTTGTGAGCCTCGAAACCAGCGGTGACTCAAAGTAAGCATAGACTAATTTTTAGTATCCTCATTTTTTAACATCCGCTGTAAAGCATAACGATTCGGATAGTAAGAATATAAAAAAGGCCGTTTAGCATTAGCTAAACGGCCAAGAGATTCGTTATTGGACTCGCCACGAGTCACGCAAACTATTTCCCTATTTATCGATTTCTTGGCCGCGCGTCTTCCACAACGAATACAAGACACCTAAAACTAACAGACCAAAAGTCACCCCAAGAGACAGTGCGGTTGGAATAGTAAAATCCACGATTCCCTCGTGATTGAAATACACTAAACCCACTTTCACCCCAATAAATACTAATACCACTGACAGCGCATATTTAAGGTATTCAAAACGATGCACCATAGCCGCCAAGGCAAAATACAAGGCACGTAACCCCAGAATCGCGAAGATATTTGAGGTATAGACGATGAAAGGATCTTGGGTAATCGCAAAAATAGCTGGAATACTGTCGACAGCAAACACTAAATCTGCGGTTTCCACTAAGATCAACGCTAAAAATAACGGCGTTGCCCACCATCCTTTTGATAACTGATGATCTTCACCCCGTACCCAAAATTTCTCCTGATGCAGTGTCGGCGTAAAACGCATCTTAGTGCGTAACCATTTATAAAACTTATTATCTTGGATATCACCGTGCTCATCGTTTGAGAAGAGCATTTTCACGCCAGTGAAAATCAAGAAGAGTCCAAATAACACAAGTACACCTTGATACTGGGCAACAAGCACGGCACCAAGACCAATCATAATCGCGCGTAGCACTATTACGCCCATAATGCCCCAGAAGAGCACTCTGTGTTGGTATAAACGTGGGATACCTAAGCTACTGAAGATTAACGCGATAACAAATACGTTATCCATTGAAAGCGATTTTTCAATCAGATAACCCGTCAAGTATTCCATACCCGCGGTTGAGCCCTTGTACCACCAAAGCCAAGCTCCAAACAATAAGCCCATACAGATATAAAAAGCTGAAAGCTTTAAACTTTCGGCCACAGTAATTTCATGCTGCTCCTTGTGTAATACGCCAAGATCGAAGGCTAATAATGCCAGCACAAAACCGAAAAACATCAACCAAACCCAAAGCGGGTAACCCACAAATAGGGTGGTAAAAAACTCCATAAGTCTCCTTAAAAACCAACATAACGGTTGAGTAAAATCAGTACAATTGAGCAGATAGACATTAACTCATTGTAAAAATATAAACTGTGAAACCCTATATAAAAACGCAACCATCAAGATTAAAATTCTTTTATAATCAATATGATTTCACTACATACTTACACTTATTCTTAGAATAAAGTCACAGCTCAATCACAGCGCTTCCCTAAGCAAATCATCTAACCCATCTATTCGTCAGATTCATTTAGAGGACGGCCTCGAACGAGTACGAAGATGTTCTCAAATAGTACAAAATCGCCACGCCGTCTATAGAACGACGAACAACAGCGAAATCAAGGCTAAAGACGCTAACATAAAACTGCCACAGTTGAATTCTGGCCACTATGTAGCACTCATTTCTTAACTGAAAATGAATAAATTGAGCCACAGAATCTGGCTCAAAAGCAGGTTAACCACAGTTTCAAAGAACGGCAAAATGGTGAATTAAGCAAAATATTCATCAGTTTCAAGTCCCTTGGCTGTTCCATAGCATCCGAGTGTGATTAACTGCAGCTACTGCGGCGTCTTTTAGCAATCAACAAGGCTGCAATAACCACTAATAATGAAAAATAATTAATAAAATTCATTTCGATAAAATGAATCATTAGCAGCTCGGCGCATAAAGTGCCAGCATTGGGAGTCTTAAGTGTCAACAGAACAACATCCGCCACACGCTATGCAAGGCCCACAGGGTTCGCCCCCTGCTGAAATGCTCTTTGGGCATCCTAAGGGCTTGTTTGTCTGCTTTTTTACCGAAATGTGGGAACGCTTTTCCTTCTACGGCATGAAGGCGTTACTGTTTCTTTATCTGATTAAATATCATCTGTTTACCGACGAATTTGGCTATAACGTCATTGGTGCTTATGGTGCCTTAGTGTACGCCATGCCCGTGGTCGGTGGTTTATTGGCCGACCGCTATATCGGCATGCGTAAAGCGGTGATCTTCGGTGGTATTTTGTTGGTCCTCGGCCACTTAGGCATGGCCTTTGAAGGCCATCAAGCGGTTATCGTCGCCGGTGAAGTTCAGCGCGATGAACAAGCACTGCAGGTGTTCTATTTATCCCTCGCCTTGATCATTGTCGGAGTGGGCTTTTTAAAACCCAATATTTCCACCATAGTCGGTCAGCTGTATCCCGAGTCATCTCCAAAGCGGGATTCAGGCTTTACCATTTTCTACGCGGGCATCAATTTAGGCGCCACCTTAGCACCGTTGATTTGTGCTTATTTAGGTGAAACCTATGGCTGGAAGTACGGCTTTGGTTTGGCCGGTTTAGGCATGTTAGCGGGTTTATTGGTGTTTATTCGTGGCAAGAAACACCTGCAAGGCTTCGCTGAACCCAGAGATCCCGCAAGAATTTTAAAGAAAACCGCTGGCATCACCACAGAGCAATGGATTTACTTAAGCGCCATCGGCAGCGTAGTACTGGTCTGGGGGTTGATTCAAACCCACTCCCTCGTACTTTCGATTAGCAGTTTATTACCCGCAGTGAGCCCAGTGATTTGGTTCTTGCACTCAGTCTCACTGGTGCTCGCCCTCGGTATTGGCTGGTTTATGGTGAAACATTGTAATCCGATTGAACGTCAACAGATGTCGGCTTTGCTGCTTTTCATCGTTGCGGGTTTGATCTTTTTTGGCTTATATGAACAAACCTATGGCTCATGGGTGGCATTTTCGGACCGAGTGATGGACCGTAACATGCTCGGCCTCGAATGGAGCGCTGGACAGTTAACCTTCCTCGGCGCTTTCTTTGTGATCAGTTTGTCGCCTATCTTCGCTTGGCTGTGGCCAGCCCTCGCCCGTAAACATTGTGACCCGAGTAAACCGGTTAAAACGGCACTCGGCATTTTGTTCGCAGGTTTATCCTTTATGGTACTTGTGCTCGGGATCCAAATGCCGCTAAGCAGTGGCTTAGTGAGTATTTGGTTCTTAGTCGCGGCTTATTTTGTATTAGAAATCGGCGAGTTATTGCTGTCGCCCATAGGCTTATCTGCCGTGACTCAGCTTTCGGTAAAACGCGTGGTCAGCCTGATGATGGGCGCTTGGTTTCTCGGCACATCATACTCTGAAATCTTAGCCGCCGAATTAAACAAGCTCGCCGCGATTGATACCCAAGGCGGCGTAATAAGTGACGTACCTAGTGCGATGGCGCTATACGAGCAACTGTTTATCTTCTCGGCGCAAATTGGTGTGGTAATGGCCTTAGTCTTCTTTGCCCTTGCGCCATTAATGAAGAAAATGATGCACGAGAACACAGCAACAAATTAAGTCAAAGAATTTAAAAGGAAAGGAAAAGAAAGGAAACTTGGCTTACCCTCGGCCTCTAAGTCGACGGTAAGCCAAGACAATAAGATGTAAAGCCAATAACCCCGTAAAAGCGGTGCAGAAAAACAGTAAGGCAATCGAGTTCACTTCCCGCGGCGCATCATAATAAAGCCACCAACACTACGGCCAACCGATAGCCGACAAAGCGGTAAGCTGCCACATGCAGCGTTTGCAGCGACCCATCTTTTGCCTGAAAATCTCCGTTTTACAATCACCGCAACTCATAAGTCCCCAGCTAAACTATGCCCACAATAATATTGCTAATAAGAGTGCAAATAAGAGCAGGCACATTGAATATCATACACACTCAGAAACTCATGACTAATAACACTAGAGTGACGCTTTAAGTCTTGCCATCCCTTCATTGATAGAGACAAGTGCGCGATAGCCTAAATCTCGCTTGGCGGCGCTAATATCAAAATAATGGCTGCAGGATAACTGCCTTGCCACGAAGCGCGTCATCATGGGCTCTTCTTGCTTCTTTAGTAGAAAATACACAGTTTCCAGCACGGCGCCTGCCACATAGGCCACAGATTGCGGCACGCGCTTAGTGACTGGCGGCAAAGCATCGCAAGCCAGAATTAGATTGAGCATTTTTGCCATAGTAATAGGTTCATCGTTACTCAAAAAATAAGCTTTTCCCTGACACTTAGGCTTTGCTTGGCACAGTTCAAGCGCGGCCAGCACATGGGCATAGGCGGCGTTGTCTATGTAGATGGTATCGACAAGCTTATCTTCACGGCCAACCAGTTTAAGCTTATCTAAACGGCCGCGCGCTAACACCCTAGGCACAAGATGGGGGTCGCCAGGACCCCATATTAAATGCGGCCTGAGCGCGACAGTTTTTAACGCATAGGCAGCAGTGGCTTGAGTCGTAACTTGGCTAGATACTTGAGTCACACCAGTATTTTCAAGTGGCATGTCACCCGCTTGATTAGCATCAAGCACCATCTTCTCAGCGATGGCTTTAGAATGGGCATAATAATTAAGGAATCTTGTGGCATAGGGAGTAGACTCATCAATACCCGATTCATCCTGCCCAGCAAAGGTCACACTCGGGGTACTGGTATAAACTAACTTGTCTATTTTTAATGCCTTACAAGCGGCAATCACATTGGCAGCACCCTTCACATTTGGGCAAAAATAACTGTCTCTATCGCCCCAAACGCCGGCTTTAGACGCCACATGGAACACGATATCGCAGCCTTGCATCGCCTGTTGCAGTTGGTCTTTATTGACTAAATCCCCTTGCAGCATGACTACGCCCAGCGCTTCAAGTTCGGGATAGTGCCCACGGGAAAAACCTGTGACCTTAATGCCCGCAGCTAACAATCTCAGGCAAATCGCTTTACCTAAAAATCCCCCAGCTCCCGTGACAAAGGCGTGTTGCACCCTAAGCGCGAGCTGCACGAGTACCGTTTGTTCAGCAGCATCAAATTGCGCAAGCGTCGTGCTCTTGATTGGGTTTATCGTCATTAAGGGTATCCATTTCAGCACATTTACATGAACTTAAAGTCGGTGTAATAAGTTTAAAATAAGCACAAGGGCTTAAAAATAAGCGAGTTTTTTTCAAATGAACACAGAATATAACGTAAAAAATGCAAGAAAAAAGCCGCGGAGTATATACCCAAGCTACCTGAAAATACGAGTTTCAGAGCACCTAGGGTGCTTCAATTCAAGGCGCATCAATGATGAAATGTCGGCCACCTTTTGAATTGATGCAACACGGAAGTGAAGTGCCCTAGGCGCTCCGTCCCGGCGTGGTTTAACGCACTTTATGCTGTGTTGACTATTTTTAACTTAGTCCACTAGGTCTGCAAATAGCCGCCTTGCCTAAAGTACGTTAACCGCCCGCTGAATCCTGCATTTTCAGGCTGTTTGGGTATAAATCAACCTTTCGTTTGTGATTGTGCCCAAACGGCTAATTTTTCTCTAAAAATCTTGGCATTATGCCGCACATCCACAGGGAAATCAGGATGAATAAGAAATCGTCTTATGCCCTGCGTCTGGGTAAACTGCTCGGCGATAGCAATCAAATCTTGATACAACTGCTGACTCTTATTGCACACCAATGACTGGTCGAGTTCGATACAAATTAACGGCTCTATTTCGTTCGCCACTTTTACCCCTACTAAGGCCGAGCGTTTCACATTGGGATGGGTATTAAAAATGCGTTCACAGGGAATGGAATAGTAACGCTTAGCAAATATACCATTACGGGTGGCGTCGACTCTGTGGGCCTTGCGACCACACATCCATAGCCGACCTTGGTCATCAAGATAGCCCAAATCGCCCATGCGGTGTCTAACGGTATTGGTGGCTGAGTCCCACATTTTGGCCGCCGCAGTTGCGCGATTGCCTTGGCTATCGTGCTGACTATCGTTTTGCCTATCATGTTGGCTATTGTTTAGATAATAGGACTGACTCACCATAGGCCCCTGCACCACGATTTCGCCGATTTCACCGTTATTCAGCACTAAGGACTCATCCCACTCGGGAATAACGGCTTCACTAATACCTATGATGCGAATCGTCACGCCTTCAATAGCGCGACCAACACAGATACCACCGCCGTTATCTGTGATATCAGTCGTGGCAAATAACGCATCGCTGGCAATCATACTAATAGGCAAAGATTCGGTTGCGCCGTAGGAATTTAAAATCGGCACACCTTGGCTCAGCATCTGACTAAATCGAGCGATGGAAGCAATGGTCGCTGGCGCACCCGCGGAGATAACCCGCTGTACGCTGGGCAGTTTATGTTGTTTCTGTTCACCTGCGCGGCCTAAACGCTCGAGCAAAGCGGGATTCACAAAAATATTGCTGCATTGATATTTCTCAATCGCGGCAAACAGGAACTCAGGATTGGCGGTAATGGGCTTGCTGGCATCCATTTCAGGAACAATAGACGCCATACCCAGTGCGGGGCCAAAGAGTGAAAACAGTGGAAACGTGGCGAGATCGCGCTCGCCATGGCAAATGCCATAATCGTTTTTTAACGCTTTAATTTGCGCCTCAAACATACCATGGCTATACACTACGCCCTTAGGCGTGCCGGTACTGCCACTGGTGAACAAAATCGCCGCCATCTCATCAGATTTGAGCATCACCATGGGATATTCAGCATGTTGCGCTGAGGCATGTTTAGCCGAGGCGTTTAGTGAAGATGACTGTCGTGAAGAGTCGTTTTGCAGCAGAGTCGATAAACTAATAGCGCCAGTAGCGATGCGCATCAATCTTGCCGCTAAGCCTGTTTTGCCGTCATCAACATTGAGCAATGACTTAATGCTGCCCTTACCCCAACCAAATAAACGTCTAGCAATATGGGCTTTGGGAATACCGATAAAAGCATCGGGAGCGGCTTCGGCAAAACATTGCTTAAGATTGTTAATCCCCATACCTGGGTCAACAAGGATAGGAATAATTCCCGCTTTAAACAGCGCAAAAGTAAGTGCAAAAAAATCCAGACTCGGCGTGACCATAAGCACGGCCTTCATGCCGCGCTCAATGCCATGGGCGTTCAGCGCAAAGGCTATCGCATCGCTTTGTCTGTCTAGATTAAGAAAGTCCAACTCGCTGTAACGCAAATTCGCCACAGAAGCGCCCTGAGCGCTTTGAACTGCTACTGCAAGATGGTGTGGAATGGCATGGGCGGCTTGCTTGAGATGACGGCAAATATTGGCGTCACAGGCCATTACTGACATAGAAGTGCCCGTTAAAAGTGACGATTCCAACGGCGTCACTACAGCAGCCAGCAAAGGAGTCACTTCAGTCTCAAGCAAGGTCGACATTAACCTGCGACCTGTTCGGACGGCGCCGCGGCTTGGTCGTCAGCCATAAAGCCTTTGATATGGGCAATCACTTCATCACTGGCATCTTCCAAAATGTAGTGACCACAATCGGCAAACTCATGCACGGTCGCATGGGGCATGTGCTGACGCCATTTTGCTAAAAAATGCTTATCGAATACAAAGTCCTTCAGGCCCCAACAAATCAAAGTCGGCACTTTGGCAAACTGCGGTAAACTCGCAGCGATATCAGAGACTAACTGATAGTTTCTATCGCCTTCACGCAGCGGAATATCCTGCACAAAACGCAGCGTCGAAATGCGATTAGCCCAAGAGTTAAAGGGCGCGACATAGGCTTCGCGGATATATTTAGACATCGGCTGGCGCTTAACACCCACATAGGAAGCAATAGACGAAAAGGCATTAAAACCACGAACTAGCACTGTTCCTAACAGGGTATTACGACAAATCCACAGCGGCCAAGGAAACGGTTTAGTCTCAGGCAGATGGAAAGCGCCTGTGTTCAAAATCACTAGGCGTTTAATGCGCTCAGGATAACGCGCCGCATAACCCATACCTATCATGCCGCCCCAGTCGTGTACAACTAAGGTAATGTTTTCTTTCACATTCAAGCTATCGAGCAGGGCTTCGAGATCGTCGATACGGTTCTTAAGGGTATAGTCATAGCCGCTATCGTCGGGCTTATCCGACAGACCACAGCCGATATGATCTGGCACTATGCATTGATGCGTGTCTTTTAAAGCGCTGACGAGATTGCGGTAGTAAAACGACCAGCTAGGATTACCGTGAACCATCACCACAGGTTCGCCTTGGCCCTCGTTGATATAATGCAGCTTGTTGCCATTACGGCTAAGAAAATGACGTTTAAAAGGCAACAGAGTGTCTAACATGACGCTTCCTATCTTGATTCTTTATGAGAGCGAATAACGGGTTATGTACAGCTGGCTTAGCTTATCGACTGAATCATGGACTTACTGGGTTGGCTAGAATGTATACCAGCCATCAAGCAAAGGCGTGAAAGGTGCACTGCACCCTACCACTTAATGCCTAACATCATGCAATTCAATCCACTGCCTATGCCTAAAAAGCTCACTTGATCGCCCGCTTGTAAAAAGCCTTGATCGTGCGCCATCGCAGCGGTCACAGGTAACGACACTGTGCCCATATTGCCCAGTAGCTGATACGTTGGAAATTCTTTTTCGGGGGAAATATTTAACGCGCTAAGCACTTGCTTACGGTTTGAGGCGCCTACTTGATGGCAAATCACTTTGTCCACTTGCTCAACCAGCCAATTACGCTGCTCAAGGAAATGCTCCCAAGTGTGTTTAGCCAGCTCAACGCCTTCTTTTAATAAGGTCACCGCATCGGTACGCATAAACTCGCGGTACAGATTGTGCCCCACTTCCTGCAGACCCCATTGACACAACTGGTGATGTTCGGGCGCCGATAAGTGCGAGGCACCCAGCAATTGATGCTGACGCACATTTGTCAGTGGCAAACTGCCATCAGTTAAGATGACCGCAACAGCACCAGAGCCACCGGTTAAGGTCGCCAGCGACTGGGCAAAATTCTGCATGGTCGGATCGGCCAGCATGTTATCGATAGTGACATCGACAATATCCCGCGCTGATTCACAGGACACCACCATACCCGCCTTGATTTGACCCAACTCAATACGGTTCGCGATATCTAAAATACCCGATAACACCCCAAGACAAGCGTTGCTGATGTCGTAAATCGCGGTGTCTTTTGACACTCCTAATTCGGCAGCAATACGACACGCGGTCGCGGGCTCATGTTGATCGCGGCACACGCCGGTATAGACAACAGCACCTAAATCGGCGACATCAATCCCAGTTTCAACCATGGCTTTACGGGCAGCTTTAATCGCACCGTCGGACAATTGATGTCCTTTTGGCCACCAGCGGCGTTCGGTAATCCCAGTCAATGCGGCAAGCTGTCCCATAGGAATGCGGAACTTTTGATACAAAGGAGCAAGACGAGACTCTAGCTCACTACTGGAAACCACAACAGGCGCCAGTTCATAGGCCAGGCTATTAATAAATACGCGGGAATATTTCATGAAACTGTTTTATTCGCTCACTAGAATGACTGACCAAGAGGTCAGCTTTCAGTTGTTATTCGTCATTAATGCGACATTTGAACAAGAAAAGCCCGATGATTCAATAAAAAACCATCTTGAGTGTAAGACTTGTCTCACAGCGCAGCTTCCAAACACGACGGCCCTGAATTCACTATCACTAAACTTAAATGCGCTAATATAGAAATAATTCATAAAAAACATCACAGTACAGCATATTTTCAGACACTCAAAATTATACTGACATTTTTTGCGCTAAAATCAGCGAATTTCTTGGTGTGACGCTGTTTGCACAAAATTCACCCACGCAAACACCATATCCTTGTTCCTGCAAAAAACAAGCGCGATCTAAGATTAACCATTGCTCGAGTACAGTGCGGAATAAATGCGCCACTAAATCGATGCGGCGAGTTAATTGTTGTCTTTGTCGCCCTATCTCAAGCCAAGCCTCAAAATCCCTGTTTTTCGCTAAATTAACCGCCTTCGTCTGCGCCGCCCACAGGCAAAAATCCGTAAAACTGCCGCTCAACTGGCTCTGTTTTAACGAAGGTAAAGGTAAATATGCGTCGATTTGCCGACATTGACGTTGCAGTGCATCAAAGCCTAAGCGCCACGCGATTTCTTGATGGCGTAGCGCCTGCTGTTTGGGATTAGCGATCACGCTCTGCTGCAGCGGTAACTGTAAATCATGGCGGCTAAGCTTTAGGCTGCTCTGCTGAGCAAGATTGGATAACGGCTGATAATGGCTCGCGTGAATTAAATGATAACAACAGGGGGAAATCGCCAATGCCTGCGTGCCCGCCTCGGCCGCCAGCGTTAACAGCCGAACATGCAAATCACCGCAGGCATGCAATGCAACCGCTTGCTGCTGTGCGGTTAAGGCATTAGTTGTTAACGGATTGGCTGCTGAGGGATGTTCAACTGTGGTTATGGATGTGTTTGTCGCAGCATGTTCTGCACCAATAGCAAAGGCATCGGCACAAATAAAGGTTTGCGATAACTGCCACTTATCGGCAAAGGCCTGCCCTGCTTCACATAATGGCGCTTGCCACTCTAAGCTCAGCACATCGGCACCGCGTGCTTTGGCAATTAAGCGGCCCAAATGCCCTTTACCCGCACACCATTCCAGCACAGGTAAATTAAGCTGGGGTAAATGCTGCACAAAGGCGGTAATTTGCTGCCATTTACGGCCTTTGATGTGCGCACTGAAATGCGCTTCATCGTCAAAGGACAAACCGCCTTGCTGCGCTGCGGTGTTATCCGCAAGCGACGGTTCAGCCACGCCAGCCTTATCAGTAACTGTCTTATCATTAAAAACCGTACGTTCGGCAATGGATGCGGTGAGCAATGACAAGTCCCAATCTTGGCCTAATGCCCTAAGATCGTGGTTTAATGCCGGTGACAATGCCTTGGCCAGCAAAGATTGCTCGGCGTCGAGTCCATCAAGCTCATCGTCAGCCAGCGCCCACACAGCTTCGGCCAACTGCGGAAAATCCTGTGCCCAAGGTAAAGCGTTCACTTCAAATGCACGCACTTGCCACAGGGCAGTACTCTGTTCAAGCAACTGATTAAGTTCGATAAATTGCTGTGAGTAAGTGAGTTGTTGCTGCAGGTTATCTTGGTTCACGTCATGCCCAGTGTAAAAAATACTTGTCTCACCTTAGGCCAAGGGAATGCGCCCTAAAGATGACTTTATGCGAAAAAATGTTAGTATCGCGGCCTTTAAAGACTCAACCATATCGTTAGCTTAGAAGACTCGGTTAACTAGCTTCTATTAACCAGCTTCGGTTAACTAGCCATAATGCTCCAGAGGACACCTATGCTTTCACCTTGCGTCGCACGCTGCGGTTTAAATGATGAAGACTACTGCATGGGCTGCTTTCGACATATCGATGAAATCGTCAGTTGGCGCACAAGCAACGAAGCGCAACAGGCGGCCATTTGTCAGCAACTCCCCGCCCGTAAAGCTTTATTTGAAGGCAGTGAAAATCAGCATATTTTAAGCCGTGATAAATGGTTAGCTGCCGAGGCGCGTTTAACCGACAAGGACTAAACCCGTCCGCTAACGCCATCCTCTGCGCAATCTCATCCAGCTAAAGCCAGCAAGACTATTTTTTTAGCATTGATTTCAAGTCGGCAAAGGGATTGTAGGTCGCCGCCGCTTGTTTCGTTTCTGTGGTGCTGCCGTAACGGATGAGTTCTTCGAAACGAGAATGTTCATTGTCGTGGCAGTACAGGCACAATAACTCCCAGTTTGAACCGTCTGACGGGTTGTTATCGTGGTTATGATCGCGATGATGCACTGTCAGTTCACTTAAGTTTTTCGGGGTAAACTCGCGGGTACAACGGCCACACACCCAAGGATAAAGTTTTAACGCCTGCTCACGGTAACCGCTCTCACGCTTAGCTTTGTACTCCCGCGCATCGGCTAATACTTTATCTAACTTACTCTGGCCTGGTACTGACGACATAATGTAATCCCTAAAACAAACCCTAAAAAAATTGCCCCAAGGATAATCCGAGTTATCACTTGGGGCAATATATCCCGCACTTTACGGGCCAATGGTGCGGGATTTATCGACGTAAATGGCTCAGCCGGCCTAGGTCATTGATCTCAATTTAAGTCACATGGCCTTGATCGGCATTTGAGAGATGCAAATAGTGCAAGTATTTTTCATACTGAGTCACTACATCCGCGAGGATTTGCTCTTCGGTATACCCCATCACATCGTAATGCTGACCACCTTGTTCTAAATACACTTCGGCGCGGTAATACAAGGTATTGCCCTGCTCGATTTCAGTCCCTATAGGGTTAGTGATTTCGAAACAACGGGTGCGTACTCCGTAAACAAAGGGCAAGTTCACCTCATTGCTGATCACCAAACGTACGCGGCCATCTAAGTATTCGAGATCCGCCACTATACCTTTGGTCATAAAGTGTTGGCACACCTTAGATAAAGCAGGCGTCGCAACATTATTCAAGAACACTTGCGCTTCTTCATGGGTGGGATGCGACACGAGCACCCCAATGCGTTCTTCCCAGCTCATGTTGGTTTTGGCGTATTGCACACTGGTATTGTGTAATTGCACGCTGTTGATCTTAAGCCAGTCATTCTTCAGGGCTTTAAATAATCCCAGACACATGAATAACATCACCACGAGGAACGGCATGGCGCTGGCGATCGCCGCCGTTTGCAGCGCCTGTAAACCACCAGCTAACAACAATACCGAGGCCACAACCCCTTGCAATAGAGCCCAGAAGATCCTCTGCCATACGGGCGCATTGTTATCGCCGCCCGAGGTCAGATTATCAATCACTAAGGACCCCGAATCCGACGAGGTCACAAAGAAGGTCACGACTAAACAAATCGCAATCCCTGAGAGTAAGGTGGGGAACGGCATGTGCTCGAAAAACACAAACAAGGCCACTGACACATCGGTATTCACCGCCTCGGCAAGGTAGGTCGCGCCTTGATTCATAATCGAATCAATCGCCGAGTTACCAAACACTGTCATCCACAGGAAGGTCAGCGCCGATGGTACAAATAACACACCAATCAAAAACTCACGGATGGTACGACCGCGGCTCACGCGCGCAATAAAGGTACCGACAAAAGGTGACCAAGAAATCCACCAGCCCCAATAGAGCAAGGTCCAGCCGCCAAGCCAATCTTCCTTATGTTGATAGGCGTACAAGTTAAAGGTTTTACCAACCAAATCACTTAAGTAACTGCCAGTGTTTTGCACAAAAGCCTGCAACAGCATGACTGTAGGACCCAAGATCAAGACGATAAGCAATAAGATAATCGCGAGGCCAAGATTGAGTTCGCTTAAGCGTTTGACGCCTTTGTCGAGGCCAGAAAACACCGACAAGGTCGCGAGCAAGGTAATGCCGATGATCAAGCACACTTGCACTACAGCATTATTAGGTAAACCTTCAAATAGATAACTCAGACCCGAGTTAACCTGCAACACCCCAAAGCCCAGTGATGTCGCCACCCCAAACATAGTGCCGAGCACGGCAAAGGTATCGACAATATGGCCAATAGGACCATAAATGCGTTCACCAATTAAGGGATAAAGGGCGCTTCGTGGCAGTAGCGGTAACTTATGACGATAGGAGAAGTAGGCCAGACTCAATGCCACTACGGCATAAATCGCCCAAGCATGCAGTCCCCAATGGAAGAAAGTAATCTTCATCGCCTCTTTTGCGGCGGCGAGACTCTCAGGTGTAGCATCTGGCGGCGCCAGATAGTGCATTACAGGTTCGGCGACCCCAAAAAACATCAGGCCAATACCCATACCTGCCGAAAACAACATGGCAATCCAGCTTTTATAGCTGTAATCCGGTACAGAATGATCTGGCCCGAGTTTGATATCGCCAAAGCGACTGACCATGACAAAGATGATAAAAATCAGGAAAAACGCCACGCTCAGAATGTAAAGCCAACCGGCTTTCACTTCTATCCATGACTGTATTGATCTAAAAACGGTGTTAGCCTCTGTGGGCCATACTGCACAAATCATCACCATCAAGATGATGAAAAAGACCGACGAATAAAATACCGGCGGATTAATACTCGACTTGATCGACATTGACTCTCCCTATTTCTAGCGGGTTCACTCTCCAAATATCTCAGCGCACCAACGGAGAGATAGAACAAAACTTATACTCAAAATATGTTTAATGCTGCGGGGCTCATCTATGACCAGTATGGGCTCAATCCCACAGATCAATGCAACGACTCGCTATGGCTAAACGTGACAGGATCTGAAAAACGGGATTAACAACACACGACTTTGACAGCCGATGATTGATGGATAAATAGCGTGAACACCACTAAGGCAGTCAAAGCATGCCTTTAGCATAAAACAAATTTATAATTAGAATATTCAGCACAAAAAATGGCGACCATATTGGTCGCCAAAAAATTATACCACAAAAATCATCAAATTTAATTTTAAACGCTAAATCGCTTGAACCAACATCCGATTAATTAGTCGGTGTTTGCGAAATGCCAGCGGTTAAATTAAAGCGCATCGCCTCTTCAAACGACCAGTCGACCATGATTAGATCGTCCCGTTTGATCAAGCTCGTCACGCCCGCCATTTGGTAACTCAATTGGAACAACACAGGCACCCAATCGCCCTCAGGCAACGCATCTAACAATGGCTGCGGCGGCGTATCTGTCATGATAAATCCCACCACAAAACTGCCATTAGCCTGCTTCACTAACACTGTCTTTTGGCTGGTCGGCTTGCCATCTCGATTCATCAAAGAGGCAATATCACGGATACTGCCATAAACCGATTTAAACAGTGGGAAACGCATCAACTGGCGCTCAAGCCAACCATAAAGCCACACTATCGGGCTGACTGAAAACAACAGGCCCACCGCAAAAACTAATGCCACCACCAGCATAAAACCGGCGCCGACAAAGTGTTGGTTAATCCCTACCAACTCTAAAATCACAATTCCTAAACCATCTAACGATACAAACAGCGACCAAAACAGCCACAAACTCAAGGCCATAGGTAATAGATTCATTAAGCCGCGGGCTAAGGTTTTCTTCATCACACTCTCATTCGGTCATAGGGATATAGTAGGCACAAAATATTTACGCAAAAAAACGCCACAAATGCTACCACAGAGTCACTTTTGCACCAGCACATGATGTAAGGTATCTGACTCTTATTCGTCTCAAGCATAGAGATAGCGTTCAAAATCAGAGCCCAGTCTGAGCCATTCTAAGGAAAGTAAAATGCGCGTAACCCGCTTAGATCATTTGGTCTTAACCGTAAAAGACATCGCCGTCAGCGTCGAATTTTATCAAACCGTGCTCGGGATGAAGAAAGTGGTATTTGGCAATCAGCGTATTGCGTTAAGTTTTGGCGACCAAAAGATCAATCTACATCAAGCGGGCGCCGAATTTGAACCTAAAGCTGCAGCAGCCACGCCCGGCAGTGCCGATCTGTGTTTTGTAGTCAGCCATAACATAGAAGAAGTGATCGCCCATTTAAACGCTCTTCAGATTGAAATCATTGAAGGCCCAGTGCTACGAACCGGCGCCACAGGCCGGATAAACTCAGTCTATATCCGCGACCCAGATTGTAACCTGCTTGAGTTATCAGAATATCTGCCCGCCTGTACTGGGTAAGCGAATTTTGGTAAAGGTAAGCGAAGTTAGGAAAGTATAATCAGTCAGTTCTGCGAGCGCACCGCAACCAGAACTGCAGCGGCCGTTATACTGGTTCACTGTTGTTTGCGATAAGACTCTCGACAGTTGAGTGGCATTCATTGTCATTGTTTCTCCAATTGACTCGCCGCCCTTTCATTTAAGAAAGTATCCCTATAGGCTCAACGACGACATTAATGTCGTCAAGGGTCACTGTAGCAACAATGCCAATCCTCACGACCCCTCTAGCTGTTTGTACTGGTCAGCTAAACTACTATTGCCCCAAAGCAAGATAACTTTATCGTCAGTTGTGCAGCATGAATTGTCATTGTTTCCCCAGTGACTCGCCACCCCTTGATTTAACAAGAAGTATCCCTGAGGGCTCGACGACGGCATCCATGCCGCCAACGGTCACAGTTGCAACAATGCCAATCTTAACTAACACTTCAGCTGTTCGTTTAGCTAAAAAATATTGCACCTAAGTGTGCCACGGCTCGAAGATCAGCCCTTTGTTATCTGATAATTTGAGATACTTAAAGTAATGGGTACCCAAAAGAAAGACCTGACCATGAGGGATTGCAAAAATCGTTACAGTGAATCAGACTTGCCTAGTTTGGTTCAGATGAGAAACCGTTTTTTGACTGCAATTTTTATCTCATATTGTTTATAGTGTTTTAGACTTAAAGCTGATAAATTTTATTTAACACAGTCTATCAGCTACGTGTTTTTATTCTGTTCGATAAGTTTTTTAAAAGGAGTTTTTATGGATGAAAATAAATTGATTGATTCTCTGGTAATCGTGTTGACTGATA
>NZ_BPFD01000066.1 GCF_019655335.1 Shewanella hafniensis
GGATTGAGAGCTGTGATAGCGTCAAATTCCAATTTTGGATGGGGTGAGTCCAGCGCTCAGAGGCCTTCAATATACCCGCGTAAAGCAGCTTGAGTAAACTGTTCTCGTTAGCAAAACCGCCCTTCGTTTTGGTTAACTTCCTGAATTGTCGATGTACCGCTTCAACTGCATTGGTGGTGTAGATGGCAGTGCGGGCATAGTCTGGGTATTTGAAATACACCGATAGCAGCGCCCACTTGTTGCGCCATGATTTAATCACCACGGGGTATTTATCGCCCCATTTTGTCTCCAGCTCATCCAGTGCCATTTCGGCCGCATTCAAGGTGGCAGCCTTATAAAAGGAAAGAAAGGGCAGGCAGAACTCTTTTGAGATTAACAGCTAACACTGCAAATTCAGGAGTTCACCTTCCCCTGCGAAGTTGCCGCGGGGCGTTGGAATAAATTGCGTGAGTCTCGCCATGGATGGCGAGCTAGCTTTCGTAGGTACATGGATGTTGCCTTCGGAAGCGATAGCAATTTATCCATAAGACCAAGGCCAGTAATCAATGCATGTAACTTCGTTAGGGGCGTCATGGAGCATCCAAGGGCGAAGGCCAGCGGCCGTTTTGAGCGCGAGATAGGGATATCGAGCTGGCAGTTTAACATGGATGTTTTTGATAGGACGAGCAGTCCTCCTTGGTCGATTCTCTAATAAAAATCAGGGGGGGAAGCCCCACGACGTTGATTTTGACTTTGATTTGGATTTGAAAATCCAAACGAAGTTTGGAAATGGGATATGCGCGAGCCATCAATTATGATCAATGGCTCTTTCGAGAAGTTACTCTTCTGTATCAGTAAATGCGGCTTCGGCTTTCTCTAACTCTTGCTCGGTTTTAAGCTGAAACGCTTGTTGCTTTTTAAGTTTGGCTTCTTCTTCAAGTGCCGCTTCTCTTTGTTTAAATTCGTGTCTCTCTGGTTTAGTCAGAAACTTAAACGCGAGCTTGTTGCCTAGCACGTAGGCGACCACGTCTTCACCTTTTGTGCGACGTTCATCGACGCGTTGTGAAAAACGGGCGTTATCGCGGGCTTTACGTTCTGCAGCATTTAACTTACTCATAATCTGTTCTCCTCATTTAGTTAATCACGGTAGTGTTCCACTACGTTCAGTTAAACAAATGAGTTGTGTTGCACATTCATAAAGCTGATTGGGCGGGATTCTACCATAAGCTGGCATTAAATCTGCGCGGTAAAATGCGCCAATCCAAAACAGAATGTTATTGGTGCACTTTATGTTAAAACTTGCTTTATTCTTGCTCATAGTCCGAACAAATCAGGCCTGTGCATTTTACTGTGTTTTGACTATCTTAGGTTATGCTAAAACAGTTTATGGTCCATTGGGTGGTGATTTTCGATAACAAACCAAGGGCAGGGAAGTCATGGGGAAAATAACGGTGAATGATTTACTCTTAAGCGACTTGCTGGCAAAGCTGGCGTCAAGGTTTGCGGCAAATGGGTTGCACCATCAAGAGATTTCGTGGCCTGAGGTTGAGGCCAGTATTTTGCAAAGTGATACGCAAATCCAAAATGCGCTGCATTGGATGGAACACACAGGTGGCGAGCCTAATGTGGTGGGGATTGATGCGAATACGGGCAAATTTATTTTTGTAGATTGCGCGGCGCAAAGCCCTGCGGAACGGCGCAGTCTTTGTTATGACAAAGCAGCGCTCGAGGCGCGCAAGAAAAATAAACCCGTCGGCAGTGCACTGGAACTGGCGGTGCAAATGGGTGTACAAATGCTGACCGAGGCGCAATACCGTGAGTTACAAACCTTAGGCGAGTTTGATACTAAAACCTCAAGTTGGGTAGACACGCCAAAAGATATCAGGGCTCAAGGCGGGGCTATTTTCTGTGATCGACGTTATGGCAAAGTGTTTACTTATCATAATGGTGCAGACTCTTATTATGCCGTGCGGGGTTTTCGGACTCGATTATTAGTTTAGTGCTTGCACGAGCAAGTCTTAGCTAGATAAATGAATCAGTGAAATGAGTGAGTCAAAAGGGACTGCTAACTTTGATCTCGATTGATACAAGCAATATTGGTAATCCCACTCGACTCTGCGTAAACTTTCGCTCCCATGTTTTGATCCGGTGTTGTGATGACCTTTCCCGAGCTTTCTTCTTCCCCTGAGTCGTTAACTTTTGCTGAGCTTGGCTTAAATTCGGCGTTAATTAAGGCCTTGCCTGCAATTCTTAAACATCCGACAAAGGTGCAGCAACTCACGATTCCGGCCATTCTTGCAGGACGGGATTTGTTAGCCTTAGCACAAACCGGTAGCGGGAAAACCTTAGCTTTTGGTTTGCCACTCCTACAACAAATTTTGTTGCAACAGCAAACACAGTTGCAGGGCGCTAAGTCTGTACAGCCTCCAAATGCACTGGCGTTAGTGCTGGTGCCTACACGGGAATTAGCGCTGCAAGTGACTGAGGCGCTGCAAACAGTGGCGAGTCAGTTATCGACTTCGTTGAACATTCAGCTTCTGTGTGGCGGGGTCGCGCAGGAAGACCAATTAGCCGAACTTGCAGCCAAGCCGCAGGTATTAGTGGCAACCCCAGGGCGTTTACTGGATTTATGCAAACTGTCCCACGTCAGCCTTGATTCGATAAAACATCTTGTACTGGATGAAGCTGACCGCCTGCTGGAAATGGGGTTTTGGCCTGATGTGCAAAAGCTGATGGCGTTCATGCCTAAACTTAAGCAAACCTCGTTGTTTTCTGCCACCTTGCCCGAGGCTTTGGATACATTGGCGGGCAAGCTGCTGGTGAATAAGCCGCTACGGGTCGAAGCCCACAAGGTGAATTCAGTGGCAGGTGAAATCGAAGAACAACTCTATTTAGTCAACAAGGGCAGTAAAGCGCAGGTATTGATTGCGCTGTTAAAACAATATCAATGGCCGCAGGTGTTGGTGTTTATCAGCGCCCGTGATGATGCCGATGCCGTTGCTAAACGGCTCGCCAAAGCGGGGATGAAAGTCGCCGCGCTGCACGGTGAAAAAGATCAAAGCGTGCGCAGCCAAACCTTGGCCGACTTTAAAGCCAATCGTATCCAAGTATTAGTGGCGACAGATTTGATGGCGCGCGGCATTCATGTTGATGCCTTGCCTGTCGTCATCAATTTGGATTTGCCCATGAGTGCGCCTGTGTACGTGCACCGCATTGGCCGCACCGCCCGCGCTGGCGAAAAAGGGCTGGCGATTTCCCTCGTGTGCCACGGTGAAATGGCAACGTTAACGGCGATCCGCAGTTTGACCGCGCGGGAGTTACCGCTGGCATTATTGGCTGATTTTCCGGTAACGGATAAGCCGAGTGAAAAAATCACAGATGGCGCCACTGAGGGAAAAGCTGAGCGTAAGCGACCACCACGGGATAAACAGGCGAATCGCCGTAGCATCAATAAGCACAGCGCTAAAGAGTTTAAAGGTAAGCGCTGAGCTTGAAGCTATTCATAGCGTTCGAGCTTGGCGTGCCTCAATCACTAAACAGATAACAGAATAAAGCGCATTGGCCGCTGTTATCACTTTCGCTCTGGGTGTAACTTAGTGACTTATTTACATTAAGGAGCTAAGTCATGGGATCGACATTGGCGTTAAGCAAAGCACTTCATAAAGTGGTGAATAACGGTTTAACGACCCAGCACTTTGTACTTAGGCCATTCCAGAGAGCGGATCTTGAGGCCTTTACCGCCTATCGAGCCGAGCCTAAGGTCGCCCAATATCAAAGCTGGACGGATTACTCTTATAGCGATGCTGTCGCGTTATTTGAGAACATGGATTACTCACAATTTGGCGCGGCGGATACGTGGTTTCAACTGGCGATTGTTAGTGGCGCGTCGGGAGCGATACCTGCCATGTTGGTAGGCGATCTGGCGCTGCACTTTATTGATGAGCAGCAGGTGGAAATTGGCTTTACGATTGCGCCTGAACATCAAGGTAAACATGTGGCTTTTGAGGCCGTCAGCGCATTGCTGGATTACCTCTTTATTGAATTGCATAAGCATAGAGTTATTGCCATCACCGATGCACAAAATCTTGCCTGCTGTCGCTTACTCGAAAAACTCCGCTTTAGGCGTGAAGCCCATCATGTGAAAAACATCTTCTTTAAAGGCGCGTGGGGCGATGAGTTCGTCTATGCCTTGTTAAAGGAGGAGTATTAATTCCCTTTAGGTGCAAAGTATCGCTAACGCGCGCCGCCAGTGTTTCTCTATTTGGCTTATCTTGTCTATCTCAGTAAAATCTTTCCATTAGTTGAGCCCGTGTTGGCTCAAAGATCTTCACGCCCGTCATGGGATTTAAGGAGTGCCACATGAAATCAATGCGTTTAGGCTTAGTAGGTTTGGCGGTCGTGCTCGGATTATCCGCCTGCGCGACCACGCAATCGCCAACGGGGCGAGGGCAGACCTTGTTGTATTCAGCGGCGCAGATGCAGCAGATGGGCGATGCTTCTTTTGAAGAGATGAAAAAGCAGCAAAAGGTGAGTAGCGATAAAAAGCTGACGCAATACGTGAATTGTGTCGCCAATCGGGTGACGGCAGTATTGCCGGACCAAACCCAGCGCTGGGATGTAGTTTTGTTTGACTCAGAACAAGTTAACGCCTTTGCACTGCCGGGTGGCCATATTGGGGTTTATACCGGATTGCTTAAGGTCGCTAAGGGGCCAGATCAGCTTGCTACTGTGCTCGGTCACGAAGTCGCGCATGTGTTGGCGCAGCACGGTAATGAGCAGGTTTCCCGTGGGCAGCTAACGGGCGTTGGAATGCAGATTGCCGATGCGGCGCTAGGGGCGAGTGGTGTGTCGAATCGCGACTTATATATGTCGGCATTGGGACTCGGTGCTCAGGTGGGGGTGATCTTACCCTTTGGCCGTGCCCAAGAGAGCGAAGCCGATATCATGGGCGTAGAGTTAATGGCTCGAGCGGGTTTCAATCCGGCTCAGAGTGTTGAGTTATGGCAGAATATGTCGAAGGTGGGCGGTAGCCAAGGGCCGGAGTTATTATCGACTCATCCATCGAACAGTAATCGCATCGCTCAGTTGCAACAACTGCAAGGGCAGATGCAACCACTCTATGCCAGTGCTAAAACCCAAGTGAAGAATCAATGTGTGGCGCCGAAATAAGCTGCACGCTGCATAGCGAAGTGCCACTTAGCTGAGTGTTAGCGGTTGTTTTCTGGCCGATATACGTCCTTAGCCTATTTACGCTTTTGGATAAATACGCAATAAGTGTGTAAAAAAGCCGCCTTAGTTAAATAAGCAGTCAGTTTATCAGCATAGGTCGCGGAACTATGGTAAACTGGCGCGCAAAATTCCACTGATAAATTGAGAGTCGTTAATTATGTCTGATAAATTCAGTACTGTTGAACAGCAAGCAAGCTACGGTGTAGGCCGTCAAATGGGTGAGCAACTGGCCGCCAATTCTTTTGATGGTGTGGATATTCCAGCCGTTCAAGCGGGTTTAGCCGATGCGTTTGCCGGTTTAGAAAGTGCTGTGTCTATGCAAGATCTGCAAGTTGCTTTCACTGAAATCAGCGGTCGTATTCAAGCTGCTCAAGAGCAAGCTGCTGCAGCTGCGTCTGCTGAAGGCGATGCGTTCTTAGCTGAAAATGCTAAGCGTGATGGCGTGACTGTGACTGACTCTGGTCTGCAGTTCGAAGTATTAGTCCAAGGTGACGGTGCTACTCCAACTTACGAAGATACAGTGCGTACTCACTACCATGGTTCTTTCATCAATGGTGATGTGTTCGATAGCTCTGTGGTTCGTGGTCAACCAGCTGAGTTCCCAGTATCTGGCGTTATCGCTGGCTGGACTGAAGCACTGCAACTGATGCCAGTTGGCACTAAGTTGAAATTATTTGTGCCACATCACTTAGCTTACGGTGAGCGCGGCGCGGGGGCATCAATTCCTCCTTATTCAACTTTGGTATTCGAAGTTGAATTATTAGATATCATCTAATATTGATAAAACGCCTAAGCCTGTCTTAGGCGTTTTCTTATGGAAGACAAAGAAAGATTGAGGAGATTGAAATGAGTGGACAAGTGAGAGTGGCAATCGTCGGTGCCGGTGGTCGTATGGGACGCACTCTTATTGAAGCGGCTTACAATCATGACCATATATTGCTGGGTGCCGCTATTGAGCGCGCAGGCTCTAGTTTAGTGGGCGTGGATGCGGGTGAGCTAGCTGGTGTGGGTAAATTAAAGGTCATGATCATGGATTCGCTGGATTACGCGACCGATGATTTTGATGTCTTGATTGATTTCACTGCGCCAGACGCCAGTATTGTCCATTTAGATTGGTGTGTGCGCCATAAGAAAGCCATGGTGATCGGCACAACCGGTTTCAATCATGCTCAAAAAGAACAGATCAATGCCTTTGCCGAGCAAACGCCGGTCGTGATGGCGCCAAATATGTCTGTGGGTGTCAACTTGATGTGGAAATTACTCGAACTGGCTGCCGAAGTCATGGGTGATTACACAGATATCGAAATTATCGAAGGTCACCACAGACATAAAAAAGATGCGCCGTCGGGTACAGCCCTGAAAATGGGTGAAGTGATTGCTAAGACCTTAGGTCGCGATCTTGAGAAATGTGCCGTGTATGGCCGCGAAGGGATCACGGGTGAACGTGACCGTGAAACCATAGGTTTTGCGACCATTCGTGCCGGTGATCTCGTTGGTGAACACACGGCCATGTTTGCCGATATCGGTGAGCGTTTAGAGATCACCCATAAAGCTTCGAGTCGTATGACCTTTGCTAACGGCGCTATGCGTGCCGCCCACTGGCTCGTGGAGCAAAAACCGGGCTTGTATGATATGCAGCAGGTTTTAGGTTTGCATTAATATTAAAAACGCCGATATGGCGTTTTTTTTTGCACCCAGATACCAATGGGTGGACGGTTTCACGTTTTTCCTGTAAACTCGTCGGAATTTGTCAAAATTTCGTAAATTAGCGGAAATTGGTATCTTAACATAACACAAAAAACATTATATTTCAGTGGCTTGGCTCTTTATGGAGGTCGCGTTGACAAAGTCTGCCTTACTCGTACTCGAAGATGGAACTGTATTCTCTGGCACAGCAATTGGTGCCTATGGTCTCTCTGTTGGTGAAGTTGTTTTTAACACTTCCATGACAGGTTACCAAGAAATTTTAACTGATCCATCCTACTCACGCCAGATTGTAACATTAACCTACCCACACATAGGCAACACTGGTACCAATGATGAAGATGTTGAATCCGATGGGGTTCACGCTTGTGGTCTTATCATTCGTGATCTTCCGCTCATCGCAAGTAGTTTCCGTAATCAACAAAGCTTAAGTGATTATCTCAAAGCGAACAATGTCGTTGGCATAGCAGATATTGATACCCGCAAGTTAACGCGTATTCTCCGTGAAAAAGGGGCACAAGCCGGTTGTATTATGGCAGGTGCAGACTTAGACGTAGCCAAAGCGCTCGCCGCTGCCAAAGCCTTCCCCGGTTTAAAAGGCATGGATCTCGCTAAAGAAGTCACAACCGATAAAACCTACACATGGCGCAAAGGCAGTTGGCGTTTAGTCGGCGGTTTACCTGCAGATACGCCAGCAAATGAGCTTAAATACAAAGTAGTCGCCTACGACTACGGCGTTAAGCAAAACATTCTACGTATGTTAGTGGACCGCGGCTGTGGCGTCACTGTTGTGCCAGCTAAAACCTCTGCCGCCGACGTGTTAGCGATGAATCCCGATGGTGTGTTCCTGTCGAACGGCCCTGGCGATCCAGAACCATGCGATTACGCGATTGAAGCGATTCAACAAATTCTGAAAACCGACACACCGATTTTCGGTATCTGTTTAGGTCATCAGTTGTTGGCTCTGGCTTCAGGCGCAAAAACCTTAAAGATGAAGTTTGGTCACCACGGTGCAAACCACCCAGTGAGCAACATCGAGCAAGGTAATGTGATGATCACCAGCCAAAACCACGGTTTTGCTGCAGATGAAACGACCTTACCCGCCAACATTAAGGTGACGCATAAGTCGCTGTTTGATGGTTCACTCCAAGGTATCCATCTCACGGACAAGCCCGCGTTCAGCTTCCAGGGTCACCCTGAAGCGAGTCCAGGCCCGAACGATGCCGCACCGCTGTTCGATCACTTTATCGAGCTAATCGAACACTATCGTCTTGTAACGAAACGTCAGAACGCTAAGTAATACGCAAGCTAGGAGAAGAGAGAAGCAATGCCAAAACGTACAGATATAAAGAGTATTCTTATCCTAGGCGCCGGCCCAATCGTGATTGGTCAGGCATGTGAATTTGACTATTCTGGCGCACAGGCGTGTAAAGCGCTGCGTGAAGAAGGCTACCGTGTCATTCTGGTGAACTCTAACCCTGCCACCATTATGACTGATCCAGAAATGGCCGATGCCACTTATATCGAGCCGATTCACTGGGAAGTGGTCCGTAACATTATTGCTAAAGAACGCCCAGATGCGATTCTGCCAACTATGGGCGGTCAAACCGCACTGAATTGCGCATTAGAACTTGAAGCCAAAGGCGTACTGAAAGAATTTAACGTCGAGATGATTGGCGCGACCGCCGATGCCATCGATAAAGCTGAAGACCGTAGCCGCTTTGATAAAGCGATGAAAAGTATTGGTCTTGATTGTCCACGCGCGGGCATTGCCCACAATATGGAAGAAGCTTACGGCGTACTTGATCAAGTGGGTTTCCCTTGTATTATCCGTCCATCCTTTACTATGGGTGGCTCGGGTGGTGGTATTGCCTACAACAAGGAAGAGTTCGAAGAGATCTGTTCACAGGGCTTAGAGTTATCGCCAACGAATGAACTGCTGATCGACGAATCACTGATTGGTTGGAAAGAATACGAGATGGAAGTGGTACGTGACCGCAACGATAACTGCATTATCGTTTGCGCCATCGAAAACTTCGATCCTATGGGTGTGCACACGGGCGACTCTATCACCGTTGCGCCAGCACAAACCCTGACTGATAAAGAATACCAAATCATGCGTAACGCCTCTATGGCCGTACTGCGTGAGATTGGTGTTGAGACCGGCGGTTCGAACGTACAGTTTGGTATCAACCCGAAAGATGGCCGTATGGTTATCATCGAGATGAACCCACGTGTATCGCGCTCTTCAGCATTAGCATCAAAAGCAACGGGCTTCCCGATTGCGAAAATCGCCGCTAAGTTAGCGGTGGGTTTCACCCTTGATGAGCTGATGAACGACATCACGGGCGGTCGCACGCCAGCGTCATTCGAGCCTGCTATCGATTACGTTGTGACTAAAGTGCCACGCTTTAACTTTGAAAAGTTTGCTGGTTCTAACGATCGCTTAACTACACAGATGAAGTCTGTGGGTGAAGTGATGGCGATTGGCCGTACTTTCCAAGAGTCACTGCAAAAAGCTTTACGTGGTTTAGAGGTTAGCCGTAACGGTTTAGACCCTATCACAGATATGGCAAAACCTGAGGCGATGCAACGTATTCGCCACGAGCTGAAAGAGCCAGGTTGCGACCGTATTTGGTACATCGCCGATGCGATGCGTGCGGGGTTGAGCTTAGATGAAATCTTTAAGCTGACCAATATCGACCCTTGGTTCTTGGTGCAAATTGAAGAGCTGATCAAACTTGAAGGTGTGGTTGCTGAAGTTGGGCTGGCTGGTCTGGACCATGACTTACTACGCAAACTGAAACGTAAAGGTTTTGCCGATGCGCGTCTGGCCGATGTATTAGGTGTGAACGAAGCCGAAGTGCGTAAGCTGCGTGATAAGTTTGACCTGCACCCAGTCTACAAACGTGTGGATACCTGTGCCGCTGAGTTTGCTACCGATACCGCTTACATGTACTCAACGTACGAAGAAGAATGTGAAGCTAACCCATCGACCCGCGACAAAATCATGGTGTTAGGTGGCGGGCCAAACCGTATCGGTCAAGGTATCGAATTTGATTATTGCTGTGTACACGCGGCGTTAGCGCTACGTGAAGACGGTTATGAAACCATCATGGTCAACTGTAACCCTGAAACCGTTTCAACCGACTACGACACGTCTGACCGTCTATACTTCGAACCCGTCACACTGGAAGACGTACTAGAAATCGTCCGCATCGAGAAGCCAAAAGGCGTTATCGTGCAGTACGGTGGCCAAACACCATTGAAATTGGCCCGTGCCTTAGAAGCCGCTGGCGTACCTGTCATTGGTACTAGCCCAGACGCCATCGACCGCGCCGAAGACCGTGAGCGTTTCCAGCAAGCGATTCAACGCTTAGAGATGAAACAGCCTGAAAACGATACCGTGACTACGGTTGAAGGTGCTGTGATTGCCGCCGAGCGTATCGGTTATCCGTTAGTTGTGCGTCCATCCTATGTACTGGGCGGCCGCGCGATGGAAATCGTCTACGACAAGCAAGATTTGCTGCGTTACTTCAACGAAGCCGTCAGTGTATCGAACGCGTCGCCAGTATTACTCGATCGCTTCTTAGATGATGCGATTGAAGTGGATATCGACGCAGTATGTGACGGTGAAATCGTGGTGATTGGCGCGATTATGGAGCATATCGAGCAAGCGGGTGTTCACTCAGGTGACTCAGGCTGTTCGCTGCCGCCATACACGCTAAGCCAAGAAATCCAAGATCGCATGCGCGTTCAAGTCGGTAAGTTGGCGATGGAACTCGGTGTTGTTGGCTTGATGAACGTACAGTTCGCCGTGAAAGATAACGAAATCTATATGATTGAAGTTAATCCACGTGCTGCCCGTACTGTGCCATTTGTGTCTAAAGCGACCGGTGTGCCTTTGGCTAAGATTGCCGCGCGCGTGATGGCGGGTCAAAGCTTAACGTCGCAAAACTTCACTAAAGAAGTGATCCCACCTTTCTACTCAGTGAAAGAAGTGGTGTTGCCCTTTAACAAGTTCCCGGGTGTTGACCCACTGTTAGGCCCAGAAATGCGCTCTACCGGTGAAGTTATGGGCGTGGGCGATACGTTCGCCGAAGCCTATGCCAAGGCGCAGTTAGGGGCCACTTCTGAAGTGCCTAAGTCGGGTCGTGCATTATTGTCTGTGCGTAACAGCGATAAGAAACGCGTTGCCGATTTAGCGGCTAAGTTAATCGAGCTCGGTTACCAAATCGATGCTACTCACGGTACTGCGATTATCCTTGGCGAAGCGGGTATCAACCCACGTCTAGTGAACAAGGTACACGAAGGTCGTCCACACATTCTCGATCGCATCAAGAATGGTGAATACACTTATATCGTGAACACTACCGAAGGCCGCCAAGCGATTGAAGATTCTCGTCAATTGCGCCGCGGTGCACTGCGTTACAAAGTGAACTACACCACGACCATGAACGCTGCATTCGCCACGTGTATGGCCCATGCCGCTGATGACCGTACTAATGTGACGTCAGTACAAGAACTGCATTTACGCGTATTGGCTAAATAAGCCATAGCGTTAATGTCGTGAGTTAGAGGGCCGCATAACTTAGGTTATGCGGCCTTATTATTTAGGCCAATGTCTGTTTTACTCAATTCTTGAATTTGTTTTATCGAGTTACTTAGTTTGTTTTACTGAGTTTTTTTGAGTATGACTTAACTCTTTTTATCTTCTATTTATGTTGCCTGAGAAAATTATGCCTGCGCCAGCCGCTAGTCCTACTAAAGTTGATACGTTTATTGCGCCGCCTTGCCACGGGCAAATACGCGTGCTCTATCAAGATAGCGACATTCTGCTGATTGATAAGCCGAGTGGATTATTGAGTCTGTCGGGAAAGAATCCGCTGAATCTCGACTCAGTGCATTATCGCTTAGTGCAGGATTTCCCGACGGCCACTTTGCTGCACAGGCTCGATTTTGGCACTTCGGGTATCATGCTGGTGGCGCTGAATAAAAGCGTGAATGGCTTGCTGACCAAGCAGTTTCAGTCGCGAACAGTTGAGAAGCGTTATATCGCCTTGTTGCACGGACATATCGCCGCTGACAGCGGGGTGATTAATTTGCCGATCGCCAAAGATAGTGATCATTTCCCACTACAAAAAATTTGCCACAGCACAGGTAAACCTGCGATCAGCGAATATCGGGTGCTTGAGCGGTTAACCGACCCTTTTGCCACGCGGGTCGAATTTACCCCTGTTTCCGGCCGAACCCATCAACTGCGGATCCACAGCCAGCAATTTGGCCACTCGATTCTGGGATGCGATCTCTATGGTGGCGTGGGTGAGAGTGTGGCTAATAACGCCGATGCACTTGACCCAAACATGACAGAAGTGGTGAGTAACAGCAGATTAATGCTGCATGCGACCCGCTTAGCATTTAATCATCCTATTACGGGTGAGCGTATCGACTGGCTTTGCGAGTGTCCTTTCTAAGTGCTTGCTGAAGAGTCATAGAGTTTAGCGTTCAGCACTTAAAACCTAGAACAATGGGTTTAGTGACCCAGCCCGATACGTTCGGTCTGCATGGGCAGCGCATTGTTGGGGAGCCAAGTATGGTAAATCGTTGCGAAAGTACCATCCGCTTTTATCGCTTCTAGGGCACTTTTCCATTGCTCGATCACCTCATTGGGCGTGCCTTGCGAGAAAGCAATGTAAAGATGGTTAGCGCTGATCGTGAACAGGGACTCTACATCATCAATGCTTGCACCCGCATCCGATAAAATACTCGGCGCGGTGAGATTGGCATTACACCAAAGGTCGATACGGTGCTTCATCAGTTGTTTTGCACTCAATAAGGGCGCGGATGAGGCGGCAACGTTTGTAAATCCCAGTTCGAGTAATAGGCGCTCTTCCACTGAGGCACGATAGACACCAATTGCCTTCGCCGTTTTAGCATCTTCTATTGAGGTAATTTTTATACCGCTATTTTTTAAGGCATAAAAATTGGTTGTGCCGACAGCAACAGGTCCAATCATAGTAAACATCTGTTCTCTTTCTGCGGTGCGCGTCATAGTGAATAACACAGTATTGGGCTGCTCGGTCAACATTTTCCAGCCGCGAGCCCAAGGTACGACTTTAATTGGATCTGGACTCTTGATGCGTTTTTGAATTTCTTCTACGACTTGTACTGCTAAACCAGCAGGTTTGCCATCAACAGAAAAACTGATCGGTGACCATTCTTCCGTATAGATGTTTAGCGGCTGTGCGCTCAGGGAGAAAGCGCAGCAGAGGATAAGTGATCGCAAAAAGTTTGTGACTAATTTCATTAATAACCCTAAAGATTAGAACGTTATAATTGAGTCTCACTGCTTGCTCTTAAAACGATTAAAGATGAACGCTGTGTTCAAATCAAGTATAGCTAGGGGTTGATTTTCTAAGATGAAATTTACTATATCGTTTTTTAACGATAAAAAAGAGCGCGAATATGGCGCTCTTAGGTAGGTTTTATCAATGCGACTGCAGCCTGTTAGAAAACATCAGGCGCGATAGACATCACGCATCAGATTATCAATACAGTGCACAACGCGCATACTGGCGTCTTCCATTGAGTGCAGTTGTTTGACCATCTCAGGTAAATTACCTTTTTGTCTGGCATTGAGTGCGGCTTTACCCGCTTCGTGCACCGCTTTATGTGGTGCATCTAAGGCTTTGAAGTTACTCAAATGCTGATAATTCTCAGCCCCAAACCCTTTGAAATACCATTGTCCGAGACGGCACTCAGTGTGCGAGTTTACACTGTGATTATGCTGTGGTTTTTCAATTAATTGATAAACACTGCTTTTCCAAACCGCGTGGTCGAGCTTAGTGGTATTTAAGAATGACGCGGTAGCAGCGTTATGGATAACCTGCTGCATTTGCTTTGAACGATTCAGTACATCCTCGACCACTTGGCCGATTTGGGTAGAAGAGCTGGCCACGTCAATAGCGCTACTTTGATTGTTATGGACAATTTCTTTAATTTCTGCCGCTTGAATAACGATTTGTTTTACGAGTTTTTCAATGTGGCTACTGGCTTCGTGGGCTTTACTGGCAAGCTGGCGTACTTCATCGGCAACCACAGCAAAACCGCGTCCCGCTTCGCCTGCGCGAGCGGCTTCAATGGCGGCATTCAATGCCAGCAAGTTTGTTTGTTCTGAGATGCCTTGAATCGCGGCGACAAATTGGTTAATTGAAGAGGTCGTCGCATCTAGTTCAGTAACGGCTTTCATACTGCTCGACGCTTGCTCATTAATATAAGTCGCCCTAGTGCCTAAACTTGCCACGGCGATGCGGGTTTGATCAAAAATCTTATCGAGCTCTGACAGTGAATCTTGTTCAGCGGTAAGTAATTCGGCGCTGTTGGCTAATCCTTCGCGCACCGCATTGAGCATGTCTCCACCTTGGTTTTGGCAGGCAATGACCTCAGTGTAGTGATCCGCATTTTGTCGTGATTGCTGCTGCATAGTCTCATTTTCACGGATCATGCCACGCAGTTCATCGATTTCATTTTGGCGTTGTTGTTCTAATTGGATAAGCCGCTCTTTAAGCGCCTTATTTTCAGCTTTGAGCTGGGAATTAAACCACATAAAAAACCTCTAACGTCGCAAGGACTATGGCTATTGCTTATCGATTTACAGTGACTGGGCTCAGCGGTAAATATTGCAATGTTAATAAAAAGTAAAACCATTTGGGTGTTGAAATATTAACTGATCCTTGCGCTTTATTCTTAATTTTTTTAGAGTTTTTGTCGCTTTAATGCGTTGGCGCAAATTAACCCTATTTTTTGAATGAAAAGTGAACCAAGCTAACATTGAAAACTGGGTCAAGTCAGCTGAGCTGGTTCACTTTGAGGTTTTATCGCTATTGATTAGCGCTATGAAGGCTTTATTGCATGCCTATGGCATGGGTAAGTCGAGCACCATAGTTGCAATGCTGAAATAAACCAGCACGCCTATGATATCGGCGATGGAGGTGATGAGTGGCGCACTCGCCGCCGCAGGTTCCATCTTCAATTTGCTCAGTAAGAAGGGCAGAGACATACCAATCAAGCTGCCAATAATCACCACGATTTGCATAGTGAGCGCGACAACCAGTGCGATTTCAGGCCCGCCGCGCCAGAAACCGAGTAGTGATACGGCGGCTGCCATGCTGGCACCTAATAATCCGGCGACAAATAACTCACGGCCCAACATAGATAACCAGTCCTTGAGTACCACTTCCCCCGTAGCTAGACCGCGTACCATTAAGGTCGCCGATTGTGATCCCGCATTACCGCCGCTATCGATCAGTAGTGGCAGGAAGAAGACTAAGGACACATAACTGGCGATGGTATCTTCGAAAAACGCGATACCCGCTCCTGAGAAGATATTACCAAACACCAAAATTACCAGCCAAACCACGCGCTTGCGGTAAAGCAAACCTATGCTGGCGGTCTTGAGGTTATGGTCGATATTGCCTATGGCCGCGGTTTTTGTGAACTCAAGATCCGCCTGTGAGCTGGCAATATCCATGGCATCATCATAGGTGACGATACCGACGAGCTGGCCTTTGCCGTTGACTACAGGCAGCGCCATCAAGTCGTAATGGGCGATCATTTGTACCGCTTCTTCACGAAAGGCATTGGCATCGAGCGCGACGGGATCGGGCTTCATAAAATCGACCACTCGCTCGTGTGGCTGAGCCAGTAATAGCTGCCTTAGCGATACAGTTCCTATTAAGCGGCCTAACATGTCCACCACATAGGTTTGATAAATGGTTTCCTTATCGGCGGCCTCTGTGCGTAGGGTATCGATGGCTTCTGCCGCAGTATGGCGGCTATTCAGTAATGTGTAATCCGATGTCATGACTGCGCCGACCTTGGCTTTATCATAGGCGGCGAGGGTGCGCATATCTTCCCGTTTGGCCAATGCGAGCGCAGGTAAAATGGCCGCTTGCTGGGTTTCATCGAGCTGATTGTAAAGGTCGGCACGTTCATCGGCTGCCATGTGCACCAGCAGTGCAGATAGCGTGGTTTTATCTAATTGCTGAACTAAGCTCGCCTGCAATTCGTCGGTCAGGTAGCGAAATAGATTGGCGCAAACCTTAGGTGAGGCCAGTTGCAACAATAGGACTTGTTGAGCTTGATTAAAGACGTTAAAAACGGCTGCAATATCGGCAGGGTGGCGCTTTTCGGCTAATTCAGCCATGGCGCTGGCACTGCGTTGCTCGCTAATCATCTGCAGGTTATGGATGATTTTTTTAGTGTTGTTTGTGCTGTTATTCATGTTCATAGTTCATTCTCTCAACGATCTAGTGACCAAAGTAAAAGGTGATGTCTGCGCCAAGTTGCAGCGCGTTGCCACTAAGGGCATTGCCTAAGCTCAATTCCAGCTGTAGCTGTCGTTGCGGCGTGTGTTGATAGGCGAACTGATAGGCCGGATTACTCAACTCTTTTTGATAAAGCTCGGCTATCAGGCGATGCTGACTATTGAGTTCATAGGCCGCCGCGATACCCGCAAGTAATTGGGTCGATTGATTAAATTCATGGGTGAAACCTAAGTTGGCATACAGGCTGACATCGGAATCGCCTAAGGTTTTGCCCATAATGCCGAAGGCTTCGGTGGTAAATCCGTTGCCGATATCGAGGTTTTTCTGCAAGTTGATCACCACTGCGCTGTGCCAATCATTCTGCTGCCGATCTGAATCCGAACCTGAATCTGAGTAAGAGCTTAAGTTGAGCGGTAGCTTGATACCGACTTCAGCTTGCTCCTCACGAATAGCGTCATTGGCATTGGACGCTAAACCTAAGTGCCATTCCCATTGATTGCGGCTGCAAGTCGTGGCAGCGTTAAATTGTGGGCGAGCATGATCCGACCTAGGTTGTTGCCAGCCCATTTCTAATTCACAGTGCTCCGCGAGAGCGGGGTCATCCACTTCGAGGTGCGATGCCGCCGCACTCATGCTGTAGTACAAGCTGATACTTGCACAGGATAGAGACCGCAAAATTGCTGTGTTGTTTATGTAAGCCATATTTGGGCTCCTCAGATGTAAACCCTTAGGTGTTAATCCATAGGGAAAACGAAGTCCACTGAGGCAAAAAACGTGCTTTGAGATGCAAAAAATACCCATAACTGAACCCCAGCGAATATGCTGGAATGGCGAAAGCGCAGCCATAGGCTCAGGCTTTATGGTTTGTATTTGATATTTGGGGGAGGCGGAGTGAAGAATGGTTCACGCTACTACCCTGCTTAGCAGGTAGCAGCAAAAAAATTGCGGGCTAGTGCTAGGCGTTAAATCCTGTCTTTTGGACAGGGCGTCTACTATCGCTTATGTGTGTGCCCACAGTGGGTCTCCGCAATGATTAAAAGTCGCCATCATTCTAATGGGCCAAAAGTGAAAGTCAACCGCACAAATCGTTACCTATGTTTTTGTTTAAATTTAGATTTTAATCAGATGTAAATATTATGGTATTGCTTGAGTTTGTGTATGGTTATTGGGCTGGTTGATGGATTTATGTGCAGCTGCTTGTTGTTGATTTGTTTGTTTTATGGGTGTTGGCTGTGATGCTGACTATATGAGGTGTCTAATCTTTATTATCGGATATCAGGTATCGGATATTGATGCGTCGATTGAGTTTGGCTAACACCTTATCTCAAATGGATTATTTGGCATTGATGCGCATCGGGTATACCCTTGTTGTGTCAGTTCCTGTGAGTCAAACTGATCTCTCTGACAAATTAAGACAGGTCGCCGTATTCAGATTTGGAGGTATTAAGCCGTGGCATACAATATCGATGTTGATGGGTTGGACTCCATGGCTGCGGCTGTTGAACATAATGACATCGAACAGATGAGAGTCGCCAATATCAAAATCGCCAGTATCAATCTGTTTAACTTTATTGAGCCGCCTTTGGCTTACTACGACTTTGAAAATATCTATAGCCATGGTCAGTGGCAGAAAAAGTGCCAATGGCTGAGTGAGTTTCTCACCCATCGCCAGCCCGATATTGTCGGATTTCAAGAAGTGTTCAGCCCTGAACCACTCAAACGAATCGCCAGCGAGCAAGGGCTAGCGCATTTTGCTATCGTCGATGAACCTACTCTTATCAGTGATTATATTTATCGTAGCCCTGTGGTTGCGCTTGCGTCCCGGTATCCCATAGTGGAAATCAGCAGTGTCGAACCTGATGCACGCTTAGTGGCAGCAATGGGATTATCGAGTGAATTTGCCTTTAGCCGTAAGGTGCTGCGCGCAACCATTGAGGTGCCGCACATTGGTAAGTGTGATTTTTATGTGGTGCACTTTAAGTCAAAACGCGCTGGATTAGCGCTCGAGCCTAAGCTAATTGAACCTAAGCGATTTGAAAATCAGCCCCTAGGATTCGATAACTCGGCGCCAGCAGCGAGCATAAAACTGCATTCAGAAACCCAATTACTCACCGAGCAAGCTTTAGGCCGCTGGGCATCCACCATGCAGCGCGGCGCGGAAGCTGCGTTATTATTCAATGGCATATTAGTACGCAGACAAGCATCTAAATATCCCGTCATAGTGATGGGCGACTTTAATGACAGCCTGACAATGGGCGCCTTAGATGCGCTAACAATACAGGGCGAGAGTATCCACAGTAATGACATAAAAGCTGCGGGCCTTGGGCATTTATCGGATGCGGCGTTAGCGGCGGTGTTTGCTCAATATCAACTTAAGGATGCCTATGAGTTATTTATCGAGGCCAACCTATTTATCAATGCCAATCAGCAGGGCAGTTTGACGGGTAATACCGCTTACCATAGGGAACACAGAGCGGCGACCCATTACTATGGCCCTAAAGGTTCTGTGCTGGATTATATTTTGCTTTCGAGCGAGTTCGATGCGAGCCATGGCCGCAGTTTAGCCCAAGTGGTGGATTATCAAACCTGCGACAGGCATTTAGTCAGACCCGAATATGAACGCGATGCCTACAGTACTGACCATGCGCCCGTCATTGTTGAGCTGGCGCTGCGAAGCTAAGCCAATCCTTCAATTCAGCGCATTTTAAATCAGTTAATATCACGCTAACTCAACTTATCTCAAACCGATTTGCGCATTAGGCGATATCGCGGATAAGCCCCATTTGAAACCAAGCTTGCAGTGCCTGCAGCACTTGCACCGGCGCCTGCGCGTCGCTAAAAAATGCCAACATCATTTCGCATTGTTCGGCAAAGGTGGCACCGCCGATAAATCCCAGCAGCAGGGCGAGTTGATAGTCTGACAGGGAAATAAACTCAGTTAATCGGCTTTCGCCGCGCCAAAGTAACCAAGCTCGTTTGCCTTGATAATCGGGACTGGGCGGTGATGCTTGCTGCTTTAATGCTTGCCACGTTTCCACCGCATTACTGTTGCATTGAAATAGCTGCACGCTGGGGTGAAAACGCAGTTGGCAACCCGGCCATTGCTCGGCAGGCAGTGCTTGCAGGCGCGAAAAAGTGGCGCGTTCGGTATCAAAAGCATCGAAGGCATTTAATAAACGCCGCTCGAAGCGGGCAATATCGGCAATGATCGGATACTGACTGAAAAATGCATCTTGGGTTAAATAGTCGGGCAGGGCATCGGCAAAATTGCGTAGTGAGGTAAACGCCGATGGCTGACTGGCAATATAACCTTTGGCCATGCGTTCAAAGAGTTCATCACCCAGATAGATGCCCAGCATTTCGTGGTCGGTTTCGAGGGTTTCGGTTAAACGAATGCGATAGGCATTGGCATAAATCTGCATCCGAATATCAGCATTAATGCCGCCTTGCTCGGCAATCTTATCTTTGAAGGTTTGCGTGGTTTGCTCAAGGGTTGACGGCGTATCAACCGCAGCACTCGCCAGCAGATAATCCATAAATGCGTGTTGCAACTGCTGAAGTTGGCTCATGCGATAACCTTTCCTTCCTGCATGTTCTTTCTACCTTTGGCGGCGTTGAGTGGATGCGCCTCACCTAAGGTATCGCGGGCGATATTTCTGGCAATCGTGAGTTCGGCTTCGAGGGCGGAAAACGCGGGGATATTGGCGTCGCGTTCTATCATAGTGCTGATGCCGCCAAAACGTTTCAGTGCCGCGCGGTAGAGATCCCACACGCTGCTCGGTACATCATGGTCGTGCGTGTCTATCACATAGTCGCCATAGTCGCTGTGTCCGGCGAGGTGGAATTGCTGCACCCGTTTGGGATTGATTTTATTTAAATAATCCAACGGATTGAAATTATGATTGCGAGCACTGACATAAATATTATTGATGTCTAGCAAGATTAAACAGTCAGCGGCCTCGGCAACGGCATTAACGAACTCCCATTCGTCCATGCTGGAATCTTGATACGACAAGTAGCTAGACACGTTTTCCATCAAAATGCGCCGACCTAAAAAGTCTTGCACGGTTCTAATCCGTTGCGCTACATGCTTAACGGTTTCTTCGGTATAGGGCAGTGGCAGGAGATCATGGCTGTTCACCCCGTGAATTGAGGTCCAGCAGATATGATCGGAAATCCATTGGGGCTGCACATCGTTGGCGAGCTGTTTTAAGGCTTTAAGGTAATCCATATTGAGCGGGTCGGTACTGCCAATCGACAGGGAAACCCCGTGCATCACCAATGGATAACGCTCGCCAATTTCCTTGAGGTAATAGCGGGGTTTACCGCCAGCGACCATGTAGTTTTCCGAGAGCACTTCAAACCAATCGATATCGGGCTCGGTATTGAGCACAGCATCGAAATGCTGCGTCCTCAGACCTAAGCCAAAACCTAATGCTGCTTGGGTGATGACATCTTGCGCCACATTGACTCCTTATCCTTAAGTCTGCTGTTGTTGTATGGGTTAACAGGGTGGTAAACAGGGGGATAAACGTGACCAGCACAAACTGGTCACGATTTTTAATCAGCATATTGGCGCTTAAGCGCCTGCTTTGCCGCCGATATCACCGCAGGATTTTGCCGGTGCTGCGACAAAACCACTGCCTTTACAGCTGGCGTGTCCGGCGCAGGCGTTATCGGCAGTTTTACAATCGTTATGGCCTTTGCAGGTGTTAACGCCATAGCAGTGAACTAGTTCGGCGTTGGCAATTTTGCCTACCCAATCATCGGCGACTTTACCGCCGACATCACCACAACTTTTTGATGGCATAGCCACAAAACCACTGCCTTTACAGCTGGCGTGTCCAGCACAGGCGTTATCGGCGGTTTTGCAATCGTTATGGCCTTTACAGGTATTCACGCCATAACAATGTACGAGATCGGTACTGTCGGCGCCAGCCATAGGTTCGGCTGCATTGGCGTAACCCGCCATGCTTGCCATTGCCATCGCTAATGCGGCGCCCGTCAGTGCAGTTTGTGTTTTCTTATTCATGGTTCTAATCCTTTTGAGTGTGACTGCTAATGAGTAATCATGATTTGGTTGCTTTGATAACGACTGCTGTAAATCGACGACTTATAAAGCAATGACTAATAAACACAGGAGTAAGCCTAGTTGTTATCGAGTGATTCGTTTGAATATCTTGTGCGCTGGCTAAACGAGCTTTTCGAATGCGCAGTGCTTTTCCTGTTGCGTTAATGAGACCCGCACTTAGACCAATATCTTTCAATTTAAGTTAAAATGATGTTGTGAAAATCGAGACCTGCGCGATCGAGAGAGCCGGGAAATCGCCCTATTTATGGAAAAAAATGGCGTTTCTTACACAGGTTTTACGACGTAAATAAGGTATGATCGGCAACCCGTGGATGATGGTAAATAAGCGCTGCGGCGCGTTCGGTACTCGCACTTAGGTGGCATTGGGTATATCATCCGTTTCCCATTTTTTAGACTGCAGCCCTTTTTTAGTGGCGGCACTATTTTTAAAGGCAACTATGGCTATCAGAATCAAACTTAAACCCGGCCGCGAGAAGTCACTCGAGCGTCGCCATCCTTGGGTTTTTTCCAATGCTATTCATAACATTAAAGGAAAACCTGAAGCGGGTGAGACCGTCGATGTGGTCGCCCATGATGGTCATTGGTTAGGTCGTGGTGCCTGGTCGCCTGAGTCGCAAATCCAAGTGCGGATTTGGACTTTTGATCGCGAAGAAGAAATTGATCGCGCGTTTTTTGCCAGACGTTTGCAGCGGGCGCAAATCGGCCGTAACGATCTGATCCGCGAGCAAGGCTTAACGGGCTATCGTTTAGTGGCCGCCGAGTCCGATGGTTTACCTGGGATCACCATCGACAGATACGCCAATGTGTTGGTGTGTCAGTTACTGAGCACAGGTGCTGATTTATGGCGCGACACCTTAGTTGAGTTATTGGCCGAGCAATATCCAGATTGTGCTATCTATGAGCGTTCCGATGTGGATTCCCGTAAGAAAGAAGGCCTGCTGCCAGTTACCGGTTTACTGCACGGCACGCTGCCTGAAATGCCAGTGATTATCGAAGAAAACGGCATCAAGATCGCCGTCGATGTGATTAAAGGCCATAAGACAGGTTTCTATCTCGATCAACGGGATAATCGCGCCATTGCCGCCCGTTTTGTGAAAGATAAATCGGTATTGAACTGTTTTTGCTACACGGGCACCTTCGGTTTGTACGCCGCCAAAGCGGGTGCTGCCAGCATAGAAAATGTCGATGTGTCTTCTCTAGCCTTAGCGACGGCGCGCCAAAACATGCAAGTGAACGGTTTGAGTGATGACAATGTGCATTACAATGAAGCCGATGTGTTCAAGTTGCTGCGCCAATACCGTGATGAGGGCAAGACCTTCGATGTAATCGTACTCGACCCGCCTAAGTTTGCCGATAATAAGGCGCAGTTAAATGGGGCTTGCCGCGGTTATAAAGACATCAACATGATTGCGTTGCAGTTGTTGAATCCAGGCGGCGTGTTATTGACCTTCTCTTGCTCGGGATTAATGCCTGCGGATCTATTCCAAAAAATCGTGGCCGATGCCGCGCTCGATGCGAAACGTGAAATCCAGTTTATCGAACGCTTAAGCCAAGCGAGCGATCACCCAATAGGTAGCGCCTTCCCAGAGGGATTCTACTTAAAAGGTTTAGTCGCAAGAGCTTGGTAAGAGTCGCCAGAGCTTGGTCGATAGTCGCCATAGCTTAAGCCAAGCGCTTGATATAAGCTGTCTGCGATGTGGGTTTAGTTAGAGAATAGGCCGTTTAGTCAGAGAATAGCAGGCTGAGTCAGATAACATTGAACCCTAAAAAGAACCATAAAAAATGCCAGCCCTTTGAAAAAAGTGGCTGGCATTTTTACAGCGTATTTTGACAGTGTTTTTACATCTGCAGCCGTGTGACTGGGATGTGAGTGTTAACGCTTAACTTATTCGGCTTTAAAGGTTTTTACGCCATCAGGGGTGCCAACTAACAACACATCTGCGCCGCGTTTGGCGAACAGACCGTTAGTGACGACACCGACGATCTCATTGATCTGACTTTCCAATTCCTTTGGATTAAGGATCTTAAGATTGTACACATCGAGGATCACGTTGCCGTTATCGGTCACAACGCCTTCGCGGTACACAGGATCGCCGCCTAGCTTAACTAACTGGCGTGCCACATAAGAGCGCGCCATAGGAATGACTTCAACTGGTAGTGGGAATTCACCTAGTATGTCGACTTGCTTAGTGTTATCCACGATACAAATAAACTTTTCAGCCACAGCCGCGACAATTTTCTCGCGAGTTAACGCCGCGCCGCCGCCTTTGATCATATCCATATGGCCGTTGATTTCATCGGCACCGTCCACATAGACAGATAAACGATCGACGCTGTTTAAGTCATAAACGGGAATACCCAGCGCCTTCATTTTCTGAGTTGATGCCTCAGAGCTAGAGACTGCGCCTTCGATATCGGCTTTCATGGTCGCCAGTGCATCGATAAAGTGATTCACAGTCGAACCCGTACCAACACCAACAATGCTGTCTTTTTCAACGTACTTAAGTGCGGCCCAACCGGCAGCTTTTTTCATTTCATCTTGAGTCATGTTGACATCCTGTAACGGCAAATGAGTAAAAAATTCTGGGCTTAGTATACTCTTTTCCGATAAATAATGTGGCGCAATTCCACCGTGGGTGTGATCTAGATTGCAGGCATTTTCACATTAGCAAGCAGTCCCAATAACGTAAGTAACTTAAGCAGTTAAGTTGGAAAGCATTTCGCTATACGCCACTAATCTAACTAAGCTACTATGGCAAAAGCAGAATGGTTTATAGATGATTTGTAGAGGGATTTAGCATGGCAGGCGCGAGTTTATTAACCTTACTTGACGATATCGCATCGATTTTGGATGACGTAGCGGTAATGAGTAAAGTGGCGGCAAAGAAAACCGCGGGTGTACTGGGGGATGATTTAGCCCTCAATGCCCAGCAAGTGACGGGCGTAAGCGCCGATCGTGAATTACCCGTTGTGTGGGCGGTGGCCAAGGGATCATTCCGTAATAAGTTGATTTTAGTACCAGCAGCAATGCTTATCAGTGCTTTTATTCCCTGGGCTGTCACCCCTTTATTAATGTTTGGTGGACTGTTTTTATGTTACGAAGGGTTTGAAAAACTGCATCACAGTTATAGCCATAGAAAAGGCCAGCAACAACACGAAACCCAAGTAGAGAATGAGTTACCTGAGATTAAAGATTTCGCCGCCTACGAGGCCGAAAAAGTCAAAGGGGCGATTCGTACCGACTTTGTGTTATCGGCGGAAATTATTGCCATTACCCTTGGTATCGTGGCGGACAAATCCCTATCGACACAGTTTTTTACGTTAGCTGTCATAGGGATAGTCATGACCATAGGCGTGTATGGCTTAGTGGCGGCGATTGTGAAAATGGATGATGCGGGTTTGTACTTGAGTCAACGTGAAGGTGCCTCTGTATTAACTCAAATGAACCGTAAATTAGGTTTTGGTTTATTGAGCGCAGCTCCCGTATTAATGAAAAGTTTAACGATTATTGGCACGGCAGCCATGTTTATGGTGGGCGGTGGGATTTTAACTCATGGTCTACACCTAGTCGGCGAGCAAATCCACCATGCTGAACAAGCGGTTGCTGCCATTGGTGTTGTTGGACCAGTGTTTGCTGTGCTGACGCCAAGTATTCTTAATGGCCTATTTGGCGTTGTTGCTGGCGCTGTTGCACTTATTGCGATGACAGGAATACAGAAATTGCGTAGTTAACTAGCTGCGCGCATCAACCATCAAGGATGAGCACGATGAAGTTAATGAAGTACTGTATCTCCCCGAGTAAGTTGGCTTGGTTACGCAAAGAATTAGGTAAAGATGCCAACGGCTTGATTGCAGCAATGGATGCTGCGGGCACGGCTTATCTCGATAAGCTCAATGCATCGACCGAGGGGGTTGAGGGAGAGACGTTAGAAGGTGAAGTGGCGGCCGAGACTGATACGCCCATCAATACAAATGCTAAGACTCAGCGGCAAGCGCGGCGTCAGTTGGCGTATTTGTGGTTGCAACAGCGGATTGCCTTAGCGACACGTATCGATGATGCTGATATGGCGGCACTCGCAGTTTTTGAATTGCAACAGGTTCACATTGAAGTGGTTCAGCCATCGGAGTTTGATGCAGTTGTCGCGCGATTACAGGCTGAGCCAGTCTTAGGTTTTGATACTGAAACCCGTGCAAGCTTTGAGCGCGGCGTACAATATCCCATGAGCCTTATCCAAATCGCGACAGCGGACGCTTGTTATCTATTTCAGCATGCCATTTTAGGTGAGCAATTCACTCAGTTAAAAACCGTATTAGAAGATGAAAACATACTCAAAGTTGGCGTTGGATTACGCAGTGATGCGCATGCCCTCAAGCGGCAATGGGGCATCAATGTCGCTTCAAAGTTGGATTTAAACTGGGCATTGGCGCAACTGGGGGCTGATAAGGAGATGGGGACGCGCCAATTGGTGGCGACTCTGCTGGGTACCCGTATTGATAAGCCGAAAAAAATCACCCTATCAAATTGGCAGCATGTGCCTTTATCTGGCGCGCAAATCGATTATGCCGCTGCCGATGCCTTGGCAGCGCTCAAGTGTTTCAATGCGTTAATCACTCTGCTGACGCCTTTTTATCGTGTATCGACTGATCCAAAAGACGCGCCGTTAATCCCTTTGAGTCTAGTGGCGCCTTTGGCGAAATATTTCAAGGAGGTTGAATGAAGCGCAAAAACCAAGATGCCGCAAAGGAAAACAGCAGACTATTACACTCGGATATGAGCTCGCAGGGCACTAGTACCTTAGGTTTGATTTACCGCGTGCTGGGCATGTTGATCCTGCTAGCGATGATCACCCTAAGGGTGAATGCCTGGGCTTAGTGATTTTGTGAGCATCTGCTAACAGGTAAAAATAAAGGAGAACGCTATGTTAGATGCCATTTGTGAACTCGAAACAGAGGATCATTTAACAGCGAGAACCACTTACAGTGTTTTTAAGTTTCAGCAATTACCCGATGAAGATATCGAGCGCTTACGACAATGGTTAATTTGCCCTGCGTGCGGCGGAAAAGCGTATTTCCGTAAAGCTTCCAAGGATGGCAAAGCCGCCTGTTTCGGCTCGCGTTATCACCAAGCCGATTGCATTGAATTTAAACCCTCGGCGCAAAAATCCCGCGAGGAACAAGATGCTATCGAAGTGCAGCAACAGCTGGTGGACGCCGATGCGCTAATGATCGATTTCAGCCGCAAGCCTCGCCGCCATTCTTCCGCAAATAAAGCATCCACTGCGTCATCCGCAAGTAAGGCTGCGCCGACGTCTAAGTCGTCTTCAATATCTAAGTCATCTTCTATATCTGAGTCGTCACCATTACCTGTTGCACCGTCAATGGACGCTCAAGTGCAAGAGTCGAAAACAGACTACCAAGTTAACACTGCGGCGCGCACAACCGAGAAGCGGGTACCAAGCCAAGGGCTCGAAAAGTTACTGCACAGTTTATTGCGCGGTACTGATCTGGCGAAGTCTGATCTCTGGGTATACACAGACAGTGAGCGTAAATATCGTTGGCGGGCGAAGAACCTGTTCGTCAACTTTGCCGATGCAGACCCGCTCGACAACAAACCCCACATGTATTGGGGCACGATATCCCACACTGACCCGACGATGAGCTGGCTTAATCCGGCCGACAGTAAAGATATCGGCATTCCTATCGATGGGATAAAACAGCCATTATTAGCGCAATTTGAGATAGAAGATAAACGCTGCTTTGAAGGTGCGGGTGTTCTGGTCTAATCCCATCGGACACTTAATTTTGAGACAGTATGGTCAATAAATTAAGAGGTCTATATGAGTCTGAAGAAATCACATAAAAGTTATCCGCAGGCATTTAAAGATGAAGCCGTCTTG
>NZ_BPFD01000067.1 GCF_019655335.1 Shewanella hafniensis
TCGCGGAAGGCCCGAAGGTCCCCTCCTTTCCCCCGTAGGGCGTATGCGGTATTAGCAGTCGTTTCCAACTGTTATCCCCCTCGACTGGGCAGATCCCTAGGCATTACTCACCCGTCCGCCGCTCGCCGCCTCAGGAGTAAACTCCCTTGCGCTGCCGCTCGACTTGCATGTGTTAGGCCTGCCGCCAGCGTTCAATCTGAGCCATGATCAAACTCTTCAATTAAAGTTTTGTTGTTTGACTTTCGTCAAACGGCTCAATGAATTCTACTGTTTTGATTCGCTTTGCTCACTAAGAAGCATCGCGTTTCAATTCATACATTACTGTATGTACATATTACTATGAACACTCAATCACCCTTCCCGTAAGGAGAATGACTTGAAAACATTGATTTAAATTTTTGACTGCCACCCCTAAGGCTAAGCAGTTTCGATTAACTCAACACCTGTGAGTGTCCACACAGATTTGCTTGATAAATTGTTAAAGAGCGTTGACCACACACTGAGTTTTCAGCGGGTCAGGGCTGCGTATTCTACGCATTCCCGTTAGTGCGTCAAGTAGTTTTTTCAACTTTCTCAACACTCATCGTTTAGCTTGCTAACCGATGAACTGCTTGGCTTTTTTTGCTTAACTTGCGTTACGCTGTCTGCCGTGTCAGTGGATGCGCATTATAGGGAGATTGAGGAAGTCCGCAAGGGCTTTTTTGAGAAAATTGGATCTTTTTTTAATACTTTCAGTTAGTCACACAATACCCCCACTTTATCCTCAGACTTATCCACAAATGGGGTTTTAACGGTTAAATTTGCTACAGCTGTGGGTTAACTGTAGTGACTATCAATAAGAGTGAAACGTGGTTCAATCAAGAATGACGACGATTAGCTATATAAAGAAGAGTAAGAATGTAATCCGGACGGCACGAGAGTAAGCGCTAGGCTTATTAAAGAAGAAATAAAAAGGCAACTTAGATAAGTTGCCTTTAGTGTGCGTTCTATTCTACTTATTCAGTAGACTTAATCTGTCAGCAGATTAACTTAACTTGCCGTGACATTGTTTGTACTTGCGGCCTGAACCACAAGGACAAGGATCGTTACGACCCACTTTCTCACCATCACGAATCATAGGCGCTTGCGCAGTGACAGCTTCATGCTCGTCACCACCGCCAACAAGCGACTCTGCCGCTGCGTGTTGATAGTCGCGCTGGATCTTGGCATCTTCTTCACGACGACGCGCTTCCATTTCTTCCACATCCGACTGAGCTTGAACTTGTACTTTCGACAGCACACTGATGACGTCGTGTTTCAAGGTGTTCAGCAGTTGTTGGAATAACTCAAACGACTCACGCTTATATTCTTGCTTTGGATTCTTCTGCGCGTAACCACGTAAGTGGATACCTTGACGCAGATGGTCCATCGCCGCTAAGTGTTCTTTCCACAGACCATCGAGCGTTTGCAGCATAACGGCTTTCTCAAACTGGCGTAGCACTTGCGCGCCAACCATTTCTTCTTTTGCCTTATACGCATCGCCCCAAGCAGTAATAATACGCTCACGCAGACTCTCTTCATGCAGATCATCTTCTTTATCTAACCATTCTTGGATAGGTAGTTTGAGCATAAATTCTTGGTGTAGACGTTGCTCTAAACCTGGGATATCCCACAGCTCTTCTACTGATTGCGGCGGAATATATTGATCGATTACCGCGCCAATCACATCGTCTTGGATGTTTTGGATAGTATCTTCAATACTTTCCGCATCCATCAACTCGTTGCGCTGGGCGTAAACCACTTGGCGTTGATCGTTAGCGACGTCATCAAATTCGAGTAATTGCTTACGGATATCGAAGTTACGCGCTTCAACTTTACGTTGAGCGTTTTCGATTGCGCGAGACACCCATGGATGCTCGATCGCTTCGCCTTCTTCCATACCCAGCTTTTTCATCATGCCAGAGACACGATCCGAGGCGAAGATACGCATTAAGCTATCTTCCATCGACAGATAGAAGCGTGATGAGCCCGCGTCACCTTGACGACCCGCACGACCACGTAACTGGTTATCGATACGGCGTGATTCGTGACGTTCTGTGCCTAGGATATGTAAACCACCCGCAGCAACGACTTCATCATGACGAATTTGCCAATCAGCTTTGATCTTAGCTTTTTGCTCTGCTGTTGGATTATCGAGTTCATCGATTTCCATATTCCAGTTGCCGCCAAGCACGATATCGGTACCACGACCTGCCATGTTCGTCGCAATAGTCACAGAACCAGTACGACCTGCTTGGGCGACGATTTCAGCTTCTTTTTCATGGAATTTCGCGTTCAAAACTTGATGTGGGATTTTTTCCTGCACCATTAAGCGCGCTAGCAGTTCAGACTGTTCGATTGATACCGTACCCACCAACACTGGCTGACCACGTTCGCGGCAATCTTTAATGTCTTTGATGATAGCTTGATATTTTTCATCGGCGGTCAGGTAAACCAAATCCGCCATATCCTTACGCACCATTGGACGGTTAGTCGGCACAACAACTGTGTCTAATCCATAGATGTGTTGGAATTCGAACGCTTCAGTGTCGGCAGTACCTGTCATACCTGCCAGCTTCTCGTATTGACGGAAGTAGTTCTGGAAAGTGATCGAAGCCAATGTTTGGTTTTCGTTTTGAATGTGCACGCCTTCTTTGGCTTCGACAGCTTGATGTAAGCCTTCTGACCAACGACGACCTGGCATAGTACGACCCGTGTGTTCATCGACTATGATGACTTCGTTGTCTTGTACTATGTAATCCACATCACGCTCAAACAGCGTGTGCGCACGGAGCGCCGCGTTAACATGATGTAACAGGGAAATATTTGCAGCAGAATAGAGTGAGTCACCTTCGGCTAACATGCCGCGCTCGATCAGCAGGTTCTCTACTTTTTCTTGACCACGTTCGGTGAAATGCACTTGTTTGGCTTTTTCATCGATGCTGTAGTCACCCTCACCCACATACTCTTCAGAGTCTTCTTTATCCTGACGGATAAGATTTGGGATAAGCAGGTTGATCTTGATGTAAAGCTCAGAGCTGTCTTCAGCGGCACCAGAGATAATCAGCGGTGTACGTGCTTCGTCGATTAAGATTGAATCCACTTCATCGATTAGGGCGTAATGCAACGGACGTTGTACCCGTTCTTGCGGCGAAAACGCCATGTTATCGCGCAAATAATCGAAACCAAACTCGTTGTTGGTACCGTAAGTGATATCGGCGTTATAGGCATCTTTCTTTGCCTGCTGACCGAGACCTGCCACATTGATGCCGACGGTTAAACCAAGGAACTCAAACAGCGGACGGTTATTCTCGGCATCACGACGTGCTAAGTAATCGTTCACGGTAATTACGTGAACACCTTTGCCCGTCAATGCGTTTAAGTATGCAGGCAAGGTGGCCGTTAAGGTTTTACCTTCACCCGTACGCATCTCCGCAATACGGTTACTGTCGAGCACCATACCACCGAGTAACTGTACGTCGAAGTGGCGCATCTCAAAGACACGCTTAGAGGCTTCACGTACTGTCGCAAACGCTTCAGCCATGATGCTATCTAATGATGCGCCGGCAGCTAAACGCTCACGGAACTCAGCGGTTTTCGCTTTTAATGCTTCATCGGTTAATTTTTCATAATCAGCTTCTAGTGCGTTAATGCTAATAACGATCTTTTGAAGCCCTTTAAGGGTGCGGTCGTTGCGACTACCAAATACTTTTGTCAGTAATTTACCAAACATCTGAATCACTTATTCTCTGTAGGCCAAGTCCATGATGGAAACTAGAAGCCAATGTTTCAATTAACTTGCTTTGCGGTAGACAAACTTTTGTGGATCTATCTGCTGTCCGCCGCGCAACACTTCATAATGCACATGAGCCCCAGTTGAGCGCCCAGTGCTTCCCATACTGGCGATTGCATCGCCTTTTGCGACCACATCACCTACAGTCACTGACAAAGCTTTATTATGGCCATAACGCGTATGTAAACCGTTACCATGGTCTATTTCAACCAACTCGCCATAACCGAACATGTTCCCAGCCCAAGTTACTACGCCTGCAGCAGTCGCAACAACTTTGGCACCTTCTCGGCCGGTAAAATCAATCCCCTTATGCACAGTCCTGCGACCGTTGAAAGGGTCATTACGTAATCCGTAGGGCGACGATAACCAACCTTTATCGAGTGGGATCCCTGATATATAACGTTCATCATCTATATGGTGGTTAGATGACACTGTTTCAAGTAGTGAAAGCTGAACATTATTATTGTCAATTCGTGATGCCAACTTATCCATATCGTCGATAAGCTGTCCGAGCTCGATGTTAGTGCCTAATTCGCTCAAACCACCTACACCCACTTCGGATGAGAAATCGAAATCTTCATCCAATTTGTTCTGCTGGGCAACTTGTTGGCCTAAGGCTTCGAGACGGGTGATCTTGGCTTGCATACGTGCAACATGAGTCACTAGCATGGCCAGTTGAGACTCGGTAGCACTTTTTAGCTCTAAGACTTGTTTCTTTTGTTGTTCGCGTTGAATACGATCATTATCGACACTGGCTTGCTGATCTTGAAATCGAGCTGAGTTGTGTTGATAAATACTGGACCCAGTGGCCAACAATAGTATTGGAAGTAGCAACCAGCGTTTACTGGGCTGCCAGCGTGTGACGCCATTCCGACCTTGAATAAATACTGTTACACTCATAGCCTAATTCAGCCATCTTATTATCATATGAAAAAGCCCCCTCAAGATCTCAGCCAATTACTGCATCAATCGGGCAAATTACCCGACCTTGCTGAGAAAGCGGAACTACTTTTATATCTGGATCAGCATGTGAAGCAGATGATTGCAGGTCCTGTTGCGGAACAACTTAAAGTCGCGAATTTCCGTCAGGGTGTTCTTGTGGTTGAAACCACTTCGGCGGCATGGGCTGCACGAATTAATTTCCAAAAGCCGAAGCTGTTAGCACAGCTTCAGGCAGAAACGCTCCCAATCCTTACCGCAATTGAAGTTAAAGTCAACCCGAGATTAGCAATGTATGACGCAAAGCCTAAACAGGGACACAAAGAATTAAGCCCTGCGGCAGCGGAGCATATTGCGGCGTTAGCAGAAAATATTGGCGGTTCATTGGGCGAAAAACTAAAACGGCTGGCCTCATTGGCCAGCCGTAATAAATAATCTCACCGCTTTTTAAGCAAATACAGCGCCGCCTGGCACGGTAAAGCTGACGGGAACATCAGCTTCTTTTTCAAAGCTAACCAACTCCCACGCATCTTGTTGCGCCAGTAAAGCACGCACCAATTGGTTGTTCAGCGCATGACCGGTTTTATACGCAGTAAACTCACCTAAAATAGCGTGTCCTGCCACATATAGATCACCAAACGCATCTAGAATTTTGTGCTTAACAAATTCGTCCTCATAACGCAGGCCGTCGGGATTAAGGACGCGATATTCATCAAGTACAACAGCGTTTTCCATGCTGCCGCCCAACGCTAGGTTGTTGGCTCGCAGATATTCGATATCACGCATAAACCCAAAAGTACGGGCGCGGCTGATATCTTTCACGAAAGCAGACGTTGAAAAGTCCATCACCACATGCTGCTGGCTACGGGCGATTTCTGGGTGCGCGAAGTCAATTTTAAAATTGACTCTAAAACCTTTAAAGGGTTTTAGCTCAGCCCATTTGTCGCCATCTTCAACCCGCACAGGGCGCTTAATTTTTAAGTACTTCTTAGGAGCCGCCTGCTCTTTAATACCCGCAGACTGCAATAAGAAGACGAATGGGCTCGCACTGCCATCCATAATAGGAATTTCAGGCGCGTCCACTTCGATTACGGCGTTATCTATGCCTAAACCCGCAAGTGCTGCAAATAAATGCTCAATGGTCGAGATACGAATACCTTCGTCATTGACAAGTGCCGTACACATAGTGGTTTCACGAACTTGCTCCGCCTTCGCTGGAATAGCAACGGCAGGACTCAGATCGGTGCGCACGAGTACGATCCCTGAATTAACGGGCGCGGGCATAATGCTCAAAGTGACCTTGTTGCCAGAATGCAATCCGACACCAGTTGTTTTCACCATTTTCTGAACAGTTCTTTGAAATATCATTCAGTTACCCGTTTATATGCCAATTATAAAGCCTAATATTTGTACACTCAGCGTCGGCAAATTGGCCGCACTGGTTCAACATAATAACATAACTTTATTATGTCACACAAATGCAGCTATGTTGTGGTATTGCCCAAAACGAACAACACCTCACACATTACGCTGGACTCAAACGCTATCGCTAGTCGGCTTGCTTACGCAAAAATGCTGGAATATCAAGATAATCCAACTCATGCTTTGTCGATGGTGCAGGTTGTGCTGCTGGCTGCGGTGCCGCTGGCAATACGTTGCCTTTTGGCGCAGCGTAGTTCACATGTACCGCTTCTTCGACATAGGCTTCGACTTTTGGTTCCACAACCACAGGCTCTGGACGAGGCGCTGGTTTAGACACCAATTGGATATCTGGACGCTTTTCAGCACCGATACCTGTAGCAACTACCGTTACACGCAGCTCATCACTCATTTCTGGGTCGATGACAGCACCAACAACTACAGTCGCGTTGTCAGAGGCATAAGCCTTAACGTGATTGCCCACGGTTTCGAATTCTTCGATACTCATGTCCATACCCGCAGTGATGTTAACTAACACACCACGCGCACCGGCTAAGTCGATGTCTTCTAATAATGGGCTGGCAACAGCAGCTTCAGCCGCTTCTTCTGCACGGTCTTCACCGCGAGCGACGCCTGTACCCATCATGGCATTACCCATTTCAGACATCACTGTCTTCACGTCGGCGAAGTCGACGTTAATCAGACCTGGACGAGTGATAAGCTCGGCAATACCTTGTACCGCGCCAAGTAACACGTTATTCGCTGCGGCGAACGCATCGAGTAAAGAAGTGCCACGGCCCAATACTTTTAATAATTTTTCATTTGGGATCGTGATTAACGAATCCACGTGCTTAGCCAGTTCGCTAATACCTTGCTCGGCATAAGCCATACGCTTTTTCCCTTCGAATGGGAAAGGCTTAGTCACAACCGCAACGGTCAGAATACCTTCTTCGCGAGCGATTTGAGCAACAACGGGCGCCGCACCTGTACCTGTACCACCGCCCATACCGGCAGCGATAAAGATCATGTCAGAGCCTTTGATTGCTGCGCGAATGTTTTCGCGGTCTTCTTCAGCTGCTGCACGACCCACATCTGGGTTTGCCCCAGCTCCGAGACCTTTAGTGACATCGCGTCCTAATTGAATCGTTGAGCCTGCACCTGATTTTCTCAGGGCCTGAGCGTCTGTATTGGTAACGATAAACTCAACACCTTCAATGTTGTGTTTGACCATATGTTCGACAGCGTTACCGCCGCCGCCGCCAACGCCGATGACTTTAATCACCGCGTCGTCTGAGTGAGTATCCATGATCTCAAACATTGTCTGATCTCCGTGTTGCCTGCGTTATGAAAATTAAAATTCGCCCTTAAACCAGCTTTGGACCCGATTCCAAGCGCTAGTTACCCCTTGGCGCTCAGGACGTTCGAACTGACGTTCGATCACCCGTCGTGCACCGTAATGAAGCAGTCCGACTCCAGTGGAGTAAATAGACTGGTCCACGTATTCATATAAACCTTTGATCGGTAGCGGTGATGCTACGCGAACTGGCATGCCGAATGTCGCTTCTGCGATATCGACCACACCTTGAATCGACGCTGTGCCACCAGTGAGCACAATACCTGCGGCGATTTGATCTTCTAAGCCACTGTCTTTCAGCTCTTTGAGCACTAACTCAAACAGCTCTTGGTATCTTGGTTCTACTACTTCGGCGAGCGTGTGACGTGACATGCTCCGCGATGGACGTCCACCTACCGATGGCACTTCGATACTGTCTTCGCGGCTCACCATCGAGCTGCGCGCACAGGCGAATTGCACTTTAATTTGTTCAGCATGTGACGACGGCGTGCGAAAAATCTTCGCAATGTCGTTGGTCACTTGGTTGCCCGCAACTGGCACAACCGCACAATGACGCAAGGCACCGTTGGTATAGACCGCAATATCCGTGGTGCCACCGCCGATATCGACGATACACACACCTAAATCTTTCTCATCGAAGGTCAACACAGCATCGGCCGAAGCAATCCCAGAGAACACTAAATCGTCGACCTTAAGGCCACAACGCTCAACGCTTTTAGTGATGTTCTTCGCCATATCATTGGCGCAAGTCACTATATGTACCTTGGCTTCCATCCGCATGCCGGACATACCGATAGGGCTGCGGATGCCGTCTTGCACGTCGATCGCATATTCCTGCGGCAGCACATGTAAGATGCGACGTTCGGTCGGGATCTTCACCGAGCGAGCCGTGTGGATCACGTTATCGACGTCTTCCTGTGTCACTTCCTCATCGTTAATCGACACCATGCCATTTTCGTTTTGGCAGGCGATATGTTTACCGGAAATGCTCAGGTAAACCGATGACACTTGGCAATCGGCCATTAATTCCGCTTGATCGAGCGCACGTTGCACACTGCGAACTATCGAATCTAAATCGTTCACGCCACCTTTATCCATGCCTCTTGAGGGATGGTTGCCAAGGCCGACTATGCTGATTTCGCCATCGGGCAGAACTTCGCCTATGATCACTGCGACCTTAGAGGTTCCTATATCCAATCCGACGATAAGGTTTCTATCTTGGTTTTTGATCATTAATTATCGGCTCTCTTGTTTGTGCATCGCCCCAGCCTACGGCCAACCCTGTGTCGTAGCGCAAATCTACTCTGGCGACGGATTTATCTTGTTTCGCCAAAACCGGATAAACAGTTATAAATCGCTGTATCCGTGCAATTTTATCTTCTCGACCTAAATCTAAAACGATGCCGTTCCCTAAGGTCGCGTGCCACGCATGTCGCGGCGTCAAATTCAAACTGGCTAAGGTAAAGCCATTAATCTTTAACAGTGAGTTGATCTGTGCATACACAGTCAGCACCTCAAGACCCATATCGTCTGGCCCTGATAACTGCGGTAAATGCTCCAGCTCTGGGTGCGATGGCGCTTCAAACACTTCGCCATGCACGTTCAACCAAGCGTCACCATTCCAATGGGCTGCTGGTTGCTGCTCCTGCAAATATACCCTGAGTTTCGCAGGCCACTCGCGTCTTACCGACGCGCGATACACCCAAGGTAAGGCTTCTAACGCCTGTTGCACTAAGGTGATATCAGCACTAAAAAAACTCCGCTGCATTAAATGCTGTAGTGCTACTTGTATATCTTTATCTGTGGTGTAAGCCCGCTCACCTTTGATGGCAACGGCCTCAATCGGCAAGGTGCTGGCATCGTTTAAAAATTTATGTAGCTGGTATCCACCAAATACAAAACTGGCCACGATGAAGAATAAAAAGCCAGCCCCGCTCCACAGATACCAATTAACCCGTGACATTCTTGCCCGCCAGTGCCGCCTCTTATCACTCCAAGACACGCTTCATTCCACCTTTAACGACACTCATTAAAAACCACAGAAAACCGGCCATTATATAGACCAAAATCCTTTGGTCAAAATTTCCTTTTCCTCGCAGATCAAGCGCTAAAGATCAGCTTGCTTGCGCAGGTAATTCTGCAACAGCAAAGCCCAATTCTGTTGTCGCTAACAATCGCGACAGGGCGCCAATATTACCCGCACCTTGGGTGAGTAATAAATCCCCCTCCTGCAATACATCGGGCAATACTTCTGCGAGCTGATCTGGACTAGCGATAAAGATCGGATCTAACTGGCCACGCAGACGAATTGAGCGACATAGAGCTCGGCCATCGGCACCTGTAATTGGCGCTTCCCCCGCACTATAAACATCGAGCAACAGTAAGCAATCCACTTGGGATAACACTTCAACAAAATCTTCATACAAATCACGGGTACGCGTGTATCTGTGTGGCTGATACGCCATAACCAGACGTTTGTCGGGCCAACCTGCACGGGCAGCTTTAATGGTCGCGGCAACTTCACTGGGGTGATGGCCATAATCATCGACCAACATAACTTCGCCCTTGGGCGTAGCAAACTTGCCCAAATGCTGGAAACGACGACCTATGCCTTGGAACTCCACTAACGCCTGAGTAATGGCGCTGTCGTCGATTTCATCTTCGGTCGCGACCGCTATCGCAGCTAAGGCATTAAGCACGTTATGTTGACCCGGCAAGTTAAGCACCAGATCGAGATCCGCTTTGCCTTTACGTCTCACAGTGAAACGACACTGATGCCCTTGCTGACTGAAATTCAGCGCTTGCACGTCCGCATCGTCACTAAAACCATAGGTCACGAGTTGACGACCAATCCGCGGCATGATTTCACGCACCACAGCATCGTCGATACACACAACTGCGACACCGTAAAACGGCAAGTTATGTAGGAAATCCACGAAGGTCGATTTCAATTTCTCGAAATCACCGCCATAGGTATCCATATGATCGGCTTCAATGTTAGTCACCACACTGACCATAGGCTGCAAATGCAGGAAGCTCGCATCACTCTCATCGGCTTCGGCAATCAAGTAACGGCTGGTGCCTAATCTGGCGTTGGTACCGGCGCTATTGAGCAAGCCACCAATCACGAAGGTTGGATCCCGCCCCGCTTGACCGTACACGCTGGCGATAAGGCTCGTTGTCGTGGTTTTACCATGGGTGCCCGCAATTGCCACACCATGTCGATAACGCATCAACTCGGCTAGCATTTCGGCGCGGCGCACAATAGGAATACGTAATTCTTTAGCGGCAAGGATTTCTGGGTTTTCCAGATTAATCGCCGTGGAGACCACGACCACATCCACTTGCTGCACGTTTTCGGCGGCATGACCAATTTGGATCTTGGCACCGAGCAAACACAATCTGTCGGTCACGGCATTTTGCGCGATATCCGAACCACTCACCTGATAGCCTTCGTTCACTAACACTTCGGCGATCCCGCCCATGCCCGCGCCGCCAATGCCGACGAAGTGAATACGCTTAATACGGCGCATTTCTGGGATCATGCTTCTCAGTTGTGCGTATCTTTCTGTCTTAGTCATGCTTATCCTTTCTCGGCAAGGCTGATGCACACTGCGGCAACTTGTTCAGTCGCATCCAGTACGGCAACGTCTCTCGCTCTTTGGCCCATACGGGCTAATTCTGTTCTGTCATTGGCAAGCAGTTGTAATTTGCCCGCCAGTTTATTCACGTCCAAGATGGCCTGTGGCAATAGGAAAGCTGCGCCAGCCTCAACCAATACTTGGCCGTTACGGGTTTGGTGATCATCCACCGCATGGGGATAAGGCACCAGAATACTCGGTAGCCCCACCGCCGCTAACTCAGACACCGTCAGCGCGCCGGCGCGGCACAATACCACATCAGCCCAGCGATAGGCGGCTTCCATGTCGTCGATAAACTCGGCGATATTCACCCCGCCATCTTGCCCATGTTGCTGATAAGCCGCCTTCACGCCCGCAAGATTATCTTTACCCACTTGATGCCAAACCGTTACGGACTGCTGCTGACTCAGAATCGCAACCGCTTCAGGCATCAGATCATTAAAGACTTTGGCGCCAAGGCTGCCACCGACAACTAATACTTTTAAGGCTTTATCAGCCTCAGGCTTTGGCTGCGCACCTAAGGCAATCAGTTCTTGGCGAATAGGATTGCCAACCACCTTGGCCTTCACTGAGGAAAAAGTGTTTTTAAAAGCACATAACACCTGCGTCGCAATCCGCGACAACAACTTGTTGGTCATCCCTGGGATGGCATTTTGTTCATGCAGCACCAGTGGAATACCGGCTAATCTTGCCGCCACACCACCAGGGCCACTGGCGAATCCGCCCATGCCAAGTACCACATCGGGTTTAAACTCAGCAATCACGGCCTTAGCCTGCAATATTGAGCGCACCACTTTAAAGGGCGCCGCGAGTTTTCGGATCAACCCATTGCCGCGAACACCTTTGATATCGATGAAATCTATATCAAATCCATACTGGGGCACTAAACGCGCCTCCATACGATCGGCCGTGCCTAACCAACGCACTTGCCAACCCTGTTGAGCTAGATACTTAGCCACCGCCAGCGCCGGGAATACATGTCCTCCCGTACCACCCGCCATGACTAAAATACGTTTTCCTGTTGGGGTCATCACTTCAATCTCCCTTGCACGGCCTGAACTAATGTCATGCGCCGCTCGTAATCAATGCGCAGCAACATCATGGCTGCCGCCGTCATGACCCATAAACTACTGCCGCCGTAGCTGATAAAAGGTAATGTCAGCCCTTTGGTCGGTAACATGCCGATACTTGCGCCGACATTAACCACAGTCTGAAAACAAATCCAAATACCGATGGCATAGCCTAAATAACCTTCAAATGGCTTATCCATGGCTAGACATAAATTACCTAAACGAATCGATCTCAGCGCCACAAATAGCAGCACAGATAACACGGCAATAATGCCGATAAAACCTAATTCCTCGCCGATCACGGCAAAGATAAAGTCAGTGTGCGCTTCGGGCAGATATTCTAATTTTTGAATACTGTTGCCCAGTCCTTGGCCAAACCAATCGCCACGGCCATAGGCCATCAAAGATTGTGTCAACTGGTAACCGCTACCGAAAGGATCTTGCCAAGGATCCATAAACGACGTCACCCGGCGCATACGGTAAGGTTCTAACAATACCAAAGCCACAAACGCCAACACGCCAGCAAAAATCAGGGCGAAGAAGTCGAGCAAACGTGCACCGGCTAAAAACAATAGACCAACCGTTCCCACAAATAGCACTACCACAGTACCTAAGTCGGGCTGCATCAAAATCAGCACAGCGTAAATCGCAAATACTGCAATCGGCTTATAGAAGCCTTTAGCATTCTCGCGCACTTCCTGATGACGACGCACTAAATAACCCGCCATGTAGATGGCAAAGGCAAACTTAGCGACTTCTGCCACTTGGATGCGAATTGGGCCTATCGATAACCAACGCGTCGCACCGTTTACCGTTGTACCGACCACTAAAACCGCCAGCAACATCAAGCCCACAACCAATAGCAGCATGGGACTCCAGCGCTGCCAGGTTTGCATTTCGACTCTTAATACAAATGCCGCAATGGCTAAGCAACCCACTAAATAACCCACATGGCGAGTCATAAAATAAAACGGGTTACCAGTGAGGGTTTGCGCTTCGGGCATTGAGGCCGACATCACCATCACAAAGCCAAAGCCAATCAAAGACAACACAGCCGTGAGCAAAGCACGGTCGTACAATTGCACGCCCGGCACTTCGGTATCACGTTGCCAATTGGGCATTGCTGAACGCAAACGCCCAAATAGGCTAAGTTGTCTTACATCACTCGCCATTAAGTTGCTCCACAAGGTTTCTAAAATCGTCACCTCGAGCCATAAAGTTACTGTACATATCTAAACTGGCGCAGGCTGGTGACAATAAAACGATATCGCCAGAAGTTGCCAATTCAGCGGCCTTCGTTACCGCTGCCGCCATAGTGTCGACCTTCACCGCGCCGTCTTTTAACGCGGCAATCTTTTTGCCATCACGACCTAAGGTAATGAGGTGTGTTACTTTCGCTAACGCCACGCCTAAAGGTTTAAAATCAGCACCTTTGCCGTCGCCGCCAGCAATCAAAATAATATCGCCTAAGTGATCACTCAAACCATCGAGCGCGGCAACGGTGGCACCGACGTTCGTTGCTTTCGAGTCATTGACATAGGTCACGCCATTCTTAATGCCAACCACTTCACAGCGATGGGATAAGCCGGTAAAGCTACGCGCCACTTTTGCCATCACCTGTTTATCAACGCCCACTGCATCCACAAGCGCCATTGCTGCGAGCAAGTTGGCATGGTTATGGCTGCCAATCAGGGAGACTTCAGTGATCGGCATGATTTCGCTGCTGCCGTGATAAATCTTGCTGTCGCTGATGCCCCATTCGTCCGCTTCAGGCGCAGCTAAACCAAAACTGTTTTGGTTCATTGGCTCTGGCGGTACGGTCAGTTTATCGTCGCGATTAAACAGCACGGCGCGGCTTTGTTTGTATAAACGTAATTTAGCTTCGCGGTAGGCAGCGATATCGCTGTATCTGTCCATGTGGTCTTCGCTGATATTCAAACAGGTCGCCACCACACACTTAAGGCTATGGGTGGTTTCCAATTGAAAGCTCGACAACTCAAGCACAAATAAGTCGGCATTTTCATGCAGTAGATCCAGCGCAGGCACACCGATATTGCCACCAACGGCAACGGCGATACCCGCTTCCCTTGCCATTTCGCCCACAAGCGTAGTGACAGTTGATTTACCGTTAGAGCCAGTAATACCGATAACGCAAGGTTTACGGTCAGCAATCTCACGGGCAAATAGCTCCACATCGCCAATTACTTCGATGCCCATATCCACAGCGGCACGCACCTCTGGGGTATAAGTGGCAATGCCGGGACTAATAATAATCTGCGTCGCTTGCACGAGATAACGGCAATCGAATCCGCCAGAAATCAGCTTCACATCAGGAAAAGACGTCGCTAATGTTTCGGCGCCCGGAGGCTGCCGACGACTGTCCATCACCAATGGCGTAATGCCCTTTCCACACAAATAGCGCACGACGGACAAACCCGTTGCCCCTAAACCTAACACTATGTGTGAATACTGATTTTGCATAACCAATTACCTTAACTTCAACGTGGCTAAGCCAAGTAAGACGAGGAATATCGAGATAATCCAAAAACGCACTATCACTCGAGGTTCAGGCCAGCCTTTTAACTCATAGTGATGGTGTATCGGCGCCATGCGGAAAATACGCTGGCCGCGTAACTTGAACGAACCCACCTGCAGAATGACTGACAGGGTTTCCATCACGAACACGCCGCCCATGATCACTAACAAAATTTCTTGGCGAACGAGCACTGCAATTGTGCCCAGTGCAGCACCTAATGACAGTGAACCCACATCGCCCATGAAGACTTGCGCAGGGTAAGTGTTGAACCACAAAAAGCCCAGACCCGCACCGACAATGGCGGTACAGACGATCACTAGCTCACCCGAACCGGGTAAATGCGGAATATGTAAGTAGTTCGCAAACTGCGCGTGACCCGACAAATAAGCAATCAAGGCAAACGCCGCCGCAACCATTACCGTCGGCATAATGGCCAAACCGTCGAGGCCGTCGGTTAAGTTCACCGCATTACTCGACCCCACAATAGTGAAGTACGCCAATACGATAAATACGGCGCCAAGTTGCGGCATCACGTCTTTAAAGAAAGGCACCACTAACTGGGTTTCACCTGGATTTGCCGCCGTGGCATACAGGAAAAAAGCAATGAGCAGCGCAGCTAAAGATTGCAGAATGTACTTCCAGCGCGCGATCAAACCTTTAGTGTCTTTACGCACCACTTTACGGTAATCGTCGATAAAGCCGATCAAACCGAAACTGCCGAGCACAAACAACATCACCCACACATAGCGGCTACCGAGATCGCCCCACAGCAATACGCTGATGAAAATAGCAGCCAATATCAGCAAGCCACCCATAGTCGGCGTGCCACGCTTACTAAAATGTGATTCTGGACCATCGTTACGCACAACCTGACCAATTTGCAGTAATTGCAAACGTTCTATCAGTTTAGGCCCCCACCATAAGCTAAAAATCAATGCGGTCAATAAGCCTAAAATGGCTCGAAACGTCACATAGGAAAACACGTTAAACCCGGTATGAAAACGGGTTAAATACTCGGCCAGATATACCAGCATTTACACTAACTCCCCACGCCCGAAGGCTACTGTTAGGCCATCCACGACCCGCTCCATGGCGGCGCTACGTGAACCTTTAACGAGAACCGTTACCTGTCCCGGCAACTGGTTAATATGCTTTATGAGTTTTTCTACTAACGTCGCCACACTGTCATAGTGCTCCGCACCGAAGGCTTGGCTCGTGTGCTGACTTAAGGTTCCGGTACAAAACAAGGCATCTATCCCCTGTTGCTTGGCCAGTTGCCCTAGTTCAGCGTGTAAAAGGGGCGCATTGTCGCCTAATTCTCCTAAATCTCCCAGTACCAGACAGCGATTTTCAGAAATTTCCTTTAACCACGCGATTGCCGCACCAACGGACACAGGATTTGCGTTATAGCTATCGTCGATTAGACGCACACGTCCCAATTGACTCGGCTGCATGCGCCCTTTCACTGGCGTTAATTGGCTCAAGCCTTCGGCGATCTCAGTCAAACTTAATCCCAAAGCAATACAAACACTTGCAGCGGCGAGTGCATTACTCACCTGATGGCGCCCCGCCAGCGGCAAGACCACTGGGCAAGACTCACCTAAATAATTGAGCATAAAACGATAACAACCATCGGCATTAGTCTTATGACCTGTCGCAGTGACATCGATATGACGTTTAGCGGCGCCATCTTGCTGGGAGAAGCTCAGTTGCTTATAAGGCCTTGCCTTAACGCTCATAAAATCGGCAAAGGCATCATCGGCGTTGATGATGGCGGTACCATCGGCCTGCAGATGATTAAAAATCTCCGACTTCGCCTGCGCGACACCCGCTTGCGATCCAAATCCTTCTAAGTGGGCGCTGCCGACGTTATTGACCAGCGCCACGTTTGGACGCACGAGTCCCGAGGTGTAATCGATTTCACCTTTATGATTAGCGCCGAGCTCGAATATCCCAAACTCATCCGCTGGCGTTAAACGCAGCAAAGTGAGCGGCACACCAATCTCATTATTAAAATTGCCAGCGGTATAGAGGATTTGATGCTTTGCCGACAGAATGGTCGCGATCATTTCCTTCACGCTGGTCTTGCCGTTTGAGCCTGTTAACGCCACGCAAATCGGATTAATTTGGTCACGGACATAAGCCCCTATCGCGCCCATAGCCTTTTGACAATCAGCCACAATGAGCTGCGGGATATCAAAAGCTAACTCACGCTCAACCATTAACGCCGCGGCGCCGTTCGCAATAGCTGTTGCGGCAAAATCATGGCCGTCAAAGCGCTCACCCGTTAAGGCAACAAACAGGGTTGCAGCGCCGATTTTACGGCTATCACTGCTTAAATCTTCGATGGTGACGTCGTCACCGACTCGAAACGTACCTAAGTGTTGACTTAGGGTCTCGAGAGAAAGAGGGATCATCTTGATTGCTCCGATAACTGGCGTGCCAGGGCGCGTTCATCATAGTCATGACGCACACCTGCCGCCTCTTGGTAAGTTTCGTGGCCTTTACCCGCCAGCAAGATGACATCGCCAGGTTTCGCCAATGCCACAACCTCTTTAATTGCTGCGATACGGTCAACCTGAGTCAATGCCTGCTGAGGGTGGATTAGCCCTTGGATAATATCGGTAATAATTTGCGCGGGGTCTTCACTACGCGCATTGTCGCTGGTCACCATAATGCGGTCGGCATATTGCTCTGCGGCTTGGCCCATCAAAGGACGCTTGCCTTTATCACGGTCGCCACCACAGCCAAATACGCACCATAAATCACCGGCACAATGGCGACGTAGCGCGTTTAACGCTTGTTCAATCGCATCGGGTGTATGGGCATAATCGACCACTAAGGTAATGTTATTCGCAGTAGTGAAACGCTCCATACGACCTGCGACGGGCGTTAGGTATTGCACTTGCTCGGCTAACGCTTTCATATCAAAACCTTGCAGATACAAGGCCGATAACGCCGCGAGTAAATTAGAAAGATTAAAGGCACCAAGTAGTGGGGAGTGAATTTGAGTTTCGCCCTCGGGCCAGACTAAGGTTGCACTGACGCCTTGATCGTCAAACTTGGCATTTTTAGTATAAAAAGCCGCACCTTGATGACCTTCAATACTAAAGCCCCACATTTGCGCAGGCACAGATTTAAGTTCAGTCAACCAAGATGCGCCAACTGCGTCGTCGAGATTCAATAAGCCGTGACCTAAGGTACTGAAACGAAATAGGCTTTGCTTAGCGGCGGCATAGCTTTCCATGTCGCCGTGGTAATCGAGGTGATCCCGCGTCAGATTGGTGAACACGGCAACATCGAAGGGGACAGCGTCGACTCGGCCTTGCACTAAGCCGTGGCTCGACACTTCCATAGCGCAAACACTCGCGCCTTGGGCTTCAAAGTCATGCAACTGACGCATTAAGGTTATAGCATCTGCTGTGGTGTTACCGCTATCGACAAGCTCACCCCAAAGGCCATTGCCAAGGGTGCCCATCACGGCGGCTTTGCGGCCGAGCGACGTTATCAGCTGGGCAATCAATTGGCTTGTCGAGGTTTTGCCATTAGTGCCTGTAATACCAATCACCCCAAGGGATGTTGCCGCAGACTGATGCGCTAAGGGATAACGCTGGGCGGCGATAGCCGATACTTGGCGGCTCAACTGGAAAACATAAATCTGTACGCCGTGCTCGGCATTATCGCTGAGCAACACTTTGCCATGCTGATCGGCATCATCCGTGTGGACTAATACGGCAGCAGCACCTAAATCTAAGGCTTTTTCAATAAACTGTCTGCCATCGACCTTATGCCCTGGCAGTGCCAAAAACACATCGCCGCGACGTATTGCGCGGCTATCTAAGGTCAAATCGTTGAAGGACTGCGCGCCGGCATAATGCAGCCAAGGCGCAAGCAGATCCCGTAATAACATCATTCTGCTCTCCCGGCGGCGATACCCGCCAATTGCACTTGTTCTTTATCGGTAATGGGTTCAACGTTTAACATTTGCAGTGCGCCAGACATGACTTTGGCAAATGCCGGCCCCGCCACTGAACCACCATAATAGAGATCGCCCTTAGGCTCGTTTACGACGACCACTATCGCTAACTTAGGATTATTCGCTGGGGCAACACCCGCAAATAAAGCAACATAATCATCACCATAACCGCCAGCAACCGCCTTACGGCTTGTACCAGACTTGCCCGCAACTGGATAACCGTCGATATGCGCTAAGGTGCCCGTGCCGCCTTTTTCTGTCACGCCAACCAGCATTTGCATCACATCGTGGGCGACATCTTCAGAAATGACTCGCTCACCGACCGGTGGCTTTTTCAGTTTCATAATTGAGACGGGAAATAAGGTGCCGCCATTGCCTAAGGTGGCGTACATACGTGCAAGTTGCAGTGTGGTTGCGGTTAAACCGTAACCGAAGGACAAGGTGGCGCGCTCAAAGTCAGACCAACGGTGGCGGTCTTGGATCACACCCGCGCTTTCACCCGTAAGGTTGATCCCTGAGAAGCTCCCAAGCCCCATAGATTGATAGGTGCCGAGTAACTGCTGCACCGGAATAGACAAGGCCAATTTACTAATGCCGACGTTACTGGATTTCGCCAGAATACGGGCCAAACTCATGTCGCCATAGTTGGCGGGGTCGCGCACTTGGCGGCCGCCTAAACGCATCCAACCCGGTGAAGTGGCAATAATATCGGTCGATTTAACTGTACCAGCTTCAAGCGCAGCAGCCACAACAAAGGGCTTAATGGTCGAACCGGGCTCGAAGGTATCTGTCATGGCGCGGTTACGCATTCTGAAGGTTTGCAGATTGTCGCGCGCATTGGGGTTGTACGATGGCGTATTCACCATAGCCAACACTTCACCCGTGTGAATATCTAGTACGACGATGGAACCCGAGGTCGCTTGGTTCATCTCTGTGGTGCGTTTCAGCTCGCGGTACGCTAGCTGCTGAATCCGTTGGTCTATGCTGAGCACGAGATCATTCGGGCTTTCGCCTTCTTGGATGATATCGAGGCGCTCAACCACATGACCATCGCGGGATTTACGCACTTTCTGTTTTGAAGGCGTACCCGTTAGCCAGCTATTGTAAGCATTTTCTACGCCTTCAATCCCAACATCATCAATGTTAGTGATGCCGATTAACTGAGCTGTGATTTCACCACCAGGATAATAACGGCGAGATTCAGACTTTAGAAATACACCGGGTAATTTAAGCTGAGTAATATAGTCCGCAACCGCAGGGGTAATTTGGCGTTTCAAGTAGGTGAAGCGTTTGGTGGGGTTACTGCGCACTCGCTCTAACAAATCTTCGAGGGGCTCATGCAACACATCGGCTAAGGCTTGCCAGCGGCGCATATCGGCAAAACCATTACTATCATTGACTTGTTTTGGATCAGCCCAGACGGCTCGTACAGGTACGCTCACGGCCAGCATGTCGCCATTACGGTCGGTGATCAAGCCACGCTGCACCTCACGACTTGTGGTCCGCAATGTTCGCATGTCACTTTCGTGACGTAATTTGTCGGGCTCGATAATTTGAATGTAAGCTGCGCGTCCCACTAGGCTGCAAAATAGCGTACACACAAACCCGACCACTACGTATAAACGCCAGTGGATCAATTGAGGTTTTTGCGGTTTGCTTACCCGTTTGATTTTCGCTTGCCTAGTCATATCTTCCCTATACTCACGGCACCTTTACCACAACTTCTTCGCTGGGTAACGGACGACTCATGTTGAGTTCCTTAGAGGCAATACGCGTAATACGACTGTGCTCAGTCTGCGATTGCTCTTCTAATAATAAATTGCGCCACTCAATATCTAATCTATCTCGCTCCTGCAGTAACTGGTCCCACTGGGTTGTCAGTTGACGGCTAACATGGCTGCCATAAACCACGGCAACCGCATTACTCAGCACAAGCAAGGCTAATAACAAGATCCATTTGTGCAGCCATAAATCATGTAAAACGATCCGTGGCAGGTTGATCGAGGGCTTACTCACAATACGCCCCTTAGTAATCTAAACGCTCGGCAATGCGTAACACTGAGCTACGAGCTCTGGCATTGCGTTCGATTTCTTCGTCGGATGGCATAATCGCCTTGCCCACGGCGCGTAGCTTACGCGACTTGTTAATTTGATCTTCAGTGACCGGAAAACCGTGCGGTACACTTTCGCCTTGGCTATGACGACGAATAAAACGCTTCACGATACGATCTTCTAAAGAATGGAAACTGATGACCGACAAGCGTCCTTGGGGAGCCAGCACATTGACGGCTCCTTCAAGTGCCTGATCAATTTGATCTAATTCACTATTGATATAAATGCGGATCGCTTGAAACACCCGAGTCGCAGGATGCTTATTGCGTTCTTTATTTTTAGTGATACGCGCAATTAAATCGGCTAAATCTTTGGTACGTAAAAACGGTGTTTTCTCACGATCGGCAGCGATACAACGGGCAATATGACGGGCATTTTTCTCTTCACCGTAAGTTTTAAATACCCAAGCCATATCTTCAATTTCGGCACGAGCCAACCATTGCGCAGCCGTTTGGCCTTGGCTGTTATCCATCCGCATATCGAGTGGACCATCGCGCAAAAAACTAAAACCGCGTTCAGCATCGTCAAGTTGCGGCGAAGACACACCTAAATCGAGTAATACGCCATCTATTTTGCCCACTAGCCCAAGCTCTTCGACGTAATCGGCTAATTGGCCAAAACCACCATGCACGATTTGAAAGCGTGGATCGTCAGCAAATTGTTTTGCCGCTTCAATCGCTTGGGGATCTCTGTCGATGGCGATCAATCGACCATGTTCACCGAGTTGTTGTAATACTTGTCTTGAATGACCACCGCGGCCAAACGTGCCATCGATATAGATGCCATCGTCTTTGATGTTTAAACCGCCAACCGTTTCTGCTAGCAGTACGGATAAATGGGCAAATTCTTGACTCATTACTCTCTTCTTATTTAGTTATCACGACTCGTTAAAGTGAAAAATCCGCGAGGCGCTCGTTACTGGCAAGCTCCTCACTTCGAATTGTTTCCTGACACTCATCGATTTGCTGCAGCCAAGATTGCTCATCCCACAGCTCAAATTTATTCAATTGCCCCACCAGCATGATGCGCTTATCTAAATTGGCATATTGCCTTAGCGGTGGCGGCAGTAATATGCGCCCATTACCGTCGAGCTCCACTTCGTGGGCATAACCAAGTAACAGACGTTTCAACGATCGCTGGGTTTTATCGGTATCGGAAAGCGTTAACAACTTAGCTTCGATCAATTCCCATTCATGGATTGGATACAAGAGTAAACAGGCGGATTGGATGTCGACGGTTATCACGATACGGCCTTGGTGCTCAAGCTGCAAAGGTTCGCGGTATCGCACTGGAATAGCGATCCGTCCCTTTGTATCTAAGTTGATAGCACTGGCTCCACGAAACACGCTAATTCATCCTATCCTTTGATTTTTGATCCACAAATATCCACTATTTCCCACAACTGCTAAGTTTAGGGACAGTCGACAAGCAATGTCAAGGGATGGGATCCTTTTATAAATCCAGTCGGCAAGCGGGTTAGCAGCATGTTGAGCACTTAACCTAGCGACAAACTTTTGACATGAAAGACCACGAAAGATCGACTAAACAGAGGAAACTACAGGAATAAATTACGCCGAAATATTCAGCAACCTTTAGCTTTCAGACGCTTGCGATGAAAAAGATGGGGAATACATTCTCACTTTGCGGGATTTTGCGTAACGAAAAATAACCTTAAACCCAAAAACGCAACAAAACAAACTTAAATCCAACCTAATTAGGCAGTCAAAAAAGAGTTGGATTCAGCATGAAAAACTAAATTACCATCCTAAATAAAGACGATCATCTTTTTGCAGATGGTTGAATATTAATGTCACGATTGCGAGAAGGCTCAAAATTTCTAGCCAAAATCCACCAAAAGCTCTACGCAAATCCAACAAAATTGCCTCGATTTCGAACTCGCTACTACTTGTTTCTTCTCAACCACTATGCTTCTTTCTTGCTGAGCACTGCTTTAATTCACATCTGTTGCTCATACCAAAACCTAAGCCCCTCATTCGCCTTAAACACTTAAACGGCGTATAGTCTAAATATTAACCGACTCCTGCCGATAACACGTTAAGAGCTGTAGTAACAAGGAGGCGTTATGAGTGGATTGGATAGCATTTATGCCATGCTGGCGCAGCCAGTGAAAGCCGTGTTGCACCCTAAACGGGTCGTCGACCAAGTCAGTAGTGCAACCGCAAATGCCCCCGATAGCCATGAAACACCACAGTCGCAGTTACCCCCGACGTTAGAAGGGCGCGACGCAAAAGTCAGGGAAAGACGCAAAGATACTGATAACAGCAAGAATAAGAAACGCCGTGCATCGGATGAGCCCGAAGAATTAAAAGAAGGTGTCGTGCTTGAAGTGACCGACGATACCGCGGAAATTAAAAAGCCTCCGAGCCAACATATTATTGATGTTGAAGTATAAATCAGTACGAATACAAACGGAAAAGGCGCAATCCCATTGGATTAGCGCCTTTTTATTCACCACAATCGAGTCATATTTCAAACCAACCCAAACTTAATATCAAATTTAAGCATGCCTCAAGTCAAAGAACTCAAATTGAGTAGCTTAAGTCGAATAGCTTAGGCGCGCGTCCTGGCGACGGCATCTTGCCAACCTGCGTATAAGCTCCCCCGAGTCTGGGCGTCAATGTTGGGGATAAAATGCTTATCGATACAGGCTTTATGTTCAAGCTCAATGACACTCTCCCAAAAGCCCACCGCCAGACCCGCTAAAAATGCCGCGCCTAGGGCAGTTGTTTCGCAATTACTCGGTCTTAACACTTCGACATCGGTAATATCGGCTTGAAACTGCATCAAAAAATCATTGGCGACCGCACCGCCATCCACCTTCAAACGTTTAAGGCTTACACCACTGTCTTTAGTCATGGCATCGAGTAAATCTTTACTCTGGTAAGCGATGGATTCTAACGCCGCCCGAATAATATGATTACGATTGGCGCCACGGGTTAACCCAAATAGCGCGCCACGGGCATTCGGGTCCCAATAGGGCGCCCCGAGTCCGACAAAGGCGGGCACTAGATACACGCCATTGGTATCGGCAACCTTAGAGGCAAAATATTCGGTATCGCTGGCATCACGAATAAGCCCGAGTTCATCCCGCAGCCATTGAATAGTCGCGCCACCCATGAAGACTGAGCCTTCGAGGGCGTAGTTCACTTCGCCCTTCGGCCCCACGGCAACTGTGGTCAGTAACCCATGGTTGGAGCGCACCGCTTTGGTCCCGGTATTCATCAATAAAAAACAGCCAGTGCCATAGGTATTCTTCGCCATGCCGGGCTCGACACACAGCTGGCCAAAAAGCGCCGCTTGTTGGTCGCCTGCCATCCCTGCGACTTGAATTTCACTGCCTTCACCGGCAATCCGCGTAGTGCCATACACGCTGCAGGAAGGCTTAACTTCGGGCAACATAGACAAGGGAATGTCTAAAGCCTCAAGTAACTTGTTATCCCAAGTCAGGCTATGGATATTAAACAGCAGAGTACGGGCGGCATTGGTGGGATCGGTGACATGCACTTTGCCCTCGGTTAACTTCCACACTAGCCAAGTATCGATAGTGCCGAATAACAACTCGCCGCGCTCGGCTTGCGCACGGGCATTGGGCACATTATCCAGAATCCACTTGATCTTAGTGCCTGAAAAATAAGGGTCGAGCAGTAGACCTGTGTTGTCACGCACATATTCTTCTAGCCCTTGGGCCTTGAGTTGCTCACAAATCTCAGCGCTGCGACGGCACTGCCATACAATCGCGTTATAGATAGGTTTACCTGTGGCTTTTTCCCAAATGACAGTAGTTTCCCGCTGATTGGTAATGCCAATCGCGGCCACTTCATCACTGTGGATCCCTGCGCGCGCCAGCACTTCAATTAATACTGAACTTTGGCTTGCCCAAATCTCCATGGGATCGTGCTCGACCCAACCCGGATTAGGGTACAACTGGGTGAATTCCCGCTGGGACACGCTGACAATATTTGCGTCGTGATCGAACACTATCGCTCTTGAGCTGGTCGTACCTTGATCTAAGGCCACCACGTATTTTTTCTGCACGCTACTATCCTATCTGAACTCTCCGTCGCCTTTTTATGCTGACGAGAATTAACATGATCCACTACTTATGCAATGAATATATTCGCAATTTTCCGCCGTGACCAGCAAGCAAGCCGTAAAACAAGATAACGCCACCATGCTATAGCCATAAAAAAGCCCTGAAGATTCAGGGCTTAATTAAACTACGTAGAACTTACATCTTATAGCTCATCTGGATACCCGCAAGCCACACATCGCCGCTTGCTTCACCGTTAAAGTTAACCGTCGCTAGGTTCAATAAATTTTGTTGCTCGTTGATGGGCGCATCGCCTGTTGCTTTGATATAAGTCACAGCAAAATCAACGTTCAGGTTCTTAGTTGCCTGATAACCGGCGCCCACAGAGAACCACAGACGGTCAGAGTCTGGAATTGTGGTTGTGCGCCACTCGTCCTGCGCCGCCGTTTTATCTAGCGCCACACCGGCACGCACTAACCAAGCATTATTGACTTGGTAAGTGGTTCCCAGCGCGAAGCGCCAGTTATCTTCAAAGTGTTCTTCTTTAACTAAATCAGACTCTAAACCGCCCTTAGGTTTAACCTCGCCAGGGAAATACGCCACCAGCTGATCGAATACACTCCAATCGGTCCAGTTCACATTCGCGTGCATAGCCCAGTTATCGGTCAATTGGTGATGAGAAGCAATTTCTGCAAAAGCAGGCAATTCAAGGGGTAAATACCCTTCGATAGATACATCTTGACCACCAGTGTACAAGACGCCAGAAGCATGGCCATCTAAGTCCAGTTTCACACTACTGTGATACGCAAAACCTAAACGGTGAGCGGGATTAATCTGCCAGCTTGCACCTAACTGCCAGCCGTAACCGATATCATCACCCTTCATGCTCTTAAGCTCAGTGCCACCTGGTGGCAACACAGCCTGTACTGGAGCCGGCAGAGCAGGCTTGATACCATCGACCCAACCGGGTAATGAGGCACCAATTTCGCCCTCACCATAAACAATACGTACACCAGCACCGACGCTGACAGCGTCATTGATGCGATAAGCGATGTTTGGATTAAACTCAACTGTGGTAACCGAAGTCTTATTACCAAAAATGGCCGCGGCGTGGGTCGCAGGTAATTCAGTGGCTAGACCATAGTTAGAGTTTACCGCTAGGCCCCAAGTCCATTGATCATTTAGCTGATTCGAGTAGTAAAAGTTAGGTACCAGTGCATCATCGGCCACATCCAGTGCATCGCCGCCTTTCATCTTAACGGGTTCAGGGCCAAGCAACGGCGAGCTAAGGCTGACATCACCAGTCACATCGACATTTGGCATCACATAAATGCCACCCGCAGAGAGCTGACGACCTTCAAGGTAAGTCAGCATGGCTGGATTTCGACCTTGAGCCGAAGCGTTATCCGCCATAGCCGCTTCACCCGCAAAAGCACGGCCTAACCCAGTGGCAGAATATTCGGCCAATTGAAAACCAGCGGCATGGAGTTGAGTCGTTGAACTTAACAAGGCTGCAGTGACAGCCAAAGTCAGAAGACGTTTTTGCATCATTATTCTCTAATCATATTATTGTTATCTGTACTACTTAAATGAGTACTGCGGCGTTCAGGCAAAATAGAGCAAAGACTCCAGATTGAATGCGCAGCAGTTTACTTATGCAGAAGATGTTTGCAACCAAAGGAGATAAAACAGATGAAAAAACCAAATAAATTCCAATATTGGATATTTTTAGTGATAAAGATCAATATTCAAACATCAAAACACAGTCATCACTAGACTTAACACTCGCTATTGTGGAAAACCACAAAAGAAATAAAAAACATAAACTCATTAATATCAGTTAATTACAAAAATAAAAACTATAA
>NZ_BPFD01000068.1 GCF_019655335.1 Shewanella hafniensis
TCGCGGAAGGCCCGAAGGTCCCCTCCTTTCCCCCGTAGGGCGTATGCGGTATTAGCAGTCGTTTCCAACTGTTATCCCCCTCGACTGGGCAGATCCCTAGGCATTACTCACCCGTCCGCCGCTCGCCACCTCAGGAGTAAACTCCCTTGTGCTGCCGCTCGACTTGCATGTGTTAGGCCTGCCGCCAGCGTTCAATCTGAGCCATGATCAAACTCTTCAATTAAAGTTTTTTTGTTTGACTTACGTCAAACGGCTCAACGAATTCTGTTCGACTCCTATTTATTCAAAAATAAATAGTAAGTCTTTGTACATATTGCTATGAACACTCATCACTCTCGTGAAAGAATTGGTTGATTTAAATTTTTGACTGCCAACCCTAAGGCTAAGCAGTTTCGATTAACTCAACACCTGTGAGTGTCCACACAGATTTGCTTGATAAATTGTTAAAGAGCATGGTTAGCGGCTTTTTCAGCGTTTAACCCTTGACCCCGCTGGGTCAGTGGATGCTCATTATAGGGATATCAGATTTTACCGCAACCCCTTTGCCACGAATAATTGCGAAAAACGATTCAAGCGCACACTTTTTAAACTAAAAGTGTATTTTAACGCCAATATTATCGAATTTGTGCTGGATTAAGGCAAAAGATGAGGTTAATCCTGCGCTAGAAATGACAAGAGCCAACCTATTGGTTAGCTCTTTATGTCATGTTGGATCGATTCTATCGCAAACTCTCATCCAACAAGAGCGACAACTTGCGCCACTGGCTACTGGTAGCTGCTTAAGATGAACTTATCTGCAAATGTTTATCTGCTTATAAGTAGTGCAGCCACTAGCCCAGGCTTTTTAAGTAAGCTGGCACATCGGCAATACTGTCCAGCACTACTGTGGCATCGCTGTCATCAGCAATAACCTTACCACTGCGCACTAATATACGTGTAGTCACGCCCGCCGCTTTCGCTGCTTGCATATCTTCGGCTTTGTCACCAACCATGACTGAGTACGCTAAGTCGATTTTCAAGAATTGCGCAGCATCATTGAGCATACCTGGCTTAGGTTTGCGGCAGTCACAGTCGACCTTATATTCTCCTATGCCATTGTCAGCATGGTGCGGGCAATAGTAGATACCATCGAGTTCAACGCCTTTGTCGGCAAAGTTCCAATCCATCCACTCCGTTAAGCTGTGGAATTGATCTTCTGTGTACATGCCACGGGCAATACCTGATTGATTAGTGACAACAACTAACTTGTAGCCCATTTCCTTCAAAGAGAGGCAAGATTCAAACACACCTTCGATATATTCGAAGTCATCCACTAAGTGGACATAACCATGATCTTTGTTAATTACGCCATCACGGTCTAAAAATACTGCTCGACTCACTGTAATACTCCAAAATCGCCTAAGGCGTTATCGCGCTATTATTCCATTCATTATCAGAAATTGCACCGCGAAGTTGTGCTTTTAGCGCTAAATTGAGCGTTGACGTTACTTATGGCGAGATGTAAACAAAACTGTCCCCAAAAGCCCCAGTGCTGGAAATGCCTTGTCCAACTTTCTCTACATCTTTGAGTTCATGCTCAATTGATGAGCCTGTGATCTGGCTAATCAAAGTGCTTCATTACAAGAGATAAACAGCCCTCTGAGAAAAATGATAGCCGTTGCAATAGAGATTGATTCCAAGAACGGCGTTTAATAGAGAACGCTAGAACCATCAAAACCCTCGCCGTTTGGGCATTGTTAATCCCTAAGATGCAGCATTCAATCAAGCATTCCCCTTTATTTGTGGTGTTTTTAACGGTAATCTTGGGCAGATAACGAGAAAATACCCGAAATAGACGGAAATAATGAGTCGAACTACGCCTATAGTCCACAAAACTCGCACCCAGTTAGTTGTTGAAGCGCTCAGAGAGAGAATTCTTTCAGGTGACATAGCCGCAGGAGAACCACTCAGACAAAGTGCCTTGGCTGAAGCGTTAAATGTCAGCCGCATTCCGGTGAGAGAAGCCTTATTGCAACTCGAAGCCGAAGGACTCGTTAAGTTTGAGCCCCATAAAGGTGCAACGGCGACCGTGTTATCCGTCGAGCAAGTCACCGAACTTTTTGAATTACGTGCCATGATCGAAACCGATCTGCTCGCTAAAGCGATCCCGCGACTTCAAGACGCTGATTTAGAAAAAGCTGAACGTGTACTCGAACAATTGGAATCGGCCTTCAAACATGAGGATGCCGTTGCCAGTTGGAGCGAGTTGAATACGCAATTTCACACTTGCTTATATCAGGCGGCTAATCGCCCACACACCCTTGAGGTTGTTCACGGCCTCAATACTAATTGTGATAGATACATTCGTTTGCAGTTATTGCTCGCGGGGGGGGATTCCTGCTGCAGAGCATGAGCACAGAGCTTTGCTCAACCACTGCAAACTGAGAGAAACAGAAAAAGCGACGGCGCTACTGCGTCATCATATTCTGCATGCCGCAATGACAATTCGAGATCTCGTCGCCAAACAGGTGGTCTAGATCACGGACGGCCATTAGAGTTGCCGATAAGCTTTGTTGTCGATTCAAGGCAGCGCTCAGGTTCTGCCTTTTTTATTTGAGAGAAACCACCATGCAGTACGCCACTATCACAGGTTGGGGCAAATGTGTTCCACCAGCCACCTTGACCAACGATGATCTTGCGACCTTTATCGAGACATCCGATGAATGGATTAAATCTCGCACCGGCATCAGCCAGCGCCATATCAGCCATGTTAACACCTCTGAACTCGCTTCAGTTGCAGCACAACGCGCACTCGCAGCTGCGGGGATCGATGGCAGTGAAATTGACATGATCATTCTGGCTAGCGCCAGCCCAGACACTTTGATCCCGAATATCGCATCCACTGTACAAGCTAATATTGGCGCCAGTTGTGCCGCGTTCGACATCAATGCTGCCTGCAGTGGCTTTTTATATGGCTTAGGTTTAGCCAGCTCACAAATCAAGAGTGGTCAGAGCAAGAAAGTATTAGTCATTGGTGCAGAACGTTTATCTTTCTATCTAGATTGGTCACGCCGCGAAACTGCCGTGTTATTCGGTGATGGCGCAGGTGCCGTTGTTGTTGAAGCAACAGATGTTGCCGGTGGCGTACTCGGTTATGAGCTGAATAACGATCCTGAAGGTCGTGACATTCTTAAAGCAGGCTTTGGCACGGCGATGGACAGATTCTCTGCCGAGTCATTGGATTTCTTTATTGAATTCGATGGCCAAGAAATCTTCAAACGCGCGATTAACGGCATGAACAAGTTGAGCACTAAAGTGCTTGAAAAATGTGGTGTTGATAAGGATGAAGTGGATCTTGTTATCCCGCATCAAGCCAACGAGCGCATTATCGATACCTTAGTCAGCCGAATGAAAATTCCGAAAGAAAAAGCCTTCGTTAACATTGCCAATTATGGCAATACCTCGGCAGCAACCATTCCGATTGCGATTTGTGATGCGTTAGAGCAAGGCGTGATTAAGCCAAATCAAACCATACTCTCTTGTGCCTTTGGCGCCGGCTTAACCTCTGCTGCACTCTTGCTGCAATGGGGCAACCGCGTGACACCAATCAATATCAGTGATGCCAAGTTACCGCCTTGCGATAAAACAGGCATAGAGTTAGTTAAACGCGCTGTCGATTATTTTTGTAAGCCGTAAACGGTTTCTGCAAAACGGTAATATTGTGTTTTACTAAGACAGAAAGCCATCAATTAAGATGGCTTTTTTAGTTTATGACGACAAAACTTATTCATTCAGCTTGCTAATGCTCATCTCATCCCAATAGATAGCTTGATTAAAATGTTCGGCGAGTTTTTGATTTAACTCATTAAAACCTTTAACCGCTTCTTCGCCCCTTTCACTATTGCTAATACAAGACCAGACAAATCGATGACAGTTATTGTCAAATAAATCATATTCCCGATACTGATAAATCGCCTGTTCAGCGCGGGGCAACACAGACTCGGCAATAAGAGGCTGATGTTGGTGATTACAGGCAAGATAGATTTGGCTACCGGTGCGCCCCGCCAAGAAACGCTTTACCGACACGGCCCGCACCAACCCTGAGCCATGTAACTCTACGAGGCAATCATCACCCAGCCAAATACCGGTATGTTCAATCACCCCAAAGACATAACAACAGACGATACTGCCCGGGATTGGCGCAACTTGTTTTAATCCCTTTTGCCATTGACTCGGCGCCGCCACCATAGCGCGCTTGGCGACGGGATACTTAGGGGCCTTACCGAGTAATCTCTCGCGCTCACGTTGCTGACGCTTTTCGCGCTCATCGGCCAACAAAACTGCGCCAATTACGGCACTACCCATCCAAAGCAAAGGTAACGGCATCATATTCTCCTACGCACTCAGTTTAGTAGAGTGAAGTACAAGTTGGTTGGATTGCCAAGTTGGCGGCATTGATTTTAAACTTAAAAAATTAAGCTTAAAACGGGTTAGAGAGTCTAGCCTGTAAGTGATTAACCTAAGATGAAACTGCTAAGTCGATTGCTGCAATAAATCAGCCACAGTAAGTTGCCCAGCGCCACCCATAGCTGCCGTTTGCGCCAATAATAATTCAGCGCAAGCTAAGGCATCGGTCAACGCACTGTGAGCGGTATAAATGGGTAAACCGTAACGTTCGCGGCAAGCACCAAGGCGCAAATACCCCTCTTTAATCACTGAGTGTTCCCGTAGCAAACGATGCCTTTCAAGTATGAGCGTATCAATAGCAGGGAGTACGAGGGCTTGATGGTAAATAGCCAATAAATCCTGCTGCAGAAAACGGCAGTCTAGCGGAGCATGATGCGCGACCAGCACCCGACCATAGGTTTGACTGATAAACCAACCCATGGCTTCCTCGATGGTGACCGCCTGCACCAGGTGATTATCGAGGATCCCATGGATAGTCGCACTTTGGCCAACACTGCCGCGAATTTGCACTAACTTTTGCTCGGCGCGTGCCAATGGGATCTCACCGCGATCAATCGGCACTAAGCCAATACTGAGAATTTGATCTTGCTGCGGATTGAGACCTGTCATCTCTAAATCCATCGCCATCAAAGGCGCTTCGGATAACGGCATCGCCAGCAGAGGTAATAGCGATTGATAATAACCCTTAAATAACTGATGTTGGCAACGCAGCGCCCGCCAATTAAGTTTCGTTTTCAGCAGCAGTGTATTCATATCAAAAACTTCGCATGAACTTCATCTTCATCCCCGCCTGCGCCTCATGCACCACTTTAAAGGCATCACGTAGCTGATGGCGAACCAGCGAAGATAAATGCGCGGGTAGCAGATAATTACTCACCTCTAGCCCGAGATTATGCTGATAACCTTGGTTCGATAACCGCATATGGGCGATAAACTCGTGGGCATCGGCAAGATTAAGCGCATCTTTACGATTAAGAATGTTTGCGTCCATCAAGGCACGGATACGTTTCGCAGTATTCACTTCTTTGATCCCTGCCGACAGGGCATAAACACGGGCAATATCGTTGATCAAGGCATTGCCTTTATGCTTCAAATCTATGCCTTTGACTTCGCTGCCATCACGTTCGAGGACAAATTTGCGGAAAAAGCCCAGCGGCGGCGACTCCACCAGCGAATTACCTGTCATGCCCGCGAGGAAAATATCGTTATCACGGGTTTGAGCTAAGACTTTATCCTGCAGCGCATCAAATAAGGTTTGTGGACCGTAAACCGAGCGCATATCGAAGAAAATACTGGCGTGCATTAACGCCTTAGGCTCAGGCGTTACCACCCATTTTTCAAATACCTGTTGCCACTGTTTAAGCGACATTCGCCACTGAGGGTTTTGCGCCATAATATTGCCGGGGCAAAACTCATAACCGCATTGATCAAGTCCAGCACATACGGCATGGGTTAAGGCATCAAAATAACCTTTAGCAAAATCATCCATTTCTTCTGCGACTAACAGACCATTATCTTGATCCGAACATGCCGCTTGATCTTGACGTCCCTGCGATCCAAACGCCAACCAGCAAAAGGCCATCGGCGGTTCACCGAGTAATTGCTGATTGAGCACGATTAACCGCCGTGTCAGCGCATCGGTGACAGAGGTTAACACTCGGCCAATTTCTTCGGCTCTGGCATCGGCACTGATCAAATTTTGTAATAACAGCGGGATTTGCTTACTGACGCCAATTAAACTGGCAAGATCCTGCTGCCGTTCTATCTCACCAATCAACAGTAGCGGTTGTGAGCCCTGCCCGCGCAAGATGTCAGTACTGGTCACCATACCGATGGCTTTATCTTGGTCGATAATAGGCAAGTGATGAATGTTATGCTCGCTCATCAGTAGCATGGCTTCAAAAATCAACGCATTGGATGAAATTGAAATCGGCGAAACCGTCATGGCTTGATGCACAGCAACGCTGCCATCAAGCCCTGCTGCTAACACCCGATTACGTAAATCCTTATCGGTTAAGATGCCAACCAATTTATGATTATCCGTCACCAATAAGGACGATACTCGGCGATTTCGCATCAAGAGTGCCGCCTGAGTCACGCTAGCTTGGGCATCTATAACGATGGGAGTGGAAGACATCAAGGTACTTATCCGACTTGTGGTCGTCAGATCTTTCGCCTTAAAGCGAGCCTCATGGCGCAAACGTTTAGCAAATGCGCGGGTAAAAAATTTATCGAAATTGCGGCTCTCGCTTCTAAGGTTATCGAACAAGGTTTGGGGCAAATGATAAACCAAACCGTCTTCGAGAATAGCGACCTTGTTGACGACTTTCTCCCCCGATAACAAGGTCGAAAAACCAAAAAACTCCCCCTCGCCGACTCTATCGACCAGCACACCGTCAGGATCGCGCACCTCAAAGGCGCCGCTGCGCACCATATATAACTTAGGTGAGTTAGCATCAAAATGAACATAACCAGAGGCTTTACTGTAATAGCCAACAGTGACAGCCTTAGCGCAGCGCACCACAACATCTTCAGGCAGAGTATCAAAGGGCACTAGCCCTTGTAGAAATTGCACTACGGGTTGTAACTCACTGGCATTCATAGGCAACACCTTCTTTTTAAGCGAAACTTTTACTTATATGTCATCACTATAGCCTGCATTGTCGCGGCGCTACATTCGACTAAAGTCAGCCCTAGGTTGAGTGCATTAACTCATCAATACCTTGGCTCACCAACTCACTCAACGACAGGAAAACATATTCGAACGCAATAAAAAAGAGCGCCGAAGCGCTCTCTTGAGTTGATGCGAATGATTAAGCGATGAGCTTAGTGACCGCTCGCTTCACCCGAACCTTTAGGGAAGCGAATCGATTCAACCATTTCTTGAACATGCTGTGGTGTAGCCGTCGTGACTCGACTGACTAACGCTGCCACACCGAAGTTCACTAACATACCCACCATACCGATACCTTCTGGCGAAATACCAAGGAACCAGTTAGCGGCAACGTTATCGGCTGGATTAACAAACTTGAAGTAGATGATATAACCCGCAGTAAACAGTAAACCCGTTAACATACCGGCAATCGCGCCTTCTTTGTTCATTGTCTTAGAGAAGATACCCATGATGATCGCTGGGAACAATGAAGAAGCCGCTAACCCGAAGGCGAACGCCACCACCGCGGCCACAAAGCCTGGTGGATTCACCCCAAAGTAACCCGCAATCACAATGCCCACACCCGCCGCTAAACGAGCAAACATTAGCTCTTTTTTATCGGAGATATTTGGCATCAAGTTTTTCTTGAGTAAATCGTGTGAAACCGAGGTTGAAATCACCAACAACAGACCCGCTGATGTTGACAGGGCCGCAGCTAAACCACCCGCTGCAACCAGAGCGATAACCCACGCTGGCAGATTGGCGATTTCTGGCGTCGCTAATACGATGATATCGTTATCGATCTTCATTTCGTTTTTACTAGCAGCATCTTCAATCTTACCTGACGAGTAATAAATCTTACCGTCGCCGTTTTTATCGTTCCACTTGATCAGACCCGTTTTTTCCCAGTTTTTAATCCAATCTGGTGCACTCTCATAAGCCACACCTTTAGCATCTGGACCATTAATGGTTTCAATCATGTTCACACGGGAGAACGCCGCGAGTGCAGGGACTGTAGTGTACATAATCGCGATAAAGACTAACGCCCAACCTGCAGAAATACGTGCATCTTTCACTTTAGGAACAGTGAAGAAACGTACGATAACGTGAGGCAAGCCAGCAGTACCCACCATCAAAGCACCCGTAATACAGAAGACGTCAATCATGCTCTTAGAGCCATCTGTGTATGGAGCAAAGCCTAACTCGGTAGAAACATTATTGAGTTTTTCTAGCAGGTAAACGCCAGAATTGTTGCCCGCCGCATCAAGCAGCTGCGCCCCGAAACCGATTTGTGGAATAATGTGGCCTGTCATCATCACAGACAAGAAAATCGCTGGCACCATGAAAGCGAAAATCAATACGCAATATTGGGCAACCTGAGTGTAAGTAATCCCCTTCATCCCACCAAGAACAGCGTAGAAGAACACCACAGCCATACCAATATACACACCCGTGTCAACATCCACTTCTAAGAAGCGAGAAAACACCACGCCCACACCGCGCATTTGCCCTGCAATATAAGTAAAGCAAATGAAGATAGCGCAGATAACCGCCACAGTACGCGCAGCCTGAGAATAATAACGTTCACCGACGAAATCTGGCACAGTGAACTTACCAAACTTACGTAAATACGGCGCCATACACAGGGCCAGTAATACGTAACCGCCCGTCCAGCCCATCAAGTACACACTGCCGTCATAACCAACAAAAGACACGATACCTGCTAACGAAATAAACGATGCCGCAGACATCCAGTCCGCTGCCGTTGCCATACCGTTCACTACAGGGTGAACGCCACCACCTGCGACATAGAATTCTTTGGTTGATCCCGCTCGTGACCAGATTGCAATCCCAATGTAGAGCGCAAACGAGAGCCCTACGATAATATAAGTTAGTGTTTGAACATCCATCTCAAAGCTCCTTAGTCTTCTTGTACGTTATATTTTTTATCTAAGGCGTTGGCTTTTGCCGCATAGACAAAAATAAGCGCAACGAATACATACATAGATCCCTGCTGTGCAAACCAGAAACCTAATTTAAATCCCATGAAATGAACTTCATTGAGTACATCAACCAATAAAATGCCGCATCCAAATGAGACTGCCGCCCAAATGGCTAATAAGCTCAGTACGAGACGTAAATTCTCGCGCCAGTAGCCTTTTGCCTTGTCGTTATTTTCAAAACCCATAGTGACTCCCCTGTGCTGTTTTAATTTTAAGTCTTGTTTAATCTAGCAACAGCTGGTGTGAGCACAATCACGACTTTCGTCTAACCCGTGATTCAAAACACTGTCCATAAATAGTGAATAGAAACAAATTCAACGAGTTAACAATGATTTTACATTTGGATACAGTTTCAACCTTTTCAACAGGTTAGACCAATGTCGAACAAGAATGAGTAAAAACAAGGGGCATTGGGCGGCAGGAAAAGTAATAGATAGGAATAACTTGTTGTCTAAAATGGAAAAATCAGAAATTCAAACAGTTTTAATGATGACTATAGACTGACATTATTTATGATTTTAGCGCTGATAATGGATGAGATATCATTTAATCAATAAGCCATTACCAATCACTCATTCAACTTTCTTGAGGCCGACCGCACAGCGATTTCACTTAAGAATACTCATCGCCCAGTTTGGCTTACCAATGCTGGCAACGAGTCATCTTTTGAGTTTAAGGCAAAAAATAACCCAGCCTAAACTGGGTTATTAACGTTAGATTGGCCAATGGCGGAATAATGACCATGCAAGGTCGTTATCCTTTAACGGCGATAAACCAATTCTCAATTTATTAAACGCGGTTACTTCGCGGCTAAAAACTTCACTAAGGCTGCCAGCTCTTCTGGCGTGTGCGCGGTTGAGGTCAGCATATAACGGCCATTAACCAGTAATGACGGTACGCCCTTGATCCCAGCAAGCTCAGCTTGAGAGTCATAATTCATTAGAGTGAATTTGGCATCGACGGAATTCATCGCGGCATCAACATCATCCACCTTAGCACCTTGAGCGACAAAGAAAGCTTTAACTTGTTCAGGCGCAGTAAATTGCTCACCTTTCTCATGGATTTGCTTGAAAATAGCGCCATGGGTTTGCTTGGTCATCTTTAATTTTTGCGCCACATAGTAGGCAAGTTGGCTCAGTTCCCAAGCAGGACGGCCAGCGCCAACCGGGGTCCGCTCAAAAGCGACATCTTTGCCGAGCAGTTGCACTGTCAAGTCCATAAGCGGTTCTTGTTTATAGCAATGCGGGCAGTTATAGGAGAAAAACTCCCGCAGCACAGGCTTTTGTGCTTCGGTAATTCCCGCTACCGTAACATAATCTTTGCCTTCTTCGAAACTTGCGGCCTGCAGTGCAAAGCTAGCACTCAGGATTAATCCGCACGCCAATGCGGCTATAGGTCGAACTCGATTAAACACGCTCATTATATTGTCTCTTTTTATTCGTCATTGATTTAAATAAGGATGACACATTCGCTCAAGCAAAACTTGGAAGCAAAAGATAACCTAAAAGCTCGGCTTTTACCTTTAACAATAATTAACCTTTCTCAACATGCCGCTAGCATATCCAGCGGGGAAGCATACTGATATTGAAAGCCGAAATCTGTGACAATGGCGTCAGCTTGGATGACTTTACTCGGCATGGATTGTTGATTAAATTCGGGCGCGACTAAACCTAGGGACTCGGCAGCAGCCTGATAAAACTCAGCTTTGGTAGGATGCATTGGCGCGCAGAGGTTATAAATCGGAGCCACAGCTAGCCCTAAGCCCGTTGCCGCGAGTATCCGACTTATCGCACTAACACAATCACTTAAGTGAACTAAATTCACTGCCACATTGGCGCCACTGACATCAGTTTTCCCTGCAAGGAAACGTCCAGGATGACGTTTGGGACCTACGAGCCCCGCAAAGCGGACAATACAGCTATGGGGCCGCGTTTGAAATAAAGCTTCTGCATCTAATAGCACTTGGCTGTCGCTGGATTCTGCCAAGGCATCGGCTTCAGTCATCACTTTATCTTGGGCCGGATACACACCCGTGGTGCTGATAAACACAATCCGCTGATATTGCCAGCCTTGGGTTAATGCGATGAGTTGTTGTAATTCTTCAAGATACGCAGCGTTACCGCGTTTTAATCGGGGTGGAATATTGACCACTAGATAATCGGTTTGCAATAAACCGCTTAATGCCTGAGCATCGGGGGCTGAGGATGCTTCGCTGCCTAATTGCAGCGGATAGGCTTCAATTCCAACCTCAGTTAATATCGATAATTCATCGGCGCTACGCTTACAGCCTGTGACTCTGTAACCCTCATGGACAAGCTGCTTTGCTAAGGCAAAACCAAACCATCCACAACCGACCAAGGCAACACTGGATTTAACTGCGCCGTTTTCTGCTTTTACATTCGCCATATTAGCCCTAAGGGAGTCATATCAGCGGATAGAATACGGAACTTAGTGCATAAGATTCAAGTTTGTAGCGAACTAAAATAAAAACTGATCCCCTTATCAACTTGCAAGGTACGAATAGCGCCCTCTGACAACTCTTCCGCTTTGATGGCTTTTTGCACTGTTACGCCTTCATCACTTAAGAAACGCAGCGAAGCATCACTCCCATCCTCTTTACAAGCCCAGACTTGAGGCTGACTCACCTCTTTGGTGGTCATCATGACCTTTGCGACGCTATCATCGGATAACCTAACAATCGTCCCAGGGGGATAAATACCAAGAATTTTAACCAAAATAGCAATTAAAGATTCGGCATGTTTCGTTGCCCGATTTTTAAATAAATAGCCTAAGGCGACCTGAGGAGAAGATATTTGTTGGCCACTGAGTTGCTGATCGTAATCATTTGCCAAACTGACTATTTGAGTCGTGATCGGAATTTTATGATCAGTTAAACCATCGGGGAAACCGGAACCATCAATAAACTCATGGTGATGAAGCACAATATGTAGAACTTCCTTTGGGAACAATCCGGAACGGTTAAGCATGTCATAGGCAAAGTTAGGGTGCATTTGCAGATAATTGGCTTCATGTGGTGTTAAGGCACCGCGCTTGCGACGAATAACATCGGGTACTTTCAGTTTGCCAATATCATGTAGCAAACTGCCAAGAGCAATATCACGCAGTTCTCTTGGGCTTAAATCCAGTGCATGACCCATCATCATTGCCAATACCGCAACGGATACGCCGTGTTGGGTGACACTGACGTCACTATCTTCCATTCCTACCAAGGTGAGAAAAGGTTTTTCAACCTCTTGTAGATGACTTAACAAGTCCTCAACCAATGCTGCCGATAATCGATAGGCGCCTTCTGGATCACTGACTATTTTACCGAACACGTTACGGCAATTATTAACGTTTTCGAGGAAACGCTTTTGGCTTAAGCGAATCGCCTTACGGGTATCGGCCTTGAGATCCCGTTCGGGTTCAGCCGCTATTTCATCTTCGACATTATCATCTTCCTCAACAACCTCAGCCCCAGAATTCAACTCCGACAATAAAAGCACATAGGGGACACCTAGGCCTCGGATCATCTCGATTTGAGCGGCACTGCTAATATCAACGCGGTTAAATAAAAAAGGGTGATTCGTCCATGACAAAGGCAACTTGACTCTCATGCCAAGCTGAATTTCTGATAGTAATAATTTTCTTTGAGGTGCTTTTGCCACGCAATATGACTCCTTACAAATGTGATGCGGAGCATAAACAGATGACCTCATCTGCGTATCCAACAGAGCACATTCGAGCTAAGTACATATAACTATAGATGATTCAAATCATTCGATGGGAAAATAAAGGAAAAATCCTTATCAAACTGAGGGATAAAACACATGACTTTGTGCTCCACCACTTAGATATAAATAAAGTTGTTATATAACAATATGATAAAACTAAGGTTGGAGTAATTTAGGATCTTCTTTTAGCCAATCACGCAGGTAATAATGGAGTCGCTTCGATTTAATGAGATAAATGCTAGACCAGAACAAGATTAGCGCATCTAAAGCGAGGCTCCAATGGAACAGGAACTGGCCATGGTTCAACCTTTGCCCCAACAAAACGCCATCAACAATCAGCAGCAACCACAGACCCCATTTTAAATGCACAAAAATAGGCCTTAACCATTGAGGTGAACGGCGACGTTCGGCAATCACCACAAGATAAATCAAAACCGCGCCCAGTCCCGCCCCGAGTGCTAGCAAAAAATCTGATTTTTCAGGGTAAAAAATCCTCACTAACTCAGAACGGTCACCCATCTGGGTCAGCGAGGCGATAAAAATGCACCAACCGCGCGCAAGATAAGCCAAGAGTGCGTATAAAAAGATCGGCGGTTTAATATGGCCTTTATCATCGAGCCAAGTGATGTGACTAAAATTCAAATAGGTTTCCAATTAGCAAAAGCTAAAACAGCATATTAAGGAGATGGTGCCAATCGCGGCTAATTCAATAGCCAAAGCTGACTATCTTTCCATGTCGTCATTTTTGCTATGCCACATAAAAATAGCGCCTTGGCAAGGCGCTATTTAATGCTCACGGTTCAGTGGTTTTTAAACTGTAAATGCAAAACATCAGACCAGAGCCTGCAGCCTATTTCAGCCCACAGCAATCAAGCGTTCGCGGCGAGCAGTGCCAATAACTCGTCCTCATCCATCACCTTAACGCCAAGCTCCTGCGCTTTAGCGAGTTTGGAACCTGCCGCCTCACCCGCCACCAAGCAATCGGTATTTTTCGACACACTGCCAGCGACTTTTGCCCCCAGCGCCTGCAGCTGCGCTTTAGCATCATTACGATTGAGCTGATTTAAGGTCCCGGTCAATACCCAAGTTTGGCCTTTAAGCGGCTGTGCATCAGCACTTGGCGCTTCAATGGCGGGCCAATGCACACCAGCGGCGATTAAGGCATCGATAACCTCAAGGTTATGCGGCTGAGCAAAAAAGTGGGCCACATGTTGGGCCACCACGGCGCCAACATCTTCCACTTCAGTTAACTGCTCCACACTTGCCACCCGCAGCGCATCTAAACTGGCAAAGTGCGCCGCAAGGTTTGCCGCTGTCGCCTCGCCCACTTCGCGAATGCCCAAGGCATATAAAAAACGCGCAAGTGTTGTAGTTTTGGCAGCTTCAATCGCCGCCGCTAAATTGGTTGCCGACTTCATCCCCATGCGGTCGAGCATAGTCATCATAGAGGCGGTGAGCTTAAACAGATCTGCAGGACTTTGGACGAGTTCTTTATCAATCAATTGCTCGACAACTTTGTCGCCCATGCCATCGATATCCAAAGCCTTGCGAGAAGCAAAATGCTTAATCGCTTCTTTACGCTGCGCTTCACAGAATAAACCACCGCTACAACGCGCCACGGCCTCACCTTCGAGACGCTCGACTAAACTGCCGCACACAGGACAATTGTGTGGGAATACAATATCAGTCGCTGTTTCAGGGCGTCTTTCGGGCACTATGGCAACAATTTGTGGGATAACATCACCAGCGCGGCGGATGATCACAGTGTCACCGACTTTAATGCCTAAACGGGCAATTTCATCGGCATTGTGCAGCGTCGCATTCGATACCGTCACGCCGCCAACAAATACTGGCTTTAAGCGCGCCACTGGCGTCACCGCACCTGTGCGGCCCACTTGGAAATCGACGCCTTCAAGTAGAGTCATTTCTTCCTGTGCGGGGAATTTATAGGCAATCGCCCAGCGGGGAGATTTAGCCACAAAACCTAAACGTTGCTGCTGGGCAATATCGTTAACTTTCATCACGACGCCATCGATTTCAAAGGCTAAATCACCGCGACGAGTGAGAATGTCTTTATAGTAGTCATAGACTTGGCTTAATTCAGCGCAGACTTTGATTTCGCTACTAACGGGTAAACCCCACGACTTAAGCTGCTGTAACTGCTCGAAATGGGTTTTAGCTAACGGATGAGAATCCGGCTCAACAACCCCTAACGCATAGGCATAAAAAGCCAATGAACGGGCAGCGGTAATTTTACTGTCGAGTTGTCGTAAACTGCCAGCGGCGGCATTACGGGGATTAACAAAGAGTTTTTCATCCTTGGCGCGCGCCCTGTCATTCAAAGCCTCAAAGGCCGCTTTTGGCATAAAGGCTTCACCGCGCACTTCAACGAGTTCAGGGAAATCATTGCCGCGCAGTTTAAGCGGGATCGATTTAATGGTTTTAACGTTTTCAGTGATGTCTTCACCGACAGAACCATCACCGCGGGTCGCGGCGCGCTCAAGTACGCCATGGCGATACAAGATACTCACGGCAAGGCCATCGAGTTTAGGCTCGCAGCAAAAACTCACCTCACCCACTTTATCGGTGACACGTTTGTGGAAAGCACTGAAATCCGCTTCATCGAAGGCGTTATCTAAGCTCAACATAGGTTTAAGGTGAGTGATTTGATCAAATTTGGCGAGCGCCAATCCGCCCACCCTTTGAGTTGGTGAATCAGCCACAATCAAATGGGGATATAACGCCTCAAGCTTGAGTAAACACTGCATCAACCTGTCGTACTCAGAATCAGTAATGCTCGGCGCATCATCCACATAGTAACGAATGTTGTGCTCGTTCAGTGATTGGCTGAGCGCCTGCATCACCTGTGATGCGTTTTCTGGGGTAACGTCTTCAGACAGAAGTGTATCGAGTTGAATGTCTTGCATATTCTTTATCCAGAATGCTTTAGATCACAAAAAGTAGATCACAAAAAGTAGATCACAAAAAATGAGGCCGCAATTAGCGGCCTCATCAATATATAAACCGCCAAATTGCGGCGTCGGCTAAGCGTTAGCGCGAATGCGGTGTAAATAATCTTGCTTTGTAAACTCACCCCAAGGCAGACGTTGACCGTCGAGCACCACGGCATCGATCTCCTCAGCGAGTTGGCGCGCAGAGTTAAGCATAATCGAGAAGTTCATTAAGGCATCGCCGTAGCAAGGTAAAGTCATAAAAAACACCACACCTTGGGTACTGAACTGCTCCATGTTATCAGGGTCAAATACGCCAGGTTTCAGCATGTTAGCAATAGAGAACAAGACTTTACCATTGCCTGCATTATCCACATGGCGATGGAAAATGTTCATATCGCCATATTTAAAATTCAAGGTTAAGAAACAAGGTAGCAGTTCGGCGCCGTTCAGCTGTTGGCCATCTTTTGCGACCACATGTAAAACCAGCACGTCGCGTGGCTCACCTAATTCATCTTCAGCGGCTTGTTCGACAAACGCCTCTTCTTGATGTTCATTTTCTTCAAACAAGGCGCTTTGCTGCGGCGCGGCACGTAGCGCCTGTTCTTGCTCTGCGGCTTTTTGCGCCACGATAGCAGCATGGGATTGACCCATTTGCGGCGCTGGCATGCTAGTGTGAACATTCGTGAGAGTGTTCGCTTGCGTGCTCAAGACGGGCTCTTGGCGCGAGACTTTAGGACCACGGTGTTGCTCTTTTGCCACAGGTGGCTGTAAGCTAAAATCTGGCTGAGCTGGAATAGGTTCGTGTTTCGCTTCTACTTTTAGCTCTGGTTTAAGCCCTTGTTTAAGTTCTGCTTTAAATTCTGGCGATGTCAATTCTTGCGGCTTAGCGTCTAGCTTTACTTCTTGTTTCAAATAGGGATTCGCTGCGGGAGTCTCGTTGTTAGGCGCAAGTTCGCCAGCTTTACGCACTCGCACAGCGCCAATACCGTCGGCATCAAATCCTTCGGCATCAATTCGCTTAGGGCTCGACTCACCTTTCTCTGCCTGTTTCTTATAAAAATTGCCCATTGGACTATCTTTCAATGACTTAGGTTGTTGTCTTCTGATAGACCAAAATCCATGCACCAGCACAGCAACTATGGCTATGGCGCCTAAAACAAACAATACTAGTTGCAAATCTTCCATTGGTTACCCTGTCTTTGTTCTAGTTATCCAGCGTCAGCCATCGCCACCGCTTGCTCTATGTCTACCGCGACTATACGAGACACACCGGGCTCGTGCATAGTCACGCCTATAAGTTGATCAGCCATTTCCATGGTTATTTTGTTATGGCTGATATAAATAAACTGTACGCTCTGTGACATTTCTTTCAGTAATCGACAGAAACGTTCTACGTTGGCATCGTCTAATGGCGCATCCACTTCGTCTAGCATACAGAAGGGAGCAGGATTCAGCCTAAAAATTGCGAATACCAATGATAAAGCGGTTAAGGCTTTTTCACCACCCGAAAGAAGATGGATTGTGCTGTTCTTCTTACCTGGCGGCTGCGCCATGATAGTGACGCCAGTTTCCAGTAAATCATCGTCCGTTAACGCTAAGTAAGCTCGACCGCCACCAAACACCTTTGGAAATAAGCGTCCGAGATCTTCATTGACTGAGTCAAATGTCGTCTTAAAGCGGCTGCGGGTTTCTTTGTCTATCTTACGGATCGCTTCCTCTAAGGTCGCCAGTCCCTTATTTAAATCGTCATCTTGATGATCAAGATAGGATTTTCGCTCACTTTGCTGTTCAAATTCTTCGATGGCTGCAAGGTTAATCGCACCTAAGCGAACAATTTTCTGCCGTATTTGATCTAAATCACTCTGCCACTTGTCAGGCATGCCCTCCGCGGGCAAGTTTCCAAGGATTTCAGACAGAACAATTTGCTGTTCCTGTAAGGCTTCCAGCTGACTATTGGCTTGGCCTTTTATTCCTTCACGACGTAACTTTAACGTGCTCAGGCTTTGAGTCAAGCCCTCAAGCTTACCAAGCTCTTGTTTTTGCTTTATTCCTATACTGTTTAATGTCTCAGTGAGCCCACTTTGCTGCTGACGGACATTTTTTAAGCCCTGTTGTTGCTCATGTTGTTGCTGTAATAGCTGCGTTAACTGCTCAGTCAGCTGCACACTATTTTTTACGCCACTTAATTGGGCGACTTTGGCAAGTTCGGCTAACACAGACTCACGGGTGTGGATAAGTTCATTGACACGCAATTGCTGTAATTCAATTTGTTCGGTACTGACGGCCATGCGCATCGTTACAGCTTGTAAGGCAGAAGCAGTGGTCGATAACTGACGTTCAACCTCAGTAATACGCGCTTTCAATGCTTGATGGCGCACGCTATCGGCCTGCGTGTCTTGGGTGAGTTGCCGCTGAATATCAATACTCGCCTGCAACGCATCATCAAGTTCTGTTTCTTGCTCTGCCAATACTTCGCATTGCTCGCTCAAGCGTTCAAGGTCAATCAAGCTCGCGCTTAATGCAGCTTCAAGTTTGCTCTGCTGCTCAGCGCGCGCCTTCACTTGCTCAGTTAAGCCACTGAGCTGCATCGACTTTGTCGCTTTATCCAACTGTAATTGATGCAATTTTTGCGCGCCAGCAGTCAATTGTTGTCTTTGCTGCTGCAAGGTAGCCGCAAGTTCAGTCATCTTATCTTGCTGTAGGTGCAAGGATTGCTGCAAATCGAAGATGTTTTGCGCTAGCTGGGCTTGCTCTTTGCTGAGCTGTACCAGTGACTGAGCGCCCTCTGTCTTAGTGATTAAAAAACCTTGCCCGAGGAGATACCCGTCGGCGGTGACAATCCGCTCATCGGTCTTTAACTGCGGCAGTAGCTGTTTTGCGGCGTGAATATCTTTTGCCCACTTAAGCCCCGCTAACCAAGGGGCAAGGTTCACCTCAGCCTGTAAAAACTCACTCTGGGTGGATTGCGACGTTAACGCTTGAAACCCCATTTCGGTTTCAGTGACGCCAACGGGCAAGGTCAACAAGCCATTTAGGGCGAGTTCGGCCGCGGTTTCCCAACCATTTTCAACGGTTAGACTCTGCCATAACTGCGGTTTATCACTTTGCTGTTCCTGCTTAGTCAACCACTGTTCAACCAGCTCATGGCGCGCTTTGGTCGCGGTTAATTGCTGCTGAATGTGCTCGGTGCTATGGCGGACGTCATCCAAAGCTTGCGTGCTTGCGCTAACCATTTGTTCTTGCTGATGATTAATCTCGGTTTGTAGCCTAGTGGTGTCTGCAAGAGACGCTATTTCTTGTTGCAGTGGCGTGATGTTTGAGCCGAGATCGCTGTCCACTAAAGCGACGAGCTGCGCTTGCTGCTCACTGCTTTGCTGCTGTTTATGCTGTAATAATTGCTGCTGATGTGCTAACTGACTGCGCCGCAGTTCAAGCTGTAACTTATGCTGCGAAACATCCACGGCCTGTTGACGCGCAACTTCAGCCTGCTGCTGGCTGCGCTCTATGCTCATTTCCCATTGGGATTGCAGCTCATCCATGATTTCTTGCTGTTCATCATGCTGCGGCCCAAGCTTAGCAAGCTCAAGTTCTAACGCGCTAAGGCTCGCTTTATAGCCGTTGAGCTTATCGGTGTTTTGCAGGATCTGCTCTTTCACTTGCGCCAACTGGGTTTCGAGCTGGGCATCACGCTGCTTTTGATTCTGTAACTGTTGTTCTAACTTAGCGATGTCGGTGCCCGTCAGATAATAGGCTTCGACTGCGCGTTGTTCTTGCTCCGCTAATTGGGCGAGTTGCACTTGCAATTCAGTCGTTTGCAATTCATCGGTTTGCGCCAGCGACTGCGCCGCCGCTTGCTGCACTTCGATGGCGCGGATTTGCTCAGACAGACTCGCCATCTGATCTTGCAACTCTTGATAGCGCATCACGAGGAGTTCAGCATGGGTCTTGCGCTCGGCCTGTTTAAGCTCGCGATATTGCTTCGCGGCCTTGGCCTGCTGCGCCAGTTTATCTAACTGTTTGCCGAGTTCACTGCGAATATCGCCTAAACGCTCGAGGTTTTCGCGGGTATGGCGGATACGGTTTTCGGTTTCGCGGCGGCGTTCTTTATAGCGAGAAATCCCTGCGGCTTCTTCAATAAAAGTGCGCAAGTCTTGGGGTTTAGATTCGATAAGGCGGGAAATGGTGCCTTGCTCAATAATGGCGTAACTGCGCGGACCAAGGCCTGTGCCCATAAACAAGTCGGTAATGTCTTTACGGCGACACTTTTGGCCATTGAGAAAATACCAAGACTCACCGTCTCGGCTCACCTGACGCTTAACGGCGATTTCTTCGTAACTCGCATACTGGCCCGCGAGGCGACCATCTTTGTTTTCAAAAATAAGTTCAACACCCGCCACAGACACAGGTTTTCGCGCGCTTGAGCCGTTAAAGATCACGTCGGCCATCGAATCACCGCGCAGATGTTTCGCCGAACTTTCACCCAATACCCAACGCACGGCATCGATCACATTCGATTTACCGCAGCCATTTGGGCCAATAATGGCGGTTAATGCCTGTAAAAAAGGAATTTTAGTGGGATCGACAAACGACTTAAAGCCGGCAAGTTTTATCTGTTTTAATCTCATGGTGCCAGTTAGCGCGTCTCTGAAGTCTGGCCCGAAAATGAGCCCAGTGGTGCAAATGCATTCTGCTGGCAACTTTAACAAAGCAGGCAGCATTTTGTAACGCTTTTTATTGAATTCATGCGGCTTTTAGCTTGTCATCTGCCCATGAGTTGATCACAATCGCAGTTATCTTTATATCAGGCTGTCTCTCAAGCTGTAGCCCAACTTTTTGGAAAGACGATATGACACAGAAGAAAACCTTGCCCTTCCCAGCCAAAAGCGGCGTTAATTATTTTCTCGATGGCTTTGGTTTAATTACGCGTAAAGGCCTGCGCACTTTCGTGTTTATTCCCTTGATGATCAACCTGCTGCTGTTTGCGGGCGTCATTTATGTAGCAATAGGCCAGTTAGATACGCTATTCACTTGGATGAATGCCCAGTTGCCTGACTACTTAAGCTGGTTAAACTTTTTACTTTGGCCACTGGCAGTCACCACTATGCTGGTGATGCTTGCTTTTGTATTTAGCTCGGTGATGAACTGGCTCGCCGCCCCCTTTAATGGTCTGTTGGCTGAAAAAGTCGAGCAGCTGTTAACTGGCAAGCCGCTGAATACCGGTTCTGGTATTGATTTAATCAAAGACTTACCGCGTATCCTTGGGCGTGAGTGGATAAAACTCAAATACTATCTGCCCCGCGCATTGGTATTTTTATTGCTGTTTTTAGTGCCTATGGTGGGCCAAACGCTGGCGCCAATCCTATGGTTCCTGTTCAGCGCTTGGATGATGGCGATTCAGTACTGCGATTATCCCTTCGATAACCACAAGGTCAGTTTTAAGGATATGCGCTTTGCCTTGAATCAAACCCGTGGCACCAGTTTTAGCTTTGGTGCCACTGTGACGCTGTTTTCGATGATCCCTATCGTCAACTTTATCGTGATGCCTGTGGCGATTTGTGGCGCAACGGCCATGTGGGTCGACAAGTATCGTGAAGCCTACCGCAATCATGCAATCGCACCAGAATAATTAAAGATAACAATACTTGTCTAAAATGATGTGGGTTTGATATCGATTCCTGCAACATAAAAACAGCCTCAATTGAGGCTGTTTTTATTGATAAAGATCGCAGAACAATCTGCGATGCCAAGTTCAGCTTAGCACTTCTGCAAAATCACACTGCCGATGGAATATCCCGCACCAAAGGAGCTTAATAAGCCTAAATCACCCGCTTTAAAGTCGCTGGAATACTTGTGAAATGCAATCACAGAGCCCGCGGATGCGGTATTGGCGTACTCGTCTAACACGACAGGCGCTTGTTCCGCTGACACATCATCCCCTAACAGTTTTCTCACCACAAACTGGTTCATGTTGATGTTCGCTTGATGCAACCATAAACGCTTAAAAGACTGCGGCGTTAATGCTTGTTCGGCCAGATGTTCATCCAAATGTTGGTAAATCATCGGCAGTAGCTCTTTAAACACTTTACGTCCTTGTTGGTGGAACAGTTTATCGGCCTGATGGGCAGCACTCGGATCGCAGCGATTCAAGAAACCAAAATTACTGCGAATATTATTCGAATAATCAGTAAAACAGCGGCTTGAGAGGATTTTAAACACATTGTCAGATTGAGCTAGACTTTGCTCTTCCAGTACCAGTGCGGTCGCGACATCACCAAAAATAAAATGGCTGTCACGATCGCGATAATTCACCTGCGCCGAACAAATCTCTGGGTTGATAACGAGCACTCTTGAGGCTGAGCCCGCCGCAATCGCATTAGCAGCAGCAACAATGGCAAAGGTTGCCGATGAACACGCCACTTGCATGTCGTAACCATAACCGCGCGTACCGAGCGCACGTTGAATTTCAATTGCCATCGCAGGATAGGCACGCTGGGTATAAGCACAGGCAACAACCACCAGATCAATCTGTTCAGCTTTGAGATTGGCATTGCTAAGTGCCATCAATGCAGCTTCAACCCCAATTTCAGCCTGCATGGATAACTCTTCGCTGCTGCGCTCTGGAATTAACGGCATCATAACTTCGGGATCGAGAATGCCCTCTTTCACCATCACATATCTGTGCTTGATGCCCGAGGCCTTTTCAATAAATTCGCTTGAGGAATAGGACAAAGCCGCGACATGGCCTTGCTCAATTAAGCCTGCATTTTCAAGATTATAAATATCCACATAAGCATTGAAGCTCTCAACTAAGGCTTCATTAGAAATACTGTGGGGCGGCGTAAATAAGCCACTCCCCGAAATCACGACCTGTTTCATAGGTGCTCCGAACGGGTGCTTGTTGTAAAGTGAGCAGAAGCGGCATCATCACTCGTAAGCGCGGGCGATAACTCATTTTGCCCCTGTTCTTGCTGCTCTAATCGTTGCTTTTTATGCATTTGTGCTAAGTCTATCACGACTGTTGAAGATATTTTATCTTGGATCCCCTGCCGATTGGCATCCCAAAATATTTGCATAAAGCCAAGTAAGCCAGTGGTGAAGCCTGCGGCATAACCACCGTAACGGCCAAAGGCGGCCCATAAACTGATTTTAGCGCCATCGAGCTGGATCACCCGTATACCAAGCATCTTCTTACCTAAGGTTTGACCATCAAACCGCGCGGTAAAGACGGTAAAGTAAAACGCCGCCCAACCAAAGCCCAATCCCATATCACTCATAAAACCTTTAACCCAAGCGATAACACTGTGAGTGGTGGACTCCTCTTCATCATCGGCGCCTTTCCCTTTTGTGCCTAGCTGAAGTACAGTTTTGGTTACGTTTGTCGCTTCGGGTACTTTTACAGTGTTAGCCACAAGACCTTGCGCGGCATCGGTTGGTTCACTGGTTTCAATGGTTTGAGTCGGCTTAAGCGGCTCAGATTGTGTATCAAGCTTTGGCAACTCGACTTTGGACGCGATAACCGGCCACAAGGTACCATCAAGCACTTCTGTCTGGAGCTTTTCGCTATCTACGACTGACAAACGACTGTTGGCTATGGTGCTAAGGACTATCTCCCGTCGCTCAGTCTCTGTCATACCCTTTGATACTGAAGCATTTTCTATCACTTCGCGCAGGGATTGAACTTGGGTTTTACCACAAACGTAATTATCACAAAGGCTCAACGAAATAATGGCAGGAAGAGAGGTTAAAACCTGCTCTCCCAATACTGTCTGCTGGTCTGATTGATCAATATCAGTGCTGTTTGAACCTTGGATATTAAAAATATTATCAACAGTGGTCAGCAACATAAAAGCCAACATCACGGCATAAAGACCCCATTTGAGTAAACGACCCAATTTATGACTGCGTTTCTCAATATAGATGATACCGACCACCAGCAATACAAACATCCAATCCATCTGCTCCGCTAACACAGTGATTAGCAAACCATCAATCAACATGGCTAAAGCGCGTTTTAGCGGCGTCGCCAATGGCGTATAAAGTACAGTGTCTGCAATGGTAAAAGCATGGGGAGTTACCATAGTTTTTGGGTCTTTGCCCAAATCAGTTTGCTGTTGTCTCATGTTTGCGTCTTGTCCGATACGAGTGATAGGCTTGTTTTACGATTGACACATCAAGAAGTTATCCTTGCGAATGCAACAATCTTTTTTATGTTAGCAAGAGGTTAACACAGTTAAACTGGCTGCCAATCAGGGTTTGCGAATAACAGTAAGCCCTTTAATAACCAAATCGAATAAAGAAGAACAAACAATCACTTCTAAAAGCGCCACAGCAGATTATGATTCAATAGTGCCAACATAGGAGCAAGCAATCCATGAGCAAAATTTTCGAAGACAATTCATATACTATTGGTAATACCCCGCTAGTACGTTTAAACCGTGTTAGCCAAGGTAAAGTGCTGGCCAAAGTCGAAGCGCGTAACCCAAGTTTCAGTGTTAAATGCCGTATCGGTGCCAATATGATTTGGGATGCCGAGAAAAAGGGGCTACTGACTAAAGACCACGAACTGATTGAGCCGACGTCTGGCAACACAGGTATTGCGCTGGCGTATGTTGCTGCGGCCCGTGGTTATAAACTCACTCTAACCATGCCGAATACCATGAGTTTAGAGCGTCGTAAGCTGCTTAAAGCCCTTGGCGCAAATCTCGTGCTAACAGAAGGCGCGAAAGGCATGAAAGGTGCGATTGATAAAGCGGAAGAAATCCGTCAATCGGCTCCTGAAAAATACATTTTATTACAGCAGTTTAATAACCCTGCTAACCCTGAAATCCATGAAAAAACCACAGGTCCAGAAATCTGGAATGATACCGATGGCGAAGTGGATGTGTTTGTTGCAGGTGTAGGTACGGGCGGTACAATTACAGGTGTGAGCCGTTACTTGAAAAAAGTGGCAGGTAAAACCATTACCTCGGTTGCGGTTGAACCTGCAGATTCTCCTGTGATTGCGCAAACCTTAGCAGGTTTACCGGTACAACCTGGACCACATAAAATCCAAGGTATTGGCGCAGGCTTTATCCCTGGTAACTTAGATTTAGAGTTGATTGACCGCGTAGAAGCTGTCACTAACGATGAAGCCATCGACATGGCCCGCCGCTTAATGCAAGAAGAAGGCATTTTAGTGGGTATTTCATCGGGTGCCGCCGTTGTTGCCGCAAACCGCATCGCTGAATTGCCAGAATTTGCGGGTAAAACCATTGTAGTGATTTTGCCATCTGCTGCCGAACGTTACTTATCTTCAGTCTTGTTCCAAGGCCAATTCGGCGACGAAGAAAACATTCAATAATCGACGTTGGATTCCCCTTTAAAATACCCAGCCTTAGCTGGGTATTTTTATTTGTGACATTGCATTAATTAGATCCCAGCTGCAGAGCGTAAACAAGTTCTGGCTCAAGTTTGGATGCAGCTCATAGTTCTCAGTATCACCAGTAGCATTAACGGCTCAGTGAGTTATAAAGAACGTATATTCTCGTCAATCGATTCCTTTTTATGCCTTTTCCCCCTCAACCTATACCAACGCCATTAACACCAATATTGATAAGAAAAAATTACTTTATGAATAAAATTAATCAAATTTATTTATCCTTAACACCCGCAGTACACTGAGGACATCAAAACAGCGCCCCAAAAAAGCGATGTTAAGCATTGTCAGTATTGAGAGGTATTCAACATGACTTCAAAACGCAAACGCTGGACATCCCACGCAGCTAAACTTCCCAGCCCTATGGCAGGACTGGCACTTGCCATTGCCAGCTTAGGTTGGACTTGGGAGAACATGACACCGTCACTCAATGGTGCAGGACAGCTAACAGGCGCCATCATCGCCTCTGTGTTGTTGTTACTGCTCATGGGTAAGTTCATGCTACATCCGACAATTTTAAAGGACGAACTCAGCCACCCTGTAATTGGTAGCGTGATCCCCACCTTCGCCATGGGGCTGATGGTCGTGTCTAAAACACTCGGCAATTATTTCCCCGATGCAGGCTTAACTCTGTGGCTAGTGGCCATAGGTATCCATGTACTCTTCTTAAGCGCGTTTATCTACTATCGCGCCATTGATTTTAAACTCGAGCACATGGTGCCAAGCTGGTTCGTACCACCGATTGGCATTATCGTCGCGGCGGTGTCTTTCCCTGTATCTGATTACCAATGGTTAGCCAACGCTATTTTGGTTTTTGGGATGTTAGCTTACTTAATCATGCTGCCTTTAATGCTCTATCGCCTCATTTTCTGTCAGGCGATACCTGATGCAGCTAAACCAACCATTGCGATTCTCGCGGCGCCCGCCAGTTTATCACTCGCAGGTTATCTAACCGTTTGCGAGCAGACGTCAATTCCCTTAGTTGCCCTACTGCTGAGCATTGCCATTTTAATGACGAGCATCATCTACTTAGCCTTCTTTCACCTGCTAAAGCTGCCCTTTAGCCCGGGATACGCAGCCTTTACCTTCCCAATGGTGATCGGTGCTACCGCGCTCTTTAAAACCGCCGCCTGGCTAACCCAGTTCAATAACATGGGTGAGTTAGCGATATGGATAAAATACTTAGCAGAATTCGAGCTTGTGATCGCCACCTTAGTGGTTGTCTATGTTGCTCTACGCTATTTAGCACACTACTTTCCACTGCAGTTTAAAGTGGAAGAGCTAATAAACAGAATAGAACCAAGTAAAAATTAATTCTCTATTTTATGCGCTCTGTACACATTAATTGGAGTAACCTACCAAAACTCAAAGAAAGATGAATCGAGATTCATCTTTTTTTGAGTAACGAAGATATTAATAAAACCCTCAAAAATCAGTTCAATTTCAAATCGAACCTATCCTAGTACTTCTAAAAAAATGCATATTTAAGAGAATCTTAAATCTAACTTAAACAGCATGAAATTCTATATATAAAGTTAAGCTGCACAAGCAAACCTGAAGA
>NZ_BPFD01000069.1 GCF_019655335.1 Shewanella hafniensis
ATAGTCAATGTTTAAGACGTTACAGCGTATAATTTGTTTATATACGTTATAGCGTATAAATAGTGGCTAAAAATGCAAGTGTAGTATTGATTAAAAACATAAATCTGATTGTTCAAATGATTCGCTATCAGCCGCTCGAGAGAGTCAGTCTGATGGTCTCTGGTCTATTGTTTATTTTTCATAGGGGTGAAAGAGAGTTGTCCTTCCTCATTACTGACAAGTGAAAATTTACCCTAACTTGTCACTCGCCAACTGCTCCATCAAAAACTCAATCAATACACTCACCTTAGTCGGCAGATATTTCCGCTGCGGATAAACCGCATAAATGCCATGTTCGGGGAGGGGATGGTCTGCGAGCAAGGCTTGTAGGCGGCCCGCTTGTAAGTCGGCGTCGACCATAAAACGGGGCAGATTGGCTATGCCTAGACCATCGAGCGTGGCTTGGTGGATGGCATCACTATTGTTGACTTGGTAGTTACCGTTTGGCTGGATGCGCGTAGTGCCCTGCGGGCTTAAGAAGGTCCATTCAACACCGTCACGAAAATATGAGTAGAACAAACAGTTATGTTGGCTGAGTTGCTGCGGCGTGTGTGGCGCAGCGTGGCGAGCAAGATACTCGGGTGAGGCGCAAATGACACTTAAACAAGGGGCGATTTTACGGGCAATAAGACTTGAATCTGGTAGATCGCCGATGCGAATTGCCAGATCAAATCCGCCAGCAATTAAGTCGGTTGTCTTATCATCCATCTGCATTTGCAGCTGTATTTTCGGGTAACGGCGCAAAAACTCAGGGATTAAAGGGGCGATATGCAAGCGGCCAAATACCATAGGAACGGCGATACGCAGATTGCCCTGAGGCGCTTGTTGTAGCTCAGAAATGGCGTCCAAGCCTTCCTCAGCGAGTTTAACTGCAGGGCGAACATAGTCAAAATAGCGGGCACCCGCCTCGGTAAGACTCAAGCTGCGAGTGGTGCGGTGCAGGAGTTGAATACCCAGACTTTGTTCTAACAGGGTAATGCGTTTACTCACCGCCGATTTACTCAGCCCAAGCTTTTGACTTGCCAGCGAAAAGCTCCCGCATTCCACTACAGTGACAAAGATAGGTAGTGCTGAAAAGTGTTCCATGGTGTCCTTATGTTATCGCTATCCCCTGCCATTATTGTTGATGATACCTCAACAGTCAGTTTTTATTATCGTGGTTATCATGGCCTTTGATGCAAGGTAGACTAATGCGCTTGCTGATTGCAGGTGTCGACTGTGAAGCTGAGTTATTTTCGCGCTCATCGCTCATGTTTATCGCTTATCTTGATTATTGCTAGGCAGCTAGCTACTGCGTTGCCGTAATCGCCGATGTACCATTCTTGATGCCACTTAACGGCTGGGGATGGGTCTTAGCTATTTTGTCAGAAAGAGAGTTCCTATGTCCTTGCCGTACCAATGGATTTTGTTCGATGCCGATGAAACCCTATTTTATTTCGATGCCTTAAAAGGGCTTAAGTTGATGTTTAGTGAGTTTGGGGTCGATTTTACCCAAGCCGATTTCGATGAGTATCAGTTAGTGAACAAACCGCTATGGGTCGATTATCAAGATGGCAAGATAACCGCCGCCGAGTTACAAACGACACGTTTCGAACCTTGGGCTGCCAAATTAGACGTTACGGCCATGACGCTCAATAGCGCCTTTTTATCAGCAATGGCCGAAATTTGTGCGCCGTTACCCGGTGCTCGCGAGTTATTAGCCGCGCTGCAAGGTAAAGCTAAATTGGGCATTATCACCAACGGTTTTACTGAGCTACAAACCGTGCGATTAGAACGTACAGGCTTACAGCATCATTTTGATATTTTAGTGATTTCAGAAAAAGTCGGCATAGCCAAACCTGATGTGGGCATCTTCGAACATGCTTTCGAACTCATGGGTCATCCTGATCGTGAGACTGTGCTTATGGTCGGTGATAACCCGCATTCAGATATCCAAGGCGGCATCAACGCCGGTATTCATACTTGCTGGTATAACGTCCACGGCCACGATGTGCCCGCCGGTATCGCCCCGCACTATCAAGTGAGCTCGCACCAAGAGCTATATAGTTTATTATTCGAGTAAGTCTGCAGGCACTCAGCTTATGCTGTGAAGTCACTTAGCGAGTCAGCACTTCACGGATCTTACTTGCTTTATTTTTACCTATACCACCCACTTGCATCAATGCCTCTTCAGATGCTGTTACGACTGCCTCGACACTGGCGAAATGGCATAAAAGTTTATTGGCGAGTTTAGGGCCTACCTCGGGTAGGCTTTGCAAGATGAATAATTGCTGATTTTTCTTGCGTTTGGGCTTACGTCCCGTGAGGGTTAATTCATGTTCTCTTCTGTTTAACTGAGTGGCGCAAAAATACAGAATTTTAGCTGTTTCAGTTTGCGATAAACTGCGCAGTATTGGGATGTGGAAATTGATTGAAATCGAGCACAGCGCCCCGATTAACGCTTCTCTGCGTATCTGGTAACATGCGATATCTTGTGTATAACCTTCGATAAGCAGGGCAGTATGATTTGGGCTCTGGGCTAATCTGGCCACCTGTGAGAATAGGCGCCCATCGCATAATGATTGCACGAGATCGGGCAAGGTTTTACGTTCAATCAGCCAACCATTGAGTTGATAATCACCCAATTTTAGGCGCTTTTTGATGAGTGAGAGATCTTCGTGCAGTGACAGCTCATAGATGATTTTTTCTGCATGTTCTCTATCGTCATAAAAGAGAGGGATTTTAGCCGCTGCCAATTTTAGTGACCTCAACCGAGTGACATATTCAGGATTGTTTATGAGTGTAGTCAGGCTGAACAACAAGCACAAAAGTTGTCTTCAGCTTTCTGAGTCGCCTAGTTAAAATTTAGTTCTACCTATATCTGTTCGTTTGGCCAGCTGCATTTAGACAGCGCTAGAAAATCAATGTGAGTTAGCTATGAGTGAATATCAGTATTATCGATTCGAATGTGTTAACAGTAGCTTGTCGGTCCCGCAGCGAAATAGATTAAGGAATATTTCTAGCCGAGCAGAGATCACCAGCCACTCCTTTTGTGTTCAATATCATTACGGTGATTTAAAGGCCGATCCAGAAACCTTAATGATGGATTTGTTTGATATTGGCTTTTATTACGCTAATTGGGGGCAAGTGAATGCGTATATTAAATTGCCATCCGGTACAATCCCCTGTGATTTCAAGGTAATAGATGCTGAATTTTATGTGTCCTTTGTCGAGAATAAGCAGAACCAATTACTGATATTTACCCTAGAAGATGATTATCGCCACCGTGACGATGAAGATGCCGAATCCTTTATGCTGCATTTGGCGGCACTAAGGGCAGAACTCTTAGCTGGCGATTACCGCGTTTTGTATTTCCATTGGTTGAGTCGAGCCAACGATGATATGGGATTAGAGCCCTTGCCGCTTATAGCCTTTGATTTTCACCAGTTAACCCAGGCGCAATTGGCATTTACCACACTCTTTAACATCCCTTTACCATCGATACGTGCTTTACATCTTTTGCTGCAGTCAATGCCTGCACATGCTCCTCAAACCACAGTATTAACGGCACAGCAGCAGATGGCTAAACTAACGGATGCCGAGAAGGACGCGTTGCTTTGTCGCTTATTTGATGAAGGGAAACTATTTGCGGCGGATGCGTATGCGCTCCTCAGAACGCAAGAAACACCAATAGAGTACTCCCGCAGGGTAACAGTTGCATCGTTGCATCCCTTCTGGCACGTAGCAGAAAAAGAGGTGATGCAAGAAGATCGCATGGCTGAGGCTGAGCGTCTTGCCCGTGAGACGTTATTGCGTAATGAACATCTTGAAGCGGTTTATAAAGCGCATCAAAGCCATTGGGATAGTGCTTTTGAGGAGGCGGCTCGTGGGTGTGCCAGTGGCTATGATAATGCCAGCCGTACCTTGCAAGTGTTGTTTGATGCTTATCAACTAAAACAATCTTTCAGCGAGTTTAAACAAAATTTTGATGTTTTTACTAGCAAAAATAAACAGCGTAAAGCACTGATTAAGCGATTAGAACCGTTACAGAAAATTGTGCTATCACTTTGATTTAGTTATTTTAATCCCAATAGCTATGGCGCTGTGATCGAGTGATGCGTTTTACTTTATTAAAAGTGAATTCGATTGAGTTACCCTAATAAAAACCCTGATAAATCAGGGTTTTTATTTATTAGATTGCAGTTAAACACGACAACACACTATTCGACATTTTGAATTTGCTCGCGCATTTGCTCGATTAGCACTTTAAGCTCGACGGCGGCCGAAGTGATTTCAGTGCTGATGGATTTAGAGGCGAGGGTGTTCGATTCGCGGTTGAATTCCTGCATCATAAAATCTAAACGGCGACCTTCGCTGCCGCCTTTCTTGAGGATGCGGCGGGCTTCGGCCACATGGGCTTCGAGTCTGTCCATTTCTTCGGCCACATCTTGTTTCTGTGCCAGTAGCACCATTTCTTGTTCGATGCGGGCTGGGTCGAGTTCACCTTTGATTTCTGCAAGTCGGTTGGTGAGCTTTTCGCGTTGATATTGCATTACAGTTGGCATGTGCTCGCGTACGACGGCGATTTGCTCGCTGACTCCATCTAAGCGGCTTAACAACATGTCTTTGATGGCTTCGCCTTCGCGGCCGCGGGCTTCGATAAATTGATCTATGGCTGAATCGAAGGCTGTCATCAGATCGGCGCCGATGGCATCCATATCTTGTTCACCGCTCGCTAGCACGCCTGGCCAGCGCAGGATGTCGGTCAGATTGACTTCGCCCTGTCCCGCTTCTTGCTTGAGCCAAGTGGCAGCGTCGAGCAATTGTTTTGCGAGTGCTTGATTCAATTGCAGTTCGTTGTTGCTGTTGTCGGCCAGTTCGTAGCGCAGATTGACTTCGACTTTGCCGCGGCTTAAACGTTTACGTAGGCGGTCGCGTAGTACAGGTTCGAAACTGCGGAATTGCTCGGGTAAACGTAGGTAAGTTTCGAGATAACGTTGATTGACTGAGCGAATTTCCCAGGAGGCTGTGCCCCATTGTGCTTTGTGCTCGATGCGAGCGTAGGCTGTCATGCTTTGGATCATGGGTTGTCCTAATGGTTTAATCGTCATAATGAGAGGCGATTATAGAGTCAATGGCTTTAGGATTAAAGGCATACAGTATAAGACCGCAAGTTAATGGGTACTTTGCCTAGATGAGTTTGCCAGAGAATCACCCTAAGCATGGCATCCTAAGGCTCAAGCCCTTATAATATGCAGCCAAAATCGGTCAATGACTCAGAATACAGGAATCTCGCATGCGTCCAAGTAACAGAACGCCAGCACAAACTCGTCCCATCACTATCACTCGCCAGTTTACGGCCCATGCCGAAGGTTCTGTGTTAGTGGAATTTGGCGAAACCAAAGTGCTTTGTACCGCCAGTTTTACTGAAGGTGTGCCACGTTTCCTTAAAGGTCAGGGTCAAGGCTGGGTGACGGCGGAATACGGCATGTTGCCACGTTCGACTCATAGCCGTATGGATCGTGAAGCCGCTCGCGGTAAGCAATCGGGCCGTACGCAAGAAATTCAACGTCTTATCGGCCGTGCTCTGCGCGCCTGTGTGGATATGAAAGCCCTAGGCGAAAACACTATCGTGATCGATTGTGATGTGATCCAAGCTGACGGTGGCACGCGCACTGCTTCTATCACTGGCGCCTGTGTGGCCTTAGTGGATGCGCTGAACTGGGCGCGTGGTAAAGGCATCATTAAATCTAACCCGCTGAAATTCCTTATCGCTGCTGTCAGCGTCGGTATTTACAAGGGTGAAGCGATAAGCGATCTAGAATATATCGAAGACAGCGCCGCCGAAACTGACATGAACGTGGTGATGACAGAAACGGGCAAGATCATCGAAATTCAAGGCACCGCCGAAGGCGAGCCATTCAGCCACGAAGAGTTGATTGAGCTACTCGGATTGGCGAAGAACAGTATTCGAGAAATCGTCGATGTGCAAAAAGCCGCACTAAACTAATAGTGTGGTGATGAACAAGCCCCGTTATGTTATGCAGTGCGGGGCTTTTTATTAGCTGCAACTTTTTATTTGCAGCAAGATGCTAGTGTAATGTAAGCCCTATACCGAATAAAAATTCCCCATAATAAAAAACCAATAAAATACAAAGTCGTAAGGAGATATTGTGAAAGCCTATCAACGTGAGTTTATTGAATTTGCCCTTGAACGTCAGGTGTTGCGATTTGGCGAATTTACCCTTAAATCGGGCCGTATCAGTCCTTATTTCTTCAATGCGGGTTTGTTCAATACTGGCCGTGATTTAGCGCGTTTAGGCCGTTTCTATGCCGCTGCGCTAGTGGATTCTGGCATTGATTACGATTTGCTGTTTGGTCCTGCTTACAAAGGCATTCCGATTGCGACCACTACGGCTGTTGCCTTGTGTGAACACCACGATATCGACATTCCTTACTGCTTCAATCGCAAAGAGAAAAAAGATCACGGCGAAGGTGGCAGCTTAGTCGGAAGCGAGCTGAAAGGCCGCGTTATGTTGGTGGATGATGTGATCACTGCCGGTACTGCGATTCGTGAGTCGATGGAAATCATCGAAGCCCATAAGGCACAATTAGCGGGCGTGTTGATTGCTTTAGACAGACAGGAGAAAGGCAAGGGCGAGTTATCGGCTATCCAAGAGGTTGAGCGCGACTTTGGCTGTGGCATAGTGGCGATTATCAAACTTGCGGACCTTATCAGCTACTTATCTGAAAAGCCGGGAATGGAAGCGCAGTTGGCGGCTGTGAGCCTGTACCGCGAGCAATACGGCATTTAACTCTAGTGCTTAGCCGCTGGTATTGATCAAGTGGCTATTATTGGCGTGGTGAAATCAGTTAATCAGCCGTCATTGATTTAGCTAGGTTGAGAAAGGTTTGATTGGGTTGGTATGAAAACAAAAAACGCTGCGATTCTATAGAAGGAATCGCAGCGTTTTTTGTTGAGTTGTATTGATTGCTATTGATTTAAGCACGCTTTAAATCACGTTACGCTTCAATACACTTATTTAGACTGATGCAAAAACTCGGCGCGGGTCGCAGGGTTAGATTTGAAAATACCGCCCAGTGCTGTGGTGGTGGTTGAACTGGTTGAGTCCATCACGCCACGGGATTTTACGCAGTAATGCACAGCATCCATTTTAACCGCTACGTCTTTGGTTTCGAGCAAGGTTTGTAGCGCGACTAACACTTGCTGAGTCAAACGCTCTTGCACCTGTGGACGCTGGGCAAAGAAACGCACGATGCGATTAATCTTTGATAAACCAATGATTTTTTTGCGTGGCAAATAAGCTATGGTTGCAGTGCCATCGATCGTCACTAAATGGTGTTCGCAGGTACTGGTAAGGCTAATGTCTTGCACTCGCACCATTTCATCGAAGCCCATCTTATTGTCGATCACAGTTATCTTAGGGAAGTTCGCATAATCTAAGCCGGAGAAGATTTCATCGACGTACATTTTAGCAATGCGGCGCGGCGTATCGGCAAGGCTATCGTCTGACAGATCCAATGACATTAATGTCAGGATTTCTTTCATATGATGTTCAATCTTGTCTTTACGTTCTTCACTGCTGTAAACGCTTGGGAGCATTGGGGTTTCAAGTCCACGTTCTAATAACGCGGCTTGTACTTTTACTGCTGCTTCACTTAATGCCATCTTATCCTCCACTACGTTGTAGCGGCTATAACAGAAAACCTATGCTGATCATCGCGTGGTACTAGGGCTGTTCAGCATCAGATACAAATTATTGTTATTCTCGCTAGGGCAAGAATAGGGGGACGAGGATAGCGCGAATTGCAGACAATTCATACCGAAAAACGCTCATAGGCCACATGAAAAAGCCGATAGTCCTTATCGGATATCGGCTTTAAATCTACCACTGCCAATCGAGTTTAGCCTAGTAGTGTCGGCAAGTTTGAGTCAATTCTAAAGTTTCAGATTGGTTTTTAGGAAACTGAGCATTTGTTCATAGTATTTCGCTCTATGCTCATCGTTATAAAAACCGTGGCCTTCATTGTCCATCACCAGTTTTTGGTAAGGATAATTGTGAGCTTTTAGGCCTTTTTCGAGGGATTCGAGTTGTTCAATTGGCGCTCGCTCATCTTCACCACCGTGAACGAGTAAGAGGTTCGCTTTTAATTTGGCAACGTTTTCTGAGGGCGACATGGCTTTTAGGGTGGCTTTGTCTTGGCCAAGTACGTCCTTGAGATAGCTTGTTCCTGAACGTGTTCTGGCCACGTCACCTTCATCAAACATTAATTCAAGATCATACACACCAGCAAACCCAACCGCGCATTTAAACATATCGGGCGCTAATATGGCGCTTTGCAGTGCGCTATAGCCGCCAAAGCTACCGCCAGCAATACACACCCGTTCTTTATCGGCAAGGCCTTGGTCAATGACGTACTGAGTCGCGTCTATAATGTCGTGCTGAATATCTGACCCCCATTTTTGATAGCCAGCTTGCTCGAAGCTCTGACCATAACCGCCAGAACCACGGAAGTTCACCTGCAACACCGCCATACCATTTTGAGCGAGTAATTGATTTTGTGGATCAAATCCCCACCAGTCGCGGATACCGTGTGGACCACCGTGCGGATTGACAACTAAGGGCAGATTTTTAGCTTCTTTACCGAAAGGTAGCGTCAAATAACCGTTGATTGTCTTACCATCACGACTGGTGAAACTGATGGGTTTTACCTCCGCCATTTGCTCTGGGTCGAGCCATTTTTTAGCGGCTGCTAGATATTCAAGTTTCAGTTTTTTCGTATCAAATATGTAGTAATCACCAGGATTACGATCGTTAAATGCAACTACAACGAGTTTTTCAGCATCTCGGGTTTCGCTAACAATTCGTACTTGATGTCCCGGTACGGCAGCAATTAAATCCTTGAGTAGCTTGGCGTGGTTGTCGTTGTTATCCACAAAGGCATAGCTTGGATAGCCATTTTCAAACTCAATGGCGTAGAGCTGCTTATTGGTGCCGTTGATCCAGAAGTTGCTGGGATCAACGACCTCATCTTGAATGATCTCGGCCTTTTCGCCTGTTTCTAGGTTGATGCGATATACACCTAAGGTTTCAGTGCCCACGCGACCCGCAGCATAGATGGAATTTTTATTATCAGCGAAGGAGATAGGCGTAAAATCACTTAAGCCTAGGTTGAGTTTATCGGTGTTTATCCATTCGCTATCTTTGCGGTAAAAGACTTTAGTGATGTTTTTGCTGTCTTCCCCTGCCACAAAGCGGACTTCACCATCATGGTCGGTCATAAAGCGAGCTCGGCCTATGGGGGAGCCTGTTATGCGTTTGCGAACCCCGCTAAAAAGGTCAACGCGGTAGACATCCTGACGTGTTTCACTTAAGTCCGGGGCACCAGTCCATGGGAGCGCATTGACCAGCATATAGCGCTCATCATCCGGTAGAGGGTCCAGTATGAATGCTGTGGCATTTATGGCGGTATTTTTCCTGAGATTTGAACCCGTTTGCTGCTCGCCGCTGTTATAACCAAATAGATATTTAGGGCGAGAACCATCGGCGTTGACCGCCATTAACTCGCCGTAGTATTGGGGGACATCGCTCCAGCCCTTAAGGTATTCTTTTGCCAGCACAATGCGCTCGCTATTGGCCCATTCATATGTGCCTACCTGGGCGTTGCTTGGGAAGCGAATCGCATTCAGCAGTTTTTTGGTTTGAGCATCTAGTACTATGAGTACATTTTTACCCTCGACACTGGTAATTGCACTTAAGTATTTGCCAGTAGGAGATATTTTTACGTTCGCGTATTCATCTCCTCGGCTAAATAATTGTGATAATGCACTCGTTGCCGAGGTCTCAACCGCAAATGTGTTGATAGGCATCATGGGTAAGCAAGTGGTGGCCAAAACGGCAAAAGGCAAAATTTTCATCTGACATCCTTGTTAAATCATTGTGTTTTTTGTTCTTAAAATGTTTTTCGAGGATAAAACAAAAGATGAAGTGAAACAAGGAAGGAATATTGAAAATAAAGGACGATAGTTACCGTCCTTTATGTTGAAAAATCATTAGCTTTGCAACAGTTGATGTTGGATAAAACGCCACTGTTCATCGAAGTGTGTGGTAGGTTTGAGTTTGAATTCACTTCGTACAAATTGAGCGATTCGGCCTTCGGCAAAGGCTAACAGTAAATTGGCTAAAATCGCCTCATCTAAATTAAAGCCTTTGCCTTCTCGCAGGGTCTTTTCCCGCAAAATTTGCTTAAGTTGAGTTTCTATTTTGGCAAATAAATTACTAATGCGGCTACGGAGGCGTTCATTTTCTCCGAGCAGCGCATCACCATTGAGGACGCGGGAAATGCCCGGGTTTCGCTCTGCAAAAATCAGCAGGAGCTGTAAAACAAGCTGGCAGCGCTTCATGGTGTCTTTTTCGTCATCCATGATTAAATTGATGCGCGACAATAACGACTCTTCGATAAATTCGATTAAGCCTTCGAACATCCGTGCTTTACTCGGGAAGTGACGGTACAGGGCGGCTTCCGATACACCGACTTCTGAGGCCAGTTTCGCTGTGGTGATCCTTTGTCCTGGGTTGGTTTCTAGCATCTGTGCTAGACATTGCAAAATATGTTCACGACGATTAATTTTTGGGCTTACAGCCATTGCAGTATCCTTGGCTCAATAACGACTTAGGAGATTATTTAGTGCCTGAATGGCCAAATCCGCCTTCACCACGATCTGAGCTGTCGAACTCATCAACGAGTTTGAATTGTGCTTGTACTACAGGAACAAACACCAGTTGTGCGAGACGATCGCCAATTTCTAAGGCAAAAGGACTGTCGCTACGATTCCAGCAAGACACCATTAAGGGGCCTTGGTAATCGGAATCTATGAGTCCGACCAGATTCCCCAGTACTATACCGTGTTTATGGCCAAGACCTGAGCGCGGCAAAATCACTGCAGCCAGTCCTGGATCGGCAACATGAATGGCAATCCCTGTTGGAATAAGTACGGTTTCACCCGGTGCTATAGTCAAAGTCGTGTCGATCATGGCACGAAGATCCATGCCTGCACTGCCAGGTGTAGCGTAGGCAGGTAAAGGAAATTCTGAGCCGATACGGGAGTCGAGAATTTTTAATTCAATCGGTGTTTTCATGTATTTGTTTTTTCTTTCACTATCAACGAAAGTAATTGCCGTGCCAGCGTGAGTTTGTCAGTGGCAGGCAAGTCTTGACTGCCGTGCGGCCAGAACACTCGCAGGGCATTGGCATCGGCATTAAAGCCAATACCTGCAACGGAAACGTCGTTCGCGGCGATCATATTCAAGTTTTTACGTTTGAGTTTATCGCGCGCATAGGCTTCTACATCATGGGTTTCTGCGGCGAATCCCACCACAAAAGGACGGTTAGGTAAGCTCGCAACCGTGGCTAAGATATCAGGATTCCTCACCAGCGCAAGTTGCATTTCTTCTGCCGATTTTTTGATCTTACAGGTTGCGATGTCGCTAATGCGATAATCAGCAACGGCGGCGCAGCCAATAAAAATATCTTTTTTATCAACGTGATCCATCACAGCATCAAGCATATTTTGCGCCGATTCAACATCAATGCGGGTCACTCCTTCTGGGGTACTTAGATTTACTGGGCCAGAGACTAAGGTGACTGTTGCGCCCATATCTGCCGCGGCTTTGGCTAAGGCAAAGCCCATTTTTCCAGAACTGTGATTCGAAATGTATCTGACGGGATCAATTGCCTCACGGGTTGGCCCTGCGGTAATCAGCAGTGACTGGCCTGCGAGTGGCTTAAGTTCAACAGCGTCATTAGTGGCAAAAAACTGCGTAGCGAGTGTGGCGATGTCTAATGGCTCTAGCATACGACCAGGGCCGACTTCACCACAGGCCTGACTGCCACTTGCGGGTCCCCAAAGGGTAAAGCCGCGGGATGCCAGACTGGTTAAATTCGCCTGCGTCGCCAGATTACGGTACATCTGCTGATTCATTGCCGGACACAGGGCGATAGGCGCCTCTGTGGCAAGACAAGTGGTGGTGATCAGCTCATCGGCCATGCCGGCATTAATCCGCGCCAATAGGTTTGCGGTTGTAGGGGCGATGATGACGAGATCTGCCCAACGAGCGAGTTCGATGTGGCCCATGGCTGCTTCTGCCGCAGGATCGAGTAGGCTTGAGGCAACGGGATGTCCAGATAACGCTTGCAGCGTCAAAGGCGTGATAAATTCCATCGCACTTTGGCTCATCACCACGCGCACATCAAAGCCACGCTCTTTTAAGCGACGGACTAAATCAGCACTTTTATAGGCCGCAATACCGCCGCCAATGCCCAGCAGGACGTTTTTATTTGTCAGACTCACAGACATCATCCGAGATAGAAATAATGCCGCCAACAATATCACAAAGCGGTGAATTTTAGTGACTCTCCCAGTTCAAAAAATCTCGTCCATACTCAGTAAAGTGAAAATATGTGAGATGACAGGGAGGTCGCATGGGCATTAAAGATTGGCCTGAGGGTGAAGGTCCCAGAGATAAACTGTTACAAAAAGGGGCGGGGCAACTGTCGGATGCGGAGTTATTGGCGGTATTACTGCGGAACGGTTTGGCGGGATTAAACGCGGTTGATCTTGCAAGGTCGCTTATTAGCGAGTTTGGCGGCCTCAGAAACCTGCTTTGTGCTCCTCGAAATCAGGTGTGTCGACTTCCGGGCGTAGGACCTGTAAAATACGCCCAGCTTCAAGCTGCGGCCGAATTAGCGCGGCGTGTAGCGCAGGAAAATCTGCAAAGAGGTCAAGTTTTAACAAATCCCGATTTAACTCGGGACTATTTAATGAGACAATTGGCCGATCGCTCCTATGAAGTGTTCGCAGTTTTACTGCTGGATAGCCAGCATAGAGTGATTCAATTTGTCGAATTATTCCGCGGTACAATAGACTCAGCCTCAGTGTACCCACGTGAAGTGGTGAGCTTAGTGCTGGAGAAAAAGGCCGCAGCAGTTATAGTTTGTCATAATCATCCGTCTGGTATTGCCGAGCCCAGTCAGGCTGACCGACGAATAACTGAGCGATTAAAAAATGCGTTAGCAACCATAGACGTATCCTTATTGGACCATATGGTTGTAGGTGATCGAGAGATAGTTTCTTTTGCAGAACGAGGCTGGATTAATTAATCTAACACTTGATCTTCACTCTGTGATCGTGTATAAAATGCGCCCTCTTTGTGCCTCGGGCGACGGCCATACGAGGCACATTAATGCTCGAGCGTTAAAATTGTTTTTGGAGAAGATTGACATGTCAAGAGTATGCCAAGTTACTGGCAAGAAGCCGATGGTTGGTAACAACCGTTCGCACGCAAAAAACGCGACCCGTCGTCGTTTTTTACCTAACCTACAAAACCACCGTTTTTGGTTAGAAGAAGAAAAGCGTTTCGTACAGTTACGTGTATCTACTAAAGGTATTCGTCTGATCGACAAAAAAGGTATCGAAGTTGTTGTTGCTGAACTTCGTGCTCGTGGCGAGAAGGTATAATAGATCATGGCTAAAGCTAAAGGTAATCGTGAGAAGATCAAATTAGTTTCTACAGCTAAAACTGGTCACTTCTACACAACTGAAAAAAACAAGCGTAACATGCCTGAAAAAATGGAAATCAAAAAATTTGATCCAGTTATTCGTCAGCACGTTATCTACAAAGAAGCAAAAATCAAGTAATCCTTGGTTAGTGTTTCGAGAAAAGCCCCTTATTTAAGGGGCTTTTTTTTGCGCTTTTTTTAGTAGTTAGTCATCAAGTTGAGATAATTGCCTCGCAAACTTAAGCCGCTGAATCATCCCCTGTGAAGTTAAAAAAGTGTGAACACTTGCTGAAAATATAAAATAGTGCGGTTCTAAGCACTTTAAATCATTAAAACTGCACTTTAGTGAGAATAAATTCTTTATATGTGAATTAAAATGCAATACCATACGCGAAAGTTAGCGATTCATTCCTGGCATGTCATCGTGACGCTGCCAGCTCAAAAATGAGGTGTAAATAACGCGTGCGTACCACTGAACTGGTTGATGGATTTCGTCACTCTGCCCCCTATGTTAATGCTCACAGAGGTAAAACTTTTGTGGTCATGCTGGGTGGTGAAGCTTTGGCTCAAAATCACTTCCGCGCCATCTTAAATGATGTCGCCCTGCTGCACAGTTTAGGGATTAAAGTGGTGTTGGTGTATGGCGCTAGGCCGCAGATTGATGCTGCATTAGCCGTCAATGGTATCGAACCTGCCTACCACGAAGGCGTGCGTATTACGGATGAAGACTCGCTCAAAGTGATCAAGCAAGTTGCGGGTGCACTGCAATTTGATATCACAGCGCGTTTATCCATGAGCTTAAGCAATACGCCGATGCAAGGTGCGCAAATTAACTTAGTGAGCGGCAACTTTGTGATTGCTCAACCTCTTGGTGTCGACAATGGTGTGGATTTTTGCCTGAGTGGCAAAGTGCGTCGTATTGATGTGCAAGGCTTAAAACGTCAGTTAGATAATCACTGCATCGTGTTGATGGGGCCGATTGCGGCTTCTGTGACGGGTGAAAGTTTTAATCTGACCGCCGAGGAAATCGCGACCCAGGTGGCGATCAAACTCAAAGCAGATAAGATGATCGGTTTTAGCTCACAGAACGGTATTCTCGATCGCAATGGCGATGTCATTGCCGAGTTGATGCCGAACGATGCGCAAAACATCATGAACAAGCTGGCCGAGCAAGGTTCTGCCTGCATTGGCACTATGGCTTTCTTGAAAGCGAGTATTGATGCTTGCCGCAATGGTGTGCCGCGTTGTCACTTAGTTAGCTACCTCGAAGATGGCGCTTTACTGCAGGAACTGTTTTCCCGCGAAGGGATAGGTACGCAAATCGTGACTGAGAGTGCCGAGCGTTTACGCTGTGCGTCGATCGCCGATATTGGCGGTGTACTGAACCTTATTCGTCCATTGGAGGAGCAAGGCATTCTGGTGCGTCGTAGTCGTGAGCAGCTTGAGATTGAAATTGAACAGTTCATGTTGATTGAACGTGATGGTTTAGTGATTGGTTGCGCTGCGCTTTATCCTTTTGAAGAGGACAATGCAGGCGAGTTTGCCTGTTTGGTGGTGCATCCCGATTATCGCGATGCCGACAGAGGGAGCCTACTGCTGAAGAACATTATCAATCAGGCCAGAAACCGCGGCTATTCACGCTTGTTTGCGCTGACAACTCGGAGCATTCACTGGTTCCTCGAGCATGGTTTTGTGATTGAAGATGTTGAAGCACTGCCACAGAAGAAAAAGCAGTTGTATAACTATCAACGCCGTTCCAAAATTCTCGCGCTCGATCTCTAAGCCGTTATAAATCAATCCAATCAATGCCAGCCTAGTACTCATATTAGCGCTGGCATTTTTATTGACATAAAAGGCTACAGTTTATTACTGACAGTACCGCAAGGGAGTGAGTTTTTAGCACAGTTACAGAAGTAATCATCATATGTCATCACTTCTGCCACTGTGTTTATCGGCGTGATAATGTTTACGCCGTTTTGCGTTTATAGGCCATATCTAAGGTAAAGACGAGCAGCGCGCTCCAGATAAAGCCGAAGGTCACACCTTTTTCGGCATCGAAGGGCTCATTAAACAGACTCACCGCGAGGATAAACATAATACTTGGGCCGATATATTGGAAAAAACCAAGCATAGACAATGGAATACGTACCGCTGCTCCTGCAAAACACAGTAAAGGAATGGTAGTCACTATCCCAGCCGCCATTAACATCAGATTCAGTTGCCAATCATTAGTCAGCATGCTCGCTGTGGCTGTGTCTAAGGTCGCGACGAGGTAAATTAGCGCGACCGGTAATAACACTGCGGTTTCGACCAATAAACCAGCCTTAGCATCCACATTGACCTTTTTTCGCAGCAGTGCATAGAAACCAAAGGTGCCCGCGAGTGCCAGTGAGACAATGGGAATAGAGCCAAAAGAGATTAATTGGATTAACACGCCAGCGCTGGCGAGAGCGACCGCGAACCATTGCAGTTTACGTAACCTTTCGCCTAGAAATAACATGCCAAGCAAGACGTTGAGCAAAGGGTTGATAAAGTAACCTAAGCTGGCATCGAGCATGTGATCGTTATTTACTGCCCAGATAAATAGCAGCCAGTTTCCCGCGATCAGTATGGAAGTAATGGCGAGAACCATCAGTTGCTTAGGTTGTTTAAACAGTAAGCGTAAGCGTGAAAAACCGCCAATAAATTGCATGATGATCAACATAAACACGAATGACCAAATCACCCGATGGAGCAAAATTTCGGTAGCGGAAACATGATTGAGTAATTTGAAATATAAAGGCGCAAACCCCCACATACAGTAAGCACTGACGGCGAGTAGGATCCCTTTGCGGTATTCAAGATCTGGCATGAGACATCTTCGAAGGACAACAAGACGGCGATTGTAGGTGTGTCTGACCGCTGACTCAAGGCATCGCAGCGTTCTTTTGGTTACAGAATATCTCGATAAGAGTTTAAATGGCCGATTGGAGCCAGTAAACATCCTGCTAATCAAGATGTTTACTGGCTTTGATCTTTAATACGGTAAATGAGTTATCTGCGGTGAAACGGCTAGCCCACCATATAAGTCCCTGTTCCAAAAGCGATATGCGTGCCTTGTTCATTATGCAGTTCCATGCGGCATACAGACACTCGATTACCCGCACGAATGACACTACCCGTGCCAGTAAAGATTTGGCCACGGCCAGGTCTAAGATAATCAATGCGCATATCAATCGTCCCTAGGGTTTGCAGGCGTTGCTGCAGCTCTTCGACCGTCCAATCATCACGACTGGCGACCAGTCCTGCAAAGGCCGTGAGTCCGCCAACCACATCGAGTACCGTTGCTGTCACACCGCCGTGGAGGATTTGTTGGTGAATGTTGCCAATCAGCTCAGGCTTCATGTTAATCACCACTTCGACGCCATCAATGTCGTAACGTTTGATATCAAGTCCGAGTAGATTATGAAAAGGAACATGTTGATCAAATACTGCTGCGACTCTTCTCAAAGCTTCGGCTTGGATTGGGCTGGTCATTTTTGGGTCCTTGTCACTGAGTGACTGCATTAGGCGTAATTGGATTTGTTATCAACACTGAGATAAACAAAGTGCGGCTTAGAGCAATTAATCTACAGTGAAGCTCACGGCTAATGCAACTCCGTCGCTAAAATGACGACACAGTTTCGGCAGTTTTTAAAGTATTTTACCCCGCGTTCGTTATTTTTGGCTTAGCCCACTAGGGTTAAAATAGCTACAATCGCGATGAATTGCCTCGTCTAAAGCACTTTAAATTACCGTTGAATCCTGCATTTTGAACTAGTTTGGGTATAGAATAGGCCCCCTCACTTTTGACATAGAAGATCCATGGAAAAGCTCGTACTCGACACGCATGATGATCCGCTCTCGCAACGCCTTGCACAGGTGTTTGGTTACCGTGACTTTAGGGACGGTCAGCGGGAGGTGATAGAACGTGTTTGCGGCGGGCAAGATTGCTTAGTGATTATGCCAACGGGCGGCGGTAAGAGTTTATGTTATCAGCTGCCCGCTTTGATGATGAATGGCATCACTATTGTCGTTTCCCCATTGATTTCTTTGATGAAAGATCAAGTCGATAGTTTATTGCAAACCGGCGTTGCAGCGGCTTATCTCAATTCTTCTTTGCCGCGCGAGCAGAGTGCCGAAGTGTTAAGGCAACTGCGCCACGGTGAGTTAAAACTACTTTATGTGTCACCTGAGCGCTTATTAACCGCTGATTTTATTGAGCGTATGCAGTCGTTGCAGTTGGCGATGTTTGCCATCGATGAGGCGCATTGTATTAGCCAGTGGGGTCATGATTTTCGCCCTGAATATGCGGCGCTTGGCCAGCTAAAGCAACTTTTTCCCTATGTGCCCATGATGGCGCTGACGGCAACGGCGGACCAGGCGACTCGGCAGAGTATTTGTGAGCGACTCGGGATTGACCCGTTCCGTCTGCTTTCGAGTTTCGACAGACCTAATATTCGCTATACTGTCGCCGAAAAGCTTAATGCAGCTAATCAGTTACGGCATTTTCTAACCCAGCAGAATGGCACCAACGGCATTATTTATTGCAGCAGTCGTCGCCGTGTCGACGAAGTAGCCGATCGTTTATGTCTGCAAGGTTTTAATGCTAAGGCCTATCATGCGGGAATGACGCAGGAAGACCGTGGCGCAGTGCAAGATAGTTTCCTTAAAGACCAAATCGATATCGTGGTCGCCACTGTGGCTTTCGGTATGGGAATTAACAAGTCGAATGTGCGCTTTGTGGTGCATTACGATATCCCGAAAAGTATCGAAGCCTATTATCAGGAAACGGGCCGAGCGGGCCGTGATGGGCTCGATGCAGAAGCGTTTATGTTGTTCGATCCCGCCGATATTGGTCGGGTCAGACATTTGATTGAACAGTCCGAGCCTGGGCCGCAGCAACAGGTCGAATTCCACAAACTTAATACTATGGCCGCCTTTGCCGAGGCGCAGACCTGTCGCCGCCAAGTGTTGCTGCATTACTTTGATGAGAGCGCACTAGAGCCCTGTGGTAACTGCGATATTTGCCTCGACCCGCCTAAGCGTTATAACGGCACTGAAGATGCGCAAAAGGTGTTGTCATGTATTTTCCGTTTAGGACAACGTTTTGGTATCAATCACTTAATTGAAGTGTTGCGCGGCTCGAAAGGCGCACCGATAGTCGATCGAGGGCATGACAAACTCACGACTTGGGGGATTGGTAAAGACAAGAGCCATGAATATTGGTTGAGCGTGATCCGTCAATTGATCCATTTGGGACTGGCGAGTCAAGATGTGACTCGCGGTTCATCTATTACCTTAAACCCATCGGCACGACCTGTACTCAAAGGGGAGGTGGCGTTAATGCTCGCCGAACCGCGTATTCAGTTAACGACCACAAAACGTAAGGCGAGTCAGTCTAAAGCACCGTTGAACTATGACCGTAAGTTGTTCGCACGGTTGAAGTTATTGCGTAGAACTATTGCCGAGCAGCAGGATGTACCGCCGTATTTAGTGTTTAACGATGCAACGCTGGCGGAAATGGCGGCCATGATGCCGACCAGTGCAGGGGAAATGCTCGCCGTTAACGGAGTGGGCGAGCGTAAACTGAGTCGTTTCGGTGACGCTTTTCTCGATGAAATTGAGGCTTATTTAGCGGGAGAATAATGGTTTGGATTATTCTCACTGATTTTAACCTTGCCCAATTGATTGATACTGGCGCGCTTAATTAAAGACTCTAACGTATCAAAGTGTTGCATTGCCGCGATACCAATATTGACCTTGCTGGACCCCTGCCAAGGCTGAATACAGGCCACTAATTGATTGACTACTTTTTTAGCGCCAGCTGCTGAGGTATGCGGTAGGATAATCACAATTTCATCCATCGAATATCGGATTAACTTATCTTGCTCACGCAGTCTGTGTTGTAGCTGATCCTGCAGAGGCGGTAAATCAACTTGCCGTATTTGACTCGCATTAAAAAGTAATAAAGACAGCGGGTAATTACCTTGTTTGGCGCTGTTTAAGGCCGATGTGACTTGTTGGAGCAGCGTTTCCGCAGGCTCCTCGCCTTCGATACGGGGCGCGCGATTATTTTGCTTATCAATCAAATACCAAATAGCACCGCCGAGTAACGTCATTGCAATTAAGAACAGAGTGCTATAGGCCCAATCAAGATTTAACTCTTGGAGGATCGATGCCTTTTCTGGCGCAGGACTAGTCTGATCCTGCTGCAGATCTTGCTGATTAAGGCGAGCTTTAAATTGCAATATTCGTGCAGTGTTCATCCCTTGATTGGCGAGTTCGGCAGCTCGATAGCGTTTAAGTAAGAAAGAATAGGCCTGCTTAAAATCCCCTTGTTCTAAGTAGTGATCGCTCATGATCCCGTAAAATCCTTTGAGATCAGAATACTGTTTTAGATTTTCAGCTTGCTCAATGGCGTGATTCATTAAGGTTAAGGCTGCATCGTCTTGATGTTGGGCAAAGCGTATTTGGGCCAGTAGGCGGGTCGAGCGCATCATCGCCAATTGCTGATTGTGTTTCTTAAAGGTATTGATGGCGATAGAAAGGTATTCTTCTGCTGCGTCGATGCGGCCTTTATCGAGCGAGATTGATGCCAAAATGGTATAGCTGTAGGCAAGCTCTAGTGGCGAACCGAGTTCAGGCAGTAGTGCCTTTGCTTGTTTTTCGAGTTGGTCACTGTAATCGAATTCTTGATTATCGAGCGCTATTCTTGCCGCATTTCGTAGAATGATGTGTAACACTTTACCCTCGGCATCCGGGCTCTGTATTCCTAAGTTGGTGTAATACATGGCCTGGGGGAAATCATGGGTTGCGTAGAGTAAATTGCCCATGGCCGCATAAATATAGGCTTGTGGAGGCCAAACCCAATTCTGGGTTTGAGTATGAATATCTGGATAAATATCGATGGCCAGACGTAAATCCTCGATGGCAGAGGAGAAGTTATCTGTGTCGGTATCGAGTTGACCACGTAAACGTAAGGCATCGACTAGGGCTTGAGGCTGTTGGTAACGTCGCGCTAAGGTAATAGCGGAATCCAGCAAGGGCAGCGCATTTTGAATATTGTTGTAGTTGAGGTTGGCGTCGGCTTGGCAAATCAAAAAATAGGGGCGAACCTGATCGAGCTTAAGCTGTTTAGCATTGGCCTCGCCTAACTGTGCCACGTTGATTGCGGCTTCGTTCTCACCCAGTTGCAGCAGATTTTGGCATTTCAACACGCTCAATCTGAGTCGATTAATGTCAGAGGTGGCACGGGTCGTAAATTGTTTTTCTAAAGCAGTGATTTGAGTCAGGGCTTTACTGGGATATTGGTAGACGAGTTCTGTGAGCTCATCTAACTGGTCTATAGCACTGGCCCCAAAGGGGAGCAGCCATAACAACAGGCTCAGTACTAAGACGCGAAAATCCATTTTGTGCTCCATAAAATGCGTAAGCTCTAATATCCTTAATCACTAAGGCGGGATTATAACTTTACTTAATCATTTTTTGCATAAAAAACTATTTTTTTCTAAGAGAAATAAGTTAACACATCCCAGTGATTTCTGAATCCAAACAGCGGGTTAATTCTGTGGGGTCGATCACTAAATTGGCGATAAAACTCACAGTTATTGGCCTTAAGACGGTGCGGAACAGTGGAACATGAAAAAATTAGGGTTGACACTCTTGGCTAGGCAAGTTAAATATTAACCGTCCTAGATTATTTGAACAGAATAAATATTTAAATAAAATGAATAGAATTAGCAGCAAACTCGACCTCCTCCTCTCTCTCCTCGCGGTTTATACGCGGAGGTCTTAGTGTTGCACGCTCGATAAATAGGCAAAGCATTCACAAACCCCGCACCAATGTTGCGGGGTTTTTTGTATCTGAATACGGCAAAAGTTAAATAATGAACGGTGACGTTCCATGGAGAAGCGAGATGTCTAACAGAGTAATTATATTTGATACGACCTTACGTGATGGTGAGCAGGCGTTAGCCGCAAGCCTTTCGGTCAAAGAAAAGTTACAGATCGCCATGGCGCTGGAACGTCTTGGTGTTGATGTGATGGAAGTGGGTTTTCCAGTCTCATCACCCGGTGATTTTGAGTCGGTGCAAACCATAGCGCGCACCATCAAAAATAGCCGCGTTTGTGCGTTATCCCGTGCACTTGAAAAGGACATTGATGCTGCGGCGCAGGCCTTGTCTGTTGCTGATCAGTTCCGTATCCATACCTTTATCTCGACCTCGACGATTCACGTTGAGAGCAAGTTGAAGCGTTCTTTCGATCAAGTGTTAGAGATGGCCGTAGGCGCCGTGAAATACGCCCGTCGCTTTACCGACGATGTGGAGTTTTCCTGTGAGGATGCGGGACGTACGCCAATCGATAATCTGTGTCGTATGGTAGAGGCTGCCATTCTTGCTGGCGCGCGTACCATTAACATTCCCGATACGGTCGGTTATACCGTGCCAAGCGAGTTTGGCAATATTATCCAAACCCTGTTTAACCGTGTGCCGAATATCGACCAAGCAGTGATCTCAGTGCATTGCCATGATGACTTAGGGTTATCTGTGGCGAACTCGATTACCGCTGTACAGCACGGTGCGCGTCAAATTGAATGTACCATCAATGGCATAGGTGAGCGTGCGGGTAACTGTTCATTGGAAGAGATCGCGATGATCTTAGCGACGCGTAAGGGCATGTTAGGACTAGAAACCGGCATTAATGCCAAAGAAATTCACCGTACTTCTAATTTAGTCAGCCAGTTATGCAACATGCCTGTGCAGGCGAACAAGGCGATTGTCGGTGCCAATGCCTTTACCCACTCGTCGGGTATCCATCAGGATGGCATGTTAAAAGCGCAAAATACCTATGAAATCATGACCCCAGAAAGCATAGGTTTGAATCGCAACAATTTGAATATGACTTCGCGCTCTGGTCGCCATGTGATCAAGCATCGCATGGAAGAAATGGGCTATAGCGAGCACGATTACAATATGGATACTCTGTATGAAGAGTTTCTGAAATTGGCAGATAAAAAAGGCCAAGTATTTGATTATGATTTAGAAGCCTTGGCCTTTATGGAAGCGCAGGCCGAAGAAGATAATCACTATCAATTGCAGCAATTAGTGGTGCAGTCTGACTCTACCGAAGGCGTTGCTACCGCAACCGTTCGTATCGAAGTGGGCGGCGAAGTTAAAACCGAAGCCGCAACCGGTAATGGTCCCGTCGATGCCGCCTATAACGCCATTGCTCGTGCTACTGATCGTCGTATCGACATCATCAGCTACAAGTTAGGTGCTAAGGGTGTGGGCCAAAACGCCTTAGGTCAAGTGGACATTACCGCCGTTTACCATGAGCAAAACTTCCACGGCGTTGGTTTAGCGACCGATGTGGTTGAAGCTTCGGCACGCGCTTTAGTGCATGTGATGAACTTAACGTGCCGCGCAGACAAGGTCGCCGATTACAAACAAAGCATGCAAAAGAATCGAGAGCTAGGCGGCGTTTAGTCGCTAAAAGCATCCAAAGAGTAGCAAGGTCGAGCATAAAGCATTCACATTTAAAGGAGTTGGCTGGCGTATGAGTTATCAAGTAGCAGTATTAGCAGGGGACGGGATCGGCCCAGAAGTGATGGCAGAGGCGCGTAAAGTGTTGCGTGAAGTGGAAGCGCGATTCGATTTAACTATCGAATATACGCAATACGATGTCGGCGGTATTGCCATCGATAACCACGGTTGCCCGCTACCCGATGCCACGCTAAAAGGGTGTGAAGCGGCTGATGCGATTCTATTCGGTTCAGTCGGCGGTCCTAAGTGGGAAAAACTGCCGCCAAATGAACAACCTGAGCGCGGCGCACTATTGCCTCTGCGTGGACATTTCGAACTGTTCTGTAATCTGCGGCCAGCCAAATTGCATGATGGCTTAGAACATATGTCGCCGCTGCGTAGCGATATTTCCGCCCGTGGCTTTGATGTTTTATGTGTGCGCGAGTTAACCGGCGGCATTTATTTTGGTAAGCCGAAGGGCCGTCAAGGCGAAGGCGAAAATGAAGAAGCCTTCGATACCATGCGTTATAGCCGCCGCGAAATTAGCCGTATCGCCCGTATCGCCTTTGAAGCGGCCCGTGGTCGTCGCAAAAAAGTCACCTCAGTGGATAAAGCCAATGTGCTCGCCTGTTCAGTGTTATGGCGCCAAGTGGTTGAAGAAGTCGCGGTAGATTTCCCCGATGTCGAGCTTGAACACATCTATATCGATAATGCGACCATGCAGTTGCTACGTCGTCCCGATGAGTTCGATGTGATGCTATGTTCTAACCTGTTCGGTGACATTTTATCCGATGAAATCGCCATGTTAACGGGCTCTATGGGCTTGTTGTCATCGGCGAGCATGAACAGCACTGGCTTTGGTTTGTTCGAACCCGCGGGTGGCAGTGCGCCGGATATCGCGGGCAAAGGCATTGCAAATCCTATCGCCCAAATTCTGTCGGCGGCATTAATGTTGCGCCACAGTTTAAAGCAAGAAGAAGCCGCCTGTGCGATTGAGCGTGCCGTAAGCAAAGCGTTAAATTCTGGCTATTTAACCGGCGAGCTATTGAGCAGCGACAAGCGTAGCCAAGCGAAATCCACTCGCGAGATGGGCGACTTTATCGCCAATGCAATAAAGGCAGGTGTGTAATGACGAACGCAAAGACCTTGTACCAAAAAGTATGGGATGCACATATCGTTGCAGCTCCCGAGGGTGAGGCGCCGATCATTTATGTCGACAGACATTTAGTCCATGAAGTGACGTCACCTCAAGCATTCAGCGGTTTGAAGGTGGCGGGTCGCAAACTGCGTGCACCGGAAAAAACCTTTGCCACTATGGATCACAACACTTCGACCCGTAGCGCCAGCTTAGATGCCTTAAGTCCGATGGCGCGCACTCAGGTAGAAACCCTAGCGCAAAACTGTAAAGACTTTGGTGTGCGTTTATACGACATTCATCATCCTAATCAAGGGATTGTGCATGTGATGGGGCCCGAACTTGGCATTACCTTGCCCGGTACTGTGATTGTGTGTGGCGATTCCCATACCGCGACCCATGGTGCCTTTGGGGCATTGGCGTTTGGGATTGGTACATCTGAAGTTGAGCACGTGTTAGCAACGCAAACCCTGCGCCAGTTAAAAGCGAAAACCATGAAGATTGAAGTGCGTGGTCATGTCACCGATGGCGTGACCGCCAAAGATATCGTCCTCGCTATCATTGGCAAAATCGGCATGGATGGTGGTACGGGCTACGTGGTGGAGTTCTGTGGCGAGGCGATTGAAGCCCTGTCGATGGAAGGGCGCATGACAGTGTGCAACATGGCGATTGAGATGGGCGCTAAGGCGGGCATGGTCGCGCCAGATCAAACCACCTTTGACTATTTAGCAGGCCGCGAGTTTGCACCAAAGGGTGAAGATTGGGCAGAGGCTGTCGCTTACTGGAAAAGCATTAAAACCGATGACGGCGCAGTGTTTGATGCTGTCGTTGAGTTAGATGCCGCCGACATTGCGCCGCAATTGACATGGGGCACTAACCCAGGACAAGTCGTTGCGATTGATGGCAAAGTGCCTAATCCTATTGATGAAGCCAACCCAAGCACCCGAGCTAGTATGGAAAAGGCTTTAGAATACATTGGCCTGAGTGCGGGCACACCGATGACAGACATCAGTATCAACAAGGTGTTTATCGGTTCTTGTACTAACTCGCGGATTGAAGATTTACGCAGCGCCGCCGTACATGCCAAAGGCCGTAAAGTCGCGAGTGGCGTCACCGCCATTGTCGTTCCAGGTTCTGGCCAAGTGAAAGCCCAAGCTGAAGCCGAGGGCTTAGATAAAATCTTTATCGAAGCGGGGTTTGAGTGGCGTTTACCGGGCTGTTCTATGTGTTTAGCGATGAATGACGACAGATTAGAAGCGGGCGATCGCTGCGCCTCGACCAGTAACCGTAACTTCGAAGGTCGCCAAGGCCGCGGCAGTCGTACCCATTTGGTGAGTCCTGCAATGGCCGCAGCTGCTGCGGTGGCAGGGCATTTTGTCGATATTCGTAAACCTTACTAATTACCGTAAACCCAAGAGGAGAAGTTAATGCAACCTTTTACAACCCATAGCGGGCTTGCGGTCATGATAGACAGCACCAATATCGATACGGATCAGATCATTCCGAAACAGTTTTTGTCTAAGGTGACGCGCGATGGTTTTGGCGTGCACTTATTCCACGACTGGCGTTATTTAGATGATGCGGGCGATGTGCCAAATCCTGAGTTTTCATTGAATCAAAGCCGCTATAAAGGCGCGTCGATTCTGTTGGCGCAGGAAAACTTTGGTTGTGGTTCAAGCCGCGAACATGCGCCTTGGGCGCTGGCGGACTTTGGCCTACGTGCGATTATTGCGCCGAGTTTTGCCGACATTTTTTATGGTAACTCAATCAATAACGGCCTATTACCTGTGGCGTTAACTCACGCGCAGGTGCGCCAATTAATGGATGAAGTGGCCGCAGAAGAAGGCGCGCAAATCACGGTTGATCTCACCAGCTGTAAAGTGATTTCACCGTCAGGTGCCGAGTTTAGTTTTACCCTGGCTGAGTCGGCGAGACATAAGTTACTCAATGGTTTAGATGCGATTGGCTTGACCTTTTCCCACGCTGCGCAGATTGAACGGTATGAAACTCAAATTGAAGGTTGGCGCCGCTAAACTTTCAGCGCACATTTGTACCAGATGATGGATGTTGATCATGCGCCTAGATGAAAATCTAGGCGTTTTTGTTGCTGCCTATTAAATACCTATTAGTTAACGTATTGTATTTAATGTTTATTTAAACTGGTTGTACTATCTAAATATAAAATCATTCAGACGTTAGTGA
>NZ_BPFD01000070.1 GCF_019655335.1 Shewanella hafniensis
GTAAAGCTGCTCTGAGTGATGAAATTGCGCCTTTAAGTGTTGATTCTGCCAAATCATATGGACATTCACTTTGTTGTTTCTGTTTTGTTGTTAGCTTTCTGATATGGCTTTCCTTCCAGAGAATTAGTAATTTTAAGTCTATTTTATCAATAGGATATGCTAGGAATTGTTTGAAGTGATAACGGATGATATTGATTTTATTTCGCGCTGTTTTTGGGTTTTTTGATATCAAAACCACTTCATATTCTTTCAGATACTCATCAAGCGTTAGGAGATTTGTGGAGGTCAAGTGGAATTGAGGTTTGGCGAGTTTAAGTAGATGAGCTGAAATAACGTTATCCAAATCTTGTTTTGGCGTAAGGTCGCAAATTTTCCTTGTTTTCAATTTCCCCGTGCTGCTTTCTCTCACTCTGCTATAAAAACTCATGGCTGCTAGGCTGTTGGGGACTAGCTCGTTAGTATCGTTATTTTGGAAGTTTTTGATATCTAAAATCCGAATGTAAAAGTTAGGTATATCTTTCACTGAAACGGTCAGATATTTTCGTTTACCTGAGTGCCATTCGTGAACAACCTGGATCAATTTAAGGTCTTTGTTCTGCGGCTCATTTCCGCTCCCGCTGACATTGAAGGTTTTGTGAAACTGTTGAATGACATCGTCGTTTGGCGCTCCCACAATAATCAGGTTGAATGTATGAAGTAGAAGATCCCACATAAGTTGGTAGAGTTTCATTTGTTTTGCCTTTTGTTGTTTAAGATGGCAATAGCATGCAAATTTATTTCAAAAGGCAGAAATTTCGATTATGCATAAAAAAATTAATGAGGAGTGTGCACAAGATTTCTAGACCAAACATAATCGTTTTTTTTGTTTTTTTTACGCACCAGATATTCTTCGCGGGTCTACCCACTAGGAGTTATTTGATGTCAGATGTAAGGCTATACACCGAAAAACAAACCGCGATGAGGTTGTCTATGTCAGTTAGCGCATTACAGAAGAGTCGAGCTAAGGGCTCAACTGCAATTGAGCTGGGGCATGCACCAAGCTTTATTAAGATTGGTAGTCTTGTACGCTACACGGCCGAGGATATTGAAAATTTTATTTCTTCAGCAAAGCAATATGCACTTGAGTCAGAATCGAAGTCCTCGACCAAAAAGCAAAATCTTGGAACCGTGATGTGGGGAAATACGGGGGGGAATGAGAGGACAGATAATAGTCAACATGTAGAAATGGTAGTTGAAGACTCTATGGAGGGGCGGCTGATAAAGGAAAAAAAACCTAAATGTTGGCTGACGGGTATTGGCTTATAGCATGTTGATATTGGGCCTAATCCTTTATTTCTTTTCTCTCAGGCCCATTGAACTTCTATAAGTTGCATACGCTTTATCAGGTAAGTAAGCATTATTAAAAAATGCTGTAATTGGACGAGTTGAACACTGGACTCGTCAAGATTGATACTTTCATCTTAAGCGACGCGTTAGAGCGTCGCTTTACTCTTTTCGGGTCATCTTCAGCTTCGTTTTTTTGCACTCTATTAACTCCCTAACTTTTATCATTCTAAGATGCTGACACGACCTAATGCGTGTTCCATTTTAGGTAGAATAAATTTGTAGCTTGAATTGCCTTGAAGTTTGGTTAGACTGATGTTTTGCACCCTTTTGCATGGGGTTGCATGCAGTTTGTGCGATATAGGTGCGATCGTTCCTAGGTTCAGGTATTTCGAAGGTGAGAATGGGTGTGCTTTAGATACAAAAAAGCCCATTGAATCAATGGGCTTCTTCGTTGTATTGGGTGGTGGCCCCTCACGGACTTGAACCGTGGACCTAACGATTATGAGTCGTGTGCTCTAACCAACTGAGCTAAGGGGCCGACTTAAGGTAATCGTCATTACCTGAAGCGGGTGGAAGTATACTAAGCTTACTTACGCTTGTCACCCGTGTTTTGGCTTGAAATACACACAACTGATTCAATTGGTTATCTGTTAATCAACTTAAATGTAATCGTCGCCTAAATTTAGGGCTTCGATACTGTGCTGATGTCGATATTAGCGTATGAGAGACAATAAAAAGCCCTGCATAGGCAGGGCTTCAAATCTTACTTAGCTGACTTTAGGCTGTTAACGGCCTATTCATCTAGGAATGATTTTAAGATTTCTGAGCGTGAAGGGTGACGCAGTTTGCGCAGTGCCTTGGCTTCAATCTGACGAATACGTTCACGGGTTACGTCGAACTGCTTACCCACTTCTTCAAGAGTGTGGTCAGTGTTCATATCGATACCAAAACGCATACGCAGTACTTTCGCTTCACGAGCGGTTAGACCTGCTAACACTTCGTGTGTGGCGTTTTTCAAGCTTTCGCTGGTCGCTGAGTCTAGTGGTAGTTCGAGGGTCGTATCCTCGATAAAATCACCTAAATGCGAATCTTCATCGTCACCGATTGGAGTTTCCATGGAGATAGGTTCTTTGGCGATTTTCAGTACCTTACGGATCTTATCTTCCGGCATCATCATTCGCTCAGCCAGTTCTTCAGGTGAAGGCTCGCGGCCCATTTCCTGTAGCATTTGGCGAGATATACGGTTCAGCTTGTTGATCGTTTCGATCATGTGTACTGGAATTCGAATGGTACGCGCTTGGTCGGCAATAGAACGAGTAATCGCCTGACGGATCCACCAAGTTGCATAGGTCGAGAACTTGTAACCACGACGGTATTCGAATTTATCCACGGCCTTCATCAAGCCAATGTTACCTTCTTGGATTAAGTCCAAGAATTGCAGACCACGGTTGGTGTATTTCTTCGCGATAGAAATTACCAGACGTAAGTTTGCTTCAACCATTTCTTTCTTCGCACGGCGGGCTTTAGCTTCACCGATTGACATACGACGGTTGATGTCTTTAATGGCTGAAATCGCTAAGCCGGTTTCTTCTTCAACTGCTGCAAGCTTAGTACGACAACGGATCACGTCGTCTTCAACCATTCTTAGGCCTTCGGCATAAGGTTTAGTTGAGGCTTTTTCAGTGTTGAACCAATCGAGGTTGGTTTCGTTGCCAGTGAAGAATTTAACAAAATTTTTCTTCGGCATTTTGGCTTGTTCCACGCATAGTTTTAACACTAAACGTTCTTGAACACGTACGCGATCCATCATAGTGCGCATGCTTTTTACTAAACGGTCAAACTGTTTAGGTACTAAGCGGAATTCTTTGAAGATTTCACCAATTTCGAATAGTGCTTTTACCGATTCTGGGTGTTCACGGCCCTTAGCTTCGATAATTTTCAGTGCACTTTCGTAGGCGGTTCTCAGTTGAGCGAATCTTTCGCGTGCTTCTTCAGGATCAGGCCCTTTGTTGCCTTCTTCTTCATCTTCACTGTCTTCGTCATCATCTTCGTCATCTTCATCGTCCAGCTCTTCTTCAGATAATTCTGAGCCGATGTGAGTTGCTGTCGGTGCGACGTCTTCTTCGTCCGGGTTAACAAATCCAGAGATAATATCAGATAGGCGCAGTTCGTCGGCTTCAAATTGGTCGAATTGCTCAAGGATCATCGCGATCGCTTGCGGGTACTCGGCGACAGAACTTTGAACTGTGTTGATGCCTTCTTCGATGCGTTTGGCGATAACAATTTCGCCTTCGCGGGTCAGAAGCTCAACGGTACCCATTTCACGCATGTACATGCGCACGGGATCGGTTGTGCGGCCAAGTTCGCTTTCTACTGTTGCGAGTGCGGCAGCGGCTTCTTCAGCGGCATCTTCGTCTGTGTTGTCTTCCGACATCATCATGTCATCGGCATCTGGGGCTTCTTCGAATACCCGGATACCCATGTCATTTGTCATCTGGATAATATCTTCGATCTGGTCAGAATCGACCATGTCTGCAGGTAAGTGATCGTTCACTTCTGCATAGGTTAAGTAACCTTGCTCTTTACCTTTGGCAAGCAACAGCTTAAGTTGCGACTGCGGAGTATGATCCATAGATATCATCCAAGTTGGGAAACTGTTACAACGACGGACACTTAGCATAAGCTAAGTGCCGCGCAAATCGTCAATTATAGCCGTGTGCACATGTCTGTGCTAGTCACTGGGACAGTGAATGAGGACATTTTTGCCTCAGTTCAACCCTTTCATGACTGAGATCAGCTTCGAGAGCTGCATCTTCTCTTCTTTAGTATGAGTCTGTTTTAGACTCAATTCCTGATATCGTTGTTCAATATATTGATTGTTCAACCAAACCAGGGTTTGTTTAAACTTTTCGAGCAAGTTTTCATCCGCCACTTGATGGTCCCATTGGGCCAATTTATGCAGAGTGCCGCTATAAGGGTGTTCTCTGAATTGTTCAAGTAGTTGTGCGCTGTTTAACGTTTGCTCTCGAGTCATCTCCAATAACAGTGGCAGCAATTCTATGCCTGGCATCTGTAAGTGGGCGAGTGCGGGTTGTGGGGGTAAACCCATACCCAGTTTAGGATGTTGTACTAGCAATGCGATGGCGAGTCGCAAGGGTGTACCGCGTCCTTTTAATCCATTATTTGCCATTGGTTTAGCTTGTTTCACGCTAAAGCCTAGCTTCTTTTTCATATCTTCTGAGCTGTTCATTCCTAACTTGTGAGCTAAGTTCTCAAGCAGTAAGTTTTGCAGCACAGTATCTTGAATTTTTTCAATTAAGATAAAAGCTTGTTTCGCTAAGTTGCCTTTATCTGTACCGTATTTTGTCGCTAATGTATCAAACAGAAACTCGGGTAGTGCTATGGCTGAATCCATTAAGGTTTCAAATGCATTTTTACCAATTTTACGTACCATAGAATCAGGATCTTCGGCCTGAGGCAGGAACATAAATCGCACTTGATCGCCTGGCTTTAATAATGGCAATGCCGTTTCTAAGGCGCGCCAAGCCGCTTCAGTACCCGCTCTGTCACCGTCGTAACAGCAAACCACTTCTTTAGCGCTGCGCAGCAAAAGCTGAAATTGCTCCGCTGTAGTCGAAGTGCCTAATGACGCGACGGCATAATCGACACCAAATTGCGCCAACGCCACCACATCCATATAGCCTTCAACGATCAGCACTTTGTCCGGATCGCGATGGCGTTGTTTTAGTTCATAAAGACCATAAAGCTCATTGCCCTTATGAAATATGGGCGTTTCTGGAGAATTCAAGTATTTGGGTGTGCCATCACCTAAAACTCTGCCGCCAAAACCAATGACTCGTCCGCGCCTGTCGCGGATAGGAAACATCAGGCGGTCACGAAATCTGTCGTAACGTTTACCACTGTCGTTACTAATTAACATACCCGCAGTGAGTAATTTATCCTGCGCATCCTGATTCTGACGATAGCGGCCCAATAAGCCGTCCCAACCGTCTGGCGCAAAGCCAATACCAAAATGTTCGACTACATCATCGGATAAACCGCGATAGGCAAGATAATCGATAACTTTTTGTTTATCTTGGTGTTGTCTAAGTTGGTTTTGAAAGTAAAGGCTCGCTTCTTCCATGAGTTGGTATAAGTCACGACTTAAACCGTCATCATGTCGCTTGCCTGTGCCTTGTTCTCTGGGAACCTCTAATCCAAGCTGGCCCGCCAAATCTTCAATGGCATCAATAAAATCGAGTCGGTCATACTCCATCACAAAATCGATGGCGTTGCCGTGAGCACCGCAGCCAAAGCAATGATAGAACTGTTTATCACGGCTGACGGTAAACGAAGGTGATTTTTCGCTATGAAAAGGACAACAGGCCGAGTAGTTCTTACCCGCCTTTTTCAAGGGCACCTTACGATCGATAAGTTCGACTATGTCAGTGCGAGCGATTAGCTCATTGATAAAATCACGAGGTATTGCCATTGAGTGCTTAAAATCCCGCCTTGCGCGAATTTAAACAAACAAGCCGCGCATAGGCACGGCTTGTTCATACAGTGAAACGCTAATTATTGCAATTTTGCACGGATCATAGCGCCTATAGCGCCCATGTCTGCACGTCCTTGCACTTTAGATTTCAATGCTCCCATTACTTTGCCCATATCCGCCATGGCGGATGCACCTACTTCTACAATAGTTGCATCGATGAGCGCCGCGACTTCCGCCTCTGTAAGAGGGGTAGGCAGGAAAGCTTCAATAACTTGAATCTCTGCTGCTTCCACGTCGGCCAACTCGTTACGACCCGCTGCTTCAAACTGAGCAATCGAGTCACGACGTTGTTTCACCATTTTGGTTAAGACCGCTATAACCTGTTCATCAGTCAGAGATTCGCGGGTATCCACTTCAATCTGTTTGATGGCGGCTAATGCCATACGAATAGTGCTCAAGCGCGCCTTCTCTTTGGCGATCATGGCCTGCTTCATGTGGTCTTTTAGCTGATCAATTAGGCTCATATGAGATTAATATAAACGTACGCGACGTGCGTTTTCGCGAGAAAGCTTCTTAGCTAAACGTTTAACTGCAGCTGCTTTTGCGCGCTTACGTGCAGTAGTTGGCTTCTCGTAGAATTCACGAGCACGCACGTCGGCTAAAATACCAGCTTTTTCACAAGAGCGCTTGAAACGACGCAGAGCTACGTCGAATGGTTCGTTTTCACGTACTTTAATAATTGGCATACGCCATCACCCCTTAGGTGTAGGTTGTTCTGGTTCAATTGCTCGAACCAAGTCTATTTAAAATGGTGCGGAATTTTATACCGAGACACCTAGGCTTGTAAAGCCCTAAAACTGAGCTCAGTCCTATAGTGTACTCAATATGGCTTGTGCGGCTGGAGTAATTGAGCACTTGCAGGTAGAATTAGCGCCCTTTTAGTTAGCAATTGATGAGACACCATGCGGGTTCTAGGTATTGAAACATCCTGTGACGAGACAGGTATCGCCGTCTATGACGATGAGCTGGGCTTATTATCGCACACTTTATACAGTCAGGTTAAGCTGCATGCTGACTATGGTGGTGTGGTGCCTGAACTGGCATCACGTGACCATGTGCGCAAAATTGTGCCGCTTATTCGTCAAGCGCTGAAAGATGCAAATACTGAAATGGCTGATCTCGACGGGATTGCCTACACCAAGGGCCCAGGTTTAATTGGTGCTTTGCTTGTTGGCGCCTGTGTAGGGCGGTCACTGGCGTTTGCTTGGGACAAGCCTGCTATCGGTGTGCATCATATGGAAGGACATCTACTGGCGCCTATGCTCGAAGATGACGCGCCTGAGTTCCCCTTTGTGGCCTTATTAGTCTCTGGTGGCCATTCTATGTTGGTTAAAGTCGATGGGATTGGCCGCTATGAAGTATTAGGCGAGTCGGTTGACGATGCCGCGGGCGAAGCGTTTGATAAAACGGCCAAGTTGATGGGGCTGGATTATCCCGGTGGTCCGCGTTTAGCAAAGCTTGCTGCTAAAGGTTTACCTGCAGGGTATAAATTCCCGCGACCTATGACCGACAGACCCGGACTCGATTTTAGCTTTTCGGGTTTAAAAACCTTTACCGCTAATACTATTGCTGCTGAACCTGACGATGAGCAAACGCGCGCCAATATTGCCCGTGCCTTTGAAGAAGCCGTGGTCGATACGCTAGCAATTAAATGTCGCCGCGCACTGAAGCAAACTGGCTATAACCGCTTAGTGATTGCCGGTGGCGTGAGTGCAAATACGCGCTTAAGAGAAACCTTGGCTGAAATGATGGGCTCTCTAGGTGGAAAAGTATTTTATCCTCGCGGTGAGTTCTGTACTGATAACGGCGCCATGATTGCCTTTGCTGGATTGCAGCGTTTAAAGGCGGGGCAGCACGAAGATTTAGCGGTAAAAGGTCAACCTCGATGGCCGTTAGATACCTTGCCACCTGTGGCTTAAGTCAGCTGGGCTTAACAGCTTGTTCATGCCGATAGGTTTATGCTGAAATAAAAAAACTGCGCTTTTAGCGCAGTTTTTTATTAGGGTAATTTTATTGGGTGTAATGTTATCTTAGGATTTTTTAGGGCGCTTCTTGCGTGACACTTTGGACTCTTCTCCCTTGAGTAAGCGCTGAATATTGTCTTTATGGCGAATAATGATAAGCGTCGACAACATGGCAACTGGAATAGTGAATCTGTCGTCTAGCCACCAAGTATAAAGGGGCGCAAGTAAGGCGGTAAGAATCGCGGCAAGGGACGAGTAGCGGCTAATTAACAGCAAGATAACCCAAGATGCCATTAAGCAAATCGCTAAATCATCGCCAATGGGAGCCATGGCGCCAAAGGCGGTAGCAACGCCTTTGCCGCCTTTAAAGCCAAAAAATACCGGATAAATATGTCCAAGGCATGCGGCGATGGCGATAAGCCCGAGTGACACTGCATCTATGCCCATGAGATAAGCTAAATAAGAAGGCACGGCACCTTTGAGCATGTCGAAAAACAACACCATGGCAGCCGAACTCGCGCCGCCAATTCTTAGTACATTGGTGGCGCCTGGATTGCCTGAACCTTGCAATCTTGGATCGGGTAGACCTCTCATCCTACAAACCAGCACGGCACTTGAGATTGAACCCGCTAAGTAGGCGGCCAAAATCATCAAAAGTGTCTGTGTTAATGGACTCACATTGGTTTCCTTACGCGTCTTAAGGTATTATCGCGCAACAATTTAAAAAGCTGACCCAGTTGCCAATCCCGCTATAGGTTTGTGCGATAACTCGCCTAGTTAGGGCTGAGATATTCTCTGAATGAGCAAATCCTTTTAGGGCGTTATCCTACTGTGGATTGGCTCGAGTAGAAAGTAAATTAGTTATCTGTCAGAAGATTGCGGATTATACAGCTAGGATCACTTTTAGCTTATCAGACCTCATAGTCGTTAGTTGGAGAAAGCATGGATAAGGTACTTATACGGCAATTACGCATTGATACTGTGATTGGTGTCTATGAGTGGGAAAAGAAAATCCAGCAGAGCCTGTTATTAGATTTAGACATGGCGTGGGATAACAAACCCGCCGCTGCGACAGACGATTATCAATATGCGCTGTGCTATGAGACAGTTTCCAATCGATTAACCCAACTTGTTACTGAGCATCCAATCGAGTTAATCGAAACGGTTGCCGAGCGCGTGGCCGATTGCCTACTTCAAGAATTTAATGTGACTTGGGTGAAAGTTGTGGTGATGAAGCTGGGAGCAGTCGCAACGGCAGCTTCGGTTGGCGTTGAGATTGAACGTTCACGTTAGATTAGTAGTTGATCAACTGCGCTGTTGATTGAGAAACAGTGTTTATCTTCAGATAAATCGGACATTAGCATGGCACGTATTTATATCAGTCTGGGTAGCAATATCGAGCCTAAACAACATCTGCAAGCGGGATTAACATCGCTGCGAGCGTGTTTCGGACCACTGCGCCTTTCTTCTATGTATGAAAGTGAAGCGGTAGGTTTCAGTGGCACTAACTTTTTGAATATGGTTGCTAGCGCTGAAACGGATCTTAATATAGCGGCGGTAGTTGCACAGTTTAAGCAAATCGAGCAGAATCACGGCCGGCTTGCCGGGGCGAAGAAATTTAGCCCAAGAACCTTAGATTTAGATCTGCTGCTTTATGACCATGTAGTATGCCAAACACCTGTTGTGCTGCCCCGTGCTGAGATAGTCAATAATGCCTTTGTGTTATGGCCATTAGCCGAGTTAGCGCCGGAATTGATTCATCCCGTGGTAGACAAAAGCTATGCACGTTTGTGGCAAGAATATGACAAAGATTCACAGCGACTTTGGCCTGTGACGTTTGAATGGCCCTCAGGGCTGACGTTTTAATTTATTGATAGGATTGTCATGGATACGTTTCAGGTCATTATTTTAGCGCTTATTCAAGGGCTAACCGAGTTTTTACCTATTTCTAGTTCTGCCCACTTAATTTTACCCGCACAGCTTTTAGGCTGGGAAGATCAAGGTTTATCCTTCGATGTGGCGGTGAATACCGGTTCGTTATTTGCTGTGGTAATTTATTTCAGACACGAGTTATGGACTATGTTTAATGCTTGGATTGCGAGCATTTTCAAAGGTCAGCAATCCGAAGACAGCAAGCTGGCGTGGTGGATTATTCTGGCGACCTTGCCAGCGGTGTTTTTTGGTTTTCTGGCAAAGGATTTTATCGCGACTCACCTACGTAATGCTGAGGTCATCGCGGTCACTACCGTTGTATTTGGTTTGTTGTTGTGGTGGGCCGATAAGATGTCGCGTCGCGATTTAACGGTTTATCAGACGGGCTGGCGTAAAGCCTTGTTAATTGGTTTCGCGCAGGCATTGGCCTTGATCCCAGGGACTTCGCGCTCTGGGGCCACTATGACAGCGGCGCTAATGTTAGGCTTAAGTCGTGATGCAGCGGCCCGCTTTTCATTCTTAATGTCAGTGCCTGTGAGTTTAGGGGCGGCGATTTTAGTGGGTAAAGATCTGGCGAAAAGTGAACTTCCGATTGATTATCAAGCGTTAATCCTAGGAACTCTGATTTCGTTTGTTGCAGCTTATGCCTGTATTCATTACTTCTTAAAAATCATCAGCCGCATGGGAATGACCCCATTTGTAATCTATCGTTTAGCACTGGGTGCAGTCTTGTGTGGATTTATCTTCTTCTAGCCACGCGAGTTTGGTCATCATAGTGAGATAATAAATAATAGAATCGGGTCATGTACCCGATTTTTGTTTTTGGAGCTTCCTCATTTTCTGAAGCTTAACTTATTTTTGGAGCTTTATATGGGTCTCGAATATCAGTGTCCAACCTGCGGACTTGTGTTAAAACAACACAAAGCCTCCCAAGGTTTTTATTGTGTCAATAAGCATCACTTCGATCGAAATGAGCAAGGCTATTGGGTTTTTACTAAACCACAACGCCAAAAGCCGACTGGTGATTCGCGCGAGCAAGTTAGAGCTAAGCGTTTTCTACTCGAATCAGGCATATTTTCGCCTTTGATCGATAAACTGGCTGAGATAATCACTGGATCTATTACGCCTGATGCTTGTTTATTGGATTATGAATGCGCTGAGGGCTTCTTCTTGCGTGCTTTAGCTTCCAAGCTGGCTGAGGTCGAAAATCCGCTAAACGTCCAGTACGTGGGCGTAGCGGACGCAGAAAATGCCATTTTTGCTGCCGCGAAGGCGCAGACTCCTGGGATCTTGTGTTTAAGCTCCTCTAAAAAATTACCCTTTGCCGATAATTGTGTGGATTTTATTACTGTTATTGATCGGCCGTTAAAGGGAAAAGAGTCTATCAGGATATTGAAAGACGATGGGACCATGTTACTGGTTATGCCTGGGCCACGACACCTATGGCAACTCAGGGAATACATTTATTCTGACTTAGTAGAAAAACCTTTCAAAGTGAATTTACCCTCAGCATTATCGGTAAAGGAGACTCAGACATTGAGCTTTACCTTATCTGTTACTGGTGAACAGGCATTAACGCTATTGGATATGGCACCTTATGCATGGCGGGCAAATGACAAGATGAAGCACGATATTCAAGCTAATCATTTTGAGTCGCTGGAAATTGAGTATGTATTAGTCTTAGCACATAAACGTGTAAGTGAGTTGCTATAGGTTAAAACCTGCAGTTGATGCGGTTAATTTTAAACCAATTCATAGGCTTGGCTCGATGGTTTTGAGATGTCTAATAAGGCCGTTTTACTCAAGTCTATGATTCTGTTTGACGTTTTATGTTGTTTTTATGTTGGATGGGCCGAAGGTGTCATTATTTTTAACTTTAGGCCTATTTGTTCTGTGACAAATACAACTTTCTTATTGCCTTTGTTTCCCATGTAGCCTCGATTTTTGTCAATAGTTTTTCTTTAGAAGATCCATATTATTCTTTTATAAAAAACATTTTTTAAGATAAGCGAGACTGACCTTTAAGAATGCTTAAAAGTTTTAATGAGAAGCTTAGATTAATAGCGAAGGTTTTAATTAAAAGATGAATGGGATCCGTTTATAAAGGCGCATACGAAAGTTAACTTTTTTAAGGGGATTGGGGGTAGGCTTTAAAGATGCGTTTGGAAATTTAAAGTCAATTTAGCGCTTTTGTATTAGTGGGCTGACAATAATGTATTGAATGACAGGTATAAAAAAAGGCTTAGATTGATGCGCTTATCGCTTTCATCTTTCTTAAGCCTTTTGTCTTAACTTACTAAATAGTAAGCTAAATTACCTTTCATTACTTCTTGTAACGAGAAGCAACGTTGTCTAAACGGTCGTTTGCGCGTTTAGCTTCTGCTTGTGCGTCCATAGATGCTGCTTTTGCATCTTTAACGTCTGCAGACAGTTTGCTTTGCTCTGATTTCAGAGAACCAACATCAGCTGACAATTGATCAACTTTGTTGCCCAGAGTTGCAACGCTTTCTTCCAGAGCAGTAGTGTTCGCGCAACCACCTAGTAGGGCAGTCATTGCTAAACCAGCAATCATCAGTACTTTTTTGTTCATTGTAAAAAATCCCTTAAAATAGGTTGGATTTGAATGTTTCGTTACTTTGTAAGCGAAACTACCTAATTATGACATAGCTATTTTAATTTGCTACGAATATTAATGTGTTTAACCACTATAGGCATATAAATTTTTTTTAAAAGCTTTTTTTATATGTTATATCGCCATTTCTAATCGTAAAGAAGGCTATTTTTCACTATAAAGTGATGCGGCACTTACAAAGTCTTTACAAATTATCGTCCATCCTTCCCCAGTGTAGTTTGCACTTTTTGCTTAAACTGACTGATGGCTTCAATTCGCCGTAAATTTAATGCCTGCTTTATCTCTGCGCCTTGGAAACCTGCGGCAATGATAGCGGCGATATCGACATTATTGGCGGCAAGGAAGCATTGAGATAAATACTCGCCTTGAGGATAAGTAGTGTTTTCAAATCCTGTGCGGCCGCGCATATCGGCGGTGCAAGTTAATATAAGTTGTGTTAAGCGCTCTGGCTTACGCCAAAAGTCAGCTTTATCGAATATTTTTACGATAGTTTCGGCTCTAAGCTCGAAGGCCTGATGGACGTTCTGATGTTGGTCACTGACCAGTAACGCCAGATCGCGCGTTTCGTTCGGCACTCGTAAACGTGCACAGAGTGCTTTTATCAGTGGCAAGCCCTTTTGGCCGTGACCGTGATGTTTAGGTAAATGCTCTTTTGGGCTGAGGGCTTTTCCTAAATCATGTACGAGAGCGGCAAACCGAACGCTTTTGTCCTCTGTCAGAAGCGCAGCTTGGGCGAGGACCATTAATGTATGCACGCCTGTATCTATTTCAGGATGCCATTTCTCAGGTTGAGGGATGCCAAATAAGGCAAATATCTCGGGAAAGAGCACTTCAAGGGCGCCACATTGGTGCAGAACCTCAAAAAAGATCTCTGGGTGAGGTCCACCTAAACTTTTATCGACTTCTTGCCAGACTCGCTCCGCTGTTAACGCGTTAAGTTCATCGCTTGCGCTAATTTGGCGCATCAGTGCCAGAGTTTCTGCGGCAATGTGAAATCCTAAGGCATGAAACCTTGCGGCAAAACGGGCGACACGCAATACACGAAGTGGATCTTCAACGAAAGCATCCGATACATGGCGCAATAGGCGCGCGTTAATATCCTCAATGCCATTAAAAGGATCGTATAAGTTGCCCTTTTCATCTTGGGCGATAGCATTGATGGTCAGATCTCGGCGTAACAAGTCTTGTTCTAGAGTCACATCGGGACTGGCATGGCAGCTAAAACCACCATAACCTAGTCCAATTTTTCGTTCTGTTCGGGCTAACGCATATTCTTGTTGGTTTTTAGGATGCAGAAATACTGGGAAATCTTTACCAACTTGGCGGTATCCCAGTTGCAACATTTGTTCTGGAGTCGCACCAACGACGAGGTAATCTTTGTCTTTGATAGGGAGATTGAGCAGGCTGTCACGCACAGCACCGCCAACGAGAAATATTTTCACAGGCAAGATTCGGCTAATGTGTCATAAACATAGCTTATCATGCCCATTAAGGTGATAGATAAAGTCGTCGCGAGATATTTGCGTCCTGATGTGTCACATTGATGTTGCGGATATTTTGACAATAACATTGGGACGCTTTAACGTGGGGCGTTATTTTTAAATTAGGATGATTGGTGGTATGTACAAGGCCTTTTACGGACTCAGCGATAACCCTTTTTCGATTGCACCCAATCCCCATTATTTGTTTTTGAGTGATAGGCATAGAGAGGCGTTGGCCCATTTAACCTACGGGTTAGGGGAAACGGGCGGCTTTGTGTTGCTAACAGGGGAAGTTGGCACGGGTAAAACGACGGTATCTCGCTGTTTACTTGGGCAATTGCCCGATAATACCGACACCGCATTTATCCTTAATCCATCGCTTACAGAGCTCGAGTTGCTCGCCACGCTTTGCGATGAACTTAAGATTGCCTACGGAGATAATCCCACACTCAAGCAGTTGACCGATCACTTGAGTCGGTTTTTATTGGATAATCACAGCAAAGGCCGTAATACCGTGCTCATCATCGATGAAGCGCAGCATTTACGTCCTGAGGTGCTGGAGCAACTGCGTCTTCTGACTAATCTTGAAACGGACACTAAGAAGTTATTGCAGGTGATTTTAATCGGTCAGCCAGAATTACAGCTGTTATTGAAGCGCCAAGAACTGCGCCAGTTAGCCCAGCGGATCACCGCTCGCTACCATTTATTACCGCTAAATGAAGATGAAATCGCCCTCTATGTGTTGCATCGTTTGCAAGTCGCGGGTCGATTTGAGCCTTTGTTTACCCGCAAGGCTGTTAAGGTGTTGCAGAAGTACAGTGGCGGCATCCCTCGATTAATTAACCTCTTATGTGAACGCTCGCTGATGGCGGGCTATGCGCAATCGCGGGTGCCCATAGATCATCATATGGTGCGGCAAGCCGCGGCTGAAGTATTAGGTGAAGAAGAACCTACTCAAAATAGATATCTGTGGCCGACAGCAACCGCTGCGGCGTTATGTGTTGCGTTTGGTGTGTCTTATTGGTTATTTACTGATAAGTCAGTCAATACGGTGCCAGCGTCCAATTTGGTTTCTGAGTCTGTGCCAACTAATGTGGCGTCATTAAATGCTCAAACCTTGGGCGGGGAAGACATCGCTGATAAGTCAGTAAAACCGACTAATCAACCAAGCGGTCAGACTTCCATTCCCGATCCTAATCAACGTCTGTTAAACGAGGCGATTAATCAGAGTCGCAATATCGATACTGCTTTTGCTGGTTTGTTTAGCGTGTGGGGCAAAGTGCCCTATAAAGGCTTGACGGCTTGCCAATCGGCGGTTGAGCAAGGATTGTCTTGTTATCAGCAGCAAGGTAACTGGATGTCACTGACTCGGCTTAATTATCCGGCTGTGGTGTATTTGGTTGATGACAACCAACAGGATTTTTATGGTGCTGTGATTGCGGTGGATGGCGAGCAGTTACTGATGCAGTTAGGTGAACAACAACTTTGGGTCGATAGAGCTTGGTTCAATCAACATTTCAGTGGCACCTTCGAAATTTTATGGCAAGCCCCTAATTTGCCTATGATGGATATCAGTCAAAAATCGAGTCCAGGTCAACTGCAGTGGTTAGAGAATGCCTTGGCCCACGTGAATAATCGCAATGCTCGCAGGGTCAATCAATTCGATGTGCAACTGGAAAATGATCTTAAAAGCTTCCAGAGTCAGCATGGCTTAAAAGCCGATGGTATTGCCGGAAATCAGACATTAGTGAGATTAAATTTGTATTTAAGTCAGCAAGGTCCACGTTTAACCGATAATGGGGCGCGCAGCTGATGTCCATTTTACTCGATGCCGTGACCCGCAATAAACAACAGCAACAGTCGCCTTTACCCGATGTTGTGATCACGCCAAGGGCGAATTACCCTCAGCCACGTAAATCAGGCGTGCCGATAGGCAAACTGTCTTTACTTGTTGTCGCAGTCGCCGCCGGAATTGGCGTCGCTTGGGGATTAAGTGTTTGGGACCAAACTCGTCATATTTCAACCGAGCAAACTTCAACTCACAATGTGGCGGTGACAAAGGTATTGCCACAAACTGCATCTTCATTAGCTGTTTCGACAGCGGCTAAAAATGCGCTTCAGACTGCCTCGATAGAATCGGTTACTCAGCCGCAATCAGAGGGCAGTGCTACAGCAGGTGTTCGACTCGCAGGAAAAGTGGCGCTGCCTCGGGCACAGACTTTGCCTGAGTTGACTGCATCATCGCAATATCAGGGCGGGGCGGTAGCAAACTCGCCTCAAGCTTCTAGCGCGAATATGAACAGCAATGCAGCTCAAAGTTACAAGGTTACTAACAGCAACGCTGCTCAAAACAGTGACCCTAGCTATAGTGATTCCAGCTACGGGGACTATATGGCAACGTCTGCCCAAGTGGATGCGGCAAGTCGTGAAGTTGCCTCTATGCCTGCGGACACGCAAACACAGCAACCTATGATGTTAGGTGCTAATGCTAACGAGTCGGGTCTTGCGAGTCTTGAGGCGCTGCGTCAGCAAGTGAGTGCTGCGGCGGAAGATGTCGGTTTAGAAACCAACAAAAGTCGCGATGAAGATAAGTTAGTGGCTTCCTTTCAAAGTGCGCTAAAGGATGTGGAATACACCAATGCGGCGGAGACAAATGTCACTGAAGCTAAATTAGATCCTATTCCTAAAACGGCTGCGGATGATATCCCTAAATACGGTCAACTACCTGCTGGGCTGCAATTACAAGTGCCTGAATTTAATATTGTCGCCCATGTGTATTCCAGCGATCCGACCCAAAGGTGGCTGAATGTGGACGGTGCAGAGTTACAGGAAGGGGATATGATTGCGGGTAAGCTGAAAATTATCTCCATTCGTCCACGTGACATAGTGTTAGATATTCAAGGTACTCAGTTTAAAGTACCTGCAATCTAACCAGGTTATACGAAATTGACTCTGGCACTATGAGCAATGCTTGCAGTTATTTGTGCTAGCCATAGCTAAAGAGTAAAAATGAAAAAGGCGCCTAGGCGCCTTTTTTGATCTTAATGAATATCAACTTAATTATACAGTCTGTAGGCTAAGAATAGGGTTAATGCGTAACCGACGCTGTAGCAAAGGAAAAGTGCTGGAACGTATTTCAAATAACTCACAAACGTTAGCTCTTTTACTTTACTCATGGCCACAATACCCGATGCTGAACCGATAATCAGCAGTGAACCACCTACGCCAACGCTATAGGTTAAGCCAAGCCATTCTGGAGTATTCAGGACCGGGCTTGCTTTTAACAATGCCGCTGTTAATGGCACGTTATCAATCAAGGCTGAGCCGATACCTGTGACGAAGTTAGAGATGTTGGGATTAAACATAGTATAAGCTTCGGTCAGCATGTCTAAGGTGCCGATTTCTTTAAGCATACCCACGAGCAGTAAAATACCTAAGAAGAACAACAGGGTGTCATATTCAACTTGGCGAATATACTCAAGGATTTTGATTTCTTCTTTATCGCTACGCGTGGTGTGGCCAATCAGGAACATGATTGACAGACCCGTTAGGAAGGTCAGCACTGGCGGGATACCAAACAATATGTTCAGTAACATTGTCATTAAAATAGTGCAGAAGAACACGAGGGCAATCATGACATCAACGGTTTGATAGGTGTGTTTGATGGGTGTCGTGCTTACCACGCCTTCGGCTTTGAGTGAGAACAGGGTTGCCAACAAAATCACGCTCACGGCCGATGGGATAAACAACATCAGCAGTTCGGACATATGCACATGGCCGCCTAAGAAGATCATCAATGTTGTCACATCGCCGGTGATCAAAGCGACACCGCCTGAGTTCACTGCGAAGATAATCAACACTGCCATTCTGCGGCGCATTTGTTTGTCGAGTTTAAAGGTGGTTAATAAACCTAATGACACTAACGTCGCAGTGACGTTATCACAAAATGCCGAGAGCACGAGTGCAAACAGGGCAACTTGGATCATCAACATGCGCACCGACACTTTCTGCGGGAACAGCTTTTGCACCATGATTTGGATCATGCCTTTAGCGTTCAAATACGCGACGAAGGTCATGGTCGACATCAGAAAGAGCCAGAGTGTGGCAATTTCGAGCAAATTTTCATTGAGTTGATGGGCAACGAGTTTCTCGTGGGCCGGTTCTCCAGCAGCCATAAACAGCGCTACCCAAGAAATACAGCCAAAGAATAAGGTGGTTTTTGCTTTATTAAGGTGGGTCACTTCTTCGAAAATAATACTGAGCAATGCGAGCACGGCCAGTATGATGAGAAAGGTATTTAACATAACTGCAATTCCAACTGCTGTTTTAATGTCGTAGGGCGACTTGAGTCAACCTAAAGATTGAGCATATCAAGGCTGAATTAAGCCAGCCGTGTTAGCGCGTGCGGATCAGAACATAATGGGCTAAAGAACGCAACTGTTAGCTGTGACTCAATTTGCTGCTGCTTTGTGATGTTGATCTCATGCTTTTTGGTAGTAAGCTGGTTTTATATATCGACAAATTCATCTTTATCAGTTTTATTAACTGTATTGTTTGATTTGATTACTAGGTTAAAAGTGAGATCTACGATTAAAGTCTAAGCAGTCAGTTTGTCGATCCTTCAATTAATTTTTGTTCAGCAAGATATTCATGAATGCTGCGGCCTGAGTAGTGTTGCTTTTCCACACTTTCCTTTGTTACTGAACTCTAATGGCTTAATCGATTAGCGTGTCACAAAAATGTCTTTGCCAAAATCTTGACTGGATACAAAGTGAGCGCTATCTTGTGGCTGTTTTCTTATCTAGGCACAGTATGTTGTGTTAACACCGGATGTTGTGTTTTTGGAGTAGAGGTAAATGACATTTGTTATTCGGAGCCTTTTGCTTTTGGGCTCAGTGGTTTGGTTAACGTATTCTGGCAAGCAGCTAATTGCGCTGGGCGTGATGAGTCAGCCTGAGCTCGCCATTGAGCATATCAATTTGACCATACAGTTCGTTGTAGCGGCGATCATATTTAAATCGGCTTTAGGTTCTAAAAAGTCTGATAGCTACTAACGACAAACAAAGCAAACTGGATCATAAAGCTAGCTAAATCTCAGTAAAACCAAGGGACGCTATTGCGTCCCTTGGTTATTTTTAAGGTGTAGCAACCCTAAAATCTAGGTTTAGCCTGCCGCTTTCATACTCGCTAATACACGGTCAGCCGCTTCTAAGGTCAAGCGCAGTTCTTCTTCGCCATGGGCCATCGACAAGAAACCAGCTTCATAGGCGCTCGGTGCCAAGTACACGCCTTCATCTAACATGCCGTGGTAGAAAGTACGGAACTGCTCGATATTGCATTTTGTGACTTGGTCGAAACGGGTAATCTCCGCTTGTTCTGTGAAGAAGAAACCGAACATGCCGCCAACATAGTTGATCGCCATTGGAATACCGTGCTTGTCAGCCGCCGCTTTAAAACCTTCGGCGATACGTTTGGTTTTCGCGCTCAACTCTTCGTATAGACCTGCTTCACATAGGGCGTCCATTTGTGCCAAACCTGCTGACATCGCAATAGGGTTACCCGATAACGTGCCCGCTTGGTAAACCGGACCCGTAGGCGCGATAAACTGCATCACATCTTTACGGCCACCGAAGGCACCCACTGGCATACCGCCACCAATCACTTTACCAAGCGTGGTTAAGTCTGGTGTGACGCCGTAGTAACCTTGAGCGCCGCTTTGTGATACGCGAAAACCTGTCATCACTTCATCGATAATCAACAGCGCACCAAACTCATCACACATATCACGCAGACCTTGAAGGAAACCTGGGATAGGCGGAATACAGTTCATGTTGCCAGCAACCGGCTCGATGATGATGCAAGAAATATCAGTTGGATACTGCTCGAACAGGGTTCTGACAGAATCTAAGTCGTTATACACAGCGGTTAAGGTGTGCTTGGCGAAATCTTCAGGAATACCGGGTGAGCTAGGTTGACCTAAGGTTAACGCGCCAGACCCAGCCTTAACTAACAGGCAATCTGCGTGGCCGTGGTAACAACCTTCAAATTTTAAGATCTTGTCACGACTGGTAAAACCGCGCGCTAAACGGATAGCACTCATAGTGGCTTCAGTCCCTGAACTCACCATGCGCACTTGTTCGATAGAAGGCACCATAGAGATGACTTTTTCGGCCATTTGCACTTCAAGCTCAGTTGGTGCGCCAAAAGACAGGCCATTTTCCACTGCCGCTAATACCGCTGCACGGATTTTAGGGTGATTGTGGCCGAGGATCATCGGCCCCCAAGAACCGACATAGTCGATATAAGCTTTACCATCGGCATCGTAGATATAAGCGCCATCGGCCTTTTCAATAAACAGGGGCGAACCGCCTACACCATTAAATGCACGAACCGGAGAGTTAACGCCGCCGGGGATGGTTTTTTTAGCCTGTTCAAATAGCGCTTCGGAACGGGTCATGTTTAGTCCTTAAAGTCTGTAGCCAATTAGCGATCGGCTTTACGTGAATACCAATTAACCGGACACTCATATTTTTCGAGTTGATTATCAACGCCGAGTGTCAATGCAAACAAAGCCATGCGAATTAACAGCCCATTATCCGCCTGTCTGAAGATAGCGAGATTAGGGTGGCTGTTCAAATCATTATCTAACTCATTGGCTTGCGCGCGTGAATCCCTTGGAAGCGGATGCATAATAACAGTGTTAGATTTGCAATGCTGAGTGTAAATACTGCGATTTAAGCGGAACTTGCCGCGATACTTATTTGCTTCTTCCTGCGAAGGGAAGCGCTCTTCCTGAATGCGAGTGAGATACAGAATATCTGCTTTATCTAAATGGCCTTCAAGCTGGTCGGTTATTTTGATGCTATGGCCAGCATTTTCAATGTCGGAGATCACATAATCAGGCATAGCTAATTCAGCAGGTGAAATCAGTGTGAAACTGATGTTCTTATACATGCAGAGTAAGCGCGATAGTGAATGCACTGTACGGCCAAATTTTAAGTCGCCGACCATGGCTATGTGCATGCCATCGATACCGCGGCCGGCACACTTGAGTTCTTTTTGGATAGTGTATAAATCGAGTAAAGCTTGGGTCGGATGTTCGTTCGAACCATCGCCGCCGTTGATCACTGGGACGCGGCTGCCTTCGGCAAACTCTTTTACTGAATAAGAGTCAGGATGGCGCATGGCAATCACATCAGAATAAGTAGATAACACCCGCGCCGTATCGTACAGGGACTCACCCTTAGATAAAGACGATGACGCCATACCTGTGGTTTCACGTACATGGCCGCCGAGCAAGTTAAAGGCACAGCCAAAACTCACGCGGGTACGGGTACTCGGTTCGAAAAACAGGTTACCTAAAATGGCACCATCGAGCACATTATTGCGCTTCTCTCGAAGTGCATAGGGCATCATGCGGCTAGCGACATTAAAAATAGTTTGGATTGAGTCAAGATCTAACTGGTTTACGGAGAGGATATGGGATCCTTCGAACTGATTCATCAGCCTGTTTTCCAATTTGCTAGGGGGCATTTTAAGCTGCGGTATCGCGCTTATCTGCCCTGATGTTATGTAGGGTGGCTGAGGCGCGATTGTAGCAGAAGCACTGGGGCAACGAAATAGCCACATTGCCACTGTGTTAGATTTTTGCGATGAAGCCCAAAGCTTTTAATCTGCCGCCTCAGGTTTGGCATCACTATAAGATTCTGCATCACTATCAGATTTTAAATTGATATCAGGTTTTAAATCGATGTCATTAATTGGCACTAGGCTTGTCCTAAGCGAATTTCCTGTTGCAAGTTTGACCAACTGATCACCCCGACCACGTTATCGGGCGTATCTTGATAGATAAACACCTCACCGCTGCGCTTGGGTGACAAGAGTAAATAGGCTTCATTCAGAGTAGTGCTGTCGCTTAAGCCTTGCATGGGATGGCGCGATAGCGTGGTACTGTCATCGTAGGATTGCATTTCAAGGCTGAGCATTTCGATAACGCCATCGGCGTTACGCACTAATACTGGGCGACCTTCGGCGCGTTTTAACACTTCGAGCAGCAGCTCGTCGTTGTTGTTGACGATAACGAAGCGTTTATCCATCAAGGCGCGCACGCCTTTTTTCTGTAGCGCCAAATTCACTGGGGCGACTTTATAGCCTAAACCCATAATTTCTAACTGCTTGAAGAAGATGGAGTTAGTTTTAAACCCTTGATAGGCAATCAAAAAGGCGGGAATGGTCACAAACATCGCTGGCAGGATAATACTGGCATCATTGGTCATTTCTAGCAGGGCAACTAACGCCGCCAGCGGCGCGCTTAAGCACACGCCCATCATGGCCGTCATGCCTATTACAGTGTAAAGCCCTACATAAGGGGCGATCGACGGGAACAAGATGGCACTGATCAGCGCCAAAATCGCGCCTAGCAGCGCGCCGATACCATAGAGTGGACCAATCAAACCACCGGGGATACCTAAGCCAATCGCCGCAATAGTGGCAATGATTTTGGCAAATAACAGAGCGATTAACAGCAACAGGCTTGGATGTTGGCTAATGGCTTCGCTAATGGCGAGATCGCCCGTGCCAAGGGCTTGCGGCAACACGAGACCGATTAGCGTGGTCACGCTGCCCGCCAATAATAGTCGGTAAATCAGTGGCCAGTTTTGCCCCGTCGCGGTAACTTTTAAGAGTGAGTAATTAAACAGCGCCGCAGCGCAGCCCAATACCACGCCGCCGATGGCGAGAATAGGGTAGTGATCTAAGGGAATGTGGATCACTTGAATACGGTCAAATTCGTGTACATTACCAAACACTAATTGGCTTGAAACCGCACCACAAATCGCGGAGAGCATAATCGGGAAGAAGTAATGGACTTTATATTCGCGGACAATCACTTCGAGAACAAAAATCACTGCCGCTAAGGGCGCGTTAAAGGTCGCGGCAATCCCTGCGGCAATGCCACTGGCGCACATGATACGCACACTATTATCGGGAAGATTGAATTTTTCGGCGAGAAAACTGGCGCTGACAGCGCCCAGATGGATGGCAGGGCCTTCGCGGCCGACGGAGAAATTGGTGCCGAGGGCAAACAATGCTTGAAAAAATTGTCCTACGGCAGACTGCAGCGGAATTTTACCGTAGTGCAGTTTAACTCTATGTAACACATAGGCTATTCCCATACGTTTATAGCGTTTGGAGCCTAGCTTAGCCACAATCCAAATTAATATTGCGCCTAAAAGTGGTAACAGGGCTCGCCAGTCGGCGACGTTCCCCGTAAAATCCAGCGCCTGTATTTGGGTGTAATGATTGGCCCAAACGAGCAAGAGTCGAAACAGTAAGATCACGCAGGATGCAAAAATCGCAAATAGCAGTGCCAGTATGCACAGTTGTGCACTGATCCTCGCTTGGGATAAATGGTCACGTAGCTCATTGGTTAAATACTTTTTGGCTGTGACTATGGCATGTTGAATAGCGACTTTATTTATCGTTAATTGCACTGCATTGGCCTGAGTTGTATTGTATCGAACTCGTTCTTGAGTTGTATTGTATCGAACTCGTTCTTGAGTTGATTGTATTTTATATAAGGGGCTGTTACCTAATGCCAAATTATCATCGTTGGCTAGATCGGCTGCAAGTGATGGATCTCAAGTATCGTCCATCTTCAGTGTATTTATCGCTTTTAGTGTTAGTTTCTATTCTTTTTGGGGCTTGGATAAGTTTTCTGCTACTGAGCAGCGATGAGCCCGTAGTTAAACACATCAGCAGCAAAGCCCAACGCTTGAGTGCCGAATTAGAAACGCAGACCCAATTGCTGGCGACCCGAAATTTAGAGTTGTCCGTCGAGCGTGAGGCTAACGCCCAAATGCAAGATATGTTTGGCCAGCAGATGAAAAAGCAAAAAGAATTGGAACATGAGCTGGCGTTTTACCGTAGCATTATGACGCCGGATGATAATGCCGAAGGTGTCGCCATCCACGGACTTGAAATGACGCCGGGCGTTTTAGCCGATGAGTACAATCTCAAATTGGTGTTAACTCAGCTGCAAAAGCGCAAGCAAGCGATTCAAGGTCGAGTCGAATTGACATTAATTGGCGTTCAAGATGGCAAATCCGTTAGCTTGAGTGTGAACAAACTCACGGGTTCTAAGTTGGAATTTGATTTTCGCTATTTTCAGGTCATAGATACCAAGGTCACGGTTCCTGCTGGCTTTAGTTTACAGCAAGTGAAAGTCAAAGTGCTGGTGCCTTCGAGCCGCTGGACCAAGAATTCGCAGACAGAACATGTCTATAGTGCCCCTGAGTTATTACAGGGTGAAAAAGAACCGCGGGTAATACTTGAACAAAATAGTCAGGTAAAGGATAATTTGCCCCAGAAAACTGATGTAAGAGGTAGTAATGACTGAACAAGCTGATACAGCAATGCCAATCCAATTTACCGATGCGGCAGCCGCTAAGGTGAAAGGTTTGCTGGAAGAAGAGCAAAATCCTGCACTTAAGCTACGAGTCTATGTGACTGGTGGTGGTTGTTCTGGATTTCAGTACGGCTTTACCTTTGATGAAAAGGTCAATGACGGCGATTTTACGATAGAAAAACAAGGCGTCCTCTTAGTTGTCGATCCTATGAGCCTGCAATATTTAGTCGGTGGTGAAGTGGATTACACTTCAGGACTCGAAGGCTCTCGCTTCTTCGTGAAAAACCCTAACGCAACCACGACCTGTGGCTGTGGTGCCAGTTTCTCTGTGTAAAGAGTTTCTCTATAAAGACTGCTTACTTAGCGCCTTTAAGGTGTGAAGTGAGATCAAAAAAGCCGTCGCAATGACGGCTTTTTGTTGGGCAAAATTCAGTAGGTTACTAATTTAGCTCATAATATTCAGGTTAAGCTTAGGTTTAAACCACGCCTTTACCTTTTTATCAAAAGCGATCCAGACTTGCACTAATGACAAGCTGATTAACGCAATAAAAATCACATAGTCAGGCAGTTTTCCCTGCCATTCACCTAAATGCACTGTCGTCGGGCCTGCCACTAAATTGCCGGGATCGTACATGATCACTGGCAGCATGCTAATCAAGCCAAGCTGCACGACTGTGTAGCCACGCAGCATGATAAGTGCCGCCTTTTGTCGACCAATAATGGCAATCACCATTAGAAGTGTCAGTAGACAAAATAACACGCCTTGTTTAGCGACTAAGCCACTCACGGACGCAACTACATACACTAGCAGCAGGGCAATGAGTCGTTTGGGTAAACGTGAACTCATGGCCGTGTCAGCCTTAGGTGTCGGTATAGCCGATTCTTGCTCGCTCATAAACATTCTCGCTTAGCGATTGAGATTAATGGCTTTGCTTAGGCGCTAATCGTTGATCTAATTCATAAGGCGGGATAACCACACCTAAATCATCTAATACTGGGAACACGGCAACGAACAGGTCGTCATCTTCCATGCCTGGCACCCATCTTTCGTGAAATTCATCGAATGGGATAGCTAATGTTTGGCAATCACTCCACTCATCCACAGCCCAAGATTCCGCCGCTTCTTCGGTTGGCCACATTGGAATGCAATCTTCTTCCTCAGTGGTCAGCATGACGCAACCGTCTTGGTCTTGTAATGTCCAAAGAACCTTATGTTCTTTGACTTGATCAACGAGGTAATCGTAACGGGCTTCTGGTGTCATTGCTGCTGTCTCAGCGAGGGTTTTAACAGTCTTGCTCATGAAAAATATCTCTTTTGCTTGAATAGGGCGAAGCCTGTCGTGCCGCTAATGAAAAACCTAGGGCACAGCAAAATTCACCAGTTGGCTAAATGGTAACATTAGAGCGGGATTAGAAAAAGAACAACAGTGCCAAGAGGGCGCTGTTGTGTTGCAATGGCTGCATTTTCCTTGAGAGATCAGTTTATTATTGACTTAAGTTGCTTGATTTAGATTTCAAAACAGCTAAACGTTTAATCGTATCCGTTTGACTATCTTTCGCTAGTAATTGAGATTCAACTGCTTTTGTTAAATAGTTAATGGCATTTTGCGTATCACCACTGTCCGCATAGATCAATCCTAATATACGATCGACGAAAGCTTGTTCATAAGGTGTTGTTGGCTTTAAAGTGCGGGCTGTCGATAGCGCTTGTTCTAAATTATTGTTGGTGACGAAGTTAAACGTTTTTTTAATACCTTCGACTAATACAGGGTCTTTGATGATGTGATCATTTTTTCTTATTTTTGATTTAGAACTGTCTCTAAGTTCGAAATCAAATTTAATGGTTTGATTTTGCTGGATTACAGCAAGGTTGTTGACTATTTTTTTGGGGAAATGCCATTTGCTTAATGCCGTCACTGCCGATTGTTCGAAAATATTGGCTGGACTCGATTCAAGCACTCTTATCTGTTGAGGCTGGCCATGTTCATCAATATCAAATCTTAGCTTGACATAACCCTCCATGCCTTTTTGGGCTGCTTCAACAGGATATTCCGGCTGCGGTGTGTTTACTGAATATTCTTGCTCTGTAGTCACCATTGTTTTTGGGCTACTACAACTAGACAGTAATATAAATAGTGGTAGTAC
>NZ_BPFD01000071.1 GCF_019655335.1 Shewanella hafniensis
TTATCGCAAATAAAGGCGGGAAATCTGTTATTCCAAGGCGCCGCTATAAGAATACACCTCAAGAAAGAGTCGATTGGTGCTTATATCGGTATCGACATTTAGTGGAGAATGCTTTTGGAAGAATTAAACACTATCGAGCAATATCAACAAGATATGACAAGCTAGCAAGAAATTACGCCAGTATGGTGTCACTGGCGTTTATGTTAATGTGGCTGCCGATGTATTACTGAACAACATTTGTACAGCAAAGATCAACAGCCCCTAGTCAATCTGATAACAGTAAATGTAAGATCTGTCTTTAGAAGCAACAGGTTACGCGAATGCTCGAAAGGTGAGCCATGGTGATTAGCGAGACGACCGTCCGCCCCATGGACGGACTTGAACAACATCCTTGTTTAACTGCCAGTTCGCCCTCCATGGCTCTCGTTCATAAGCTCAGAAACCTTAGGTTTCTATTCACCGTGTCGGAAAGTGAATGCCATGGCAAGCCTATATGATTGAATACCAGCCAACACTAGATCTCTGTGACTGAAATAACAGGTCACCCAGTACAATTTGTCTACACCTTCTGTCTTGAATTGAGTTGCGTTTAGTATGATATTTCATGACTCAGTTGCAGCGTCACTAAAGTAAAAACAATGCAAATCAGCACAATAACTTTTCCACACAATAAAAAGCCATGCTTATACAGTGATGTATAGCAGGGCTTTTTAATCGAGAGTTTGCATTCGCTAAGCGGAGAGACACGCTTTACTCAGGGTTTATGACCTAGTTCGAATAGGTCATAAATCCTTTTATCTCATTTACCTATCTCTCTCACTCATCTCTTTACACTCATCTCTTTCAGTAACATTGGCATCATGGAGATGCTAGTAGCCGATGGCTTCGCTACCTGAATGGCGCGGATCAGAGGCGCCAAAAATCCCTTGTTCGGTCACCATAATTGATTGTGTACTGCCCATCGCGGACTGTACTTTCACCTTGTGGCCTTTGGCTTCGAGCAGGGAAATGGTATCGCGGTTTAAGCTGGATTCAACTCGCAGCTCATCGGGCAGCCATTGATGGTGTACCCGCGCAGCATTACTGGCTTCGGCAATGTTTAATCCATGATCAATAACATTCATGATGATCTGTAGTGTGGTGGTGATAATGCGTGAGCCGCCCGGGCTGCCAGTGACGAGGAAGGGCTTGCCATCTTTCATCACAATAGTGGGGCTCATTGAACTGAGTGGGCGCTTATTGCCTTCGACTGCATTGGCATCACCGCCCACTAACCCGTAGCCGTTTGGCACGCCGGGTTTGGCCGAGAAATCATCCATCTCGTTATTGAGCAAAATGCCAGTTCCCTTGGCCACTAAACCTGAGCCGTAGCTGAAGTTTAAGGTGTAAGTGTTTGAAACCGCATTGCCCCATTTATCCACTACCGAGAAGTGAGTAGTTTGGTCGCTCTCATAGGGCGCGAGTTTACCTGGCTTGATTTCGGCGCTTGGCGTTGTTTTATTCATCGCGATTTGGCTGGCGATTTTTTGGGCATAGTCCTTACTGGTTAAGGCTTTGACGGGCACCTTATAAAAGTCGGGGTCGCCTAAATATTCGCTGCGATCGCTATAGGCGTGCTTCATGGTTTCTGCCATCAAATGAATCGTCTGCGCCGTATTGTGGCCGAGTTTATCAATCGGGAATTGCTGCAGCACATTAAGCATTTCTATGATGTGCACGCCGCCCGATGATGGCGGTGGCATAGATACAACCTCGTAGCCACGGTATTCGCCGCGCACGGGTTCGCGTTCTACAACCTTATAATTTTTAAGGTCGTCTAAAGTCATAATGCCGCCAGCATCCTTCACCGCATTGATGAGCTTAGTGGCGGTTTCACCTTCGTAGAATCCTTTCGTGCCTTTTTCAGCGATCAGACTTAATGAATGGGCAAGCTCAGGTTGTTTAAGAATATCATCAACTTGAAAATCACTGCCGTCGGCTTTATAGAAGATAGCTGCCGTAGTTGGCCATTGGGACATGCGACGTTTTAGGCCTGCAAGGGACTGTGCAAGATCTGGCGTCACGCTAATGCCTTCCTGCGCCATTTTAATCGCGGGAGCAGTGACTTGGGCGAGTGTCATAGTGCCATATTTTTCAAGGGCTAAGCTCATGCCCATGACTGTACCTGGGACACCTACAGCAAGGCCGTGTTCGCGGCTCAGCTTTTCAACTGCATCGCCATTCTCGTCGAGGAAAATGTCTTTCTTGGCTTTAGATGGCGCCATTTCACGGTAGTCGATTGCGATGGTTTTGTTTTCTTTGGCAATATGCACCAACATAAAACCGCCGCCACCGATATTACCAGCGCGCGGTAAAGTGACTGCCAAACTAAAAGCCACTGCCACGGCGGCGTCAACCGCATTGCCGCCTTGTTTTAGGATCTCAACGCCGGTGCGACTGGCGAGTGTTTCTTGGCTGGCAACCATGCCATGCTTGGCCCACACAGGTTGTGCTGTGGCCATCTGGCTGAAAATTGACGATTCTTCGGCAAGCAAGCTGGGTGATGATAGTAGGGGAAGCGCCATGGCAATGGCGAGAATAAGAGGTCTAAAAGGTCTTGTTGGACGCATACTCAATCCTGAATTTATTTTCATTATGGCTATGCAATGTGCCGAGAATTAGGCTTAATTGCAACCTTGTATATTAGTTAAGATCCGTAAAGGACGAGAATTTACCCAATGAGACAGCTTATCTTGGCCTTTGCGAGCTCAATATCGGATATTTCGGCCAGTGCGTGGAATGCCGTTATGGGGGAGGCGAATCCCTTCTGTCGCCATGAGTTTTTGTTGGCACTAGAGCAAAGCCATTCGGCCTGCGCTGCAACGGGTTGGACGCCGCGGCATTTATGCGTGTTTGATGTGGGTGACAGATTAAATGATGTCGTAAGTACCGATAAAAGCCTGTCGCCTTTGGCTGCAGGAGCCCTGATAAGCCGGCAAGCAGCTAAGCACTTCAATCCATTATCGCTGGTGGCGGTGATGCCCTTGTATCAAAAGTCTCACTCCTACGGCGAGTACGTGTTCGATTGGGCGTGGGCGCAGGCCTATGAGCGCCATGGGCTCGATTACTATCCCAAATGGGTGAATGCGATTCCTTTTACCCCAGTGCAAGGGCAAAGGATGGGCATTCATCCCGCATTTGATAGCGTTGAGCAACTGCGCGTGGCGCAATTACTGCTGCTGACATTGAATCGCCGGCTAACATCAGAGCTGTTTAGGTCCGAGCCTAGTGCGTTAGAGAAAAGTGATTCGTTTTTTGATGAGCCGGAGTTTGACCAGTCTGTTATTGATCAGCCCGTTGTTGAATCTGATCTTGATAGCTCAGTGCAAAGCGCTAAAGAGCTGGGCGACAGCCCAATTTCTTCATGGCATAGCTTGTTTGTTACTCCAAGCCAAACACCGTTATTTGCAGGCTCGCCCAATCCGCTGTTAAAACGCTTAGGCACTCAGTTCCATTGGCATAATCGCGGCTATCGAGATTTTGATGATTTTTTGGCGGGCTTTAGTTCGCGCAAACGTAAGAATATCTTGAAAGAGCGGGTGCAGTTACAGCCTTTTAATCTTAAGTTTCACTTTGTCGAAGGTGAACACATTACCGTTTCACAATGGCAGACGTTTATTCAGTGTTATCAATTAACTTACCTTAAACGCTCCGGTCATCGCGGCTATTTAACGCCCGAGTTTTTTCAGCAGTTGGGGGCACAACTCGCTGCGCAAGTTTTACTGTTGGTGGTCGAAGATGCCAAGGGCGAGATGGTAGCAGGCGCCTTGTATCTCAAAGGCGAGAATACTCAAGGGCAAAAATGTTTATACGGCCGTTATTGGGGCACCACGGTTGAGCTTGACGGTTTGCATTTTGAGGCATGTTATTACCAAGGTATTCAATACTGTATTGAACATGGGTTCCAGATGTTTGATGCGGGCGCACAGGGGGAGCATAAGGTGCTGCGCGGCTTTGAACCTGTTGAAATGTATTCCTACCATAATATCGCCCACTTAGGATTTAGGGCGGCGATTGCCGATTTTGTTGAGCAAGAAGCACTGCAAATGCAGCAATATATGGCGCAGATGCGAGCTGTTTTGCCCTACAAAAAAGAGCCCTAATAAAAGACCGAGTTAACGGGACATTATTGGGCTCGCATTTATGTCGTGCTTGTTCAACCTATGTAATACAACCTAAGCAGTTCTATCTAAGCTGTTAATTCAAACTGTTAGCTATTAATGCTGGCTATGAATGTTAGCTCATGGCTAACCACACGCCCACGCCGATCATTAGGCTGCCTGCAATGCGGTTTAACCAGCGAATATTATCGCCGCGGCTTAGGAAAATACGCAGGCTTTTGCCGCCGCTGGCGTAGGCGAGCATAGAGGTAAACTCGGTTACCATGATAATGCTCAGCAGCGCGAGCAGCTGCGGCGCAACGTCACGCTCGGCATTGATAAAAGGCGGCAATAGCGACACCATAAATGCCCAACCTTTAGGATTGGCAATGGCGGTAATAAAGCCTTGGGAGATCAAGGTTAAATTGCTGGCTCTGGGGTTAGTGTCGTCATCGCTTAACATGGCCATCTTGCCGCGGGCGCGCCACATCTGTACGCCGATAAAGCCTAAATAAATTCCGCCAACCCATTTAAAGATTTGAAAGACTTCGGGATAGTTGAGCATGATACTGGCAACGCCCATCACGGCTGCGGTCGCCACTAACGCTACGCCTACCAGTTCACCCAGCATCATCCACAGGGTGCGGCGCACACCTATGCTCATGCCCAGTGTCATGGCGAGCGTCATGCACATGCCCGGCGTGATAGAAACAAAGAAGAAGGTCGGGATAAACACTGCAAGTAAAGCAAAATCTGGCATGGTTTGGTCATTCTTGGGTGAAGATAGGAAGGCCGATAGTGTAATGAAAACCGCGGGTTTAGCCAATGCGCGTCCCGTTTTTTCGATGAGTAACTGTAACTTAGTATGTAAACAACTCGACTTTTTTGGGATGTTTACTCTGTTATCACCACAAGATCTCGCTATTTATGTATCGAGTTTACCCAGCTGCTCCCCATCTTTGCGGTACAAAGTGTACCGTATTAGCGATAGATGAGAGATGAACATTGTCATATTCTCTGTTTGTCTTCTCTGTTTGTCGCTTTGTTACTTTAGCCACTTGAGCTTAAATGCTGAGGTTTGGTAGGGTGACAGCATGAAATTAATCGCAGGGGATGCATGATGCTTGAGAATAAAGGGATTGAAGTAAAACAGACTGAGAAACAAAAAATGTTGGCGGGTCAGCCCTATAAGGCATGGGATGATGAGCTATTTGCTGAGCGGATGCGGGCGAAATCCGTTTGCCATCAGTTTAATCTGGCCGAACCGACTCAGCTTGATACGCGTATGGATCACCTTCGTGGCCTGCTCGATATTCAACACTGCGCCCATATTGAGCCTAATTTCTTTTGTGACTACGGTTATAACATCCATATTGGTAAGCAATTTTACGCTAATCATAATCTAACCATATTAGATGTTTGCTCTGTATCGATTGGCGATAACGTGATGTTTGGTCCCCATGCGATGATTTCTACCGCCACGCATCCTATCGATCCCATCGCGCGGCAAACGGCTGAATACGGCGCGCCAATTCAAATCGGCAATAATGTCTGGCTTGGCGGTAATGTCTCTGTACTGCCCGGTGTGACCATTGGCGATAATTGTGTCATAGGTGCTGGTAGTGTAGTGAATAAGAGCATTCCGGCGAACTGTGTGGCGGCGGGGAACCCTTGTAAGGTTATCAAACCCATCAATGTGGAATAACGCAGGAAGGTCGATGCCGAGTGATTTGCGTTAATGCTGATGCTGATTTAGATGGCGATTTAGATATTCGTAGAAAGAAAAACGGTACGCAGTGGTACCGTTTTTTATGGGGGATGAAAACTTACAGTACGCCGCGGCGCATTTGATCCCGTTCAATTGATTCAAACAGGGCAGTAAAGTTACCTTCACCAAAACCTAAGTTATTTTTGCGTTGGATGATTTCGATAAAAATCGGTCCGAACAGGTTTTTAGTGAAAATTTGCAGTAAATAACCGGATTCATCGCCATCTACCAAAATTTGGTGATGTTTGATGCGCTCACGATTCTCAGTCACTTGAGGCAACTTCTCAAATATGGTGTCGTAGTATTCAGGGATGATGTCTAGGCATTGGATTGAGCTGCCTTCCATCGCATCCAGCGATTTTACGATATCGCGGCTTCTAAAGGCTAAATGTTGCACACCTGGGCCATTGTATTCCTTCAGGTATTCATCGATTTGGTTCTTATCGCTGCCTTTACCTTCGTTAATCGGAATACAGAAGCTGCCATCGGGCGAGCGCAGGGCGTAGGACACTAGCGCGGTTTGTACGCCGCTGATGTCAAAGTAGCGCACTTCAGTAAAACCAAAAATGTTCTTATAGAAGTTAGCCCAATGTTCCATTGTGCCTTTGTAGACGTTGTTGGTTAAGTGATCGACTTCGATAAAGCCTTTCTCTTGGGTGATGACTTGCTTGTCTAAGTCTTCAAAATCAGCGGCATAGATATTGTTATCTGCGCCAAAGGTGTCGATGAAATAAATTAAGCTGTCGCCAATGCCGTAAATCGCAGGATAAGGCAGATCTTTATTGGCATCATCGGCGGGTTTTGCACCACGTTCAACGGCAACGCGATAGGCAAAGCCGGCATCTTCTACCCGCCAGCCCATAGAACAAATGGCTGGGCCGTGGGATTTAGCAAATTTAGCTGAGAAACCTTCGCGCTCAGTGTTGAGCAAAAAGTTAATGTCATTCTGTTTGTAGTACAGGATGTCTTTGTTTTTGGCTTTTTTCAGCAGTGAAAAACCAAAGTCGATAAAGACCTTGTGCATAAAATCAGTATCAGGGCTGGCGAATTCCGTGAATTCTATACCTAATAAGCCCAGTGGATTTAGTTCGCTTGCCATGATGTTTTCCTCATTATTTTAGTTCAACCGCCGACACTCTTTATCCCTTTTATTACCTTGGGATACGCAACCTTTTTGGTGCGCTGGTGGCTTAGGGCTAGTCTTCTAGCCAAGAGCGGTTGTAGTCTTTGCTCATGCAATTTTGTACATGTTCAGTTAATTTCAGTGGGGCGAAGGTGTCGACCATCACTGCGTATTCATAGGTTTCTTTTTTGCCAATCGAGGCTTCAGTGCGGCCCGGTTGTGGGCCGTGGGCCACGCCTTTTTGATGTAGGGTCATGTAACCCGCTTCAATGCCCGTACGGCTCATAAAGTCGCCATCGACGTAATATAAGACTTCGTCGCTATCTATGTTGTTGTGGTAATAAGGCGCTGGAATCGATTTCGGGTGGAAATCGTAGGGGCGCGGCACGAAGTTACAAATCACAAAGTTATGGGCGGTAAAGACTAAGTGATCAGAAGGCGGCAGATGGATTTTGCCCACCTTTGGCGCGTATTCGGTAATGTTGAATGCCCAAGGGTAAACACAGCCATCCCAACCCACTAAATCAAAGGGATGCCATTCGAGCGTGGTGAGTTGGTATTTATCGCCAAACTTACACACTAAGGGGAAGGCGCCGCGCTCAACCACAGCCTCTTGCAATGTAGGTACGCGTAAATCGCGCTCGCAGTAAGGTGCTGATTCTAATAGCTGACCATACTCGTTACGGAAATGTTTAGGCACTTCCACCATAGAGAATGACTCGATAACGAACAGTCGCACATTGCTGTAATCGTTGAATTTAAGTTGATAAGTCGTGCCACGTGGGATCACGAGATAGTCCCACTTTTGGACCTTAATCGTGCCGTACTCGCTGTAGAGTGTGCCTTCGCCTTCGTGGATAAAAACCACTTCATCGGCGTAGGCGTTACGGTAAAACTCGTCAGTATCGGCGCTGACTTTGGCGGTATAAAGTGCTAAGTCATTGTTATAAAAAATCTTGTTACGGGCGCTGAAAAAATTACCTTCACGGTCGGCGTCGCGGGAATCGAGTTTATAGTTTTGGACCAGCGAGTCTTCCCAATTGGCACCATGGCTTAGGCTATAGGGCGCCACTTCCAATGCTTTGGTTGGCATGTTGTGGTGATATTTATTGGAATAAATATTGGAAAACCCATGGGTAGAGAACAGCTCTTCACGGTAAAGCTCGCCGTTTTCCTTTTCAAATGCGATATGGCGCTTATGGGGGATCTGGCCTTGTTTCACATAAAATGGCATGGTTATTCCTTCAATATTGCGTTGCAGGATTGCCTACATCGCTGGTCGTTATACTGCAAGTTGCATTAGTGTGATCTTGTTATCAATTTAGTTGCTTGAATGAACAAAAAAAAGAATAATAAATCCGTTATCTCAATCTAAAAATTAGATGGTATTCTAATCTTTACGAATCGTAGTGTTTCCGTGACATGTTCATAAGAGCCAAGGAGTGACCATGCGCATCGATATTGATGCTTTTAATGTGCTGCAAGTGCTGGTGGAAGAGGGCAGTTTTGCCAAGGCGGCGGAGCGGTTACACAAGGCGCAATCGGCGGTGAGTTATCAAGTTAAGAAGTTAGAAGAGCACTTAGGTGTGCAACTTTTTAGCCGTGAGCAATATCGTGCAGAGCTGACGCAAGAGGGCCGGGTGATTTTGGCCGAGGGGCAAAGGTTATTGCAACACCTTGCAAACATTGAACATCTTGCCAGTCGTTTCAGTGAAGGCTGGGAGCCAAAGCTAGAGCTAGTAATAGACGGTGCTTTGCCGATGGAGCCAATTATGACGGCTTTAAAGCGTATGGCTGAACATCAAATCCCCACTAAAATTCAGCTCAATATGGAATTTTTAGGCGGCGTGCAACACAGATTCGAGCGGGATAATGCCGACTTGATGTTAGTGAAAGATTATCGCACAGGTCCTTATTATTATCCGCAACCTTTGCCAGCCATCACTAGCGTGCTGGTGGCCAGTGCTTCGCATCCTTTGTCATTTATTCGCGAAATTAGTTTGTCCGAACTGCAGCAACACGTGGAATTGACTATCGAAGACTCTTCACCCAATAAAAGTTACCGCGATGAAATGCAATTTGGCGGCGATAAAGTGTTTTATCTTTCTGGTTTTATCATGAAAAAGAACGCTTTGTTAAAAGGTTTAGGTTTTGGTTGGTTGCCAGACTTTCTCGTACAAGAAGAGTTGGTGAAGGGGGAGTTAGTTGAAATCGACTTTGTCGGTGGCAGCCGGTATACCTTTATTCCACAGCTCGTCTCGACCTTAGAACGGCCGTTAGGCCGTGCGGGACAACTTTTTACCGAGTTGATATTAGAGGAGTTTGCTAAGGCTGAGCAGTTTAATGGTGTGGGTTTGGGTTGATAAGTCTTCACTTGTCATCTTTTGATACAAGTTACCGCATAAAATAATCGCATTTTGACATTTTATGTCATAGATTAATGCCTAGGTCAGATTAAGGCTTAGATTGATAGTTAAAATAAGGCCTAAATTCAGACTGAGCTTAGATCTAGATTAAGGTCGTGATGAAGAGTGAAATTGAGCCGCGATAGCTAAAGAGTTGTCCATCTGGATCAATCTAAAGGCTAGTAACAAGGAACTGACAGTTAAGGGGAACAGTATGTCTAGACGTTGTCATGAAGTGGATTATGAAATCATCGGTCACAGTATGCAGTTGGTTGAAGTGGAGCTTGATCCTAACGAAACCGTGGTTGCCGAAGCGGGCGCGATGAACTACCTAGAGCAAGATATTAGCTTTGAGGCCAAAATGGGCGATGGCTCTGAACCAGAGTCCGGCTTTTTTGGCAAGTTGATGGGCGCAGGTAAGCGGGCGCTGACGGGTGAGAGCATTTTTATGACTCACTTTACCAACCAAGGCAACCAAAAGCGTAAAGTTGCCTTTGCCGCACCTTATCCGGGCACAATCCTTGCGATCGACTTAGCCGAACATGGCGGCGAGCTTATCTGCCAGAAGGACAGTTTTTTAGCGGCTGCGTTAGGAACGCGAGTGACGATGAAATTTAATCGCCGTTTAGGTACGGGATTTTTCGGTGGCGAAGGGTTTATTCTGCAAAGCTTACAAGGCGATGGCATGGCCTTTATCCATGCGGGCGGCACTTTAGTGAAGAAAGAACTGCGAGGCGAAACCTTAAGGGTTGATACAGGTTGTCTGGTTGGATTTACACCTGGGATAGATTACGACATCGAGCGCGCAGGCTCGTTAAAGTCCATGGTATTTGGTGGCGAAGGTTTATTTTTAGCGACCTTAAAAGGCCATGGCACGGTTTGGCTGCAAAGCTTGCCGTTCTCACGTATGGCGGATCGCATTATCGCCCATTCCCCATCTGCGGGTGGCAGTGATCGCGGTGAAGGCTCAGTGCTAGGTGGTATTGGTCGTATGCTTGATGGGCGTTAAGCCCTAAGCTCAATCGATTTATCAATCACAGCACCATTTTGCAATCATGCAGTCTCTTCCTAAGGCATTCCAGATAATCCTCTGGGATGCCTTTTTAATTGGAACCTGTCATATCCTTCAATGTTTTAAGCATATTTAGCTGTAATTAAAGCTGTGTTGGGCCGTTGTTAAGACTCTGCTGAATGCGTCTTTCAACTAGCTTAGATATGAGATACATCATTAAATAGCCTGTGCCCAAGGCTAAAATCACTGCGACGACATTCTCGGTATATAGGCGATAAGCGTAGAAAGTACTCACTAGAACTGCGATACCGGCGAGGCGAATGAGCAGGCTTTGGGTAAAATAGCCGTGAGCTTTGATATAGGCCAACTGATAGCCATTGAGCATCATGAATATAAAAAACATGGAGAAATGCATTAATACTGGGGCCGCTTTTATGTATTGCTCGGGGAATAACCAAGCGACTAATGGCTTGCTCGCAAAGACCATAACGACAAAAAAAATACCGCTGATCCACAAAGAAACTTTAGTCAGCCATGACTTAATTTGTTGGACTTCGTCAAAGCGTTTTTCTCGTACGCACACTGCGACTTCGGGCAGCACAAAGCGGTAGATGGGGAAGACAAACAGCAAGGTGAGGTAAGTTATCATCGGTCGCACCACCACTTGGAAATCACCCAGTTCATCTATGCTGAAATAGGCAATGGTCAGCAGTACTGTGATGTAAATCATCAAGATACTGGCGCCAGCTTCCATAGACGCTGTCAGGCTTTTCTTCATAAAACTGCGTAAACCCGTATCAAAATGCACCGTACTTAAGGGCGGAGTGGCGATATCCTTGCGCCGTTTTAAGTACATATATAAGGCAACGATGAGCGATGACAATGTCATGCTGTAAAAGAGTGACGCTATGGCCGTTTGTTTTAACGCATAGAAACACAAGAAAAAGCTGCTCACTTGCGCAATCGGCTCAAGCCAAGTCACTAGATTGGAGATGGCATACAGCCGGTACATAGCAATTTGATTGGTAAAATACACTTTGAGCCCCATGCTCAAAATAATGCCAACCAATTGAAAATATTCTACATTGAGCTGAAGTTTGTGTTTGATGTAGGGCAAAACTAAGCCCCAAGTCAGTAGCACCATAGCAATTAAGCTGTAGCGGAATATATTAGTGATATCCACATCTTGCTTGGTCTGGGAGTAGGTCACCACCATAGAGGAGCGAAATCCTGTCATCAGGATCAGCGACAGTGAGATGATATCGATAACCGTGTGATAGAGCGCAAGATCGGCTTTGGTAACCCATTGTGCTAACCAAAGCTTAAAAAGAAAACCCACAGAAATACTGGCAAGTGAAGCCCAGAACCCCGCAATAATCGCCTGCTTAACCCGTTGAAGTGAGGTGTGTTTCATTTTCAAAAATCCAGCGTCAGTCTACGGTCATTGGAGAGTAATAATAGATATGCTATGGGTGGCGTTAAGGTTATGCATTAGTCGCTGCTTTAGTTGTAAGAGAGCTTTGATAACGCTTAACTTACTCAAAATTATACGTATGAGTTTATGCAGAGCACTTGGTATCAATACTTCGATGTCAGGAGCTTAGTTTTCGGTCTCGACTATAACGTCTCACCTCACCGAAGAAGTTTTATCTGAGTTTACACACATATTAGCACTGGCTGAGTCTAGCATTCAGCTCATGAGTGACCAAGCATCAGAGAGTAAAGATATGATAAATATCAGTATGTTGCTTAATTGTAACTGTGGCCGTTAATTCGCTAGCGATTGCGGGATACATAGCAGTTCAGATAAGGGAGCGAGCTGTGCAAGCATCATGGTTTTGAATGCTTGCACGTCCTAATAAGAATTGGGCGTGCTAATAAAACTGCCGTGATTAGCCATTTCGCACATGTTATGCGTGACTATTCGGTAATAATATTGACGATATCGAGGATTTTACGGCTGTTATTATCGAGTTTGATCAATGCGCCTTCAACTTGAATGCTAATAATCCCATCTTTGTCTAAGGGCACAATGATACGGCCGCGGTCATAAATATCATGCTCAAGCACATCACCACGATGGAGTTTTTTCTGCCAACCGGGTGGCAGTGGTTGACCACGGTTAACTTTTTTCTGTAATCCCGGTGGTAAATCTTTATCATTTTTATGGTGTTTATGCTCTTGGTCGTCTTTAGCAAAAACAGAGATAGGCGCCATTAAGCTGAGCACTAGCCCTGCGACAACCATTGACGTGAATTTATTCATCTGTGCTCCAAAAGGTGTTTAGTCGATGCTGTGACAATAGAGTCTCTTAAATGAACCTTAGCTGAACGTTTTACGTTGAGATACTAACTCAACGGGTTAACATTAGCACAGCTTGCCATTGCTCGGCGGTCACAGGTTGGATACTTAGCCTTGAACCCTTAGTCACTAAATACATGTCAGCTAATTGCGGCAGGTTTTTAATCAAGCTTAAGGGAATAATATCGTTAAATTTTTCGACAAAGCGGATATCTACTCGTAACCATCTTGGTTTAGTTGGATCTGACTTAGGGTCGAAATATTTTGATTCGGGATCGAAGGCCGTGCTGTCGGGATACGCATTGGTCACGACTTCTGCGATACCGACAATACCGGGTACTTTGCAGCTTGAATGGTAAAAAAATACCTTGTCGCCAATCTGCATCGCATCGCGCATAAAGTTACGCGCCTGATAGTTACGTATTCCATGCCAAGCTTCGGTTTGGTTCGGGCAAGCCTTAAGATCATCTATGCTAAATTCGTCGGGTTCCGATTTCATAAGCCAGTAGTTCATTGGGTTTCCTTAATTCATAGTGGCCGTTAAGCGCTTCAATATCCGTGAGTTTATCTTAATTTTATCGAACACCCCAGTTCGTCACTCAGATCAAGCATTGTGAGTTTGATTAAGTTTCGGTTCAGATAAGGTGGCTTAGCCTGTGGGCAGTAATCTTATTTGGTATGCCTTATGCAAATTCTCGATACTAAAGGCAAAGCGTCAAATTCGATCTCGGTTTGTGATTGGTGCCCTATAAGTTGTGGCAGCAGTGGCAATCAAAACCTATGAGGTGTGTTATGGAAACTTCAACAATGACGTCCGACTGTGGTTTATACACTAAATATCTTAAGGATTTTACCGCCGGTGATGTGATCCTAAGCCATGAGCGTATGCTGGAATTTATTAATGACCTGACTACGCAAGGTTGGTTGTTGGCAAATTTCACCTGGGACTATTGGTATAACAACAGTTACTTAGTCGATAAACCCGCCTACATTCGTGATGCGAGCATAGCACAATGTAAGTTGCTGTTGACGGCTATGACGCGCCTTGAGGTCTTTAGTCCTGGCGTATTAGAAAATATGCGCCGCCAAGGGATTTTACTGGCCATTGTTGAGCGCTTGCAAAGCTTAAATGTGCCTAAGTCGAGCACTCATCTTGAATTTATCAGCCGCTAACCCCGCACTTTAATGGATTGTTATCTAATCGATTATCTTACTCTTTAGTCTAATAAAGTGTTTTTTTGCTTGTGACATGATCCGTGGATTGGTTAGTTTGGACCTCGCTAATCATAATAATAAATGCACGGAGGCCTTAATGTCTGTTCCAACAAGCCAAGTTATCAGTCCGCTCAACGTCAGCGAGTTTAGAGGCGAGTTATCACCGAAACTCGTTGAGAAAACCATAGGTCAATATCTTGATGAGATTGCGGCAACCTATCCCGACCAATTAGCCGTTGTCGTACATCATCAACATATCCGCTGGAACTACCGTCAATATCTCGCTCAAATCGAGGCGCTCGCCACAGGGTTATTGAAGCTTGGCATTCAGCCCGGTGATAGGGTGGGCATTTGGTCACCCAACAATATTGAATGGTGTTTAACCCAATATGCGACCGCTAAAATTGGCGCCATCATGGTGTGTATTAATCCTGCATATCGACCGGAAGAATTGCAATATGCGCTGAGTAACGTGGGTTGCCGCGCGGTAATTTGTGCCGACAAGTTTAAATCCAGCAATTACCTCGAAATGCTATACGAATTGGCGCCTGAACTAACTTCTTGCCCTGCTGGTCAATTACAGGCGAAGGCCGTTCCTGAGCTTGAGTTTGTGATCCGCATGGGCGCTGAAAAATCCGTCGGCATGTTAAATTTTGATGACTTGCTCGTCGATGTGACCGCCGATGACAAGGCAACACTCGAGAAGATTGGCAAAGCATTAAGCCCGTACGATGCAATCAATATCCAGTTTACCTCTGGCACGACGGGCAGCCCGAAAGGTGCAACCTTATCCCACCATAACATTTTGAATAATGGCTATTTAGTCGCAGAGGCGATGAAGTTTACCTGCCACGATAAACTCTGTATTCCTGTGCCCTTATACCATTGTTTTGGCATGGTGCTCGGCAGTTTAGTCTGCTTAGCCAAAGGCGCAGCGGCTGTGTTCCCCGGCGAATCTTTCGATCCTTTGACGACATTGCACGTGATTGAGCAAGAGCGGTGCACCGCTTTACATGGCGTACCGACCATGTTTATTGCCGAGCTTGAGCATCCTGAGTTTACGCGTTTTGATTTGAGCTCTTTACGGACCGGCGTGATGGCGGGGGCAACTTGCCCCGAAGAAGTGATGCGCCGAGTACAAAACCTCATGTATATGGAAGAAGTGCTGATTGGTTATGGTCAGACTGAGTGCAGTCCGCTCAATCACATTACTGAAATCGATTCGCCAGTTGAGAAACGTGTGCTCACTGTTGGCCGTGCTTTGCCCCATACCGAAGTGAAAATAGTTGACGAATTTGGTGAGGTGTTGCCAATTAACCAACCTGGTGAAGTCTGTAGTCGCGGTTATTGCATAATGCAGTGCTATTGGAACGATCCCGAAAAAACGGCGGCGACCATAGACAGTGCGGGGTGGCTACATTCGGGCGATATCGGCCAAATGGATGAGCAAGGTTATGTGCAAATTGTGGGTCGCATTAAAGATATGATCATTCGCGGTGGCGAAAATATCTATCCCCGTGAGATTGAAGAGAAACTTTACACCCATAAAGATGTGCAGGATGCGGCGGTCTTTGGTGTTCAAAGCGATAAATACGGTGAGGAAGTGTGTGCTTGGATTAAAGTCCGCTCAGGCTCCGCGATTACCGAAGAAGATATTCGTCATTTCCTCACCGAGAAGTTTGCCTATTTCAAGGTGCCACGTTACATCAAGTTTGTGGATCAGTATCCAATGACAGTGACAGGGAAAATTCAGAAATTCAAAATGCGTGAGCTGATGTATCAAGAGTTATATGAAGATATTAATGCTTAAGTAATGTGGTTTGGCTCGCCTGCTTTTTTGACTTCAAGCCGTGCAATGCGGCTTGAATTTTATTCAGTCTATAGATGGCGTTTAACCCACAAGTGAACGAGTTAACGGAAGAGTCGACGAGTCATGCCATCAAGCCAAGCCGCACTTTGAGTTAACTTTCGCTGGCTGCGACGCAGCGCCAGCTTTGCCCACGCATATTGTGTGCTGAGCAGCGCCAATCCTAAGATGATCAAGAGTAAACCTGGGCCGGGTAAGAGTAAAAAGACCAGCCCGAGTAAGGTTAAAGCTGCGCCAACCACAGTGATCCCCGCTTGAGTTATTGCGCCTTTTGCATGGGAGGATGTCGCGCGATTGAAAACGGAAACTTTGCGCATAGGAGTTGGCCTTATGGTGAGTTAATCGAATCAAGCTTTACTATTTACTATCAGTTGAGTACTGACTGTATATCAGTTTTCAGTCTAATCCTTTGCTTATTTTTTGGCATCTTATGTCATTAGCCGAATTGTAACAAAACTTCACTTCCCCGCAGTGGCTTCATGGCTATACTAAAACCAGAGATAAAGTATCAGCGATAAAATCTTGGCAGATAAATTTAATGCTTAATTTGTCGATGATTTAGTGGTTAATCCAAGCAGCAGGCTAAGGAGTCTTAAATGGTTCGATGGCGGTCAATGCTCCTTGCATGTTGTCTTTCCTCCATGGGATTGAGCACAGCGAAAGCGGATACTTTAATGCTGACATCCTTACTTTGGCCGCCTTATTCGGGGCAACAGTTAGCAGAGCAGGGCGCGAGTATTGCCGTAGTGCGGGCTGCGCTTAAAGTGATGGGGCATCAATTAGAAGTGGATTTTTACCCATGGAGCCGCGCTGTAAAGCTCGCCAGTATGCCTAATTCTGACTATCTGGGTTATTTCCCTGAATATTACTTTGAGACTGAAAAGTTTGTTTTTTCTAAATCGATTGGCGACGGTCCTTTGGGGTTGGTGGAGCAAAAAGCCCACCCTGTGAGTTGGAATTATGTCGAAGATCTGAATCGCTATACCTTAGGCGTAGTGAAAGATTATGTGAATACTCAGGCGTTAGATCGCATGATTGCTACAGGCGTTCAACCGACTGAAGCCGTCACTTCAGACGAGCACAATATTAAGAAAGTGGCCGCAGGCCGTATTGATGCGGCGGTAATCGATGTCAACGTGCTGCACTATTTACTTAAGCAAAAGCCCTTGCAACCGCTGGCGGACAAACTGCAAATCAACCGCCAAATTTTAGCGAATAAGCAGCTTTATATTGCGTTTCGTAATACCGAAGAAGGTCAACGTTGGCGAGATATTTTTGATCGAGGCTTGGCACAAATTGACGTCGAAACCATCATTGGAGAGTTACTGTATCGTGAAGACTAATGCATGATTTAGGTTAGTGTGCTCTCTAATTTTCCCTCTATTTTCAGCCTATTTCTCTTAAAATTACATTAGATATACCACTTGTCATCATTCTGTCTTTGTTTACTATTAGCATCACCTTAACGGTATGAGTTGCTCTCTCATTTTTTGATTAAGGTGACATGAATAAACTTCCCTTTGAGCTACCATTTGAGTTAGATACGCTGCAACAACTCATTGATACTCATCATCTTAAGTTGCAGTATCACATTCTTGCCGACATCCCATTTCGTCACGAACATTTTCCGCTCTACAGTGTTGAACTGGGCGGAGGAGATAAGCCCTGTCCGACAGTACTCTTTGTGGGTGGCGTGCATGGGGTTGAACGTATTGGATCTCAAGTTATTTTGGCATTGTTAAACAGTTTATTGCAGCGGCTTGTTTGGGATAAACATCTACAACAGATGTTAACGGGCCTGCGGTTAGCTTTTGTACCTGTAGTGAATCCTGTTGGGTTATTCATGGGAACGCGGGGCAATGGTAATCAAGTGGATTTGATGCGTAACGCTCCGATAGAATCCCGTGAAAAAGTGTCCTTTATGGTGGGAGGACAGCGTATATCGTCACGGCTGCCCTGGTATCGCGGTATTGGGGGAATGGAGCTGGAAACTGCGGGTTTAGTTGCCTATGTACAACAACTGTTGAGTCGCAGCACCAGTTTAATTTCCCTCGATGCCCACTCAGGCTTTGGCTTGAGTGATCATATCTGGTTCCCCTACGCCCATACGCGTACCGCCTTCGAAAATGCCAATTATATTTTTCATCTAAAACAATTGTTTGAACAGAGTTATCCCCATCACGGCCATTATCGACTCGCGCCGCAGAGCCAGTTTTATCGCACTCATGGTGATATTTGGGATTATCTCTATCGCCAGCACCAAGTGGCTGATCCTTCTGCTCAGGTGCCATTTTTGCCTTTGACATTAGAGATGGGATCCTGGGCTTGGATAAAGAAAAATCCCAGACAAATATTTAATTTTGCGGGCTTTTTCAATCCGCAGAAAACACATCGTCACCACAGAATTTTACGCAGGCACACAGTGCTGATGCAATTTATGATGGAAGCGGCCTATGCCCAATCGTTAGAGCAGTTAACGCCTGAACGTTTGGCTGAACTCACTGAGTGCGCGCGGCATTATTGGTATCGGGAGTCTCAGTCATGACAACTTGGGTGTTATTGCGGGGATTAATGCGTGATCAGCGCCACTGGCATGGCTTCGATCAACGACTGCGACAAAAAGGATTGCGAGTACTGACCCCAGATTTGCCGGGTAATGGGACGTTATCCAATAAGGCCAGTCCGCTGAAGATTGCCGATTATGCCCATGCCGTGTGGTTGCAATTGGATGAGCAGGTACAAGAAGGAGAAGCCATTTACCTTCTCGGCTTGTCTATGGGCGGTATGTTAGCGCTGGAAATGGCGCGCCAGCGACCTTGGCAGATAAGGCATGTATTTGTACTAAACAGCAGTGCGGCGAATTTATCGCCTTGGTATCAAAGATTTAATCCACTCAATGTATTGAAGGCGTTTTGCTTGCGGGCTCGGGGTAACGCTTTACATCCCATCGAGTCGACTATAGTGCGTTTAACCAGTTTTCGTCATCGGCGAGACCGAGATTTAATTGTCAAGTGGAGTGAGTTTCGCCGCGATACCACACCAAGTAGACGCAATGTAGGGCGACAACTTTGGGCGGCTTTTCAATACCAATGTCCATTGACAGTGGAAGTACCGATAACTGTGCTCTGCGGTGACCGTGATGCGTTGGTGAGCATGGCATCGAGTAAAGCTTTAGCGCAGCACTTTCACACTGATTTGATCGTATTAGCTTATTGCGGCCATGATGCGGCCATTGATGCACCCGCAAAACTGGCGCATTATCTGTTGGACATTGTGGGGGCGACTAAGCCGCAAGTGCAGTTTTCTGTGGATAGTGAGCCTGCCAATACTCAATATGATTGCAACGATTTATTGGAGGAAGAAATAGCCTTAAACGAAGCGATATTTACTGTATGGGATGACAAAGCGCTATCCACTCTTGAAACCAAATAATCGAGAGTGAATAGCGCAGTTAACGCATTGTCTTATTAAGCTTTAGCCACTACGGTTTGGCCTATTGGTGTTAGGCTGAGTAACGCCAATTTAAGATGCTGTATTCCAAAGGGAATACCGATAATCGTCACAAAACAAGCTAAGGCGTGGACTAAATGCCCTATGGCTAACCAGATCCCAAACAGTAAGAACCAAATGATATTTCCTACCATGCCTAATGCACCTGTGCCCAAGTCTTCACGCCCAGTTAAGTGGCGACGGTTGATTTGTTCTTGGCCGAAGGGCCAAAAGGTCATTTCGCCGATAACAAAACAGGCGCGGCCGAAGGGAATACCAATGATACTGATAAAACACAGGATACCTGCGAGCCACCAAGCGAGTCCCATCACAAATCCGCCGAGTACAAACCAAGCGATGTTGAATATTAAGCGTAATACTGCCATTGAAAACTCCTTAGGTTACTTTTTTAGCCTTTATCGTTAGCTGTAATGAATGCCGTTAGCTTTGATAAATTGAATATATGTCAATGACTAAGCGAGAAACGTGCCAATTTTTTAACACCAATAAATCAATTGCTTACGGGTATTGTTCAAAACTGTATTTGTGATTTCCACTACTTCTTCGCTAAATTGCTAATTTCTTAGGGTACACTAGCCATTCCATTAAAATGACTTAAAAGCCCGAGTATTTAATCGTTTGAGTAGCCTGATGTTTGCAAATTCCCCCGTCGATATTTTTGCCTTTGCTGGTCGAGAAATATTTCTAAAACGTGATGATTTATTGCATCCAGCGTTTAGCGGCAATAAAGCGCGTAAATTCGGTTATTTTTTAGATCATGAGTTTGCCGGCATCAACAAGGTGATAGGTCATGGCTCACCCTTAGCGAACTCTTTGTATTCCCTATCAACATTGGCCAAGATGAAAGGCTGGCAGTGTGACTTTTATGTTGATCATATTGCCAGTCAAATAGTTAAACATCCCACGGGCAATTATGCTGCTGCCTTAGCAAATGGTGCCAATATTATCGATTTAAGTGTGTTAATGGCGCAAAAGCAGACGTTCACTCATGCGCAATCTGAACCTCAGGTTTTGTTAAATCTTAAGGCTAGTCCTAACCTTACTGCGCAAGTCGACAATGTGCGATTGAGTTGCCAAGAGTATATCGAGGCTCAGGTACTCGCGAATGAACCGACGGCACTGTTTATCCCAGAGGGCGGACGCTGTTCCTACGCTGAATACGGGGTAAATGTATTGGCGCAAGAAATAGTGCAATTTGCGCAGGCGAATGATTTAGTCGATTTAACGGTCTTTTTACCGTCGGGGACGGGGACGACGGCGGTATTTTTAAATCAGTACTTTATTCGTCAGCAAACGGCGATTCGCGTCGTGACTTGTGCTGTGGTGGGAGGCGATGATTATTTACGTTTGCAATTCTCTATGCTTAATCCAAACACTCTCGAGCATCCACAGATAGTGAATGTCGGCAAAAAATATCACTTTGGTAAACTTTATCCGGAATTTTATGCCATGTGGCAGCGGATTTGCGCCTCAGGGATTCAATTTGAATTACTCTACGATCCCTTAGGTTTTATTGTGCTTGAGGATTATTTACAGCGTAGTGAACCAGGTCATGTGATGTATTTGCATCAAGGCGGATTATTGGGGAACGAGACCATGTTGCCGCGTTATCAGCGTAAATTTGGCCAAAGTAGCTATGCCCACGGCGCAGGATATTTACTTAGTGACGCTAAGACATAATGTGTTTGAAGCTGTGTCATGCCTAAGTTAAGCTTATGATATTGAATGATGGGGAATACTCATGACTGAAGCGGAATATCTTGCCAATTACGATCCTAAGGCTTTCAAGGCTCAGCTACTGACAGTGGATGCTGTATTGTTTACCTACCATGATCAGCAGCTTAAAGTACTCTTAGTGCAACGTTCAAACCATCCTTTTTTAGGTTTCTGGGGATTACCCGGAGGCTTTATCGATGAAAATTGCGATCAATCCTTAGAACAAACCGTATTACGTAAACTGCATGAGAAAACCGCGGTAGTGCCACCTTATATTGAGCAGCTATGCACTGTGGGTAATAGCTGTCGCGATGTGAGAGGTTGGTCGGTGACTGTGTGTTATACCGCGTTGATGAGTTATCAAGCCTGCCAAATACAGATTGATTCAGTGAGTGATGTTAAGTGGTGGCCATTAGAGGATGTGTTACAGATGCCCTTAGCGTTTGATCATTTGCAGTTAATCAAGCAAGCGCGCGAACGTTTAACCCAGAAAGCCTTGTATTCCTTAGTGCCAGGCTTTGCACTGTCTGAACCTTTTACCTTGCCAGAACTGCAGCATGTACATGAAGTCTTGCTGGGTAAGCCTATCCAAGGGAAATCCTTCCGTCGGCGAGTGGAACAGGCCGATTTATTGATTGATACGGGCTTAAAACGTACTGAACGGGGGCGTCCTGCGAATTTATACTGCTTGAAACCCGATACCGCATCGTACCGATTCTTAAGAAATTTAGAATGTTGATCAAAGTCGTTGCAGATTGAAACGCGTTTTCATGGGGCTAATGACAACTGCTTATGTTTTAGATTTTGATATTACTCAACAGCTTTTTTCCTATTCAGTTACCTAAATTGCATATAGTGTCTAAAGGACACTATATGCAATTTAGGTATATCAATGGCTTTTATTTCGTCATAAATAGTCTAAAAATCAACTTTACATAATAATGTCTTTAAGACACTATTGATTCTGTAGACAACAAGGGCGCCGTTAATTGCGGTAATCTTGCCATAGACAGGAGGTTAGTATGTCTCAACGTATTCAAGCATCTAAAAGCATTCAAGCGTATCAAGGCACAGTTAACACTCAACAACTGCAAGCCGATTTTTATCAGTTACCCGCAGCTAGTGATGAGGCTCATTACCGTTTATTTCAATTTGGCGCGGGGGAGAATCATGTTCAACTGCTGGTTCCTCCAGCGAAACGCGTCACACTTTTCTTCGGCTATCGTGGCGATCATTCCATCATACAGCTCTTGTTGTTAACTGATGCATTACGCCGCAGCGGTGCAGAGCAAATCGATCTGTTACTGCCTTATATGCCGGGTGCTCGCCAAGATAGAGTGTGTAATGTGGGCGAGGCCTTATCGGTAAAAGTCTATGCCAGCCTGATTAATCAGCAGCAATATGCTTCAGTCAGCATTTTTGACCCGCACAGCGATGTCACCGCCGCATTGTTAGACCGAGTGCAAGTTATTGACAACCACAGCTTTGTCGCCGCGATTACCACCCAATTATCGGGTGAGCTAGTGTTAGTCTCACCCGATGCGGGGGCGAATAAGAAAGTATTCGGCTTAGCGAAAGCGTTACAGGGAATGCCGGTGATCAGGGCCGATAAACATCGCGATGTGGTCAATGGTCATATTATCGCTACTGAAGTGTTCTGTGATGATTTATCGGGCAAAACCTGCTTAATCGTCGATGACATTTGTGCTGGTGGCAGAACCTTTATCGAACTTGCCATCAAGTTAAAGCAAAAGGGGGCCCAAAGCGTCATTTTGATCGTGTCACATTATGAAGATAAGGCCAGCGAATCGGCTCTGCGCGAGGCGGGCATCGACAGATTATTTTGTACCGATAGTTTAGGTGTCCCTGCACATATTTCGAGCGAGTTCTGTGATTGCCATGCTGTTTTGAGTTATATGAATCATTAAGGAAAATATTATGTACTTGAATCCCGTTACCGCCATTGATGGCTACAAAGTCGACCACCGTCGTCAGTATCCCGATAATACTCAAGTGATTTTTAGTAACTTGACCGCCCGTAAATCCCGTCGTGGTTATACAGACCAAATGGTGTTTTTTGGCTTGCAGTATTTTATCAAGCATTTCTTGATCGACAGTTGGAACCGTGATTTCTTTCAACAACCCAAAGATCAGGTCATTCGCCAATTCTCCCGCCGTATCAATAACTATCTCGGGCCAAATAATGTCGGTACTCAGCATATTGAGGAGTTGCATGATTTAGGTTATTTACCAGTAAAAATCATGGCATTACCTGAAGGCTCTGTGTATCCACTAAAAGTGCCTTGCTTGGTTTTGTACAATACCGATGAGCGATTCTTTTGGTTGACCAATTACCTCGAAACCATCCTTTCCGCGAATGTGTGGGGTATGTGTACCAGTGCCACTACCGCGCTGCAATACCGCAAAATATTTGAGACTTACGCGCTAGAAACCGATGGTGACATCGCATTTGTTGATTGGCAGGGCCATGATTTTAGTTTCCGCGGCATGTATGGTGCAGAGGCTGCGGTAATGAGCGGCGCCGCCCATTTACTCAGTTTTACGGGTACAGATACCATTCCCGCGATTGATTTTCTTGAACAATATTATCTTGCAGACAGTGATAAGGAACTCGTTGGCGGCAGTGTGGCCGCAACGGAGCACAGTGTGATGTGTGCGGGTGGTATGGAGAATGAATTAGAGACGTTCCGCCGTCTGATAGAAGATATTTATCCTAGCGGCATTGTCAGTATCGTTTCTGATTCTTGGGATTTTTGGCAGGTGATGACAGAGTTCACCGTTGCCTTAAAAGACCGTATTCTTGCGCGTGAGGGCAAAGTGGTGTTTAGGCCTGATACGGGTTGTCCGGTGAAGATCATTTGTGGCGATCCACAAGCAGCTGTGGGGAGCCCTGAGTATAAAGGCGCTATCGAGTGTTTGTGGGATGTCTTTGGGGGCAGCACAACTGCCAAAGGTTACAAATTACTCGATAGCCATGTCGGACTGATTTATGGCGATTCAATCACCATTGAGCGGGCTGAAGCCATTTGTGCCGGCTTAAAGGCCAAAGGTTTTGCTTCGACTAATATCGTGTTTGGGATTGGCAGTTTTACCTATCAACACGTGACCCGAGATACCGACGGTTACGCGGTGAAAGCGACCTTTGCGAAAGTTGATGGTAAAGACAGAGAAATATTTAAAGATCCTAAAACCGATGACGGTACTAAAAAATCAGCTAAGGGACTGGTTGCGGTGTTTAAAGATGAGCAAGGGCAATTTTATCTTAAAGATCAAGCGAGCTGGCAAGATGTTAACAATTGCGAGTTTGTCCCCGTATTTGCCGATGGTGAACTCTTAACTGAATATTCTTTGGCAGATATTCGCGCAAGGTTGGCAGAGTCCAGACGTTGAGCCTATAGAATTGTAATTTTTAACGGCTATAGACAATAGCTAAGATAAAACTGGCAATGTGATTTCTATCAGGATCATATTGTCAGTTCAGTTCAGTTCAGTTCAGTTATGAATTTATGTTCAGTCGTATAAGTAAAACGCCCCATAAATAGTTAAATGCAAATACAAGCGATTAAGGCAGCAACTGGTTTCGCTTAAGGATTTTATAGGTACGTTGGCCTATCTTTTCGAGGTTTTTTAAATCTTTTAGGCTGGGTATCGTATCGGAATATTGCCAATAGCTGATTTCTGCATCGAGCATTTCAAGCATTTTTTTCGAACAACCTAAACATTGTCCCTGGCACAATTGTGCTTCTTCTAAGTTGAGTGGAATAGTCGCTTTGATCTGGTTTATCAAGCTTTGCATGGCGATTTGGGTATTGGGTTTTGGCATAGAAGAGGTACGTAACAGTATTCATGGGAATGAATATTAGCGGATGCTGCAGTGGAAGTGGGTGATCTAAGCTGGATTTGACTCATTTGGTTCGGCAGGTATCTGTGTGAGAGAGATACAGCCTGAACCAAATGTGTTCGTCATCATGACGTAAAAAAGGATAGCGTGTTCGTGACATTCGGCTATCAGTTTACTTAAGTGCTCGGTACTGCGAAGAGAATGGAAACCGATTAAATACACTTGAGCAAACGGGGTATAACAGTACTTATTTCTAACTTATCGTCTAATTTATTTTTTGACTTATTTGTTTGCGGACAATAACCATTTCATAAAGCTGATGGCTTCTGTACGCTTTGAAAAAGTCTGTCTGTTTTTACCTTGACGATCGGTAAAAGCAATTGAGGTTTTATTTACTGAGATTGAATCTACAGGAAAGTTCACTGTAATTTCATGTCCATTAATTTTGTATGACATATGCCACACTCCTTTTTTGTTAATTCACCCATAGGTGAGATAGTTGTAACTATAAAATATCCTTAGCAATTTGCGAAAGATTCGTTCTATTGAGTATCGAGGTTACCCCATCT
>NZ_BPFD01000072.1 GCF_019655335.1 Shewanella hafniensis
GCATTCTCACAATATAGAAGAGTACGTTCTATAGAAGCAGTGTCTTAACTTACTTAAGAAAGTCAGGTAATGCACCCACTTGTCTTGATTTATCAAGTGTATTCACAGCTTCAAACCTTGAGCTATCCATCAAATGTGCATAACGTTTAGTTGTCTCAATCTGTTGATGGTTTAGCAGCTGACTAACCATATAGATGTTACCAGTCTGCATCATCACTTTAGATGCAAAATCATGCCGTAAATCGTACAGCCTAAAATTTTCAATTTTTGCCTCTTTAATAATCATGTCCCATGATTTTTTTATTGTGGTGAGCTGAAGCTCAGGATTAGCTGGCGATGGAAATAACCAAGCATCCATTCTGGTCTTAAAATAACTAGCAGATTCGTTATGAATGCCATGTTTACGCCATTCTTTTAGTGTCTCCAACGCCAGAGAATTTAAAGGAATTACATTAGATATTCCGCGTTTATCAATCGATTTTCGAATACGGAAAAATTTTGAGTCCAAGTCAACATCAGACCATTTTGAATTGAACAACGTACCAGGCCTAATTCCCGTCTCTTTGAACAAAATAATAAAAGGTGAAACATGATCCACAAAATGACAACTTTCGAGATGCGCTGGCGTTTCTAGCCTGCGTAATATCCTATGCTCAATCGTCCTAGCTCTTTGCTCATGTTTTAATGAGTTGCGCTGGTTAATTGCAGCATACAGCCTTAATTCCTCATGGTCAGATAGATAACGAATGACCTGATTATCGACTCTTATTCTAGGTAAGCTATACAGATCATGATCTTTAATAAGACCTTTTTCCTTTGCTAACTGGATACAGGCTCGAAAAGTGCAAATACCTTCTTTCATCGTTGAAGGACTCAACGTCCAAAGACTATCACCCGCAGCTAACTGCCTTTTCGTCAACTTTCGCTCTTTAGATTTCATCCACTGCCGTACCAAATCAGCATTAATATTACCGATAGGGCTATCTAGTAAATGCCCAAAATGACGTGAAATGATATCCACCTTCACCATTACCGTTTTTGGATTTTCATATCGTTTTGTCTCTACATATTCTCCATATAAAAAATCCCTAAGGGAAACACTACTCTCTCCACTTGCGGATGTTCCACGTTGTTTGTCGACGATTTTTATCCCTAGATTATTTCCTGCTTTAACGTGTTGTGCAGCCTTCAGAAGAACTTGAAAATTAGAATTGGTCAAATTGCCAAGCTTTATTGTTTTCAGCGCTGCAGAAAGCGTATCACGCTGCCTTAGATAAACACTCGCGAGAGATTCTCCTATCGCTGTAAGCTTTTCATTTTTCAATGTAAATTCAGACTTGTAAAGCCGAATTGAAAGACCTGCTATCTCATGACTATTTATAGCCAAGTATTTAGAATTCCCCGCCCACCAACTTTCTATGCTCTCGTGGAAAGCAGCTAGTTCTGCAAACGTAAATTGACTATTTAAATACACCTCAAACTCTTGGACAACTTTTAATCTCTTCCTAGTAGAAGAGACTCTGTAACCTAAGTAGGCCAAAAAACTTGATATAGATTGATTGGTAAACGCAATTTTTAATGTCTTATTCATGTGCTATCTCACTTCAATTTGATGAAATTTGATCGCACACCTATCGCACATGATACATGCAAAACAGTGCAAAACCATGCAAAACCCTAAGTTGCCAAAAATACAAAAAATATTTATTATCAACAACTTAACATGGTTTCGCGGGTCGGGTAAATCATTCAGGATCGACTCATAATCGTTAGGTCCACGGTTCAAGTCCGTGAGGGGCCACCACCCGATTCAACAAAAAAGCCCATTGATTCAATGGGCTTTTTTGTATCTAAAAAATTTATCCTGCTAATCACAGTATAATCACCATGCATATACAGCTGGCTCGCTGACTATTTTATGGCTTCTGCCTATGTATTGTTAGTTAACATCACAATAAAAATAGGCCCTTTGATCAGTGTTTAACCAGCAACACAATCAAAGAGCCTAATTAAACTCAATGCATTAATTTAGTAAATCTCTACGTACTAGGTTTTTAACTTACCTAACTGCTCATGCTGCTGCTTCACTAAGTTTGCGAGAACCACACTGCTTTGCTGTGCTTCGCCCGCAAGACGTGCAAGTTCGGAAGCCGAATCAGAAATGCCGGTGATATTACGATTAACCTCTTCAGTCACTGCGCTCTGCTCTTCTGCGGCGGCGGCAATATGGGTCACTTGACCAGAAATTTCACCAATCTGACTCACCATTGAGTTCAATGAGTTTAACGCTTGCTCAGTTTGAGATACGGCCATTTGTGCCCGCTCAGCACCTTTATCTATGATGCCAGAAGCACTTTGGACTTCTTTCTGTAGTGCATCGATAAGGGTACTAATGTCGTTCGTCGAGCTTTGAGTCTTAGATGCCAGTGCACGGACTTCATCAGCCACCACAGCAAAGCCCCGTCCCTGCTCGCCCGCCCTTGCCGCTTCAATTGCCGCATTGAGCGCTAACAGGTTAGTTTGCGCAGCAATGGAGCTAATCACCTCAAGAATACGGCTGATGTTCATGCTGCTGTCGGCGACTTTACTCACCGCTAGCTTAGCCTCCATTGACTCCTGAGACATAGTCGCGACGAAATCCATTGCCTTTGTCAGGCTCTCTTCACTGTGACGAATATTGCGCGACATGGCTTCAGTTTCTGCAGCCGTTTGCTCTGATGCCTTAGCAACCTCAAGTGCGGTGGCACTCATTTGGTTCACAGCCGTTACCACACTCTCAATTTCGCCGTACTGGCGATTCACACTGTCACGGGTGAGCTGGGCAATTTTGGCAGAGGCTTGGCTTTCTTCCTGAGAGCGACTTGCAAGCGTTTTAAGTTCGGCAATCAAATCCTTAAGTTTATAAATAAAGGAGTTGAAACCTTTCGCTAACGCAATCAATTCAGCGTGCGAATCAACCTCAATCGATTGTGTTAAATCGCCATCGGCACTCGCAAGATGTTCCACTCGGCCTTGGATCAGCTTCAAAGGTGAAATAATGCTACGGATCACTAAGCTAATGGTAATTACAGCGGCAATCGATACCACAATCCCCACTATCAGCAGCAAACTGCCTAAAGAGGTCGCCATCTCATCCATATCATTGTTAAGCTCAATCGAGCTTTTATAGGCCTGTGCTGTCGGCACTTGGATAACCAAGGACCACTCGGCATTCGCTAGCGGGATCTTAATGGGGTAAGCAACAATAATTTCATCATCGTTAACCATATAGCCGGAATTCTTGTGCAAGGAGATAATTTGCGAGGCGAGAGTAGAATTTATCGACTCAGCTAAGGGGCGCGCCTTTTTACTGTAATGACTGGCTGCAACCACTAAACCGCGGGTGCTCAGCAAAGTGACCTTCGCTTGTCCATCGTAGAGGCTTTTGGATAACTTATCGATAAGGGTTTGAAAGACGGGTAAGTTTAAATCAACACCGACTACACCGATAAATTGCTTATGTTTAAGCACAGGCACAGTCAAGGAGGTCATTAACGCTTTGTTGCCTGGAGTGATCTCGTATAAGTACGGCTCCATTAAACAGGGCTTTAAGGTTTCTTTACCGCATAAATACCATTCAGCATCGCGGATCCCAAACTCATTTAAGCTAGTGAGGTACTTTTCTGCCGAATCCTCAACTTGGTTATGCTCCACTGTGCCATCGTCATTACGAGTGTAATAAACCTCTAGCGCACCCGATGTCGCCACACTGTGGCTAACATTCACATTCAAAAACTCACTGTCGAGCCCATCATAACCATTAGGTTCGAACTGGGCATACATAGAAGAAACTTGCGCATTCTTCTTTAGTACTGCCGCCACTGCGAGTTCTAAGCGGTCGCGTTTTAAAGGTAATTCATCGGCTGTGCTTTCCAGCATACCCGCAAAAGAAAATGGAATACGATAAGCTTCGTTGATGAATCCAGCGACCATTTCGCCATATTCACCGGCGCGAGCTTCGAGTTTATCCCGCGTTTCAGTTTGTAGGGTATTTTGAACTTGATCAGATAATTGCGCGTTTTGAGCCGACAGTGTCCACCATAAACTGATAGATAAAATAGCCACTATCGATAAAAATAATGCTGATGTAATCCACAACAACTTAGTACTGATGGACAAATGCTTCATCGAGTAAACTCCCAAGAAAACGACAATGGCGTAATTATTTTGATCTCATTCATTTTTATACTTTCTAGCCAGCATTAAAAATAGCACTTAGCATAAGAATTACCAGCACTTAAGATAAAGATTTGCTAATGAAATGTAAAACTTTTGAATGACTAAATCAAAAAAGGCCGAATTCAAATAAATGAATTCGGCCTTTAATTTCAAACACTATTTCAAATTAAGTCTAAAGTTAGCGTCCCCACAACCAAGCGGCACCACGCACCCCCGATGAAGCGCCATAACAGTTTTTAACAACCGGAGTGTGACACTCACGGCCAACCACATATAGTGGTAAAACTTTTGGTAATTCAGTGTAAATGGCATCGATATTAGAGACTCCACCGCCAAGGACGATTACATCAGGATCCATCATATTGATCACATGGGCCAATGAGCGAGCTAAACGATCAATAAAGCGATCAAATGCTTGAGTCGCCAGCGGATCACCTGCTTGCATCATTTGGGCGATTTCAATACCACTGTCAGCGACACCACCTGCGGCGCGAAAATCGCGTACAAAGCCCGTGCCAGATATAAAAGTCTCGATACAGTCTCTGTTACCACAAAAACACGTCGTGGTATTAAATTCATCGGCTTTCATCCAAGGTAAAGGATTATGACCCCACTCACCGCCGATACCATTACCACCATCATGCACTTGGCCTTTGATGGCGATACCAGCGCCGCAGCCAGTACCAATAATGGCGCCAAATACAACGGACTTTCCTGCGGCAGCGCCATCTACCGCTTCTGATACGGCAAAACAGTTCGCATCATTAGCAATTTTTACTTTACGATTTAATCGAGTCCCCAGATCCACATCAAGTGGATGACCATTGATCCAAGTTGAATTAGCGTTTTTTACTAGGCCAGTAAAAGGAGAAACAACCCCAGGAATACCTATTCCGATAGTGGCGGTTTGCTGCAGGCTGTCTTCGACTTCAGTTACCAATGCAACCAAAGCATTGACTGTCGCAATATATTCTCTCGGTGTCGGGATGCGTTTACGAAAGACTTCGTTACCATCGCTATCTAATGCGACTACCTCGATTTTTGTGCCACCAAGATCGATACCAATTCGTAACATTCATATACTCCGTTTAAATATATTTAACGCAAAGCGGTGCATTAACAACCTGATGCATATCTGCAACTGTAGAGACGCTGCTAAGTAGAACTTTTCGTTTTAAAGTGATCTACATTAGAATTTCCAAGCGCACTATGCCTGCTGGGCAAACAGCAATCAACCTCAATGTATTTAAATACACCATAGCGCATACCCGCACATGCCATTATCTGCTTATCCGATAGTACTGCGAATGTTCCTTGATTTATCCGCAGCAGAAAAACTTGGATAGAACTGTCCCCGCTTAAATCCACCTTAAAATTGATAAGGTCATTTGTAACAAAGTCTGTTTTGCCAGTCTCTGCCATTGGTTTGCTTGGGTTATCGCCTTATACTTTTGAGCTCAAATATTAAAACAACAATGTTGGAAGCAAGCGATATGACTATTGGGACTGCTCCGGTAAGTAAAACACATTCATTTATGACTGTGTCTCTTATCGAATTATGGGAACGCTTTGGTTATTACGGCATGCAAGCGCTGATTGTGTACTTTATGGTGCAGCGCCTTGGCTTTGATGACTCACGGGCAAACTTAGTATGGAGTGCCTGTGCGGCGCTTATTTATGTATCACCGGCGATAGGTGGCTGGGTTGGGGATAAGATCCTCGGCACTAAACGCACTATGCTGCTCGGCGCGGGGATTTTGTCTCTGGGTTATGCGCTGATGGCCGTACCCACTGAAAATACGTGGTTTATGTTTTCAGCGCTCGGCGTGATTGTGGTCGGTAACGGGCTGTTCAAACCCAATGCCGGTAACTTAGTTCGTAAAATTTACGAAGGTGACGATTCTAAAATCGACAGTGCGTTTACCATCTATTATATGGCGGTCAACGTGGGCTCGACCTTCTCTATGTTGCTGACGCCTTGGATTAAAGATTACGTCAACGCCCAGTATGGCAACGAGTTTGGCTGGCACGCCGCTTTTGCCGTGTGTTGTGTTGGCATATTGGTGGGGTTAGGCAACTATGCACTTATGCGTAAGAGTTTAGTACATTACGGTTCTGAGCCCGATACTCGTCCAGTGAACAAGAAAAACCTCGCGATTGTATTGGGTCTATCCGCATTGTCGGTTGTCGCTTCAGCCATTATTTTGGAATATGAAGCGGTTGCCCGTGTCTTCGTTTACGCCGCTGGCGTAGCCGTATTGGCAATCTTCTTCCACTTGATCCGCACCAGCGAAACCAGTGAACGAGCGGGACTGATTGCGGCGCTGATCCTCACAGTGCAAACCGTGTTCTTCTTTATCTTCTATCAACAAATGTCGACTTCGTTGGCGCTGTTTGCCTTGCGTAACGTGGACTGGGATTTCCAAATTTTTGGTACCCATTTGTGGACTTGGTCACCGGCCCAGTTCCAAGCATTGAATCCATTATGGATTATGGTGTTAAGTCCAATCTTAGCGTGGAGTTATTCGTGGGCGGGTCGTAATGATAAAGACTTCTCTATCGCGGCGAAATTTGCCTTAGGTTTTGCCGTTGTGGCGATTGGCTTCTTTATCTATGGCTTTGCCGGACAATTCGCCGTCAACGGTAAAACCTCTTCATGGATCATGATCTGGGGCTATGCCTCTTACTCTTTAGGCGAATTGCTGGTGAGTGGTCTTGGTCTTGCCATGATTGCCCGCTACGTACCTGCGCGTATGGGCGGCTTTATGATGGGCGCCTATTTCGTCGCCTCAGGTATTTCACAGTATCTGGGCGGTGTGGTCGCTAACTTCGCCAGTGTGCCAAAAGATTTAGTCGACCCACTGCAAACCTTGCCCGTATACACCAGCCTATTTAATAAGTTGGGTATCGCGGCTGTGGTCTGTACCTTTATCGCCCTTGCAGTATTACCGCTCATGCGTCGCCTGACTGAGACTCACCATTCACACAACAATGCTGCTGATGATGGTATTAGTGAAAGTGCTGCGGCATCACTACGGGATGTAAAAGCAGAGCAATAATGCTCGACTGACAATAGCGATTTATTTATTGCATAACATTAACTGCCGATAGCCCTGCTATCGGCAGTTTTTTTATCACTTCACTTAGTTATACCCTTGTGTTGCAACTCATAACCAAATGAGCTGTAGCAAATATCACCCAATCCCGTAGTAACTGGCCTAGCGCTGAGTTGCTAAGAATAAGATCTTCAGTTCCACATTATCGGCCCTCACACTGGGATGACTTCACCGCCTCGATTTGTTACAAAGCAAGTATGAGCCCGGACGCATCCAGTTTAAACGCGCAGCTCAAGTGCTCACTCAAATTGAAATAACCAACGAAAAACGAAAGGGAAAAGAGTCAGTCGTTCAAGCTTGAGAAGCGCGGCACTCAGCCCCATATCAATATCACTGAATACCTTTTATTCATCAAGACTGAGCCGTTAACGCTTGTTCTTCGCTATGCGCCTAACAATGCCACTAGCAATGCGACTAACACTGTTAGCGCCGCATGTTTCGCTAGCAAAAACGGCAGTCACTTGGAGACACTATGTCACAGCAGACATCAATATTGGCCGATATTCCCTTCTCGCTATTGGAACTCGCGCCCATGCGCCAAGGCTCAACCGTAGGCGAAACGCTGCACAACAGTTTGCAGTATGCCAAGGAAGCCGACAGACTCGGCTTTAATCGTTTTTGGTTTGCCGAACACCACAATATGCCCGGTATCGCCAGTGCGGCGACCTCGGTATTAATTGGTTATATTGCTGGCAATACGCAGCGTATTCGCGTCGGCGCGGGTGGCATTATGCTGCCAAACCATGCGCCTTTAGTGGTCGCGGAACAGTTTGGCACCCTTGAAAGCTTATATCCAGGTCGAATCGATTTAGGACTGGGACGCGCCCCCGGCAGCGATCAAATTACCAGCCGAGCACTGAACCGTGATACTAGTCGCGCCGAAAAATTCCCTGAAGAAGTCAGTGAATTACAAACCTTACTCGGCCCTTATAATGGTCGCCATGCGGTGCGAGCGATTCCAGGGGAAGGCACTAATGTGCCAATTTGGTTATTGGGCTCGAGTCTCTTTAGCGCACAGTTAGCGGCGCAGCGCGGTTTGCCCTATGTGTTTGCGGGCCACTTTGCCCCACGTTTTCTCTACGATGCGATTGAAATCTATCGCCGCGACTTTAAACCTTCCCAAGTGCTGGATAAGCCCTATGTGATGCTCGGCTTGCCGCTCGTTGCCGCCGACACTGATGAAGAAGCCCAATATTTGGGCACGACCTCGAAACAGCGCGTGCTGGCGCTTATCCGTGGTCACGAGTTATGGTTAAAACCTCCGGTTGACACTATGGATGGCTTGTGGAGTGCGCAGGAAGAAACCTATGTCGATAATTTCTTAGGTTTATCTGTCACTGGCGGCCCAGCGACGATTAAGCATCGTTTGGAAATGATCGTTAAAGAACTCGGCGTGAATGAGTTTATCTTCACCAATGACTTGTATGACCTTGATAAACGCAAAAAAGCGCTGCAGATCCTAATGGAGATTAAACAGTAGCGATTCAGTAAACTGACTCGTGCTGAAAGCCATTGGCAGTAAAAATAGCTGCCAATAGAACCATCCTCAAAACAATTGCCCCATAAAAAATCCCGCCGCAGCGGGATTTTTATTATGCAAAACTGTCATCTAAAACTGGTTTATCAAAGCAATATTAGCTTTTAATAACGGCATCGAAACTGGCTTTGAGGATACCTAGGCCTGCATCAATTTGTGCATCCGGCGCGGTTAATGGCACCAAAATACGCAGCACATTACCGTAAGTGCCGCAGGATAATAAAATCAATCCACGGTCACGGGCATCGCTCAACACTTGCGCGCAATAGTGCGGCGCAGGTTTACCTTCTTCCATCAATTCAATGGCGATCATAGCGCCTAAACCACGCACATCGGCAATTTGTGGATATTCGACCTGCATCACATTCAGGGCAGACTTAATGCGCTCACCAATGGCATTGGCTCTTTCTAGTAACTTTTCTTCTTCAAACACTTCAATGACAGCAAGCGCTGCGGCGCAGGCTAACGGACTGCCACCATAGGTACCACCAAGGCCACCCGGACCAATCGCATCCATCACTTGCGCGCGGCCGGTAATCCCCGAAAGAGGGAAACCACCCGCGATAGATTTAGCAAAAGTCGTGATATCCGCAGCCACACCCATTTGTTCCATAGCGAAGAAAGTGCCAGTACGGCCAGCGCCCGTTTGCACTTCATCGGCGATGAGCATAATGCCTTCACGGTCGCACAGTGCGCGCAGGCGCTGCATAAAGGCGGGTGATGCGGCGTAGAAACCGCCCTCGCCCTGCACTGGCTCTAAAATAATGGCGGCGATATCACTTGGCTCGGCATCATTTTTAAAGATACGTTCAATCGAGGCCATAGCATCGTCATCGGACACGCCGTGCATTTCGCAGGGGAACTCAGCGCGGAACACATTCGCCGACATCAGCCCCATACCTTTACTGTAAGGCGCGACTTTTCCGGTCAATGCCAAGGCCGCGATAGTGCGACCATGGTAGCCCGAGGTAAAGGCTATCACGCCAGCACGTTTAGTATAAGCACGCGCCACTTTAACTGCATTTTCAACCGCTTCTGAGCCACTGGTAAATAATGCCGTCTTCTTGGCAAAATCCCCTGGCACCAATTGATTGAGCTTTTCACACACTTGGATATAGCTCTCGTAACCGAGCACCATAAAACAAGTGTGGGAGAAATTATCCAGCTGAGCTGCAACCGCCGCCTTCACTTTAGGGTGAAGATGACCGGTATTAAGCACGGCAATGCCGCCCGCAAAGTCAATAAACTCGCGACCTTCCACATCCCACACAGTCGCATTTTCGGCGCGAGCGGTAAAAATAGGGTGAATTTGCCCGACACCACCCGCAACTGCGGCTTGGCGACGTGCCATCAATGAATCATTGGTTGTTGTCATTTAGTGTTCCTCACACGCCAAATCGGACCGTATTAAACGGACATGCAGATATACTTCATTTCTAAATATTCTTCGATGCCGAACTTAGAACCTTCACGGCCAAGCCCTGAAGATTTCATCCCACCAAAGGGCGCGACTTCCGTCGAAATCAAGCCAGTGTTGACCCCAACCATGCCGTATTCCAAGGCTTCGGCGACTTTCCACACCAGTGAAATATCGCGGCCATAGAAATAGGCGGCGAGGCCAAATTCCGTATCGTTAGCCTGTTTAATCACATCGTCGACATCGCTGAATTTAAATAGCGGCGCGAGTGGACCAAAGGTTTCTTCACGGGCAACGAGCATGCTTTTATCAACGTTAGTGAGCACGGTTGGCTCGAAGAAATTACCGCCAAGGTCATGGACTTTACCGCCAGCGACCACAGATGCGCCTTTGGCAATGGCATCGACAAGGTGACTTTGCACTTTTTCGACCGCGGCGGCATTGATCAGCGGGCCCGTTGTGACGCCCTCCTTGATGCCCTCTCCGACTTTGAGCTTGCCCACAGCAGTGCTGAGTTTTAAGGCGAATTCATCGTATACGCCATCTTGCACATATATACGGTTAGCGCAGACGCAGGTTTGGCCGGCATTACGGTACTTAGCGATCATGGCGCCTTCGACAGCGGCATCGATATTGGCATCGTTAAATACGATAAATGGCGCATTACCGCCTAATTCTAAAGATAATTTTTTAAGAGTTGGCGCACATTGCTCCATCAGCTTAATGCCAACATTGGTCGAGCCAGTGAACGACAGCTTACGCACTATCGGGTTGCTGCACATTTCATTACCAATCGCGACGGCATCGCCTGTGACCACACTGAACACCCCTGCCGGAATGCCCGCACGCTCGGCAAGTTCGGCCAAGGCTAATGCGGTAAACGGCGTTTGCGGTGCAGGCTTAACCACCATAGTACAACCCGCAGCGAGAGCCGGAGCCGCTTTGCGAGTGATCATCGCCGCAGGGAAGTTCCACGGCGTAATCGCCGCCGTTACGCCAACGGGCTGCTTAATCACCATCAAGCGTTTATCCCCTTGATGCCCGGGAATGGTATCGCCATAGATACGTTTCGCTTCTTCGGCAAACCACTCGATAAAGGACGCCGCGTAGGTCACTTCCCCCTTAGCTTCCGCCAGCGGTTTGCCCTGTTCTGTGGTCATCAATAACGCGAGGTCATCACTATTTTCATTGAGTAATTCAAACCAGCGTCTTAATTTAGCGCCGCGCTCTTTGGCTGTGAGCGCTCGCCAAGCTGGCAGCGCCGCTTCTGCCGCTTTAATCGCAGCTTGGGTTTCGACTTGCCCCATTACAGGGACGCTTGCAATCACAGCGCCCGTAGCAGGATTGGCGATGGCGACAGTCTCTTTCGACTCGGCATCACACCACTGGCCGTTGATATAACATTGTTGACGCAGCAAACTCGGATCTTTTAGCAACACAAGGACGTCCTCGCATTAGTGAGGCAATCACTTGCCTCGAATGAAAATAAATGAAACAGACTAGATACCTAATTTGTCTCTCAAAGTGTAATACCAAGCTCCGATAGCACTAAAAGGGACGCGAAGTGCGTGACCACCGGGGAAGGGATAATGTGGCAATGCGGCAAAGGCATCGAAGCGCGTGGCTTGGCCATTGAGCATTTCGGCCAGTAACTTGCCCGCCAGATGGGTATAAGTGACACCGTGGCCACTGCAACCCTGTGAATAATAGATGTTCTTACCAATACGACCGACCTGTGGCAGGCGCGATAGCGTCAGCAGAAAGTTACCTGTCCAGGCATAATCAATCTTCACATCTTTTAATTGCGGGAAGGTTTTGAGCATGTTCGGAATAATGATCGACTTGATATCCGCCGGATCGCGGGCGCCATACACTACGCCGCCGCCGTAAATCATCCGCTTGTCGCCAGACAGGCGGAAATAATCGAGCAGATAGTTACAGTCTTCGACGCAGTAATCCTGCGGTAATAAGCTCGCCGCTAGATCGTCACTCAAGGGCTCAGTGGTGATCACTTGCGTGCCGCAGGGCATAGATTTCGCCTGCAGTTCTGGTAATAACTTGCCTAAATAAGCATTACCCGCCACGACCACAAACTTGGCTTTAACACTGCCCTGCGCCGTATGCACAACTGGGCTATCGCCTTCATCGACACTCAGCACTGCTGAGTCTTCATAAATCTTGCCGCCGAGGGATTCGACCGCGCGCGCTTCGCCAAGAGCTAAGTTAAGCGGGTGAATATGGCCGCCGCTTTTATCAAGCAGACCACCGACATAGCGCTCAGTATTTACTACACCGCGAATACCTTTGGCATCGAGGAGTTCAAGCTGATTAACATGACCGTGGCTTTCCCACAGTTGCTTTTGATGGCGCAGATGACCCATTTGCTTTTCGTTCATCGCAGCAAACACGCCGCCATCTTTGAGATCGCATTGAATGTTGTACTTAGCAATCCGATCGCGAATGATTTTTCCACCCTCAAAGGCCATTTGGCCAAAGAGTTTACCTTGTTCTTTGCCGACTGTTTTTTCAATAGTATCAATGTCACGGCTAAAACTATTGACGATTTGTCCGCCATTACGGCCCGAGGCGCCCCAGCCAATGCGAGCGGCTTCTAACACCACCACACTAAAGCCAGATTCTAATAAATGCAGCGCGGCAGAAAGGCCTGTATAACCTGCGCCAATCACACAAACATCGGCTTCAATCGATTCCTGTAGACGCGGACGTTCAACCTTATCGTTGGCCGATGCCGCATAATATGATCCAGCGTGAGCTATGGCAGACATGTTGTTCCCTTGAATTCTAATGTTCATTATTTTAAACAGCCATCACATCCTACACCTTCAGAAAACGAAACACTAGCCAGAAAAGTGCAATAATTTACATTTTGTTTGATATTTCAAACACGCGATAATCTTAAGCTCAATGATGTCATGCGACTTAAGCTAAGCGATGTCATATTAATGGTGTCGAGTCGCAGAACTGGCCTGCAAAGCGAAGCGGATGATGGGAGCGGTGACAATTAACAAGGGTGGCTTTGGCGATACCAAAGCCACCTTATATTAAGCTAACTAGTTCATCGGTGTGCGGTCGCGTTTCTCTGCCCGCCTTGCCATATACCAAGACAAGAAGGCGATTAACGAAACACACAGAATGATTAGCGTCGCTAAGGCGTTGATCTTAGGCGAAACCCCTAAACGTACCGAGGAAAACACCACCATAGGCAGCGTAGTTGCTCCTGGGCCAGAGGCAAAGCTTGCGATCACTAAATCGTCTAATGACAAGCTGAATGACAACAACCAACCCGCCACCAGCGCCGGCGAAATCATAGGCACTGTGATGAGGAAGAAAGTCTTCAGCGGTGTTGCCCCTAAGTCCATTGCCGCTTCTTCGATAGACATGTCCAGCTCGCGCAATCTTGACGACACAACCACAGCCACATAGGCAGCACAAAATGTTGAGTGCGCAATCCACACGGTCAACATGCCGCGCTCTTTAGGCCAACCAAACAAGTCGGCCATGTGCACAAACAGCAGTAGCAAAGACAGACCCGTGATCACCTCAGGCATAACCAGTGGTGCTGTGATCATGTTCGATAATGTCAGCTTCGCCCATGAGCGCTTAAATCGCGTCATCACAAAAGCCGCCATAGTGCCAATAATCACCGCCATGGTTGAGCTATAAAAGGCAATCCGTAGACTGGTCCACACCGCATCTAAAATCTGTTGGTCTTGAAATAACTCGCCATACCATTTAGGTGAAAATCCGCCCCATACCGTCACTAATTTAGAGTCGTTAAAGGAGTAAATCACCAGCACTAACATAGGTGCATACAGGAAGAACAAGCCAAACCACAACATCGCTGAAGAAAAACTTAACTTTTTCATAGGTCTTTCTCCAAACTACGCGCCTGATAGCGATGGAATAAGGTAATAGGAATAATCAATAAGCCCAACATCACAATCGCCAGTGACGAAGCCACAGGCCAGTCGCGGTTATTGAAGAATTCTTGCCATAAGACTCGACCTATCATTAATGAATCTGGACCACCGAGTAGCTCAGGGATCACAAACTCACCCACAGCAGGAATAAACACCAACATAGAGCCAGCAATCACACCGCTTTTTGACAGCGGGAAAGTGATTTTCCAGAAGGTATTTAAACGGCTTGAACCTAAATCAGACGCCGCTTCAATCAAACTCATATCGAGTTTCACTAAGGTGGCGTACAAAGGCAAAATCATAAAAGGTAAATACGCATAGATAATGCCGATATACACGGCAATATTGGTATTGAGGATTTGTAACGGCTCAGAGATGATTCCCAACCACATGAGTGAATGGTTGATGATCCCAGTGTTACTTAAAATCCCCATCCACGCATAAACCCGGATTAAAAATGAGGTCCAAGAAGGCAACATGACTAATAGCAGCAATACGGTTTGCAACCGCGCTGGCGCACGGGCAATCGCATAAGCCATTGGATAGCCAATAATCAAACAGCCGATGGTCGAAATTAACGCCATTTTCAATGAGCTGAGATACGCAGTGTAATACAGCGAATCATCAAGCAACATCAAGTAATTACCCAAATGCAGGAAGATATTTAACACATCGTCGCTATATTGGAACGTAGCCTCATAGGGCGGAATTGCAATCGCCGCCGTCGAAAAACTCAGTTTAAGGACAATCGCAAATGGCAAGGCGAAGAACAGCAGCAGCCAAGTGTAAGGTATGCCTATGGTCCAAAAACGGCCTTTGAGAAACTTTAATTTAGTCGGTATCTTCATGATCTCAACACCACGCCACTGGTGTCCTCCCAACTGATAAATACTTCGTCATCCCATGTGGCATGATCGGCGCGGCGCTCACGGTTAGTCATACTGCACTGGACTATTTGGCCATTATCTAAACGAATGTAATACACTGAAATACCGCCTAAATACGCGATATCATGTACGATTCCTTTCGCCCAGTTGTACTGACCTTCAGGCTGTTCGCGGCTAATAATGGTCTTTTCAGGACGCACAGCGAGCCACACATTTTTGTCTTCTACGTTGGTCGACACCCCGTAACCCACATAAAAAGATTGGGCCAACTCATTCGGCTTAATGATCAAATGGTCGACTTCATCCACTTCAATCGCGCCACCAAACAAGTTCACAGTGCCGATAAACTCGGCAATCATGCGGCTGTTCGGGCTTTCGTAAATATCCATGGGTGAGCCAGTTTGGGCAATCCAACCGTCGCTCATAATGGAAATGCGTCCCGCCATTGTCATGGCTTCTTCTTGATCGTGGGTCACCATCACGCAGGTCACACCAACACGCTCAAGAATTTCAACCACTTCGAGTTGCATCTGAGTACGCAGTTTTTTGTCCAATGCGCCCATAGGCTCATCGAGCAGTAATAATTTCGGCCGCTTTGCCAGTGAACGAGCCAAGGCTACACGCTGACGTTGACCACCGGATAACTGATGCGGCTTACGTTTACCGTATTGCTCCATGTGTACTAGCTTGAGCATATCTTGTACGCGCTGCTCAATTTCGGCCTTAGGTAACTTGTCTTGTTTCAAACCAAAGGCAATGTTTTGCGCCACTGTCATGTGGGGAAACAGAGCGTAGGATTGGAACATCATATTGATAGGACGTTCGTATGGCGGTAAATCGGTAATGTCTTCGCCATCGAGGAAAATACGGCCAGAGGTGGGTTTTTCAAACCCTGCTAACATACGCAATAACGTCGACTTACCCGAGCCAGAGCCGCCTAGTAAAGCAAAGATTTCGCCTTTATTGATGGTTAATGACACGTCGTCGACAGCCCGCACGTCATCGAATAACTTGCTTACCCGCTCAATCTTGAGCAGTACTTTTTCTTGCGTCTTTGTTGTCGGTTTATTGGTGACGCCCGAGGTGATTGCCATAGTACTTCTCCACCCAAAAATGATGCGTCAACACGCTCAAACTCTGGGTTCAACACGATTAATGAATGAAAAGAGGTTAACCAAACTGTGTCAAATCCTATACGTGGATGAACTATGCATAGGATTGGACATAGCAAGTCTGCCAAGCTAGGGGCAAGCTAGGGGCAAGCTAGGCTTGCCCCTTATCGACTATTGCCCTGACTTCACTTTGGTCCAAACACGGGTTAATACGCGTTGGATTTTCAAAGGTCGGATTTCACCAATATAAAGTTTATCTAACACTTCTTGTGGTGGATAAATCGCGGGATCGGTGCGGATAGCCTCATCAACCAGAGGTTGAGCAGGATCGTTCGGGTTAGCATAGGCCACATAGTTAGAGATAGGCGCTATGACTTCTGGACGGAGGAAATAGTTAATCAGCGTCAGTGCATTATCTGCGTTAGTTGAATCCGCTGGGATAGCTAACATATCAAACCACAGGTTAGCCCCTTCTTTTGGAATCGAATAACCAATCTTATTGCCATTACCCGCCTCTTCAGCACGTGCTTTAGCTTGGAATACGTCACCAGAGAAACCAAAGGCCACACAAATGTCACCGTTTGCTAAATCAGAAATATAGCGAGATGAGTGGAAATAGGTCACGTAAGGACGGATTTTTTCCAGTAACTCACCGGCTTTTTCATAATCGCTTGGGTTGGAACTGTTGGGATCTAAACCTAAATAAATCAGTGCTTGAGGCACCATATCGTCGGCAGAGTCCAGCATAGCAAAGCCACACTTAGAGATTTTTTCAGCATATTTAGGATTGAAGATCAGTTCCATTGAGTTAAATGGCGCATCTTCACCCACAGCCGCTTTCACTTTATCTATGTTGTAACCAATACCATTGGTTCCCCATAAATAAGGCACGGCATACTGGTTACCCGGATCGGCTTTCTCAAGTAGCTTCATCAGGGCGGGATTTAAATTTTTGAAGTTAGGTAGCTTAGCGCGGTCTAAAGGTTTGAAAGCACCCGCTTTGATTTGCTTAGCGAGAAAATGGTTAGAAGGGACAACGATATCGTAGCCACTACGACCAGACAGTAATTTAGCCTCAAGCACTTCGTTACTATCGAACACATCGTAAATTACCCGAATGCCCGTTTCTTTCTTGAAGTTTTCTAAGGTATCTTCCGCGATATAATCTGACCAGTTATACACGCGAACCACTTCTTCCGCTTGGGCCGCTGCGCTCGCTAATACGCTCGCAGTGACCAGAGCTAGAGTGGTCATCTTATTAAATAGCTTCATGCTTTCTCCTTTCTCGGGTAGCAGAATTGCTTAAGCAAATTCTGACATTGTGTCACCGGGCTATCCGGATATTGTTGTTATTTTCGACCAATGCTACACCTTACAAACCGCATCGGCAGTCTCTACGGCACGGGATCCATGCCAGCTTTATATCTTGCTGCAATTTGTTAAGCATCAGGTTTCGTGCCAAATTTTCGAGGCATCAGTATTGCATTAACACTCAAAAAATTAGACTAGATATGACACTGCTTGTACATATTGCAACATTAAGGCAAATGCCTCAAGTCCCTAAGTAATCGTAAAAACCACTAAGATAAAACACATTTTAAATATGACTAACAATTAGTTAGCGACTCTAGCAAACGAGCGACTTAAAACAGTTAGGCCTATTTCACTTTTCTAGCGGACACACATCTGAATTGAATAATCACTTTAATCAACAAGCCATTAAAAACCATCAGATTATTTAACAAGTGAATTGCACCGGTTGGGTGCAACTTCACTAAAACAGTGCAAATCTCCATCTTGTTGTTACCGACGCTAACCTCAGATTTGTCTGGGTTAACGCGGTAACACAGCTAGTGCACTTAATCCAAAAACATTACACAGTGAGCAATAGGAATTCACGTTCCCATGAACTGACCACACGGCGGAAGTTTTCAAGTTCAGCCTGTTTCACCGCCACAAAACCTGTGGTGAAGGCTTCACCTAAATACTCCTTACAGGCATCACTTTCTTCCATCGCCGCTAAGGCTTCTTCTAAGGTAAGCGGTAAACAATGGGTGTTGTTGCTGCGGCTTTCGTTGGCTTTACCTTGCACTGGCGTAGAAGGTTTTAGCTCCTCAACCATACCGATATAACCACACAATAAGCTCGCGGCAATGGCCAAATAACAGTTTGCATCGGCGCCGGGAATCCGGTTTTCGATACGACGGTTTTGTGGCGAAGACTCAGGAATACGTAATCCACAGGTGCGGTTTTCATCGCCCCACTCTAAGTTCACTGGCGCCGAAGTACCGGGTAGGAAACGACGGAAAGAGTTTGCATTGGGCGCCATCAGCGGCAGCAACTCAGGGATGAATTTTTGCAGACCGGCAATATATCCCAAGAATAACTGGCTCTTAGTGCCATCTTCATTGGTGAAAATATTTTTGCCTGTCTCTTTATTGATCACACTCTGGTGAATGTGCATTGCACTACCAGGTTCGTCAGTCACAGGTTTGGCCATAAAGGTAGCGCAAACATCGTGCTTCAGTGCCGCTTCGCGCAAGGTACGTTTAAAGATAAACACTTGATCAGCAAGGGACAATGGATTGCCGTGGCTGAAGTTAATCTCCATCTGCGCGGGGCCATCTTCATGGATTAAGGTATCGATATCTAAACCTTGAAGCTCACACCAATCGTACATGTCTTCAAACATAGGATCGTATTCGTTGGCTGCATCGATAGAGAAAGACTGGCGGCCCGCTTCGGGTCGACCTGAACGGCCAATTGGTGGCTTTAGGGGTAAATCGTGGTCGTCACTACGACGGGTCAAATAGAACTCCATTTCAGGAGCGATAACCGGTTCCCAGCCCTGTTCGTCATAGAGAGACAAGACTTTTTTCAATACGTTACGTGGTGACAGCTCAATCGGATTACCCATTCTGTCGTAGCAATCGTGGATCACCTGCGCCGTGGCTTCGATGGTCCAAGGCAACATAAAAACAGCGTTTTCATCGGGTACACAGACAAAATCGATGTCGGCAGCATCGAGCAAGCTGTAGTAAACATCTTCATTCACAAAATCGCCGGTCACGGTTTGTAACAGCACGCTTTCGGGCAAACGCATGCCTTTTTCATCGAGAAATTTATCGACTGGTGCAATCTTGCCGCGGGCGATGCCAGTCATGTCACTGATAACACATTCGACTTCTGTGATTTTTCGTTCTTTTAAAAAAGCGATTAGCTTATTCATTATTATTTCACTCGAGTTGTAGCCCTGCGTCGGCATGCATCACCGAAGGCATTGAAAAGGGAGAGGTAAAACGGATTTTCGCTCACCTTCCACTCTGGATGCCATTGCACACCGAGGGCAAATTCTTTAGTACCTATTACGGAGAAAGCCTCCACTAACCCATCTGGAGCATAAGCTTCTGGCCGCAACCCAACACCCAGACGCTCCACGCCTTGAGTATGCACAGAGTTGACCTCTGCAGAGTTACGGCCCCAGGCCTCGTAAATAAGCCCCCCGGGCTCAACAGTAATACTGTGAGAAGCCCCATATTGCACATCTAAGGATGCGGTTTTATCTTCTCTATGTTCAATAAAGCCACCCACCTCATATAACTTCTGGTGCAAACTGCCACCAAAGGCCACATTCATTTCTTGAAAACCGCGACAAATACCTAATACAGGTACCCCAGCAGCGATAGCAGCGTGGATCAGCGGCAAAGTCGTCGCATCACGTTTAGGATCATGGTGTGTACCAAGCTCGCTCGGTTGGCCTGCATAAAGATGGGGTTCTACATTAGAAGGAGAGCCAGTAAACAAAATACCGTCAAGACGTTCTAAAATCGCGTCTATCGGTAAATCGCCGCCTAACGATGGGATCACTAGCGGCCAGCCTTTCGCGCCATTCACGACACCTAAAAGGTATTTTTCACCAACAATATTAAAGGGATGTGAACCCAGTTGTTGATTACAAGCAATAACACCTATGAGGGGCAAATCGGCTGACATATCTCACCTTTAGAATTCGTTTTACTAGCATAACGAACACTTTGTCTTTAAATGTTCATTTTTTCACACAGTACACCGAAATTTCACACTAGGCAAGAGGTTAAGCACTTGTTAAAGGTTATTTAATCCACTTGTGTTTAATAAGCATAAATAACATGTAGTTAAACCTATATTGTGGTTATTCAATGTTATTTCATGTGAATAAAACAGTGCTTCAGCTGACAAAAAGCGCACTTTTAGCTGCGTAAATTAAACCGTATTCGAGCTAAATTTGAACCAATATTATTTACACAAAGAAGAGGATATATAACAAATATGACAGGATTAGAAAGTAGGTAAATCCGCAGTTGTGTTGAATAACAGTATTACGCCACTCACTTTTAGCTAATGAGTGGCCTAAGGTGTTAAATAATAGGATAAGTTAATGACTTAACTAGAAGTTCGCAGGCGTAGTCGCACTCACCAAACGGCAAGGTTCATCAAAGGGATTACGGAATCTATGGGGCACTTCACTGTTAAAGTAGTAACTGTCACCCGCTTCCAAAATATACACTTCATCACCCACAGTGAGCTCGAATTTACCTTCGATCACCATGGCAGCCTCTTCACCTTCGTGCTTCAGCATTTCTTCACCCGTATCTGAACCGGGCGGATAAATTTCACTCATCACTGACATAGCGCGATTCGGATAATCACGGCCGATCAGTTTAAATTCAAGTGGTCCAGTGCCGATATCCAGTAATTCATTGGATCGATAGACGACCTTTTGCTCACTATCCGCAGAGGCTTCAATGGAGAAAAAATCCACTAAAGACATCGGGATACCCGACAGCACTTTTTTTAGAGAGCTGACTGACGGGCTAACACTGTTTTTCTCGATCATTGAAATCGTACTGTTAGTCACTCCAGCACGTTTGGCTAATTCTCGTTGAGATAAGCCTTTCATTTTTCGAACAGTTTTGAGGCTGGCTCCAATATCCAAATTTCACATCCCCCTAAAGGCTCGGGTCAACCCCGATAGATGACGAACAGGTTGTTCAGGATAAACACCATCCAGAACGCATTTTCGCCCAAAAAGCGCGTGTTTTACTGCTTTCATTGTATTCTACATAAAAAGCGTGTTAAATAAAACGAACACTTTTTTGCGTCATGTTAAAAGTGTGATGAGTATACTGAGACAAGTCCAATTTACAATAAAAACAATTTTTTGGAGCCATAATGGCAAGCAAACCTCCTGTGCACAGCGAGCAGTATCCACACTCTTATTATGTTGATACTGCTAAAGAAATTTACGCGCACCCACAACTCGAAGGCAATATCAGTGCCGATGTCTGCATAGTGGGCGGCGGCTTTAGCGGTATCAATACCGCCATAGAACTCGCACAGCGCGGCATGAGTGTCGTCCTATTAGAAGCCAAGCGTATTGGCTGGGGCGCATCAGGGCGAAACGGCGGCGAACTCATTCGCGGCATAGGCCATGACCCTGCACAATTTCACAGTGAAATCGGCACTGAAGGTGTTCAAGCAATTCAACAGATGGGCTTTGAAGCCGTCGAAATTGTGCGAAATCGCATACAAGAACACAGTATCGACTGCGATCTGCAAATGGGTTATTGCGACTTAGCAGTTAAACCTCGTCACATGGATGAGCTTGAAGAAGAATTTAGCGCACTCAAGGCCATGGGTTATCAGCAAGAAATCAAGCTGTTAACTAAGGGACAATTAGGTGAAGTCATAGGCTCAGATTTTTATCAAGGTGCGCTGGTTGATATGGGCAGCGGCCATTTACACCCGCTGAATCTTGCTCTGGGTGAGGCACGCGTCGCCCGTAATCTGGGCGCACAGTTATTTGAATACAGCGCCGCCGAAAAAATCATTCAAGGCGCTAAACCTAAGGTCATCACCGCCAAGGGCGAAGTCACTTGCCAATACTTGGTACTGGCTGGCAATGCCTATATTGGCCACAAACTTAACAGTTTTGTTGGGGGCAAAGTGTTACCCGCTGGCAGTTATTTACTGGCTACAGAGCCCTTAACTGCGGCCCAATGTGCGAGCATTATCCCGCAGAATATGGCCTTCGCCGATATGCGAATTGCCTTAGATTACTTTCACTTATCCGCAGATCGTCGACTGCTGTTTGGTGGCCTTTGCACTTACTCAGGTAAAGACCCCAGAGATATTGAAGCAGCACTAAGACCGAATCTGGAGAAGGTGTTCCCGCAGTTAAAAGGCGTGCGCATCGATTATGAATGGGGTGGCATGATAGGTATTGGAGCTAACCGTATGCCACAAATTGGTCGCCTGCCCGATGCCAATAATATTTTCTACGCCCAAGCCTATGCAGGACATGGGGTGAATGCCACTCACATGGCGGCAAAACTGCTGGCCGAGGCTATCTGCCAACAGGCGGGACACTTCGATGTGTTCGCTAAAATCAAACACATCACCTTCCCCGGCGGCCCGACGTTCCGCTCACCTATGCTCGCGGCAGGCATGCTGTATCACAGATTTAAGGACTTGTTTTAAGTCGCTTGTTACGCCTTGCCCACAGGATAAAAGGGATAGACCCAAGATAATGCACGACTAAAGCCACCAAGACGCCAAAGCCAATACCACTAGAAGTTAAAGGTATCCCTGGCTTAAAGTTACTGATGGTTTTCTCAAGATAATCAAAGCGAACAGGGTTAAACATATAGGCAGTTTTCTCAAACAAATTGCCCGTATTAAAAATCGCCACGCCCTGTGTTAACGCTTTATAAAGCGCCAGTGTCTGTACCTTTTGCTCAGCGTCGGCACGCACACTTGGCTCCTCATTTTGCTGGTGGCGGGCAATCATGGCATCAACATCGACGTAATGATATTCCTTAGCCGTTGCCTCGTAACCTTCTACCTGCCATCGAGTCGATTCATAAAGGCCTGATAAAAATTGCTGATAATGATCAGCCAGTTGTGGTAACTGTAAGGCAATCACTAAAATAAATCCAAATACCAACTTATCGATCAATCTCGCTATCAAAGGTTTCTCCTTGGCATTTAGCCAAACGACGTAGAAGTCACATGATGTTCAACAAAAACCACGCTAACTTAATTAATCTACAGCACTAATTTCAATGGTGATACTCAATTAACACTCAATTGGCAAATCGGTACGACTGCCCCAATCCGCCCACGAGCCATCATAGAGAATGGGATGTGTATGCCCTGCCGCAACCGAAGCCAAGATCAAAATGCACGCCGTAATCCCAGAGCCACAGCTAAATATCCGTGCGGGCTTATCCGCTGCTAACCCTTGATAAATCGCCTGTAACTCACTGGCCGTTTTGATTTTATTGCCATCGAGCACTTGAGCGAAGGGTAAGTTCACCGAGCGTGGAATATGTCCTGAGCGCACACCGGGGCGCGGCTCACTCACTTGGCCTAAAAAGCGTGGCGCACCACGGGCATCGACAATCGCGGTTTCGGTATCTTCGATACGTGATAACACGGCCTCGGCATCCATCACGCGCTCGGGGTGGTATTGCAGCACATCAACTAAAGTATCGACATCCGTCGGGCCGTAATCTACGCCTTCGGCTTGATAACGCGATGAGGTAATGCGGTCTTCTTCAATCCACTGAGGCAAGCCACCATCGAGCACATAGACTCGATTAAAACCCATGACTTTAAAGGTCCACCACGCCCGTGGAGATGAATAAATACCTTGATTATCATAGATAACGATAACACTGTCGGCCTCAATCCCAAGTTGCGCTATCCCTTGGCTGAACTGCTCAAATGTCGGCAAGGCATGGATTTGAGTTGAAGTCTTATCGCAAAACACATTTTCCAAGTCGAACCGACGTGAGCGCGGAATGCAAATAGGCTCATCGTAAACTAGGGGTTCTTTACCAATAACGGTTTCCATACTGGCATCGAGCAAGACTAAATGGGGATCGGTGAGATGTGCTTCGAGCCACTGCGTACTAACAAGTGGGTATTCCATAGCGGGTCCTTTTACTGTTATCCAAGTCTGCCGCTAGTCTCTCACCAAATGCCGTAAAGCCCAAATATCGGCTTAACAAATTGTCTGCTTTGGGGATTTTATTTAAAAGCGTCGGCTCGATTTTATGTGCTCCATCATTAGATTGCAGCGAAACAGTGTTTTGAAAAGAGTGTTTTCAAACTGCTCATTTTTAAGACGCCGTTTTCGAAAGAGCAGCTACTTAATGACTTCAATTTTCACGTCAATCAAGCCAGAAGAAGTATTGCCTATGCTGCTGAACGCCGATTTAGACAAATCAATAATGCGGCCACGCACGAAAGGGCCTCTATCATTGATTTTCACAATCACACTTTTGCCGTTATCGACATTGGTGACCTTAACATTCGAGCCAAAGGGTAACTTTTTATGCGCTGCTGTCTTTAATTTATGCTGGTAAAGCTCACCACTGGCCGTCTTCCTATTTTGATGTTTATCCCCATAAAAGGAAGCCTGACCCGATTCAGTGAATCCCACCCAGTTACCATTCTCCCCCGTCTGCATTGAAGAACAGCCAGCCAAAAAGCTTAGCAATGCCAGCACAGCTAGTTTCACGAAATTGAACTGCCTAATTGGGTTTTGAAGTGCATTCATTTGAAGCGCATTCACATGACACCCTCTCTAATGAGTGAACGCTTTGCTGACGAGCGTTAGGCACAGCAAAAGTCACAGGGAAAATAACCAACAACCTTAGATGGCAAAGCTCTAAGCTTGCATCCTAAAAGATCAAAATAAGAAACAATAAATTTCCACGAGGCTACAGCAGTTGCACGCTAAAATCACGTATTTACAGGTGAATGCTCTAGCTATGAAGCCAAAAAGTTGCGGACATACTGACTTAGAAACATATATGTTGTAGACCAGTTTTGGGGGACCTGTAATTTTAGTTATTAACAGTTTAGCGTTTGCTGGTATCCACTAACACAGGCTTACCATGGCATTCGCTCGTCGACTCGCAGCCAGTCCGTCCTTGGATGCTCGACCGCCCCGTCCATGGGGCGGACGGTCGTCTCGCTAATCACCATGGCTAGCCTTTTTAGCATTAGCGTAATCTGTAAGTTTTAAAGAAATACACAGCACGTGTTGGGACAAAAATGAGTTAGGTTATTAACTCTAACTCGTCATTTTCGGATGAAAATCTCTATGGGCTAACGCCGAAAATAAGCGGCAGCCCTGCAGCGCAGCGAAAGGGCTGTCCGGTGCAGGGCCC
>NZ_BPFD01000073.1 GCF_019655335.1 Shewanella hafniensis
TTTATCAAGCGACATTATGTCTTTAATGATAAATGATGAAGAAGGGATAAATACTGTCAGTCAGTTTTTTGGCTGGCAGATCTAAACCGGTGTCAGTCTAAAGTAGTGTTTTTATGAAGCTGTAATTAAATGCTCGGATTTATGCGCTTAAATGGTTTTGCATACTGTTTATGTGCCAGTGTTGTGAACGCTTTAGGCGGGTATGAGGCGGATTTGACCGAGAGGTTAGATTACCGCTCGGTCTTGTGGCTAAGTGATTAAGCTTTTTGCGTTAGCACGGCAAATTTCACTAACAGCTCGTCGTTGGATTCGACGCGGTTTGGATCTGGGTCGATGCAATCGATTGGGCAGACTGACACGCAAGTGGGTTTGTCGTAATGCCCCACGCATTCGGTGCAGCGGTCGGGATCGATTTCATAGATCTCTTCGCCCATAGTGATGGCCTGATTAGGACACTCAGGCTCACACATGTCGCAGTTGATGCAGCTATCGTCGATCAGTAATGCCATACTTTAACCTAGTTCATGTGGGTTGCGCGTATCCTGACCTTGGGGCAGGTTACGTAGCAAAATACCGTGGCTCAAATCGACTTCTTTTGGCACGGGCAGATACACAGTGTGCCCCGAACCTAAGCCCGCTTCAACCGCTTCTGACTTGCGATTCTCGAGTTGTTCAATCGTCAGACTGATATTACCCTGCGGCGTCATCAGCTCGACACTGTCGCCAACGGAAAACTTGTTCTTCACTTCGATTTCAGCCAATCCCGCCAGGTTGCGTTTGCCCGTCAGTTCACCCACAAATTGTTGGGTGTCACTGACTGAGTAGCCATAGTCATAATTTTGATATTCATCATGCACATGACGACGCAAAAAGCCTTCGGTATAACCACGGTGGGCGAGTCCCTCTAATTGATTCATTAGGCTGCGGTCGAAATCTTTACCCGATGACGCATCTTCAATCGCGCGGCGATACAACTGTGCGGTGCGGGCAACATAATAAAAAGACTTAGTGCGGCCTTCAATTTTAAGTGAGTCTATGCCCATTTTTGTTAGGCGCTCAACGTGTTGAATCGCACGTAAGTCCTTAGAGTTCATGATATAAGTACCATGCTCATCTTCAAAGGCTGGCATGTATTCGCCGGGACGATTGGCTTCCTGCAGCAGGAATATTTGATCTGTAGGTGCACCTGCTCCTAACGTCGTCGGCGTTTCGATTTGCACTGCATTAGGCATAGCAATGATGTCGCCGCTGTCGTTTTGCTGCGCTTCATGCACGTCGTATTTCCAGCGACAGGCATTAGTACAAGTGCCTTGGTTTGGATCGCGTTTATTGATGTAACCCGAGAGCAAACAACGGCCTGAATACGCCATACACAGGGCGCCATGCACAAACACTTCGAGTTCAATATCGGGGCAGCGTTGACGAATTTCTTCGATTTCATCTAAGGACAGTTCGCGGGACAGGATCACGCGCTTGATCCCTTGGGTTTGCCAAAACTTGACCGAGGCCCAGTTGATGGCATTGGCCTGTACCGATAAATGCACTACTTGATCGGGAAAGGCCTCACGCACCATCATGATTAAACCCGGATCGGACATGATCAGCGCGTCTGGCTTCATCGCCACTACGGGTTCCATGTCCTTGATATAGGTTTTTAGCTTGGCATTGTGAGGTGCTATGTTGCTCACAACATACAGTTTTTTACCCAACGCATGGGCTTCTTGTATGCCTGTGGCAAGGTTTTCCATTTTGAAGTCATTGTTACGTACCCTTAGGCTATATCTCGGCTGACCGGCATACACAGCATCTGCGCCATAGGCAAAGGCGTAGCGCATGTTCTTCAGGGTTCCAGCTGGAGACAGCAACTCAGGTTTAAACATAATCACTCTCAAATTGGTTAATTAATCGATGAATAAATGGCGCGGTGCGCGGGGGGCGGGATTTTACACAATGAAAGTAGGGTTATGCAAATTGCCTTCACTAACTTTAGTGGTACTTCACATTTTGCGAATATAGGGCGTTTAGCGTGAGCGAGCAGCGAGGAACATTTCAGCTCTGGTGATGATTACTGTAGAAGATTAAAGCCGATAATTAAGGCAAAATTGATAACGCAATCATACAATTTATTAACGTCCGTTGCTTTTTTCTACGTATCTAATGACAGCCAGCTGATATACTCCAACTATCCAATGTTCATGTTTACAGATTGATGGGAGCTAAGATGTCTACCGAACATCTACTGTTAGTCAGTTTATTAAAAAAACTAAAAGATGATGCCTTAGTGCTACCGACATTGCCTGAAGTGGCGATGCGGGTGCAAGAAGTGGTCGGACGCTCAGATGCTAGCCTTAAACAAGTGGCAGAAGTAATCGGCCAAGATGCGGCGATTTCTGCCCGTATTATTAAGGTGGCCAATAGTGCCTTATACAGCCGAGGCGTCCCCGCTGAAAGCATTAATAGTGCGGTTTCACGCATTGGGTTAATTCAAATTAAAAGCATTGCAACGTCAGTGGCAATGGAGCAATTGTTCATTTCCACCAATGAAATGGTGTGGGAAGTGATGGATGAAGTATGGCGTACCTCAATTGATGTGACCGCCGCCGCTTGTTCCATGTTGCAGATGTATAACAAACGTCATTCAAGTAGTCGATTAAATTTCGACACCTTAACCTTAGCTGGACTCGTGCATAACATCGGCGCCTTGCCAGTATTGACGGAAGCCGAGGCTAATCCACATTTATTTACCAGCATTGATCAATTGCGCGCGCTCGTTCGTAAAATGCAGGGGCCATTAGGTCGTGCTGTGTTAAAGAGTTGGGATTTTTCTACCGAAGTGATGGAAGTGGTAGAGCGCTGGGCCGATTTACCTTATCTGCCCGACCATGTTACTTACCTCGACTTTATCCGTGCAGCGGCCTTCTATACCGGTGAGCTACGGGCAGGTACAGAGTTAGAACAACGTCTTGGTGTATTTGTTGCCCGTGGTTTACCCGTGACAACCGATGATTTAGCCAGTGATGAATTTATGGAAAAATTCCATTCAATTAGAGAAAGTTACCAATAATCGTTAGGCCTAAATGGAACTCAAATGGCGCTTAGGCACTCAACTGCAGTGCCATTTGATAATAAGCTTACGCGGTAAAGCAGAGGCCAAGGTATGTTCGAAATCGGGTTAGTCGTTGCTTCGCTCATTTTATTGATATTTTCATTGTATATATTGCAGGCAAAATATAGGTCGCTACGGTCACAACAAAAGTTTTTAGCACAACTTTGTACCCAATTAGAGCAACAAAAGATTGAGCGCCAAGCTTTAGACATTGGCATTGTTCCCCAAGAGTTTGCACCTCTGTACCATACCTTAGATGAGTTATTGAAGGCCTTACCCGCAAGTGTGGGTAAGGATAAACTGACAGGGCTGGTGAATCGCGTTGGCTTGAAACGTACGCTGGCCTCTATGATGCCGCTGACTCAAGGGACGCTAGTGCTGATTGATATTTATCGATTTCGCTATGTAAATGATCTTTTTGGGTTTGTATTTGGCGATATCTTGCTAAAGCAATTTGCAGAACGGTTAAACAGCTTAAGTTTATCTCCAAGATTAATCGCACGGCTCAATGGCGATGAGTTCTGCCTATATTACGAGCAAGCGTTGACTGAAGAGCAACTCATTCATTTAAGAGGTCGTTTGCAGGTGCCTTTTAGCATTAAGAACACGCCAGTCAGCGTTAAACTTCAAATCGGTTGTGTGCATTTACATGAACACCACGCCGACACGAGCCAGATGTTACGCCGCGTCGATTTGGCGCTGAAGAAAGCCCGCCACTCTCGTAGCGCGATTGCTTACTATGCCGAGAATGATGATATTCAACAGTTAAGAGAACTGAGAATTATCGATAGCTTGCCCAAAGGTTTACAACGCAATCAAGTGTATATGGTGTATCAAGCGAAACAGGATATTGCGACGGGACGGTGTTTTCAGGTTGAAGCCTTGATGCGCTGGGAGCACGACGAGCTTGGGGTTATTTCTCCTGGCGAGTTTATCCCCTTAGCCGAATATGCCGGCATGATTGATTTAGTGAGCCAATGGGCACTCGATCAAGTGTTAGCGCAGCAGGCAAAATGGCGCGCGGCAGGGATACAATTGTGCGTTGCGGTCAATCTATCAACACGGGATCTCGATAGTGAAACCTTGCCCCAAGAAATTGCGGCAAGATTAGCTTATTACCAGCTTCCACCCGAATCTTTAATGATTGAAATTACCGAAAGTACTTTAATGGCGGATTTAACTAAGGCGGTCGAAACCTTAGATAAAATTCGTGCGTTAGGGGTTAGGCTCGCGATTGATGATTTTGGTACCGGTCATTCTTCATTGGCTTATTTGAAGCATCTACCCGTTAATGAAGTCAAAATCGATAAAGCCTTTTTAAAGGATCTCGAGCAAGATAAACCATCGGAATATATCCTCGAAGCCAGCATCAATATTGCTAAAAAATTAGGTTATGAAGTCACAGTCGAAGGGATCGAAACCCTTGAGATCAGAGATAGGCTGGTCGCTATGGGCGTCGATACCCTACAAGGTATGTATTACGCTAAACCTATGCGTGCCGCCGAACTTGAAATGAATTGGGCTAAGCTGCATCACATTTAAATCAGCCATTCATTAAACCAACTCTGAGTAATGTTAGACCCAGTAAATCCGACATCAATTAACGTTAGGACCAATTAACGTTAGGGCTGCTTTAATGAGTTGTTGCTCGCCCCATTCCTATGGGGCTCTAACGATATTCATTATCGCTTTAGTCAAATCGCCCGTATTAGTTTTGCACCTTTGAGGCAAAACCTTGGCTTAAAACGGCGATTAACTCCGCTGGCATAGGCGCTAATTGACGGGCTTGATTCATACACACCATTTCAATGGTGGCGGTGACGGCAGGCTTTTTACCTTGTGGACGCCAAATCTCCTGCTGCCACACAGTGCGGTACTTACTTTCGAAGTAAAACTGAGTCCGTACATCGATAATATCGGCAAACTCCACCCCTTCATGGCACAGCATATCGCTACGATACACAGCAAAACCCAGCTGGTTTTGTTGCCACAAGGCACTTAAACGCTCCGCACCAATTACATGCTCACGGGCACGCTCGAAGTATTTCAAAAAGTTGGGGTGATACACCACGCCAGAAAAATCAGTATCTTCATAGTAGATTTGCACTGGAAAGGAAAAGGTCGGGCTAAATTGCGGCATGGGGTTAAGGTTATTCTAGGGAGTATTATGGCGCATTAGTTTAGCGGCTTATCTCTTTAAACAAAAGTAAGCCCGTGATCAATCTGTGATCAACTCATATTCAAGAAATATCACGCTAATCAGGCAGTAAAATCGCACTATCGTGCCTAACTCATTAATCCCTTCCTATACTGATAGCTGGAATACCTTTCTTATGTTGATTTGCTAGGTTGAGAGCTTCATATGAGCGAAATAAAAAAATCAGAAATATTGACCGAAAGTGGCACAAATGAACTCGAGATTATTGAGTTTCATCTGCATAAGATTCTCCCTAACGGCGGCCATAAAGTGTGCCATTACGGTATTAATGTCGCCAAAGTGAGAGAAGTCATTAGGGTGCCAGAAACGTCAGATTATCCCAATGCCCAGCGGCACATGGTTGGGGTGTTCTCGCTGCGAGAAAAGTTGATCCCTTTGGTCGATCTAGCTGGTTGGCTCGGAATATCGACACCTGAGGATTTAACCCACAAAGTGGTCATAGTGACTGATTTTAATAAGATGATTAATGGGTTCTTAATCGATAGTGTTCGTAGCATCCATAGAGTGTCGTGGGAGCAAGTTGAATCGCCGAGTCAATTTTTAGAAGCGGGTGAAAATGATTGTGTCGTTGCCGTAGTGCGCCGTGATGGCATGCTCATTATGATATTGGATTTTGAGAAGATTATTGCCGATATCAATCCTGAACTGAGTATGGATAAGTACGATGTCACGCTCGATAGAAGTGTACTGATCAATGATAAAATGCTGGCGAAACGTGAAGCGAAAACGATTTTAATTGTCGATGATTCCGCTTTTATTCGTAAGATGATCGAAAATACCCTTCGCAGCGCAGGTTACAACATTATCACAGCTAAAGATGGTGGTGATGCGCTTGAAATGCTGATGGAATTTGAGAGTCTGGCTGAACAAGATAATGCTTCTATTTCAGACTTTGTCAGTGCTGTAATCACGGACGTTGAAATGCCTCGCATGGATGGCATGCATCTGGTTAAACGCTTAAGAGAATCCAAGGCATATCAACACATGCCGATTGTGATGTTTTCTTCCCTAATGAGCGAGGATAACCGTATAAAGGCAATAGCATTGGGGGCGAATGACACTATTACTAAACCCGAAATTGGCCGTATGGTCGGTATGATAGATAAATACGTATTTGAAGAGTAATGCCATTTCATTTAGTGGCGATATTTGAATATGGGGTATTCGAGTCATCGCTATCAACGTCTTGACTGCTTCTTTAATGACAAACCATATCAAAGTAAAAAGCCATATTCACCGAGGCGAATATGGCTTAGGGTAAACGTTGTTTACTAGCGAATGATCATTTGATCGCGCTCAGGCCCAACAGAAACCATGCTAACGCGCACACCCATTAGGGCTTCAATACGTTCAACATAGTGCTGTGCGGCCACTGGCAGGCTCTCAAAAGTGCGACAACCGGTAATATCTTCGCTCCAGCTTGGCATTTGCTCATACACTGGGCTCAACGCGGCAGTTTGTGGCCAAATTGGGTTCTCAGTGTGCTCACCTTCATAGGCAACACAGATTTTCAGATCTTTCATGCCTGATAGGCAATCAATCTTAGTCAGGGCAATTTCAGTTGCCGCTTGCAGCTCAACACCATTACGGGTGGCAACAGCGTCAAAGTAACCCATGTCACGTGGACGGCCTGTGGTTGCACCAAACTCGTTGGCGTTTTCACGGAACGCGTCTTGCTCTTCCATTGCCGTCACTAACGTGCCTGTACCTACTGATGAGCTAAAGGCTTTCGCTACCGCAATTACGCGCTCTGGGCGTAGCGCAGGTAAACCACTACCGATACCTGCGTAAGCCGCAGTCACGTTTGATGAGGTGGTGTAAGGGTATTCGCCGTACACTAAGTCACGGCCAGCACCTAATTGCGCTTCAAACAGTAAGCTTGCATCTTGTTTTTGTAATGCTTTTAATGGTTCAGTCACATTGCAAATAAACGGACGCCAAGGCGCAGTCACTTCTAATAACCATGCAGTCATTTCAGCGGCGGTTTGATTAAAATCACAGCTTGGATAAAGTGCCTTTAATTGTGGCATTTTCCAGTCGAGCATAAATTGAATTCGTTCTTGCAGCACTTCAGGTTGGTTTAACCAGCCGACTAATATGCCTTTTTTCATCACGCGATCGCCATAGGCTGGTGCAATCCCTTGACGGGTTGAACCATAGGCTAAATCGCCAAGACGTTGTTCTTCTAAGGTATCTTCTAATGCATGCAAAGGTAAGCACAGGGTCGCACGGTCAGAAATGCATAATTTGACTTCAACACCTGTTGCTTGCACTTCAGCAATTTCAACGCTGAGCTTTTCTGGGCTGATCACCATACCAGGGCCCAATACTGCAATGCAGTTAGGGTTGAAAATGCCACTCGGTAATTGGTGTAATTTAAAGGTGCCATAGTCGTTGACTACGGTATGTCCGGCGTTGTTACCGCCTTGAAAGCGAATACTGGCAGCGGCATCCGCGGCTAAATAATCTACGATGCGGCCTTTGCCTTCATCACCCCAATTTGCACCCACAACCACGATAGACGGCATAACATCATCTCCACATTGATTAAGACGCTATGCTAGACCCGTCATTTGAATAAGAGAAATTAATTATGGTTATCATCTCAATAAGGATTTCATATATCATTGGTGATAATTAACGCTAATACTCTGTAATAGGGGGTTTTATGCTCGATATAAATTGGTTAAAGACTTTTGTGACTTTGGCTGAACATAAGCATTTTGGCAAAGCGGCCACGGCGCTGCACATGACGCAGCCCAATGTTAGCTTGCATATTAAGCAGTTAGAGCAAAGCACTCGGGTCAAGTTGATTGATCGTAATCCCTTTCGATTAACGCAGGCAGGGTTTCGTCTGTTGGAGACGAGTCAAAAGACTTTGATGGAGCTACAAATCTGTCAGGCGGATCTCAATGCGATTAACGACCTTAGTCAGGGTACCTTGACAATCGCCGCCAGCGACATTATCTCGCGGTTATTGTTGATCCAGCCGTTTCAGCTCTTTAAGGCGGAGTTCCCTGGGATTGATTTCTCGCTGCTCAATACTACCTCATCCCAAGCTTCTGAGTTAGTGACCAATGCCGAGGCGGATTTAGGGTTTGTGATCGCGCAAAAGGAGAGTCAGCCACTGCATTTTACTGAACTACAACAGATTAAATGGTGTGCAATCGGGGACAATTTACAACAATGGCAACAGGCAACGCCTTCTGTGGATACGCCCTTAGCCGAGCAACCCACCTTAATTCTGCTGGGCCACGATACGCGAACCCGCGAATTGCTCGATCCCGCACTGCCGTCGCTGAATTTGCCGAATTACAGAATTATGGAGGTGGGCAGTGTTGACGCGCAAATCGATTGGGCTGAGGCGGGATTTGGCGTGGCTATCGTACCGGAGTTTTCGGTTTACACTAAGGCTAATTTGACCACTAAAGTCACCCCTTTGCCGCAATTCCCCACAACCAGTTTGGGTTATATTGTGCGCCAGAATCAGATCCTATCGAAGGCCATCAAGCAGCTGTTATATTGGGTGAATCAAGAGATCATTCGCTCGCAGCGGTAATTTCTCATTTGCTTGCGGCGATAGGGGATTAGTCAGCGACTAAGAGTAATTTTTCGTATTGGCCTGTGGCTTTTAGCTGTGATAAGCCCGCATCGAGTTGGGTCGCTAAGGTCTGCGCCTGTGGATTTTCCTTCGAGAAGGCTAAAAAAATATCGCTGCTATGGTTAGCAAATACAGGAATGACGTCATCATCTACGCCCATTTTTTTCAGGTTTTCTTTCGCGACTAAATCGAACATTAAGGCGGCATCTATGCGTCCAATCAACAATAAATTAATTAATTGCTGCTGATTAGCGACGGTGACGATATTGAGCTGTTGCTGTTTGACTAATTTGGGAAACTCATCGCCATATTCATAGCTTTTAATTACTCCAATAACCGCGCCTTTTGGTAGTGCCCATTTGTTGTCAGCCAATATAGGTTTTTGTTTCTTTTGATAAAATGATGCGGTTGCAACAAGCAGTGGGGTTTTGCCAAAGATAAAACGTTGCTCGGTGCTGATCTCGCGGGTGACATTAAATACCCCGTCTACTGCGCCTTTTTCTGCCATCATCAAGGCACGAGAATAGGGCACGACTAAGCTATTTACTTCAATATGCGACTGCTTAAAGGCGGCTTGAATTAAACGGTGGGAAATACCTTGGCCAAACTGATTGGCAAAGGGCGGCCAACTGTCTTCTGCAGCTAAAGTTATCGTCTGAGGTTGGGATTCTGCGGGCACAGCATTGCTTTCTTGGGCGAGTGCCATGTTGTAAACCATAGATGCGAGTAATAAAACGACGCCAAGTATTAATGCTGAGGGCAAATTTAATGCCTGCTGCATCCTGAGCCTCACTCTGTTCCCTACACGCATTTTGCTGCCATCTCCCTGCTTAATATATGGGCTTTTATAGCATAAAGAATTGTATCTAGACTAATGATTTGAATATTAATTACAGATAGTTAGTACTTTTGTGAAGTTTATAGGGTATTTCAGCAACCTCCATTTTCCGCTTTTAAGTGAGATTTTGCGCTGGGTAACGAATGAACTGACTTAGGATTCTGTTAAATAGAATAAAATAAAATCGATAAACCTCAAAACTGTCATCAAACGAACCGCTAACGTGCTTAGTGAGGTCCGTTTGATGCTGATGTGTGTTGATGTTAGCAATACTATTTGACCTTAGTGGCTGGCATAGTAAACCAAGTCTTATAGGGCTGATACTTGTCATAGCACCAATGGAATAGGGTGCTGTAGAAGAAGAAAAAGATCAAAAAAACCGCTTCTAAGCCCATGGCTGCCAACCAACCTATCTGTAGAAACCAAGCGATGGTCGGTATGCTAATGAAAATAAGTCCCCCTTCAAATCCAAAGGTATGCAGTATTCTGGTTTTCAAAGTGCGTTGCTCTCGATTTGCCCCAAATACCCTGTCGAATCCAAGGTTGTAGAAGTAGTTCCACATCACGGTATAAAGACTCAGAGCGATACCGACTATGACAAGCTCACTGGTTCCCTTGCCTGATATAAGGGTAGAAACCGGGATAATAATTGCGAGTGCAATTGCTTCAAAGAGTAAGGCGTTAAAGATACGTTCTGTCGTTTTCATGGCTATTTCCCATTCATTCAATGTGACTATGGCCATATTTTTATCTAGTATAGGGATAAGTAATAATTAGATAGTATCGGTAAAAGCGATATGTTTAGTCTAGAACAACTCGAAGCCTTTATGGAAACCGTAGAATCTGGTTCATTTTCGAATGCTGCAAGGCAACTTAAGAAAGCACAATCCGTGGTTAGCCAGCATGTGATGAATCTTGAAATTGACTGTGGAGTTGAGTTATTTGACCGTTCGGGTCGTTATCCGGTTTTAACGGCCGAAGGCAGTAAATTGCTGCCCTACGCAAGAGCGACGATTCTTCAACATCGTAGACTCAAACATACCGCCTTATCGCTGTTCAGTAGTCAATTGTCAGAAGTGTGCCTTGCGGTGGATGAAGGTATTCCGATACAGAGAATATCCGAAATCATACGGTTGTTAGAAAGTGATTTTCCTAATATCGAACTCGAATTTCTCAGTGTCTCAAGCATAGATATTATCGACATGGTGCATTCACGAAGAGCATCAACAGGGCTGATCTTTAGTGAATTATCTATGCCAAGTAGCATAGATTTTGAGAGTATCGGGGTGATTAAATTCGATCTTTATGTGGCGAGTTCGCATCCCTTAGCAAAATCAGTTGCACTGAACATGGACGCATTGCGACTGTATCGACAATTACTCATCCGCTCACGGAATACTCAAACCAGTAGTTTTCAGCAGGCGTTTAGTCCTGATGTTTGGTATGCCGATAACTATTACGTGTTATTGGAGCTCGCATTACAGGGCCATGGTTGGTGTTTGTTGCCCGAGCATATTGCGTCCAATTCCGTTTTATCGGGTAACTTAACGCGCGTCCCCATAGAATTTGAGCAGATAGGCTGGCATGCAAACGTCGATGTGATCCAGCATCAAGATAAAAGCAGCCTGCCATTATTGAAACGACTCAGACAACTGTTTAGAGAACTCTTGGTTGTGCAGAAGTAAATGGTTGGACAGAAATAAAGCAAAGCATAAATAAAACCCCAGTAAGTGATGACTCGACTGGGGTTTATTGTTGTGCACATCAGGATTTATGCATTATGACTTATGGTTCAGGATTCATCATTGCGCGGAAAGTTAGCCAGCACTAGCTCGGCCACTTTGCGCAATTCATCCGGACAAATCCCACTGGTTGCTTGTACCGCCATGCCTTGCAATACAGTGCCGACATAACGGGCAAGCAGCAAGGGATCGGCGTCATAGGGCAAATCCCCTTCATCTTTGGCGCGTTGCAGTCGTTCGCACAGGGCGATTTCACCGTCGCGTCGACGATTAATCAAAGTGTCTTTAATCGCTTGCCCTGCTTCACTGCAGGTTAATGCCCCTTGAACAATCAAACATCCCTGCGGATGGCTTTTATCCACCAAAGAGCTCGCGGCCCCGAGCAGCATTGACTCGACCACCAGATAGGCGGTTTTCTGCTCAAGTGCGGGATAGAAAAACGCACAGGGGCGTTGTTCATATAATTCTATCGCTTTGAGAAATAACTGTTCTTTATTGCCGAAGGCGGCATAAAGGCTTGGCTTATTAATGCCCATAGCTTGGGTTAAATCGGTTAACGACGTACCTTCAAAACCTTTGCGCCAAAAGACTTCTAAGGCTTTGGCTAATGCATCGTCAGTGTCGAAGGCACGTGGGCGACCTACACAGGGCGTCGGGGTGACGGTTGACATCATTAGGCTCCTCAATTCTCAATTGCCCCTAGGATAGACATGGGTTTAGTCCGTGTCCAGCCACACTTGCTGACTGATGACTGACTAAGGGGATCTGTCTACTTAGTCATTCAAGCTGTCACCTAAGTTCAGCATTCAATCCGTGTCAGTCAGCGTTCGCCTCAATATTCATAAAAATGCGTTGAAGATCAAACTTGTGGCTTACCGCCTAAGGGCGCATTGCAAAGTGAAGGTTAGTGCGCGCATTTAATTTAATACCAATCGGTACATAAATTTGTTGACAGAGTCATTTTACGCTATATATTACCGTCCAGTACAGAATATTTTTTACCAGTCGGTATTTAAATGTGTGTGGTTCGAACAGCGTGACATGCCCGCCACTTTGAGGATAGTAATATGAAGAGCAATAAACCCTTACGAATAATGATGTTAACGGCTGTGGCCGCTTTCGTTCTTTCTGCTTGTGGTGAGCAAACAGCGCAGCAGGGGCCAGCACCGAGTGCGCCTATGGTGGATGTCGCTCAAGTATTGCATGAGCGAGTGACCGAATGGGACGAGTTTACCGGCCGTTTACAGGCGCCAGAAAGTGTCACCCTTATCCCACGTGTATCTGGATATATTGACTCAGTGAATTTTAAAGAAGGCGCCTTAGTGAAAAAAGGCGAGGTGTTATTCCGCATCGATCCCAGTGTTTTTGAAGCGGAAGTGGCCCGGTTAAAAGCAGATCTTGCTAGCGCACTCTCTGCTGAGCAACTGGCCACCAATGACTTCGAACGAGCCCATAAATTGTTTGACCAAAAAGCGGTATCCGCCGAGTTACTCGATACCCGTGAGTCGAACAAACGTCAGACCGCGGCAGCAGTGGCTTCGGTGAAAGCGGCGCTGATGCGCGCCGAGCTTGATTTAGCTTATACCCAAGTACAAGCGCCGATTGATGGCCGCGTGTCCTACGCCAACGTCACTGCGGGTAACTATGTCACCGCAGGGCAGAGTGTGCTGACCAGCTTAGTCTCTACCGCCAGCATGTATGCCTATTTTGATGTGGATGAGCAAACCTACCTTAAATACGTGAAATTAACGGCCGAGAAGAAACGCAACGATCCCCGCGCAGGCGACAATCCTGTGTACATGGCCTTAGCCAATGAGCGTGATTATCAGCATATCGGCATGGTGGACTTTGTGGATAATGCGATGGATAAGCAAACCGGCACCATTCGCGTGAGAGCCACCTTTGACAATGAAGACAATAGCTTATTGCCTGGCTTATTTGCCCGCCTTCGCACTGCAGGCAGCGGCGCTTATGAAGGTATCTTGATTGACGATAAAGCCGTTGGCACAGATCTGAACAATAAGTTTGTGTTGGTCGTCGGTGCCGATGGTTTAGTCGAATATCGCGGTGTGACCTTAGGCGAGAAAGTCCAAGGGCTGCGTATAGTCACTCAAGGTTTAGAAGCCGAAGACAAGATTGTCGTCAACGGTATGCAGCGTGTGCGGCCTAAGATGCAAATTGATCCGCATATGGTTGAAATGGTTGACAGCGACAAGCTTGAAGCATTGCGCCAAGCCCAGTTATTGCTCGATAAAAACCAAGATACTTTGACGGCGCAAGCGGTCGAAACGGCTAGCCGCGGTTAAGGAATAGAACACCATGTTGTCGCAGTTTTTCATTAAAAGACCAATATTTGCAGCCGTACTCTCACTGCTGTTTTTTATCACAGGGGCGATTGCCGTTTGGCAGTTGCCGATCACTGAATACCCTGAAGTTGTGCCGCCAACCGTCGTGGTGACCGCTAACTATCCAGGCGCTAATCCTAAAGTGATTGCCGAAACCGTGGCCTCGCCGCTGGAGCAGGAAATTAACGGCGTCGAAGACATGCTGTATATGTCATCCCAGGCGACATCAGATGGGCGCATGACCTTGACTATCACCTTTGCGATTGGCACAGATGTAGACAGGGCGCAAAACCAAGTACAGAGCCGTGTCGATCGCGCTATGCCACGTTTGCCACAGGAGGTTCAACGCCTCGGGATTGTGACCGAGAAATCATCGCCAGACTTAACCATGGTGGTGCATTTGCTGTCGCCAGATAACCGTTATGACATGCTGTATTTGTCTAACTACGCGGCGCTCAACGTTAAAGATGAGTTAGCACGTATCAAGGGTGTGGGCGCGGTACGCTTGTTTGGCGCTGGGGAATACAGCCTGCGTATTTGGCTTGACCCGAATAAAGTCTCGGCGCTGGGTTTATCGCCAGCGGACATTATTGCCGCCGTGCGCGAGCAAAACCAACAGGCGGCAGCGGGCAGTTTAGGTGCTCAGCCCAGTGGCAATGCTGACTTCCAACTCTTAATTAACGTGAAAGGCCGTTTAACTGAACTGTCAGAATTTGAAGATATTATTGTCAAAGTTGGCCAAAACGGTGAAGTGAATCGTCTGAAGGATGTGGCTCGTATCGAGCTAGGTGCGACCAGTTATGCGCTGCGCTCACTGCTGGATAATAAAGATGCCGTGGCGATCCCTGTGTTCCAAGCATCGGGGTCGAATGCGATTCAGATTTCCGACGATGTGCGCGCCAAAATGGCGGAATTGTCACAGTCTTTCCCCGAAGGACTCGAATACGAAATCGTATACGATCCAACCGTCTTCGTGCGCGGCTCGATTGAAGCAGTGGTAAAAACCTTGCTCGAAGCCGTGTTGCTGGTGGTGTTAGTGGTGGTACTGTTCTTGCAAACCTGGCGCGCCTCAATTATTCCGCTGGTGGCCGTGCCTGTGTCTTTAGTCGGTACCTTTGCCTTTATGCATCTGCTTGGCTTCTCGCTCAACGCCCTGTCGCTATTCGGACTGGTACTTGCCATCGGGATTGTGGTGGACGATGCGATCGTGGTGGTCGAAAACGTCGAGCGCAATATCGCCGCAGGTTTAAGTCCAGTTGCGGCAACGCAAAAGGCGATGAAAGAAGTGACAGGCCCAATTGTGGCAACCACCTTAGTGCTGGCGGCGGTGTTTATTCCGACGGCGTTTATGAGCGGCTTAACCGGGCAGTTCTATAAGCAGTTTGCCTTGACTATCACTATTTCGACCTTTATCTCGGCGATTAACTCACTGACTTTGAGCCCAGCATTATCGGCGCTGTTACTCAAGAGCCATGATGCGCCAAAGGATGGTTTAACTCGTCTAATGGACAAGTTGTTCGGTGCTTGGTTGTTCACGCCTTTTAACCGCTTATTTAGCCGCGCATCCGATGGCTATGGTTGGTTAGTGCGTAAGGTGATCCGTTTTGGCGGCATTATCGGCCTAGTGTATTTAGGCATGGTCGCGCTGACGGGTGTGCAATTTGCTAATACACCAACAGGTTATGTGCCCGGCCAAGATAAACAGTATTTAGTGGCCTTTGCTCAACTGCCCGATGCGGCATCCCTTGAACGTACGGATAGTGTGATCAAGAAGATGTCTGAGATTGCGCTAAATCACCCCGGAGTCGCGCACTCGATTGCCTTTCCAGGCCTTAGCATCAACGGTTTTACTAACAGTCCTAACTCAGGCGTGGTGTTTGTTGCGCTCGATGATTTTGACGCACGCAGGAGTCCAGCGCTGTCGGCAAATGCCATTGCAGGACAATTGAATCAAGAGTTTGCCGGTATTCAAGACGCGTTTATTGCCATCTTCCCGCCGCCACCTGTGCAAGGCCTCGGCACTATAGGAGGGTTCCGTCTGCAAATTCAAGACAGAGCCAACCTTGGTTATGAGGCCTTGTATCAGGTGACCCAACAAGTGATGTATAAGGCGTGGGCCGATCCTCAGTTAGCCGGAATTTTCTCTAGCTATCAGGTGAACGTGCCGCAACTTGAACTGGATATTGATCGAACTAAAGCGAAACAGCAGGCAGTGTCGCTCGATCAAATCTTCCAGACATTACAAACCTATATGGGCTCGACCTATGTCAACGATTTCAATCGCTTCGGTCGAACTTATCAGGTTAATATGCAAGCCGATGAAGCGTTCCGTCAAAGCCCGCAGCAAATAAGTCAGTTGAAAGTGCCGAATCTGAAGGGTGACATGATCCCGCTAGGGTCGTTCATCAACGTCAGCCAAAGCTCTGGCCCAGACCGAGTGATGCACTATAACGGCTTTACGACCGCTGAAATCAACGGTGGTCCAGCAGCAGGTGTGAGTACTGGCCAAGCGCAGGCGGCGATTGAGAAAATCCTCGCCGAGACGCTGCCAAACGGTATGACCTACGAGTGGACAGAGCTGACTTATCAGCAAATCTTAGCGGGCAATACGGGCTTGTTAGTCTTCCCGCTGGTGATCTTGCTGGTGTTCATGGTACTCGCAGCCCAGTACGAGAGCTTAAGTCTGCCATTGGCGATTATCTTAATCATTCCAATGACCCTGCTCTCAGCCCTCAGTGGAGTGTTAATTTACGGTGGCGACAACAATATCTTCACCCAAATTGGTCTAATAGTGCTGGTGGGGCTGGCAACTAAAAACGCTATCTTGATTGTCGAGTTTGCAAAGGAAAAACAAGATCACGGTATGGCACCTATGGAGGCGATATTAGAGGCCGCAAGATTACGTTTACGTCCAATCTTGATGACATCTATCGCCTTTATTATGGGAGTTGTGCCTATGGTGTTCTCCACCGGTGCGGGCGCTGAGATGCGTCAAGCCATGGGCGTAGCAGTATTCGCCGGCATGATTGGGGTGACTGTGTTTGGTCTTATCCTAACGCCTTTGTTCTACTACGCACTGGCAAAACGAGGCAGTAAAAAAGTCGAAGAGCATAAAGAGCTAACCATCAGTTAAGTTGGTTTCTCGCAATGGACTAATGCATAGAAAAGGCCTACATCATGTAGGCCTTTTGTTTGCTCGCGGCGAAAAATATGAAACCTGACTATCTTTAGTTGGGACACGTTGAGATTAGATTACCGGCAAAGTTACAGTCAAAGATGGATAGAGTGAGGTGTATATGGGCTTGTTTTCATTGCTGATGAACAACAAAAGGTCATTTGCCAGAGCAGTGTGTTAGTTATATTGCTTATTATGTATGGCAGGCCTATGTTGACTAGATTCAACTGTTTTATTCGGCCGATGAGCTCGCAGTGAGATTTGATCTCAGTTAGTGCCATTGTCGATTTAAACGTTGTGGTTATCCATGCTTGAAATGTGTGTATGATGTTGTTTATCCATTATTTGTGGTCTCTTTCGTGCGTAATAGCGATTGGGCGATTAGAATGGTTTCTGTTTTGGCGCTCTTCTACGGGGTCCAATGGAATATTAGATATATTAGTGATGTACAATGCTACTCGAATACAAAGAGTTTGTTTTACGCTGTACTTAGCTAAGGTACTTGTTGGCCTTGCATCACTATGCCCGAGGTAACTGATGATCTTAAATCGCGCTTTATTTGCTCTAGTTCTGAGTGTTTCTGCCTTTCTGACGCCTCAAGTCATGGCCGCTGAGCTCAATATTAAGCTGGTGGATTTACAGCAGCAGGCGCTTGCCGATACTGTCGTGGAGTTGATCCCGGCAGTGATGCCTGATAAGGCTATGCCTGTTGGACATTATGAAATGTCACAAAAAAATCGAACCTTTATCCCTTTTGTGTTGGCTGTCCCTAAGGGCGCCAAGGTGGATTTTCCTAACCTAGATCGCACTCGTCACCATGTGTATTCTTTTTCCGAGGCTAAGCCTTTCGAACTTAAACTGTATGTGGGCCAAGCCGAAGCGCCGATTCAGTTCGATAAACCCGGTTTAGTCGCACTTGGCTGCAATATTCACGATTATATGCAGGCATTTATCTATGTTGCGGATAGCCCAATTGTTGCGGTGACGGACGAAAAAGGTGAGATCCAGTTTAAGGATCTGACTGCCGGTCAATATAAAGTCAAACTCTGGCATCCCTGGCAGAAGGCAGCCTCTGAGCCGACTGAGCTAATGTTAACCTCTGGCGCGAATCAGCTGAGTTTGTCCTTAGATATTGAACGCCAAGCTAAACCGTCAGCTCCGCCAGCGGGATTTGGCCACTACGATGCTCAAGGCAAGCCATTACATGCTAAATAGTTTTCGCGCACGGCTGATTTTAGTCTTCTTTATTGTGCTGACTCTAGTGCAGTTTGCCACGGCCTTTTCCGTATTAACGGCGACCGAAAAGGACAACTTTTTACAGCAACAAAAAAGCCTCGATATTGGTGCCAATGTGTTTCTCGAGGTGCTATCAAATCGCGGTATTCAGCTCAGCCAAAGTTTGTCTGTGCTCAGTGCCGATTTTGGTTTTAAGCGCGCGATTGCTACCGGTGAGCAAGAAACCATTGAATCCGTGTTATCCAATCATGGTTCTCGTATTGGTGCCGACGCTGCTGTGTTGCTATCACCAAAAGGGGAGCTCTTGACCTCGAGTCTACCCGGGCTCACTCAGGATGATATTCAATCCTTATTCGACATGACTAGCAGCAATAACAATGCGTTGGCGATCCTTAACTTTGATCATGCCAGCTATCAATTTGTGTTGCAGCCCGTGAAGGCGCCAACCTTGATTGCTTGGGTTGGCATGGGTTTTCTATTAGATGAGAAAGTCGCCCAACAAGCTAAAGCCATTACCGGTATTGATGTTAGCTTTGTCAATCAAGCTACGGGCCGCACCGAAATCGCCTCAACCTTATCCGATGATGAAAAACTGAGTGTGGTAGAACAAGCGAACAAATTACCTAGCTTGCTCAAAATGCCCAGCGAGAATATTCCGCTGGATTATTTGTCCATGGCTCTCAAACTGTATGATCGTAACGGCAGCCAATTAGCCCTGTTGCATCAGTCAAACCTCAAATGGCAGCAAAGTTATCAGCATCTACGCAATAATATGTTGCTGATTTTTGCTTTGACCTTAGCGCTGGCGATTGTGATTGCGATTTGGTTGTCGGGCAGTTTGACTGAGCCTGTGCGTCAACTGGTAACCTATGCCCGTAAAATTGGTCAAGGTAAGCAGCCAGCCAGTATTCAAGGTGCGCCAGCAGAACTGCGGGTGTTGGCCAAAAGTTTGTCCTTGATGCGCGACGATATTGAAGCGCGGGAAAAGGATTTAGTCTATCAATCCCGCCACGACAGCCTAACAGGGTTGCTCAATCGTTTTGCGGCTAAACAGTATTTAGCGGATCTTAAAAATGATCTATCCGGCGCTATGGTGTTATTGGATATTAAACATTTTCGCCATATCAACGACATTATTGGTTTTGCCAACGCCGATACCTTGTTGGTGCTTTTTGCTCGCCGTTTAGAGCAATTAGCCCCCACACCGGATTTACTCGCGCGATTAGACGGCGACTCATTTTTACTCTTGTATAGCCAAGGTATTCGTCCCGAACATTTGTTGAAATCATTGGACATGTTGGAGTCGCCATTTCCAATCCAAGGCTCAAATATTTCTCTTACCGTGCGGGCGGGATTACTGGAAATCGATGGCAACGGTGCCGATATCGATGTATTGGTGCGCCGAGCCGAAATCGCCCTCAATCAAGCCTGTCTCGAAGAGCAACGTATCGTTAGTTATCGTCAGGGCGCCGATGAGAAATACCAGCGTGAGCTGACGATTATCCGCGATTTGCCAATAGGTTTGGCGCAAAACCAACTCTATCTCGTGTTTCAACCTAAGGTGGATTTACACTTAAATCAGTGTACCGGCGCCGAGGCACTGATCCGCTGGCAGCATCCGACCTTAGGGTTTATTCCGCCCGATGAGTTTATCCAACTCGCTGAAAACTCAGGTAACATTGATATCGTCAGCCAATGGGTGTTGAAGCAGGCGATTCAACAATTAGTCGCATGGCAGCAGCGGGGTATGGCGCTGAAACTGGCCATTAACCTGTCGGCCCATGATTTAGTCGATACCCGCTTGCCGAATCAAATTGCCAGTTTATTAAAAGACAATAATCTGCCAAGTGGCGCACTCTGCATCGAAGTCACCGAAGGCGCTGTGATGAAAGATGCACAGACTGTGGTGAGTGTGTTGCAGCGATTCCGCGATATGGGCGTGTCGGTCGCCATAGATGACTTTGGCACAGGGCATTCATCCTTAGCTTATTTGAAAATTTTGCCCGTCAATGAAGTGAAGATTGATCGTAGCTTTATCAAAGACATGCTCACGAATAGCCAAGATGTGATGATAGTGAACACCAGCATTCAGTTGATCCACGGCCTAGGTTTTACCGTTGTGGCCGAAGGGGTTGAGGAACAAGAGGGCGTTGACATTCTGCGTAACCTCAATTGCGACATCATCCAAGGTTACGTGTTTTCAAAACCCTTAAAAGCGGCTGAATTTGATCTGTGGTTTGAAGCGTTTAACCATAAAAATCCCTCTGACGCATAAGTTAATTTGCCCCAAAAAGCGCACAAAAAACCTTAGATTTAGTCGTGTTTGAAAGAATAAAACGGAGTAGCGAGTGAACATTGCCATGAATACATTGAAGTTGAATTCATTAGCTTGGAATTGTGCTAAGGCTTTGCCTTGCCTGTTTTTACTATTGGGCACAGTTCCTGCGTTTGCCGAAGGTAGCCGCGTGGTTGCCACTGGCGGCGGGACGACGATTGAGGGCAGTGCTGGCGGTGGCATAGTGCCGTGGGCGGTGATCAACGGTTATGGCAGTAGCGATGAATGGTCCGCTACGGCGATGGCGACAGGCGTTTATGTCGATGACTTTACACTGAATGTGATTGGCGCTTCCTTGAGTTTTGATAATCGATTCGAACTGAGTTTAGCGCGGCAAACCTTTGATTTAGATACTATGGGCGGCGAGTTAGGCCAAGATATCTTTGGGATAAAATACAAGCTTGCCGGCGAGTTACTTTATACGGCTATGCCGCAAATCACCCTAGGTGCCCAGTATAAAAGAGTCGATGACTTTGCAATTCCTCAGGCCGTGGGCGCGCGCTCTGATTGGGGGTTAGATGTGTATATTGCGGCCAGCAAAGTGTTTTTCGATGCGGTGGCGGGGCGCAATGTATTACTTAATGGGACAGTGCGCGCGACCAAGGCGAATCAAACGGGTTTACTGGGTTTTGGTACCCAAGCCAATAATGATTACCAGTTTGTGCTCGAAGCGTCTGCGGCGGTATTGCTGACGGATAATCTGGCACTGGGTATCGAATATCGCCAGAAACCCAATGAGTTAGCTTTTGCCCGTGAAGATGACTGGCAGGATGTGTTTTTAGCTTGGTTTATCAATAAGCATCTTTCCGTGGTCACGGCCTATGCGAATTTAGGCAGTATTGCGGGTTTTGCCGATCAACAAGGCTGGTATGTGTCGGTGGAGGGAACACTATGAGTCGTTTATTGCTAAAGCTATTACCTGTCGCCGCTTGGCTTTTTTTCACTGGCTGCGCAGTGCAAAAGGCGGAATCATCGGCGCCACAGGTTAACTCAAAAAATAGCACCTCAAGCCAGCATACCTTATACCAAGCACTAGGCGGTGAAGTCGGTTTATCGGCGATTGTCGATGGTTTGCTTGCCCGTATTGCAACCGATCAACGCATAGTGCATCACTTCCAAGAGACGGATATTGCGTTATTTCGTGAGCGCGCCATTGAGCATTTTTGTCTGGTTGCCGATGGCGGCTGCGTGTATCACGGTGAGAATATGGCACTGAGTCATCAAGGGTTGAATATTACTCAGGCGGATTTTGATGCCTTAGTTGGCCATTTAATTGAATCGATGAAGGAGCAACAGATACCATTATCGACCCGCAATGCCCTCCTAAAACGTCTCGCACCTATGTATTCGGACATTACCTATCATTAGATGTGTTGTAACTTTGATGGCTAAAATAGTGAATTTAAGATGCTGCTGCCGTGATCGATAGCAGCATTTTTTATGGGTACTAGAGCAAGAGCGCGGCATCTATGGTGTGAAATTGAGACGCTGCATCTCTTAAGGATTTAGCCGTCAGGGTAGGGACGCCATAGACTTGGGTTTCAACGCCATATTTTTGATGGATTTTTTGTAGCAATAAATCGAAATCGCCATCACCAGACAACAAGATCACAGTATCGACTTCACTTGCCGCTTCCATAATATCGACAGTGATCCCCACATCCCAGTCGCCTTTGGCCGAGCCATCGCTGCGCTGAATAAACGGTTTTAACTTCACCTCAAAACCTATGTGCTTTAGTGCGTCCTGGAATTTTAACTGCCCATCGTCGCCCTTATGGATGGCATAAGCTACGGCCAAGGCTATGTCACCTTCATAACCTAAGTGTTGCCACAGTTTACGATAATTAAATTGGCGACCATAGGCCTCGCAGCAGGTGTAATAGATGTTTTGTACATCCACAAATAAAGCAATTTTTTTCAAGGGATTCGTATTTTTCGATCTGGGAAAAGACTTCTCGCACTATAACACAGCAAGTTGCCAATGGGCGCTAAATGGAAAGTACAGCTCTCGGTTGAGCGGGGAAATTGCCTTACCAGAGTTGTACTCGAAGGATTGGATATTTAGCTAAATGCTAGGGGATTTAAAATATTGCGCTGGAGTGGTGCCGGTATATTGCTTAAAAAAGCTGATAAAGGCACTGTCGCTGGAAAACTGTAAATTAAAGCCCACCTGCGCCACCGAGGCACCTGCAGCTAATTGCTCAATGGCCGAGAGCAATCGCCATTGCTGGCGCCACGCTTGATAAGCCATGCCCGTTTCGTTGCTAAAGATACGGCTGATGGTGCGTTCGCTGGCGCCGATTTCTACGGCCATATCTTTAAGGTTGCTAGGTATTGTTTGATGTTGTTGCAGTTGCGCAAGCCAATTTTTTAGACGTTTATCCTGTGGGAGCGGTAATGCCAGAATTTCTTCCGCGGCATTGCCCAATTCTTCTAATAGCAGCGCAAAAGCATGGTGTTGAGTGCTTCTTGGTTTGTCCCAAGGCCAAAATGACATAGTGTCAATTAACGCTTTGAGTAGCGGGTTCACCTGGAAAATAGTGACCCTATCGGGCAATGAGCTGACCGTCTCTGGCTCAAAGTAGAGTGAGCGATAGGCAACCACATTACGCATGGTGACGCTGTGCTCAACGCCTGCTGGCAACCAAGCCGCGCGTGTCGGTGGTAACACCACTTGAGTCTCGGCAAGAGTAAATGTCATTACTCCTGCGGGGGCGTACAGTAGCTGCGCCTTCTCGTGGTGATGGACTCCCGAGTCGTGTTCGCCCATGTCTGCGGCAATACCAATGACCAGATTATCCAACAGATCTGGATTAAATTGATGTTCAGGTCGAATAAAGGCCATTTTGTCCTATTTTTGATGTTTATTGTCTAAGTGTTGCTAATTGTCTGGCGTGGATTCTATCTATACTGCGCCATCTTTGACAAGTATGGAGCGACATTTGGGTTAACCAGCTCATTTGGTTTACTGAAATTGAATCGAAATCATGAATATAAAACCACCATTAGGGCTCGCTGTGCTGCTAATGATGTTTCCGCAAATAATGGAAACCATCTATAGCCCAGCCTTGCCTAATATTGCACAAAGCTTTGCCGTGTCGGTTGCCGGCGCATCGCAAACCTTATCTGTGTACTTTATTGCCTTTGCCATCGGCGTATTTTGCTGGGGCCGTTTAGCCGACATTATTGGTCGCCGCAAAGCCATGCTCGCGGGATTAGTCTGTTATGCCATTGGCTCAGCCTTAGCCTTGATGGTGAGCGACTTTAGCCTATTGTTACTGGCCCGCGTATTGTCGGCGTTCGGTGCGGCAGTGGGCTCCGTGATTACCCAAACCATGATGCGCGACAGCTACAGTGGCGAAGAATTAGCCAAAGTCTTTTCTGTGATGGGGATGCCACTTGGAATTAGCCCGGTTATCGGATTGCTATTAGGCAGTGTTCTCAGTGCCTATTGGGGATATCAAGGTGTGTTTGTCGCACTGATGGTTTCTGCCATAGTGCTGTTGTTTTTGTCGGTAAAATCGTTACCCGAAACCAAACCCGCACACACCCAGAAAATCGCGATAGGCAAGTTAGCGATTAAGATGCTTACCGACAGCGGGATTATTAAAAACACCTTGCTGGTGGCGGCGTTTAACCTGATGTGGTTCAGCTACTTTTCACTGGCGCCATTTATGTTTGAGGCGCAAGGGTTATCGACGCTTGCCTTCGGTACGAGTGGCTTGCTATTGGGCTTTGGTGCATTCCTTGGCAGTTATGTTAATAAAATATTGCTGGGTCGAGGCTACGCTAGCGCCCAGTTGGTTCGCTTCGCCAGTGCTATCGCACTTGTTGGTGGACTGGGTATTTGGCTATTCCAATCGACTGTTTTAGGGCTGAATAATGTTTACTTTTTAGCGCCTATGCTCTTGATTGTGATTGCTTACGGGATAGCGATTCCGAACATACTTAGCTCGGCTCTGGCAAACTACCGCGCCTATGCGGGCTCTGCTGGCGCACTCTTCGGACTGTTTTATTACATTCTGTTGGGACTAGGTTTAGGCGGCGCAGGAATCATTCACCATTTAGGTATGGTGGTCACATTCAGTGCACTGCTTTGTGTTGGATTAGGTGTAAATTTGGGCTTAGCCCATAAAGCAAGAAACGCTTAAATATAAATAGAAAAAGCCAAGGCACTGATTGCCTTGGCTGATTTATGCGATTCTCTAAAGTGATGATTAGCTATGAGCTTGCCTGTAGCTTACTGTGGGTCGAATATAAAACTATAGCGCTTAATTAAGTTGGTTGAGTAAAACATGAATCTAATAAGTTAGTGGGGAGATTAATGCTTGTTTGGAATTCGAGTTGGGTAAGATGACAATATTTTTTAATGTCACTATAAATCTTATTTTAGCCATAATTTCGCCACAATTAATC
>NZ_BPFD01000074.1 GCF_019655335.1 Shewanella hafniensis
AACTAAGAGATCATTATCAGAGAAAAGTTTCTCACAATGTGTAATTTCTTGCTGAGATAAAGCCGAATGATTCGTTTTAAATTTCATTCCATATAAAACATACAAAAAATTCTTATGATCAAATAAATCAAAACGACTAAAAAAGTCAGACTGATGCGGAGGACGTAATTTGAATCTAGCTAAACGCTGTTTTAACTCAAATGAAACAGTATCCTCTTTTTGATTATCTAACCAAAATGATGAGTCTTTCCGGTCAGAAATACAATAGTGCAACTTAATGAAGTCAACAACACGCTCCCAAACATACGTAATAACACTATTATAATATGAAGTAAAGACGCTAATATCCTCTATAGTTCGAGGAAAATGACGAGCTAACAGTTCAGCAGAAAAATCGGAAACTAATATAGATGTCGCCTCAAGTGGCTCAACAAAGCCTTGGGCCAATCCTAAAGCAACACAGTTTTTATGCCAGAACTCCTTTCTATAACCAATCTCCATAGGAATTTTCCGCGGCTTGAATTGAGCTTTATCGACTTGTAAGTAATCAGCATATAACGTTAAAGCCTCCTCATCACTCATATGCCGACTTGAGTAAACAAAGCCAGTTCCGCGACGTGTAGTGAGTGGAATATCCCATATCCAACCTGCCTTATGGGCTGTCGCAGTTGTATAGGGATTGATATTTTCTTTAGCATTCAGAGGCACTTGCTGCACCAAAACAGTATCAGTCAGTAACTCACTTGATTTACTTTCGAAAGGGACTTTCAGTGCTTTATCGATTAGGATTGAAGAAAAACCACTACAATCCACATAAAAATCAAAAGCTAATGATGAATTATCAGCAGTGATTAAATGTGAAATCAGCCCAAATTGATCCTGCTCAACTCCAACAATAGTGGCAAATTGATGCTTAACATTAAACTTTTTTTGTGCGTTCTTTGCTAATAAACCTGCAAACTTTAATGCATTAAAATGATAGGCATAAGATAGGGCCCCATCATAGTCTCCCGAGCCTTTTAGCTTAGGGGATAAACCTAAGTCACAAATCCTTGCCTGAATGCCAACATCATCAAATGGACGTTGACTCGCGTGAGAAACCCAGTAACTTGAGACATCAATACCTGCAGGGTAAGGGGCATCGAAAGCATGATAGTAATGGTTGTCTCCGTGCACGTTTTTATCGAGCCAATTAACAAACTTGATTCCTTGCTTAAAAGTCGCATCACAAGCCAGCAATAGCTCTGCTTCGGAAATGCCAAACCGCTTCAATCCCTTCGCTAGATATGGAACACTTCCTTCACCGACACCGATTGTTGGCACATCTAACGACTCAATTAAAGTAATCTCTATTTCAGGATCATGGCACAACTCAGCCCCAAGGTGATTTGCAGCTAACCATCCAGCTGTTCCGCCTCCTATAATTGCAATACGTTTGATTTTCATAGTGTTTGTTTACCTATAAAAAAGCCCAGTCAAGACTGGGCTTTTGAATTACAACAAAGTGTTAGAATACAAAGCTAGCACCAAATTTATATGTCGTTTCGCCTTTAAATGACCAAGCAGGGAAATCATCTTGAAGCGCAGGCTTAACTTCAGTACCTACGCCAGCAGCACCATATTGAACGTCATCTTCAGCTGTTAAGTTAACAATTTCAAGACGTAATGCAATAGCTTCTGTCACATTCCAACCTAAAGTCACATCGAGTGTACCAAAGGCATCATGCATACGGTTGCCGTAATACTTACCATATTCACGAACCATGTACTCAGAACGCCAGTTATAAGCGGCACGTGCTGAGAAATCATCATTCTCCCAGTAGCCGACTAAGTTAGCACTATGCTTTGATGACTCAGTAAACATACCTATGTTGTCAGTATAAACTTCTGAAGGTGCACTACCATCTGCATATGTATAGTTCGCATTAACACCGAAACCGTTATCAAATGCATGGTTTAACTGCAGTTCGACACCATCGATCTCACCACCACCGGCATTTTCATAGGTATTAACGGTCCAACTATCAGCTGGCACCTCTAAATCATTATTTATGATACCAATGGATTGATTAAACTCTGACGAAGCGACAATAAAATTACTTATGTCTTTTATACAGTATGTAGCAGAAACAAGATTGCCATCACCATAGTAATATTCAAGACTCAAATCAGCCTGCGAGGACTTCATCGGCTTTAAGCCTGGAGTTCCTTTCGTTAAAGCTTCATTCCCTTTACGATCATCTGGGAATCCAGTTAAAGTTGCTAGGAACAAATTATCATAGTTAGGACGAGTAATAGCTTGTCCAGCGGACATACGTAAGATCAAATCCTGAGCTAAATCGAATGAAATGTTGAAGCTCGGTAAGACATCACTATAGCTGTCTTTAACGCTATGAAGCTCTTCACTCCAACCTTGGTTAACAGATAAGATATCCGCTGGTGAGTTATCAATCACATGGCCGCTCGAAGTGACATCAGTTTGGATATAACGTAAACCAAAGTTACCGCGAAAACCTTCGCCATCAAACGAGAACATACCATACATAGATAGGTTATCTTCTTCGATCAAACCATAGGCTGAGCGGCTGTAGGCAAATTGATCAACCAGAGACTCTGTGGCATTAATCATAGCGTCTAGATCAGCTTTAGGAATCGTCCAACCGTCATAACCTAACTTCATTGTGCCACTGTAAAGGTCTGAAGTTTTAAATTCATTTGTTTTGGTTGGATCATAGATGGCGCGGTATTCGCTTTTCTCAAACTCATGTTGTGTGTAACGAACGCCAGTTTCAAACTTATTGATAACACCTAGGTCAAGGTCAAAATCAACATCTAACTGAAAATAAGTTTCTTCGTCAGAGTTAGGTCCTTTAATCCCCGTCCAAGTTGATGTACTCACAGTTGTATCTAATTGGTCTTGGGTAAAGCCCATATCACGACCATTGATATCAACCTGTTTGCCTGTAGCATCAACAGTACCCGCCCACTTAACTTGGCCAAACTTATCACCCCACCAACCATAACCAAAGTTTGCACTCATTTGAGTACCACCTTCAGCTTTTGTCCTTCCTGCAACACCTGAAATTGCGAAACCATCACCTTTATAGTCAGCGTTCAACTCAAAAGTATCAGATGTCATTTCACCTTTACGTGCCCAATTCTGGAAAAATACATCTGATGGTGCATTTTCAGGTGTGACACTTAACGTACAAACACCAGCAGCATTGAACTGTTTACATGCAGACGGATTAGTTGTGTTCCCTGGTCCAGCTGTGCCATCTTTAGGGGCACCAGCCCAGTTCGTATCGGTTTCAATATACATGTTAGCGCCAATACTATCAGCACCGAGTTTCAGTGATAGTACGTGTGCACCAAATTCTAAATTATCAGTTGGTCGGAATTGTAATGTTGCATCTAGCGCAGTGCGCTCTTGCTGCTGCAAGAAACTAGATGGCTGAACAGAAGAACGTCCACCCCAATCTAAATCCGCTTCAGTACCAGTCCTTAAATACTCACGATCAATATATGAACCCGCAACTAAGACACCAAATGTCTCGTCATCATTTTTCCAGCTATACAAACCAGATAATTCAGGTGCTATATCTTCATTTACAGTGCCATATTCGCCCTTTGCAGAAACAAATACAGAATTAGCGTCCATATCAAGAGGCTTACGGGTTTTAACGATAACAGTACCACCAATACCACCTTCAACAAGATTGGCTTGAGTGGACTTGTACACTTCCATGCCACCAATCAGTTCAGAAGGTAACATAGAATAGTTAAACGAACGGTCGACGTTCATTTGATCGTACCAACCAGTAGATGCTACGTTCTGGCCATTTAAGGTGGTCAGAGTCATTAAAGGATCGGTACCACGGATAGAAACTGAACTACCTTGCCCAAATGTACGACCCACAGTTACGCCAGGGACGCGACCGAGAGCTTGGCCAACATCAGAATCAGGAAATTTACCAATATCTTCCGCAGTAACAGCATCCACTACTGCGTTAGAAAATCGTTTTTCATTGATATTGGCTTTATTTGAAGCGCGAATACCGCGAACTTCAATTTTTTCAATATTTTCAGGTACGGCGGCGGTTGCCGCAGCATCTGCAGCGACAGCGCTGATGGATACAGCACTGCCGAGTAGGACAGCAATATTTGTTGCTAGTACAGTTTTCTTAAAGGTAGATGGTCGCATCTCGTTTCCCTTCCATAACTTTATTATCGTTTTAGTATTCATAACCATTCCCGATGGAATGACAACGCTGTCATGTCTAGTGCAAACATTACACAATAATTAACAGCCTTGCCACAACAAAATAACGATGGAAGCAAAAAAATGTCATAAAGCAGAATTTTGAATCAGTAGTTTTATTAAAAATCATTATAAAACATGAGCTTTAATATTATGACGTAAATTTACAACTCCCAGCATAATTGTAACAACGATAAATTAACGCCAATTTGTAACAATTCAGGATTGCTAAGCACATCAAAAGCTCGCACTATAAGACGTATAAGTAAGAAAATACTGATAAAAATGTAAACTTGTAAATTGCTGGCAAAGAATTTACGTTCATAGAACAGTTAACCCTTCGCGACCTTAGACAAAGAGTTTTTACATCAATGAAAGTCACTATCAACGACGTAGCTAAATATGCTGGAGTGTCTATTAAGACAGTATCCCGTGTCACCAATAACGAACCTTCAGTGAAGCAGGCCACAGTTGACAAAGTGAACGAGGCGATAAAAGCACTTAACTATCAACCTAATTTAGCAGCGAGAAACCTTGCGGGCACAAAATCCTATGCTATTGGTTTTATTTACGATAATCCAAACGCATACTACATTATTGATATGCAAAATGGGATCTTGGCAGCCTGTAAAGACAAGGGCTATGAACTGGTCATCCACCCTTGTAATGCTAAATCAGAGACCATTTGTGATGAGCTTACAGCACTAGTCAAATATTCTAGGCTAGCGGGATTAGTACTGACGCCTCCCTTGTCAGAAGATCCAAAAGTACTCAAAGCGCTTACTGAGATTGATGCTAACTATGTGCGCATTATTGCAGGTGAAAAGGACAAGGATCAGAATGGATTGACTATTTTAGTCAACGATAAATTTGGTGCCGTTGAAATCACCCAGCATCTAATTGACTTAGGCCACCAGCATATTGCTTTTATAAGTGGGGATTTACACCATGAATCCACCAAAGAACGGTTACTTGGTTTTAAACAAGCATTAACAATAAATGGCCTAGAACTGGATGAAAACTACATAATTGAAGGGAAGTACTCATTTGAGTCCGGTGTTGACGGTGCGAATAAGCTTATTAAACTAGAACATCGTCCGACTGCGATTGTGGCTTGTAACGATGAAATTGCCGCTGGTGCACTTTTTGCGGCTCGTTTAGCGGGCTTAGATATCCCTGTAGACTTATCGATTGTCGGTTTCGAAGATAGCCCATTCTCACGTCAAACTTGGCCTAAACTGACCACAGTACATCAGCCAAACGCAGAAATAGCGCAAGTCGCAACAGAATTATTAATCGCAAAACGTCGCGAGCAAGATGCGATATATTCTAAGACTTTTACGCCTGAACCTATCATTCGCGACTCGTCGGCTATTCCTAAACCATAAAAAAGAGAGCATATTTGCTCTCTTTTAGTCATATTAAATTACATAAATATTAATGTAATTTAAGTTTTGGCCGCTGCCATTTCAATAATTTTTGCGCCACTCGATACACAATTGCCGAAAACCAACCATAAAGACTGGCTAAATGCCTTTGATACAAAGATATATACATCAATCTTGCAATATGCCCTTCTACAAAGAAAGTGCCAGAACGTAGGTTTCCCATCAAATTGCCTACTGCAGAGAAGCGGCTTAATGACACTAATGAGCCGTAATCTTTATAAACAAAAGCCTTTTCAGGCTTACCTTGTAACCGATTAACGATATTATCAAACAAGGTATCAGCCATCTGGGCTGCAGCTTGCGCCCTTGGTGGGACAGGCTGACCGGAACTTTGGATCAATAAGGCGCAGTCACCGAGGGCATAAATATCTTGATGACCTTTAACTCGCATACAATCATCAACTTCTACTTGATTTCGCGGCGTAATGGGCAATTTAGTAAAATTCTGAAACGCTTTCGGCCCTTTTACACCTGCCGCCCAAACTTTTAAGCCCGCTTTAATGACATCACCATCTTGAGTGATAAAACCATCACGAGTCACTTCTTTAACTTGAACACCGATATGTAAACGTATACCTATTTTATCAAGAACAGACTGAGCCCTAGCACTCACACGCTCAGGCAATTGGGGGAGAATTTTGGGTGATGCTTCAATCAAATGCACATCAAGGTGATGTTTAGCAATGTTCAGATAGCCATACTCTTTAACAGATTCAATCACATGATGAAGTTCTGCCGCTAATTCAACACCGGTCGCACCAGCACCAACAATGCCAATACTGACTCTTTCTTGTGTTTCGTTTAATTGGAGTAATGCGTCGAGTAATTTATGATGGAATAGGTTGGCATTTTCAAGGCTATCTAAGAAGATGCAGTGTTCATCAGCTCCTAATGTATTGAAACTATTAGAAACACCACCAAGTGCGAGGACTAAAAAATCATAATCGATTTGTCGCTGATCTAACAGTATCTCGCCTTCATCATTATAGACGGCAGCTAATTGAATCGATTTGGCATCAGGGTCGCACTGCTCTATCTCACCACGAATATAGCGGTAACCATTTTTAAGCCCGTGATCGCGATAGAGTAAACCTTCAATAGATTGGTCGATCACGCCAACAGCAACTTCGTGTAATTTAGGCTTCCAAATATGAATAGGACTTCGGTCAATTAAGCACACATCGACGACATCACTACCGCCCCATTTACGGCCCAACTTAGAGGCAAGTGCTAAACCTGCAGCACCACCACCCACGATCACTATTCTTTTTGTAGCCAAAATGACAACCTCATAAAACTCATTTGCGAGGCTCAGTTATACCATGTTACAGATAAGAGATAACTACATTAGTTCAGTAAAACTAACGATTTTGCATTAAAGATATTTCAGAAACTCAGCAGTACTTCCATCAGCTTAACCAACAAAAAAGGGCCACAGGCCCTTTAGGTTCGTTAGTCAGCAGTTTATACCGCTTCTTCGTTTTCTTCACCCGTTCGAATACGGATAACACGTTCAACATCAGTGACAAAAATTTTGCCATCACCAATTTTGCCGGTGCGGGCAGTTTCAACGATCACATCAATTGCTTGATCGAGCAGATCGTCCTGAATAACTAACTCTATTTTCACTTTTGGCAGAAAGTCCACCATGTATTCAGCACCACGATACAGCTCTGTATGCCCTTTCTGGCGACCAAAGCCCTTGACCTCAAGCACCGTCATTCCAGTAATGCCAATTTCTGCAAGTGATTCGCGCACATCATCTAATTTAAATGGCTTAATAATGGCTTCAACTTTTTTCATTAAAAATTCCTCGTCCCTTGCAATAACATAAACAAACAGAATAACACTAGCTTACACGGGGTTAGGTTAATATTGAAGAGAATGTAGTGCTTTACTCATAAAACACAGTTTCTACAAAATCGCTTTTAGCACGTAATAGTCTAAAAAAAGCACTACAACAGTTACGTAAGATTTTATAATTACATTCTAGCCAAAACAAACACTCGCTCGCGGGATGCAAGCGCAGAATAACAAGGATGTGTTATGAACACTCATCAAAAAGGCTTTAGCCTGATAGAACTTATGACTTCACTTTCCATCTTAACGATCTTACTTACAGGCGGAATACCATCCTTAACTGATGTTTATACCCAATATAGAGCTGATAGCAGCATACGCATCATCCAACAAACGCTACAGTTTGCACGTAACCAAGCAATTACCCTTAACAGAACAGTGACAGCATGTGCTGTTATCGATGAAAAATGCGTACAAAATTGGCAAGTTGGACTAACAGTATTCATTGACACTAACAAGAATGGTCAACTAGATGACAGCGATAAAATACTCTATATGACAAATGCTTTTGATTCGAAAGACATAGTTAAATACAATCGTACAGCAATCCGGTTTCAGCCTGACGGGCTGGCATCTGGTACAAATGGAACACTCAAATATTGTCCCTCATCAGCCACAAGCCCGTATTCACGAGCAGTCGTTATTAATCAAGCAGGTAGAGTTCGCTTTTCAACCGATGACAATATAAATTGTACTTAACCTTATCAGCGTTAAGATAATGAGCAAAATTTATACGTTTAGAAAAGCCACACAAAATATCATGATAAGGAAGCTATTTTATATCAAAAACATAAGATTAAAAAAGCACTACTTCGATACTGATATCAGGAGCATTCTCGCTTATACTCTATTGTAAATAAGTGAGGATAGTCCGCATGCAAAAAAAAATGTCAGGTTTTACCTTAATTGAATTAATGGTCACAATCACTGTCGCAGCAATTTTATTGACCATTGGAATACCGTCACTGGTCTCTCTCTACGAAGGTATGCGGGTAAATAATAATATTACAAAAATCCATGACATTATGGTCTTTGCTCGCAATCAAGCCATCAGCTATGGAGCGACCGTGAACGTATGCCCATATGCTAGCACCACTTCCTGCGGGACATCAACAGACTGGAGCAAAGGAATTCGTGTATATATTGGGACCGATAAAGAATTACGTGCAATCGACGGTTTCCATTCGAGTGACAAAATAGAGGGCTCCGTTAATTCACTCACATTCACGTCTGATGGACTTTCTTCAGGGGGAACATTAATTTATTGCCCCGCAGGAAAAGCGGCCGAATCAAAGGGCGTTATTGTAAATGTTGGTGGTATCATTTCATACGGCGCCAATGGCAGTAGCTGTTAATCATTGAACGCTAGGCATTATTGCCACCGCTCCCGATGTTGCTAACGAGAACAGCTTATTCAAGCGACTTTACGCTGGTATATTAAAGGCTTCTGAGCGCTGGGCATTGGGCATTGGGCATCTCATCTAAAATTGAAAATGACATTATCACAACTCTCAATCCATTTTGAGAGACGCTTAGAAAACCATATCGTTCTAATTATGAGTCATACCCTTCAGTAAAATTTGCTCTATAAACAAGATGAAAACCTTCGAAGATGTTGATTAATGCTTCTCTAAGATAGCTATCTAAGTGTAACCTTATCTAACTGTTTACTCTTATCACTGGTAAATTCTTGGCTAAGAGAAACACATTCAACGACATCTTTTATAAAATACTTTTTACCATCAGAAGCAGTCAATTGCTTACCTGGTAAACTGGCTATATTCAAGTTAACGTCTTTTACCCTCCAACGATAAAAAACCACCTTATCCCCTTTCGATGCCGTAATATGACACTTATAGTCCTGTGCTGGCTCACTCGAAGCAGCAACGGACATACAAGAAAAAATACCTAACACTAAACCAATAAGAGTTCTGCTCATTTCCAACACTCCGTTGACGGGCCTTTTACACCCGCAGATGTCATCGTAATAGTTGTACAGGTGGAATCTCGGCTTGCTTGACTCCCTTGTGCTGTTGCCGTAATCGTAAACGAGCTAGTACCAGCAGAAGCAACACTATAATGCCCATGCTCGGTAACAAAAGGATCCGCAGCTAATCCAAGCTTTGTCATATCTGTCGCATAAACACGATTATCCAAGTAATACTGCTCCTGTAAATTTGCCACATTCATTACCGCTGACACCCCTTCAGAGCGCCCACTCCTAGTGATATACTCTATATATGATGGATAGGCAATTGCAGCTAATATCCCAACCACCGCAACGACAATCATTAACTCAATAAGAGTGAAACCATGTGAACTATTATTTTTCATTAATATTTTCACTCATTAATGTGGTAATAAATTTTATTAGTTTTTAAACCACTACCTAATTCGATAGTCCCTTTACACTTTCCGTTATCACACTCACCTTTACCTACTCCGATGATATAAGCAGTTGGATCTTTACCGGATTGAGACTCAGGAATTACAATTTGGGGGGTATCAGGAATACGTTCACCAACCTCATAATAAAGTGTACTTGATGTTCGAGTACCTTTATGTAAGTCAAATACATAGAGTCGTCCCTGTCCTGAAAAACCACATACCCCCGCATCCAAATCAACGGCTTGGTTAGTCGGCGGAACAAATGAAGTGAAATAAACTTTACCATCAAAAATAAGCGAGGAAGATAGACTTTTCTCTCCCGAAGCAGGGAAATCATAATACCAGCCTCTCTTTTGCCCAAAAGCAATATTATCATTCTGCGAAGTAGGTGCGACAGAGGTAACATCATATAGATTAGAAATCGTTAGAGGGGCCGGTATATCGGTGCCAGTGAATTGTTTAGTGACAACATTTCTATCCTGAAATACATAAAACATGTCATTAGTGGCAATATCCAATGGATGCGTTCTATTCCCCGTACCCACAGTTACCGCATCATATGGTATGCTCTGATAGGATAAAACACCATTTTCAGAATGAATATTATTGAACTGAGTTTGTGCGACAGTCGGCTCAGCAAAAAACATCCGGTTATCAGGTGAACTCGCTGTGGAAATTTTGGCAAATTGGAATACGGACCAATTGATTTTACTCGTCGAAGGTAAATCTATCCGCCATATACTTCCCTCAATATCACTTGCATATATCCGATCAGATATACCGTCATTATTACTGTCTAAAACAGCAACTTTATTAGGGATACTGTTCATTCCCGTGGCGGTAAACTTAGTCACAAATTCACCAGTAAATGCTTTTACAATATAAACTGCCGCACCAGAACCCTCTGCTGATTCCATTCCGCCACCAAAAATCAATACAGGTTCTGTGATTGATGGAATAAAGGTAACGATAGGCTCTGACCAACTTTGTCCTAAGTCATCAAACTTTTCCGTACTAGAATTAATCATCCACTTATACTGAGGTGAATCTGGATTTGTAATATCTAACGCATAATAAGACGTGCCGCCACGCCTCATACCAAGGAAAACCCAAGCCTTATTGACTTTACCATCTGCATCCGTTTCAGTATAAGCTACGGGTGATAAATCCATCCCATAAACACTATGAGTTCCAGTTGAATCATCCCGCCTTAGTGTTGGAATGTTATGCACTAATTCAGATGGTATAAATGCCCAAGACTCAGTGACAGAACCAACAGCATAATCGCCACTACCAGTGTCTGAATCTTTAAACATATGTACCAATCCCTGATTGGTACCAACTAAGATTCGAACATCAAGATTTTCCGATGTAACATCGCCATCCGCATCTGTTGTAGGTTTATTACCGAAGTTAATAGCGAGAGGTTTCGAATGGAGAGGATCCCCCATAATATCATCTCGAGGGTCGGTATAATTTTCATCATTATCTTCATCATCAACATCGACACCATAAATCCAGTCTCTATTCGTGGAGACAGTATCAGAAACGGAGCTAGTTGCAGGACTTCCTAGAAGAGAATAAAAACTCGAGTCGCTTATTGTTGTAAGCAAACTCAAACCACTTCCGTCATTTATATATATTTTTCTATTTTTCAATTGGGACTTTAAGGTCGGTAAGACCCCACCCGATTTCACCTTATTGCCATCGATGTTACCTGCAGGACAGGTATTCCAATAGGTACAAGTATCACTTGAAATATTACCATTAGTATCAATTGCTCCCGTCGTTCCACCTGGACCGACAATCTCACCAGAGGAATTGACTTTCAGCTTTTTCAAATTACCACTCCAGCGAGGTCCGCCACCGGGTAAAAACATGGCAAAGTAAGCTGAGTTATAGGTCTGAGTTTTATCGAAGTTGTTACTGGCAATACTCGGAGAGGTAAATGATGAATCTATGGTCAGAATAGACTTTAATGCGTCATTCATCGCTTCGACTAAATCAAGGCCCGTTTTAGCGACGTAATAACCTTTAGATACGCCATTAACTCTTGGGCTTCCGCCCCTAAAAGCCGCCTCTTCCAAGAGTGCAGCTGCTTTATCCGCTCCGTCAGAAAAGCCTATAGTAAACAATCTAACGTTTTGTTTGTTATCAACACCATTTGAATCTTTCGGCCCAACAACAATATCATTGTTGTACATATAAGCCGCTAAAGCAGGCAAATAGCTAAACTCATCTTGATTACGATCATCTTTGAAACTCATAGCGCTGTAGTCACCAGCGACTTTAGCGGTTGAAGTTAATTGCTTAATCGAGTCATCCGAGGCATGGTCGAGTGTTGGCGCACCATCGGTAATATAAATCACATATGCGGTGTCCGGGCATGTTTTAAACTTCGTTGCATAATTCCCACTATTCAAGATGCTTGAAGGATTATTTGGCGTATAGTTATCAACTTTGTTATTTCCAGTCGCGTTTTTATCATCATTACCAAAGGTGACTGGGCCGCCACTAAAAAATTGATAAGCCTCATATAATGTTTCACACAGAGGCGTATTTGTTTGAGCAGGCATATCTTTAATTAAAGATATTAATGAGGACTTATTTGCTTCCGTCATTTCGGTCATATCATAAATAATACGTCCGCCGTCAGCATAATTCTCGGTTGGATAGTTTAAGTTATAAACGGCAAGGGCAGCATCAATGGGAATAGCTAATGATTCCAACGCTGACTTAAGAGCATTTTTCGCGACATCTAAACGAGTACCAGTACCACCACTGTTCTGCCCTTCTGTTGTCGTTGTTGCCCACTTATACCACACCAAGTAATGAGCAGAGTAAAGTGTAACCGGAGTTTCGGTTCCAAACTTTGTACTATTTAAACTACTTTGACGGTCAGTCTCAGCGCTTCCCGATGTATACATTTTATTAGTATCAACCGGGTAACCATCTGCAAACGATGGTTTTTTATTAGTTGAACCAGGATTTTTTGGGTCAGCATTTAGAATATCTTCGTAGCAGTCAACAATATCATTCTGATTAAAACCATTATTGTTTGCTAAAGATTCCCACTTATTTTTGTTAAACTCACGTAAGTATCCAGTGTAACGCCCCTTATCCACTAAAGCTTTGGCAGCTGTATTACAATTATTATTCCCCAAATAAAAACGACGGGCATCATTAGGATCATCAGGGGTAGGCATATTACTGGTATTATCTACGCCTCCCGCATTCCAATAGGTACCTTTCTGATTGATATATCCAGAATAACTGTTCATGTATGTCTCAAATCCTGCAGGGTAGGTACAAGTATCTGCCGCATGACCAGCTTGGGAACAATAGGAACTGACAGCATTCTGGTCTTCAGTTGACATACTCCCTGAGTTATCAAATATAAATAACACCTGTGGGCGCTTGCCAGTCCTTACCGTAGAGTCAACAAGATAAAGCTCTGTATCATCTGCATGTATTTGCCCTGCAATAATGACTGTGGCAGCCATAAGAGCACAAAAGATTTTTTTCAACATAACATTAGTTTCCTGTTAGCACTTGTTGCTCTACACCTGAAACAACGGTTAATGAGCCAAGATTATCCCTACCGAATGTCACCGAACTACTAATCTCAACTCTTCTACAACTGACTAAATTTGCACCCGTTGCATTTGCAGTTCTTTGACAGCCAACATCACGTACGCCAGCATCAGGTAATGGTTTTAACTTTTGATTGCTATTAAAAACTGATGTTTCGGTTACTGCATTAAGGTTGGCAAACTGCTCGCCTGAATAATCAGAAATAATTTGTTCCAATCCCCCATCAGCAATAGCCTTTGCTTCTATTCTTTCAGATCCTGCACCTGACATCCGCAGCGATTGAGTCGAATTGATAGCCAGAGCAACACCAATGACAGTCATAATGATCAAAACAATTAATGCGAAAAATAGCACTACACCTTTTTGCTTCTTCATTCACAACTCCAGTCAACTACGAATCAGTACTGGATTTTCCAGCACTATTGTTGTAGACATAATTTTACGACGATAATGGTCATTTGCAGGGATAATTATTGTCTTATCACCAAGCTGATATTGAGTATCATTGGTATAACTTCTATCTTGATTAATAGAACGAACCAACACAAAAGCCTTAATAGCTACAAGCCTTTGAAATCCTTCATTATCCCACATCAATTCAGTCACATTTGAAGCAGGCATAAAACTATCAGGTGTACTATCACCATCATTATCAAATCCATACAAAAACCGAATATTCTCTATGCCCTCGACCAACTGCTCATCATTACTCATACCTGTGCTGGTTAAAGTTTTACGCCGCAGAATAGGTATTCCACTTGCGTCATCTGCAATGAAGTACACATGATGCTGATACTCCCAAATCCTAGAGTTTTCTATCGTTGCTGTAGGGCTCTCACCAACAAAAAATGCCACTTGTGATGAATTTGATGCGGCATAAATAGCATTGCTATCACCCTCTGATACACTTGGACCGAGGAAACGTTTTAACTGCAAAACATCAGTATCAGCTTTCACATCACCATAATCCAAACAACTGAGATACTCACTCGTGGCAGTGTTTTCATACCCCCAAAGCCGTCTAAAATGTGCAGGCTTATCATCAGGTAAAGTTGCATTATTTAAGCCAGCTCCAACACAATCAGAAGTTAGGGCTGCTATCTCAACATTGGTATTTGTTCCAACAATAAAATCAGTACCAGTTAAGTCCCCCATAAAACCTAACTGACTGAGATCCCGCTCCATAATGACTAATGCAATACGCCCATTTTCCTGCAATTGATTAAATTGACTGGTTGTGGTGACATTTGATGAAGACATACTAAACATAGTGAATACGCCCGCAGTTAAAAATAAGCCAATAACCATAGCCACCATAAGTTCAACAAGTGACATGCCTGACTGCGGTTTCTTCTTTGCTATAACCATAATTGCTATTTTCATTTATATAATCACCGTTTTAATGGAAAATATTCGGCGATTTTCCTTATCTGCACCACATTTAGCGGAAGTATCAACAACTTTCGAACTATCAATTGCTGTTTTACGTATTCCACGCCATACAATCACCACTAAAACATCATTATTAGTGATTTGAATACATCCAGAGGGAGAATCAAGGCCACCAACATTTTGAGTACCTACAATTTCATCTTCACCAGAAAAGGCTGAGCGCCACTCATATAAATCCCAAGCAACCAATTGAGTGGGGGAACATAACGTTCCTCCATCACACGCAGGTGATGCAGGTGTAATAGCTTCTTTCGAACCGCTATAATTACCTTTGTAACTAGCGAGTTGTGTTCTATTAAGCTTCATCCGGTTGATAATATCGTTTGCATAATAAGAGGCTTGGGTTTGCTGAAATGACTCGAAGCTGCCACGCTTTGCAACGATATGCAGATTAAAAATACCGATTAAGCCAATAACTAAGATCACTAATGCAACAAGCACCTCAATTAATGAGAAGCCTCGTTGAAATTCCTTTTGTGTCAATCGTTCGAGTTTAGCCATATTTTTGACAAGCTTTTCAGCCATTTACCCTTTTAAAATCTTAGTCTTACGACAAATAACACCAACAGTTAATAATAGATGAGTAAAATGTAAGTAGCCAGTAACAATAGCGTATAAGCATTGATATCATTATGCCTTGAATGAATTTGAGGCAATAAAAAAGAGGCTTAGCGCCTCTTTTTTATTAATAACTTAACAGCACATAGATTTAGCGTAGTTCAGCAGGCACCGCAAAGACAGTGTCTTCCTTACGGCCTTCGACTTCGGTCACCACGCTAGGAGCAAGTTTCGCAATTGCTTGGACAACTTGTTGAACTAAGACCTCAGGTGCAGAAGCGCCTGCGGTAACAGCAACACGCGAAACATTATCGAACCAGCTTGATTCAACATCATCAGCAGTATCCACCAGATAAGACTGGGTTCCGGTCTTCAATGCGAGCTCGCGTAACCGATTAGAGTTAGAGCTGTTTTTTGATCCGACAACAATCAACAAATCCACATCTGCAGACAGATTACGTACTGCATCTTGACGATTTTGAGTCGCATAACAAATATCGTCCTTGCGAGGTCCTTCAATTGAAGGAAACCTTTTTTGCAACGCGGCAATAATGTCTAACGTATCATCGACTGATAAGGTTGTTTGGGTCACAAAGCAGAGATTATTAGGGTCGCGCACTTCTAACGCATCCACATCGGCAGGCGATTCAATTAAATAAACGCCGCCGTTAGGATTATCGTATTGACCCATAGTCCCCTCTACCTCAGGGTGGCCTTCATGTCCAATCAGGATGCACTCAATACCTTTACGGCTTGCACGCGTCACTTGAAGATGTACTTTGGTGACTAAGGGACAAGTCGCATCAAAAACTCTCAACCCTCTCGCCTTTGCTTCTTGTCTCACCGCTTGGGATACACCATGAGCACTGAAGATAACAATGTTGTTATCCGGCACTTGATCTAACTCTTCGACAAAAACCGCACCGCGATCCTTCAAATTCTGCACGACATAGCGATTATGCACGACTTCATGGCGTACATAGATTGGCGGTGAAAACAATTCCAACGCCCGTTCGACAATACTGATAGCACGATCAACCCCCGCACAAAAACCACGCGGGTTCGCGAGCATAATATTCAAACTTGGGCTGGTAGGATCGAGTTTCATCTTAAAGTACCTTTACAACGTCCAGTTCAAAAGTGATCTTGTGCCCTGCCAGAGGATGATTCAGATCGACTGTGATGGAATCACCCGCGACATCACGGACGATCCCCGGGATTTCACTGCCACCAGGGCCTGCAAAACTGACAATCACGCCAGCTTCTAAACTCATGTCTGCCGGAAAACGGCTTCTGTCTAGATAGTGAATAGCATCAGGATTTGATTCACCAAAGGCATCAATCGCTTCAAGGGTAAAACTGTGTTTATCGCCTTCAGCAAGTGTTGCCAATTGTGCCTCAAATGCAGGACTTAACGTACCGTCGCCCACATTTAATCGAGCTGGTTTACCCGAAGCTTTAGTGCTGTCTGCGGTTGAACCATCAGAAAGCACAATGTTCATATGGCATAGTAAAGATCGCGTCACAGTCACTTCTTAACCCCTTCGGCGCTATCTGTTTCAGATTTACCGCTTAAAAATGCATCCCAAATGATCAACGCAGCACCAATACAAATCGCCGAATCAGCGATATTGAAAGCTGGGTAGTGGCTTTTACCCCAAAAAAAGTCGATAAAATCAACCACAAAACCGTGCATTAATCTGTCGACTAAATTACCGAGAGCACCACCAATCACTAAGGTGTAAGCCAGATTCAGTTTCAACAAAGAAGCAGATTGCTTACGCAACCACACTGTTAATAAAGTACTGAATCCAACCGCTACAATCGTAAATAACCAACGCTGCCAACCACCGGCGTCACTTAAAAAACTAAAGGCCGCCCCGTAGTTACGTACATAAGTGAAATTAAAGAAAGGCAATAAATTCACTGATTCATACAAATCAAAATTGGCTAAGACCCATTGTTTAGATAGCTGATCGGCGAAAAACACCAATACAGCTACCCAATACCAACGTAAGCCACTGTCTTTCCAAGTTAATGGCATACAGATCCTTTACGCAAACAGACGAACTTCGCCGTCGCCTTCAATGTTTGTTACGCAGCGAGTACAGAGTGTTGGATGGGCCTCAATGGTGCCAACCTCTTCTCTGTGGTGCCAACAACGCTCACACTTCTGTGCAGTACTTGATGCAACGACTAGTTTCAGTGATTCAAGCTCAGTTTCAACCGCTTCAGATGTCGCATCCACTAAAGGCAAGACTTTGGCTTCAGAGGTCAATAACACAAATCGGAGCTCATCACCGATATGGGTTAATTGTCCAGTCAAAGCTGCATCGGCAAACAAGGTCACTTCCGCTTCTAATGAACCACCAATACGTTTATCACGACGCGCTTGTTCAATCACTTTATTGACTTCGTTACGCACGGTCAGCAGTTGCTGCCAATAATCGTCGCTCAAATCCGTCGCTAAGGTGACTGATTTCAGGCCTTGATACCATTCTTGGGTAAAGACATAAGCATCACGCTCGCCAGGCAATAATTGCCATACTTCGTCAGCAGTGAAGCTTAGAATTGGTGCAATCCAACGCACCATAGCCTCAGAGATCAAATACAGAGCCGATTGACAGCTGCGACGCGCATGACCTTCTTGCTTAGCCGTGTATTGGCGATCTTTAATGATGTCCAAATAGAAACTGCCTAACTCAACCGAGCAGAACTGCATCAGTTTTTGAGTCACAATATGGAAGTTATATTGTTCATAGGCTTCAATAATTTCCTGTTGCAGCGCAGCAGCGCGGCGCACAACCCAACGGTCTAACGCCACCATATCTTCAACAGCAACTAAATCCTTAGCAGGATCGAAACCGTTTAAGTTGGCTAATAGGAAGCGGGCAGTGTTACGAATACGACGATAGGCATCGGCGCTGCGATTTAAGATTTCGTCAGAAACCGTCATCTCACCGCTGTAATCGGTTGCCGCAACCCATAAACGCAGGATGTCGGCGCCTAATTTGTTAGTTACCGTTTGCGGCGCAATCACGTTACCGATAGATTTTGACATCTTGCGGCCTTTACCATCAACGGTAAAACCGTGGGTAAGCACTTGCTTATACGGTGCTTTGCCATTCATCGCGGTTGAAATCATCAAAGACGACATAAACCAGCCACGGTGCTGGTCGCTACCTTCAAGATATAAGTCAACGCCGTGTCCGTGGAATTCAGGACGAGCCGCAACCACTGACGAGAAGGTTGAACCTGAGTCATACCAAACGTCCAGAGTATCAGTGACTTTACGATATTGCTCAGCTTCATCACCCAACAATTCGGCGGCATCGAGATCCCACCAAGCTTGAATACCTTGCTGTTCGATACGATTCGCCACGCGTTCCATTAGCGACACGCTATCTGGGTGCAACTCTTCGGTTTCACGATTCACAAACAACGTGATAGGCACACCCCAAGTACGTTGGCGTGAAATACACCAGTCAGGGCGGTTTTCAACCATTTTTTCGATACGACTTTGACCCCAATCAGGGATCCATTGAGTCTGTTCGATTTCTTTCAATGCTTGCGTACGCAGACCATGGTTATCCATAGAGATAAACCACTGCGGCGTTGCACGGAAGATGATCGGTGTTTTGTGACGCCAGCAATGTGGGTAGCTATGGCGGTAAGCCACGTGATTCAGCAATGCGCCTTTTTCTCTCAATAAAGCAACCACGTTATCGTTGGCTTTAAAGACATGTTGGCCAGCAAAATACTCAGTATCAGGCTTGTACACACCGTTGTCGCCAACAGGATTTGCCACTTCTAAACCGTATTTTTGACCAACCACAAAGTCGTCTTGACCGTGACCTGGGGCTGTGTGAACGATACCAGTACCCGCATCAGTCGTGACGTGATCGCCTAAAATTGCCGGAACATCAAAATCTAAAAACGGGTGATTAAAGCGGACAAGCTCAAGCGCTGCGCCTTTAGTAGAACCAAGCACAGTATGACTTTCTACGTTATAGCGAGTCAGACAAGATTCAACTAATACTTCAGCTAAAATAAGCGCTTGCGTCACACCGTCTTTTTCGAATTCAACTAAGCTGTAATCCAGCTCAGGGCTTAAAGACAAGGCGCGGTTCGCTGGTAGCGTCCATGGTGTGGTAGTCCAAATCACCATAGAAACAGGATGTGAGTAATCGCTTACCCCAAACTTAGCCGCAACGGCATTGCTATCCGCCGCCACAAACGCCACATCGATAGCAGGTGAGGTTTTGTCTTCGTATTCCACTTCAGCTTCAGCTAGGGCAGAACCGCAATCAGTACACCAATGCACTGGCTTTACGCCTTTATGTAAGTGACCACTTTCAATCACTTTCGATAAAGAACGTACGATATTAGCCTCGGTTGAAAAATCCATCGTCAGGTACGGATTGTGCCAGTCGCCCAATACACCTAAACGGATAAAGTCTTCACGTTGGCCGTTAACTTGCTCGGCGGCGTATTTACGGCATTCTTCGCGGAATTCTGCCGCAGAGATTTTTTGACCAGGCTTACCCACTTTTTGCTCAACTTTCAGCTCAATAGGTAAACCGTGGCAATCCCAACCTGGCACATACGGTGCGTCAAAACCAGATAGGGTTTTTGACTTAACAATAATGTCCTTGAGGATTTTATTAACTGAGTGACCAATATGAATACTGCCATTTGCATACGGTGGGCCGTCATGCAAAATGAAGGGAGTACGGCCAATTCGGCTATCACGGATCTGCTGATACAAACCGTCTTTTGTCCAGCGCTCTAACATCTCTGGCTCGCGATTTGCCAAATTACCACGCATCGGAAACTCTGTTTCCGGCAAATTCAAAGTAAATTTATAGTCGCTCATTGATCCTATACCGTTAATTAAACTGATAAATTTCAGCCTGCATCATTACCAAATAAAGCTCTGGCTTCATTTGCATCATTTAAAATCTGTTGCTTAAGCGCATCCAATGAGTCAAAAGGTTGCTCATCACGGAGTTTAGCCACCAACTCGACCTCAACATGTTTGCCGTAAATGTCACCTTCAAAATCAAAAAGATGCACCTCAAGCTGACACACTTGACCGTTCACTGTCGGACGGAACCCAATATTGGCTACGCCCTCATAAATATCGCTGTTATCCCAATAACATTTGACCGCAAACACACCGCGTACAGGTACAACATTGCGCTTTAAGGCGATATTGGCTGTGGGAAAACCAATGGTGCGGCCAATTTTTTGCCCATGCGCGACACGACCACTTAAGGTAAAAGGATGACCGAGCAAGCGTCTTGCTTGCTCAAGATTACCCTTAGCCAATTGTTCACGCACGGCGGTTGAGCTCACTCTTTGCGAACCCAGCATAAAACTTTGGGTGCTGACCACAGTAAAGCCATATTGAATACCTGCCTGCACAAGCATCTCAAAATTGCCTTTACGGCCCTGACCAAAACAAAAATCATCGCCGACCACTAGGTATTTAACACCGAGTTTGCGGACCAACAATTCTTCAATAAAATGCTCAGCAGGTTGATTGGCAAAAGTGCGATTAAAGTTAACACACACTAACCGTTCAACCCCAAGTTCATCGAGCAACATGACTTTATCACGTAATAAACTTAAACGAGCCGGCGCATTGTCGCCGCTAAATAATTCCTGCGGCTGAGGTTCAAACGTCATCAACGTAGATGGCAGCGATAACTGCTTTGCCTTCTGCACTAAGTTCGCAATCACTTGTGCATGACCACGATGGACGCCGTCAAAATTACCTATAGTCAATACACACCCGTGGTGGGATGACAAAATGTTATGTATACCGCGGATTAATTCCATAACTTTAGACAACTGCCAAGCGCAAATCGGCTGATTATATAACAGCTAGCGATGAGAATCAGCAATCAAACTCCCCGTTTAATTGACCAAGGACGAATTCCGAGCAAAAGCAGTCCCAACAAGTAACTGACTGCCCCCGCTAAAATCAAGCCTATCAAAGCTTTTGCACGCTCGAACAAATGCCAATCTAACCAAATTTGTTGCGAAGGTAAAAAGTAATACAAGACTACCACCATCAAGGCAGTAGAGACCATGGCTTTAGCAAAAAACACCATAGTCGGCCTAGAAACGCGATAAACGCCGGCGATATGTAATCCTCGATAAAGCAAAGTGGCGTTGAGCAATGCTGACATTGAAGTCGCAATTGCTAGACCAACATATCCAAAAGGAATAGCAAACAATAAGTTAAATCCCATATTGGTGATCATGGCGATAATGCCATAACGCACCGGTGTTTTGGTATCTTGGCGGGAGTAATAACCTGGTGCGAGAACTTTAATCAACATAAAGCTGAGTAAACCGCTACCGTAAGCCATCAAACTATAAGAAGCCATTTCAACATCATGCATCGAAAAAGCGCCGCGCATAAATAACACCATCAGCATAGGCTTGGCGAGCACGATCAACCCCATCATGGCTGGTAGGCCTAGCAGTAAAATCGCTTTAACTCCCCAATCCATCGTCAAGCCAAAGCCCGCACCTTCAGCATTCACATGGTTTCGTGACAGCGCAGGCAAAATAACAGTACCAATCGCGATCCCAAACAATCCTAAGGGAAACTCCAATAAACGGTCGGCATAGTAGAGCCAACTTATCGAGCCCGTCATCAAAAAACTGGCGATAAAGGTATCAAATAACAGGTTAATCTGCGAAACCGACACGCCAAATAGCGCCGGGATCATCAAGGTTCTGATTTTCACCACGCCTGGGTGGTGCCAGCCCCAAGAAGGTTTAACGAGTGCTTTTTCACGCAGCAAAAAAGGGATTTGAAATAAAAACTGGATTAATCCACCACAAAAAACGCCCCAAGCAAGGGTTATTTCGGGTTGAGTCGATGTTGGCGCAAAAAATATGGCCGCGGAAATAATCGCCACATTAAGGAATACAGGGGTAAACGCCGAGACGGCAAATCGGCCTCGGGTGTTTAAAATCGATCCAGCCAATGCGGTAAAGGTGATAAACCACAAATAAGGGAAAGTAATCTTAAGCACTACGGTAGCGAGCTCAAATTTAGCGCCATCGGGCTCATTGTTGAGCCAAGCAATAAACCAACCACCGCCAAATAAGGCTGATAACACAGGCGAAGCCACCACGCCCACAAGCGTCACAATCGTCACCAGCAAACCTAATGTGCCAGCGACTTTACTCAGCAAGTCACGGGTTTCTTCCGCGGTATGTTTCTCTTGGTACTCAGTTAAAACAGGCACAAAGGCTTGTGCAAAAGCCCCTTCAGCAAACAAACGACGTAAAAAGTTAGGAATTTTATTGGCGAAGAAAAACACATCGGCACTTGTCCCTGCCCCCATCAAGTTAGCAACAACGACGTCCCGAACAAGGCCTAACACACGGGAAATCAATGTCATAGCACTAACAATCAGACCAGATTTTAATAATTTTCTACTCAAACGTCCCCCAGACCCATATCGAATTGATTAGGTGATACATCTCAAAAAATCGATTCAGGCTCTGTCACACTGCGGTAATAGCTGCTAGAATTGCGCCACATATTACACGAGTTGGGTCGAAGATAGCCAAGGCAGGTTGGATTAATTTATCTTTATGATGAATATTCAATCATAGTCATTGACAAAGTGACTAAATGCAGGCATATTCCTCGGCCTTTAAAAGTATCAAATCCAGTTTTTAGGAGTTGCACCTTGGCTAATAGCAAGTCTGCAAAGAAGCGCGCGCTTCAATCTGAAAAGCGTCGTCAGCATAACGCCAGCCGTCGCTCAATGTTACGTACATACGTTAAAAAAGTAATCGCTGCAATTAAAGCAGGCGATCACAAAACAGCAGCAGAAGCTTTTGCTGTTGCTCAACCAATCGTTGACCGTATGGCGACTAAAGGTCTTATTCACAAGAATAAAGCCGCTCGTCAAAAGGCACGTTTGAACGCTAAGATCAAAGCAATCGCTGCTTAATCTATCAAATAGCAAATGAAAAAAACCGGCAATTGCCGGTTTTTTTATATC
>NZ_BPFD01000075.1 GCF_019655335.1 Shewanella hafniensis
TTTTTAATTACATAGGTCATCAATTCGAAGACCATCAGCAGATTGTGGGCTTGTTGTTCAAACGCAGTCGATTGCATCATCGTGGTTTCTCGCTTTGCAGGAAAGTATGTCCTGAATAACTAGAAACATGGTGTGATAAATTGTCGTATTTGGGGATTCAATGGTTCAGTTTTGTGCAAAACATCTGTGTGAATTTAAAATTTTTTTCTGAGTGTTAAGAAGATCCCGAGTGGGATCTCTTTGGGAACTTTTTGGGATCCAAACAGGTTCTTATAGACCCTCACAGACCCTCCGAAAGCCACATAAATGGCGCTAATACGGTACTTTAGAGGGTTCGACTCCCTCTCTCACCGCCACATTCTAAGAACCCGATCACATGGTCGGGTTTTTTCTTTTCTAACAATAACCTATTGAATTATAGTTGCTACATCCAATGGCTAACCAACCTTTGGCACCTTAAGGTGGTACAAAAGGGTGGTACAAAACGATGGCATTTATGACTCAACCTTACAGTGATAAAAAGTCTGGAATCTGGAAAATCCGCAAGGGTATTCCTAAGCATTTACGTTCTTTTCTTGATGGCAAAGTCGAGCTTAAACGAAGCCTAGAGACTAAAGATGCCCATGTCGCCAAAGCAAGGGCTGCTGGAGTGATTGCGGAGTTCGAGTCTGTTATTGCTCTCGCTCAGTCACGTTTCGACAATCGAGAAAATGGGCAGAAAATATCGTCTGCTCAGTTAGATGCTATTGTCAGCTATTGGGTGGCTTATGAGCATGGACGGCTAACCCAAGCAGATATTCAAGCAAGATATCTCCTCGAAACTCCCGAAGGGCTTGAAGGGATGACTGAGTGGTTCAGCGAGCCGCTAGAAGTGCTCTTTAAAGCTAATGGAACAAGCCGCCAACAGACAGAAGAACAACGCTTTGTACGGCATATGAGTGCATTTGTTGATGAAGCCCTTGAGCTTTCTCAATGCCTGCTCTATGACCATTCCGCAAGACTGTATCTCGCCATCCAATTGTCAAAGGCCTGTATCAGGCTCTGTAACTCAGCAATCGATAATGAAGAACTCACTCGACGTAAACAAGGACTCATTCTGCGGGAGCTAAATCGAGACTTTGAGCCGACCCTACCTTATACGAATATCGAACCTACAGATCCGAGCGGTGATGCGCTACAGCAGCTTAAGGATTTAGGTTTTAGAGTTACGGCCATGACCACCAGCAGTGCAGCCCCAAGTAAACAAAAGGAAGGTGAATTATCCATATCTTCTAGCGTTTCGCAGTTGATTGACTGGGTGAATAACCAGAAGAAAATTGTGATCTCAGAGGTTGCCTTCCGTTCATGGCAAGGTGACCGCAATCGCCCTTGTGAGCGACTGATAGAGTTTTTTGCCGATAAGCCTATTGGTGAAATCCAAAAGTTAGACATGCGTAATTTCTTCAATTGGATCATTCGCTGTCCGAGTAAACCAAGCCAAGAGATACGAGCATTACCCTTCAAGAAGCAAATCGAAATCGCGGATAAACATGGATTGGCTCGAGTGAGTATCAATACTGCTGACAAGGAACTCAAGCTCATTTCGGGCTACTTCCAACAGGCGGTCAAGTTGGATATCTTGCCGAAAAATCCTTGCCATCAGGTGTCGCCCGGCAAAGAAACTGTGAGAGCGATTAGAGACCCGGGCTACTCGAATGCTGAACTGGCTAAGATTTTCTCTCTGCCACTCTTTAGCCAACGTACCAATGCCCAAAAGGCGAGGTACGGTGAAGCTCCTTACTGGCTGCCTGTTATTTTGGCCTACACGGGAGCAAGGGCTGAAGAGATCGCTCAGCTTTACGTGAAAGATATCAAGCAGGATAGCGATAATAGCGAACGATGGTATTTCCATATTCAGGAGATTCGCGACGACCAATCCGTTAAGACGGGAGAGTCGAGAAAGGTGCCAATTTGTCAGACTCTTATTCAGTTAGGGTTACTGGATTACTTGAATACCTTGCCAGCAGAGGGGCGATTATTCCCAATACTTAAGGCCAACAATAAGGCTAAGTATCACCTAGCGGTCGCACGTTATCTGAAAGAAGCTTTTATGACACTTGATATCGAGCATTTTGACGCTCTAAAGCCGCTACATGCATTTCGCCATCGCTTTATCACCGAAGCAAGAAAGGTGATGCGTGAGGATGTCCAAAATGCGATAACAGGGCACTCAAATGCCGGAAATACGGGGCGTAACTATGGTATCTACTCAGAACTGCATCAAGCGATAGAAAAGATGCCCGTTATAGATATTCCTAAGTGGTGTTTTAAATAATAACAAGGCACTATCAGTTATCACTGAGGCTTAGTACTCGAGTGTACGAGCCTTAGCTGGTTACTGTATTTTTCCTTGTTGTATCAGGCTATACTGTTGGCAAGTCGGAGCTCGTATAGGTATGAGATTATGAATCGAAAATTAGAAGTTTACGGGGTTCAAGTGGTAACACGGCCGAAGATCAAGGCGACTAAGCAACTTGATTTATCAGGTGACTTTGGACGTCAAATCGTTAAGTCAGAAACCAAATTAGCATTAAGAACCCATCCCAAAACTTTCCAAAAGTTGGCTGATATGTAATGGATATCATCTGTTTTCCTTTTGAACGTGTGGTCGAAATTAATGCGTTAATCCTTTCGACAGAGCCCGGCATGAAAGGTGCGGTTGATATTCCTAAACTTCAAGGAGCGTTGAGCCGTATCGATAATGCGATTGTCTACCAAGGCTTAGATGATGTGTTTGAGATTGCTGCAAAATACACTGCTTGCATAGCGGTATCTCACGCATGTCCTGATGCAAATAAGCGAACGGGTTTAGCAGTTGCACTCGAGTACTTGTCTCTCAACGACTATGAAATTACAGAGGATAATGAACTGCTAGCGAATGCTGTCCGTGACTTAGTGCTTCAAGAGATTACTGAGACTGACTTTGCTGACATTCTTTACGCTCAGTACCTCAACGGCTTGTAAGTCATTTTATGGCTTTATTAAATCTTGTGGCTCTAATGTGATTTATCTATGTGTAAAGATTAAGCAAACATGTTGGTGTCATTAATATCAAAAGAGAGGCTTTAAGCCTCTCTTTTCGTTTGCCATGCTCGGGTACCTAAACAATATAACCTTTAGAAGGGTCTGGCCCTAGCCCCATAGGCTCAGAGATATCATCAAAATATGACTTCAATTTAATCCCCTTAATCATGGCTTTACTGTTGTGCCGGCCTTTCTCAAAGCCTTTTTCCACCAGTCGTTTAGTCATGATGTTACGGGTCATCTTCCAGTCGCCATCGCGTTCAGCCCACTTCCTGAAGTTCTCATATAGTTCGTCAGTGTAGACAAAATCACCTTCGCAGGTGCATTCCTCTAAGAACATCGCGAGTAAGTCTGACTCATGCCGATACTCTTCGATGCCTGATTTTATCGAATCGGGAATAGAGGCCTTAATGCCGTCCTTAAGCCACATCTGAACGCCTTCTAATGTCCAATTGAGGATACCAGACAGTTCAGCGTACAATTTATCCATTAACCGTGGGTCCATCTGTTCCTGACTGAAACTTGCATTGAATGGAAGCATAACCATCCGTCGCCACATGCCGGGACTCGTATCTCGAATCACAGGCTTATGGTTACCGACCATGATGAGTTTGAACATCGGTCGGAATTCTAATTCTACCTTGGCATAGAGCTGGCGAGCGACAAGCATGTCGTCACCCGTCATCGACTTCACTAGGTTTTCGTCCATCCGAGAGCCTTCAGGCAATTCATTGGCAACAACTAAGCGGCTACCATTCAGCTTGGCTAATGATGGGTTAGGGCCTTTGCCGCTGTTATTGGTTTGCAGTAGGACATCACTGCTGATCTGATGGTAATAACTCCCCATCAATCGCTGTATGACGTTCATAAAGGTGCTCTTACCATTGCAACCATGGCCGTGGAGGAAGAACAGTACCTGTTCGTCTGTTAGTCCCGTCAGAATGTAACCGACTATTCGTTGTAGAAACCTTGCGAATTCTTTGTCACCACAGGTGATTTCACCAATGAATTCAAGCCAACGAGGGCAAGTTGCCTCACTGTCGTAGTTAATCGAGCTATATCGGCTGATGTACATTTCTTTCTGTGCAGGCAATAGCTTACCGTGAGCTAAATCCAATACGCCATTGTTTACTCCCAGTAACATGGGATTAGCATCGAAGCTATTCGCAGATATCTGATTACCTGACTTGAAGATTTCTAGCATATCCATCATTTTTTTACGATTAAGCGTCATTCGGCCAAATTTTTGCAGTTGCTCTGCTTCAGCTAACTTAACCTTGTTCTTAGTTTGTATTGCTTCTTCTAGCAAGCTTTTAGCTTGACTGATAAGACGTTCCCCAACACAGCGAGTATATTCAAGCTCTTGTCCGCTTGATGGAGCCCAATGTTTACCGTTAAAGCTAAGCATGTTGTTCAGTTCTGGTACATACATCATGTTGTCTTTGGTGATCGCTTTTAATCGGTCAGCATTACCCACATCATTTAATGAGTCTTCATTAAAAGCAGCCCAGATAGTCGGGATAGTTTCATCTGGGACAAGCATCAGGTTTGGCAGGTCGTTGTCTTGGTTTACAACAGGTTTACAGAACACTTCAACAGGCTGCTTACTTACGCCATATTGATTAACCAGCTCATCGAGTGGTAAGGCATCTTCACGCCTTAGATAGTCGTCAATGTCCTTACCGTGCCCTTCAGGTAGACTTACTTGAATGAGTGAGCTTAATCCTAATTCCGCTAATTTTTCGCGATATTTATTACCCGCGGCATCACTATCGAAGAAGGTGATCACTTTACGTTCTTGCAAGTTCTGCTTGATCCATGTCAACTGATCCTGACTGAGTTGTCCATTAGTTGCCAGTACAGCTCCTTCCCAATTATGGGAAAGCAACGCAAGTAGATCGTGTTCGCCTTCGACAATGGCAACCTTACTAAAGGTATCAAGGAGATGTTGTCCATAAAACTGAATATCATTTAACCAATATTGCTTAGGTAGTTGATACTGCTTTTCTTTCTTTGGATCTTTAAATGTAAAGCGGCAGAAGTCACCATCTTCATCATAATGAGGAAAGATGTAGACACCACTAGGAAAAAAGTCAGTAGGATTGAATTGACCTTCCTTAACCAATCCGGATGCACACATTTCCTCAAGACTGAAACCTTGGGTTGCTAATGCTCGCCAAAGCTGACCATGGGAATAACCAATGTCGTTATCAATTAAGACATCTTTACGAATTTTTCGCTTTTCCATCAGGGCTGCAAGAGGCTTGCTATCATCAGCAATCATAGGCTCAATGTAATATTGGAAAGCCGCCTCTAGCAGTTCTTGACGGCGCTGGTATTGCTCTTCCGTCAGCTCAAGTTTCTCAGGTTTAACTTTCTTTGGTTTGGGTTGAGTGTTGATGGTTATTCCTTTAATTTCGCCATTAAGTAGTTTGTTGGCGGCATGATAGGCATTGTCAGCAAGATCCATGTGGATAAGAAAACTATAAATATCACCGTGTTCCTCACATGAGTAACAGTGATAGTTCTGGTCATCTGGATCGGCATGATAAATCTTGAAACAGCCTTCATGCCCACAGAAAGGGCAGATATCGTCCTCTAACTGGCAATAGTCACTGGTTGTAGACTTAATCTCATTACCAGTGAGCTCACAGATAATATCTGGTAAGTCAAAGTGTGCTTTCACGCCATCTAAGCCGATCCGATTCAGCGTTTCGTGGTCAAATTTGTTGCTAGTGGTAAAAAATACGGTTGTCATTTGACATTTCCTCTTAAGTTAAGAGGCCGAGAGACTAAAATAAATATGTGATTAGTTAGTCTTTATTTGGCCTTCGAGCTGAAATTAGCTCCCCCTGCTTAAGTAGTCCTTCACCTAAGCAGGGGCATTCAATTCCTCTATCAATCGAACATACGGTAATAAAGGTTTACTGCCTGCATTCCTGAGGCATTTGTCGTTTGAGAGCATGTCAGTAATCCTGAACTTACCAGTCGCCTGATATGACGTTTAGCTGTTCTTAACGAATAGCCACAACGCTTCACCAAGGCAGAAGCTAGACTTTCTCTGCCACCAAGTAGCACGCCATTGACGACGGGCATTCTGCTTATCTCATAAAGTGTTCTGCCCAATTGGTCTTGAAGTAACTCAAAAGGCAGCTTAAACATGCACGGATTAGCAGTTTTGCTGATTGCTGTAGTGTGTATCTGGTTTACGCCTTGATTTTTCATCTCATTCTCCGGTGAGGTCATTCATGTCATGCCTCTCACATATTGTTTTAATCGATTGGACGAGAGCTGAACGCACTAGATTGATGAGATTTCAACCAAATCAGTTAAAGAGGCGAAATGTTGCTTAAAAGGTTTTTTATGACATTTTTTCATACATCTGATGATAGTTATGAATAAAGGTAATAATGTTGATTTGTATGGTTTTTATTTGGAATGCTTGGTGGCAATCAAAAAGAAGATAAAAGATGGCATCAACGGCAACAGTGTTGAATTGGTGATGCTAGAACATCGCGTTGAATTGGTGATGCTAGAACATCGCTTGATGTGAGTCTTCGTCTGCTGGTGGTGTGTTCAGCATGAAAGGTTCCCACATCGATCAGGTCGATAATCACTTATTCACTCGTCTTCACTCTCACTCCCAATAAGCCTAAACCGCTTTACACCAACCTCAGCCGAAAATTCAGCAGACTGACTAAAGTATTTCTATTAACTTTTTCTATAGCTATTTTTAGAAAATCAATTAAAAATCAGCAAGTAAAAACAATAAAACTGTCAAATAGGGCAATATTACTTGCATTTGATGGAGAGTGAGTTGGCAGAAATCAGCAGCGGAATCGGCAGGGAGAAAATAGCAGTGGTTGAGCGGATAATTAACCGCAAACTGTGAAATAACAACTGTTCACTCAAGAGGATGATTGGTAGACTCTCGGCACTTTTTGTTATTGTTTTTATAGAGCTGCTCACGGAATAAACAAAGCAGCCAACAGGGCCATCATGGAACATATCAGTATCAGTTCGCTTGCCAGTTTTATCTGGTCAGTTGCCGACCTTCTTCGCGGCGATTTCAAACAGTCTCAATATGGTCGCATCATTCTGCCGTTTACTGTGTTACGTCGCCTCGAATGCGTATTAGAAGCCACCAAAGACAATGTACTGGCTCAAGCTGAGGCCACTAAAGCCTTACCCGAAAATGCCCGTGAGAAACTGCTGCTGAATGCTGCGGGGCAAAACTTCTATAACGCATCACCGCTTAACCTCAATCGCCTCGGTGAGAACAATACGGGGGATAACCTTGACGCCTATGTGCGAGCCTTCTCAAAAGATGCAAGGGAAATCTTCGAACACTTCAATTTTGTCAACACTATCTACGGCCTTGATGATGCCAACATCCTCTATCAAGTGGTGCAGAAGTTCCGCGAGGTTGACCTGTCGCCCGACACTGTAGACAACTACCATATGGGCTTAGTGTTTGAAGAGCTTATCCGCCGCTTTGCCGAGAGTTCTAACGAGACCGCAGGGGAACACTTTACTCCACGGGATATCGTGCGTTTGACCACTTCCTTAGTGTTTAGCGGTGACGATGCGGCCCTGACTAAGCCCGGCGTTGTGCGTTCAATCTATGATCCCACCGCGGGGACGGGTGGCTTCTTATCTTCGGGGATGGAATACCTCAAAGAAATCAATGAGAATGCCCGTTTAGCCACCTATGGCCAAGAGTTAAATCCTGAGTCATACGCTATCTGTAAAGCCGATATGCTGATCAAAGGGCAGGACATCAGCAACATTAAGCTGGGTAATACCCTGTCGGATGACCAACTCGAGTTTGAGCGTTTCGATTACTGTTTGTCTAACCCACCGTTTGGGGTGGATTGGAAGAAGGTTGAAAAACGCATTAACGATGAGCATAAGCTAAAGGGCTTTAATGGCCGTTTTGGGGCAGGCTTGCCTCGCGTGTCTGATGGTTCCTTACTGTTCTTGATGCACCTTATCAGCAAGATGAAGCCCGTAAGCGATAAATCCGAAGGCAGCCGCATTGGTATTATCCTCAACGGCTCACCGTTATTTACCGGAGGGGCGGGCAGTGGTGAGAGTGAGATCCGCCGTTATATTCTGGAGCGAGATTTACTCGATGCCCTTATCGCACTGCCGACCGATATGTTCTATAACACCGGCATTGCGACCTATATTTGGGTGCTCTCAAACCATAAGCCAGCAGAACGCAAAGGCAAGGTATTGCTGATCAACGCCAGCGATATGCATTCCAGCATGCGTAAATCCCTTGGCAGTAAGCGTAAGTTCCTCGACGATGATGCTATTAGTACTATTGTGGATCTCTACAGCCGTTATGAGCAAAGTCCCATCGCCAAGATTTTCAACACTACTGACTTTGGCTATCGCCGTATCACCGTTGAGCGGCCATTAAAGTTAGCCCTTTATCCCCATGATGCAGAGCGGCTCAATAGCCTTCAGCAGCAAAATGCGTGGGCAAAATTGGCTGATGAGCTACAGCAAGGTATTTTGTCCGCTTTAGCGGCTATGCCACAGGATAAATACTTATCCCGCGATGGCTTCAAAAAGGCTTTCACCAAAGCCTTTGCCGCAGCGTCCACCAGCAAGCTGCCTGCCCCTGTGATTAAACTGTTGCTGAGTCAGCTAGGCGAGCAGGATGATACCGCCGAAATTTGTCAGACCAAGGGTGAGCCTGAACCCGCGACAGAGCTAAGGGATAACGAAAACGTACCGTTAAATGAGGATATAGACGTTTACTTTAGGCGGGAAGTATTGCCCCATGTGCCCGATGCGTGGATTGATACCAGCAAAACGGACCCACTCGACGGCAAAGTCGGGCTGGTAGGCTATGAGATCCCCTTTAACCGCCATTTCTACCAGTACCAGCCACCACGCTCATTAGGGGAAATCGATGCCGATCTGGATGCCGTAGCGAAGGATATTATGCAGCTATTGGCGGAGGTGCATTCTTGATGGCTCGCTATCAAAAATATGATTTACTCAAAGAGTCTGGGCAGCGGTGGCTTGGCCTTATTCCTCAACACTGGAATACCTCATATAGTAAATGGTTATTCAAAGAGAGAAATGTCAAAGCTGAAATATCGAATGAAATGTTAACCGCTTCTCAAAAGTATGGTGTGATTCCACAAAAGCTATTTATGGAGCTAGAACAGCAGAAAGTTGTTCAAGTTCAAACTGGCCATGACATTTTAAAACAAGTTAAAAATAACGACTTTGTCATTAGTATGAGAAGCTTCCAAGGAGGGATTGAGTATTGTGGATATTCGGGAGCGATCAGTTCTGCTTATGTCCCACTAGAACCTCAAGAAAACATCAGTTTAGGTTACTACAAGTATTTATTTAAAAGTAAGCAATACATACAAGCTCTTCAATCTACGACAAACCTTGTACGTGATGGTCAAGCTCTACGTTACTCGAATTTTCTTCAAGTCAGACTACCAGTACTACCTGTTGATGAGGCTGATAAAATTGCCGCCTTTCTCGACTACGAAACCGTCAGAATTGACCAGTTGATAGCAAAGCAACAGCGGTTGATAGAACTGCTTAAAGAGAAACGCCAAGCTGTGATCTCCCACGCCGTCACTAAAGGCCTCAACCCCAACGCCCCCATGAAAGACTCTGGCGTCGAGTGGCTCGGCCAAGTGCCAGATCATTGGGAATGCTCAAGAGTTGGATGGTTGTGTGACGTTGGGAATGGGATGACCCCCAATCGAAACAATACCGAATATTGGAATGAAGGGCACATCCCATGGCTAAACAGTTCAAAAGTGAATGACGGTGAGGTTTACTTTGCCGAACAATTCGTTACTGAAACTGCTTTTGCCGAATGTAGTTTACCTTGGGTGAAATCAAATAGCGTGATTATGGCAATCACAGGTGAGGGCAAGACTCGCGGAACAACAGCTATTACTCGAATCGATACAACGATAAATCAACACGTGGCATATATGATGCCTATGTCTGAATGTATTGTTCCTGATTTTCTGTGTATGTGGTTACAAAGCCAATATGGGAGAATTAGATTCGAATCCGAAGGTTGGGGGAGCACGAAGGCAGCGATTACCTGCTCTGATATAAAAGCGTATCCAATCCCATTACCTTCGGTTCCTGAACAGATTGATATTGTTGAGCGGCTCAAAGCCAGTAACACAAAGTTTGATAATTTGATGCTCTATGCATCTAAACAAGTTGACCTTCTTCAAGAACGCCGCACTGCTCTGATCTCCGCCGCAGTGACTGGCAAGATCGACCTCCGTGACTGGACACCGCCCAAGGAGGGATAAGCATGTTTGTCGCTATCAGCAAGGGAAAGGCTCGGCGAGTTGAGATAAATGGCCAAAATGTGAGTTGGCGGTCGCTGTATCGCCGCTCTGAAGATTTGGTGACGGCAGTGGTCTGGAGTCGTTTGGCTTATTTGAGTCCAAGTTCGTTACAAAGAGTCTTAAGCCGTTTGTTCCCTGAAATTGGGCACCTGTGTAATGAACTTCAAAGTATAGAACTGTGGCCCTATTGGGGAATAGAGCCGGATGTCGTGCTTCATTTTGATAGTCTAACACTGGTGGTTGAGGCCAAGCGGGTTAATGAAGATAACTGGCAATCATCAACACAATGGCGTGGTGAGCTGGATGCCGCCAAGGAGCGTTATCCAGATAAGCAACTAGCCCTGTTTGCTATAGGTGGCTTAGGGCAACGTCCTGAGCAGGAAGTTATTCGTCTTAAGCAGAAGTTACCTCCCTCACTTCAGTCAATTCCTGCGCAAGGGATGAGTTGGCAGCAGTTTTATCAAGTTATCGTCGCGTTTACCGATGTTGCACATGCCGGTGAAGCCATCCTGATAAGGGATGTGTGCGATGCCATGACAGCCAATGGCGTAACGCCTTATCGGGACATGAAGGATTTGATTGATTGGCTGGCAAACAGTGTTGAGCAGGGATTCAAGGTAAGTAGCGGTGGGGCAATCAAGGAATTCGGCAGATGGAAAAAATAGCAATAGATAAGGCTCTGGCGGAGGTGCGTCAGGCCCAGCGGGTGCTGGTGGCATTCTATCAGCGGGTGAAAGATATCATTCTATTGATGCGAACCGAACTTGGCGTTGAACATTGCTACTGGGGCACGATGCAGTTCAGTATGCCGGGCACATCTGCTAACGATCTCGTACACCCTCAACGCTGGAGCTGGGATGCGTTACCCATGGCAGATGTAGTGTTTAGCCATACAAAGGATGGTAATTGGAGCAGTAAGCAATCTGTGGCACAGATGGTCGAAATCCGTCTGATCACTGACGATGTATTTATCGTCCACGGTAAAGGGTATGACCCATCACCTATGTCTATGCCTGAAGTCACCCGGAGTGATACTTATCTAGAGATCACTGTATATCAGGTTCAACGTACAGAAGGGGATGATTGGGGCAATGATTGGTCAGTAACTAAGAACCGAATTAAGTCTGTCCCAAACTTAACTTTAGGGCTTCACCGTAATGACGACTGGCAAGTCTATCGTCAGAGGTTTGATTTTAGTCAGCTCAGGGACAAAGCCTGCGTGGTAGAACAGATGATAACCTTTAAGCAATTGCTCACAGATCATGGATTTGAAGGGTTTAGCAATGTAGCAGATGAAGTCAGCTAGAGATTACATGCCCCCTTATTACTATCTGGCTTGAAAAACCAAGTCGTTATGAAAAAGAGATTTTGAGGAAGACTGATGAGTATGGATGCGAAAGCCCGTGAAAAAGCCTTTCAGGACTATATCATTCAAGCATTGCTAAAGCAGGGATGGTTACTGGGGGATTCTGCCCATTACGACCGTGAGCGAGCGTTATACCCTGAAGACGTATTCGCTTATGTGCAGCAAAGCCAACCGGAAGCATGGGATAAATACGCCAAGATTTACCCGCAAGAAACCGAAAAACACCTACTCAATGCGGTGGTTAGGCATTTAGACCATGCCGATAAAGGTACGCTTTGGCTGCTACGCAATCACCTTGAAGACCGTGGTGCAAGATTACGTTTAGCCACCTTCAAGCCTGATCATGGGCTGAACCCTGAGTTACTGAGCCGTTATCAGGCTATTCGTTTACGGGTGGTGCCTGAGCTGGTGTATAGCCCCAATGGTTATGATGGCCGCTTAGACCTCACCTTATTTGTTAATGGCTTACCCGTTGCGACCTTAGAGCTCAAGTCGTGCTTTAAGCAAAGCCTTGAGAATGCCAAGCAGCAGTACCGTAAAGATCGCCAAGTCAAAACCGGTAACAAGGATGAGCCGCTACTGAAGTTTCGCCGTGGGGCATTAGTGCATTTTGCTGTGAATCAGTTTGAAGTTGCAATGACGACCAAGCTGGCTGGCGAAAATACTTATTTTTTGCCCTTTAATAAGGGAACCAAAGCGGGGGGAGCAGGCAACGAACAGCCCGAAAATGGCCAAGGGTTTGCCACTGAATATCTATGGGGTGAAATTTTTTCACCGGATAACTGGTTGCGGATTTTAGGGCGTTATATTCACCTTGAAGTGAAGCGGGAAGAGGATGCCCTAGGCCGAGTCACTAAAAAAGAAACCATGATATTTCCCCGCTATCACCAATGGCATGTAGTACAAAAGCTATTGTCACAGGTTGAGCAAGAAGGGACTGGCCAAAAGTACCTTATTCAGCATTCGGCAGGTTCGGGTAAGTCTAACTCGATTGCTTGGCTAACCCACCAGCTCGCCTCGTTATACGACCATGGTGGCAATAAAATCTTTAAGTCGGTGATTGTGATTACTGACAGAACTGTACTCGATAGCCAGCTACAAGAAACCATCTCGCAATTTGAGCATGCTGAAGGGGTAATTAGCCGGATTAACCGCGATGAAGGTGATGGCAGTAAATCGGCACAGTTAGCCGCTTCGCTGACAAGTGGTACACCGATTATTGTGGTGACGATTCAGACTTTCCCCTATGTGCTAAAGGCGATTCAGGAAGCCACCAGCTTAAAGGATTGTACCTTTGCGGTGATTGCCGATGAGGCCCATTCAAGCCAAAGCGGCAGCACGGCAAGACAACTGCGTGAAGTGTTGATGGCCGAGCAGCTTGAGGAGAATGAAGAACTCAGTGCTGAAGATGTGATGAATATGACGCTAGCCGCCCGTGGGGGCAGCAAAAACATCAGCTACTTTGCTTTTACTGCGACTCCAAAGGGTAAGACGTTAGAGTTATTTGGGCGGCCAGAAAACCCATTGATGCCACTGAGTGACGACAACAAACCCAAGCCCTTTGATGTGTACAGTATGCGGCAGGCGATAGAGGAGAACTATATCCTCGATGTGCTGCGTAACTACACCAGTTACAGCTTGGCTTATCGGATGGCGATGGCAGGTGGTAACGCCGAACAGGAAGTCGATAGCAAAAAAGCCAAGAAAACCCTTAACCGTTGGATGAGGCTGCACCCACATAATATTGGCCAAAAGGTGCAAGTGATAGTTGAGCACTTTAAGGCAAATGTGGCTCATTTACTGAATCATCAAGCCAAAGCGATGGTGGTAACGAGCAGTCGCCTTGAAGCCGTCAAGTATAAGCTCGCATTTGATAAATACGTTAAGGAACAAGGCTATCACCAGATAAAGGCGATGGTGGCCTTTTCGGGTGAAGTGATTGACCCTGAGACTGCTCTTGGACATACCGAACGGAGCATGAATCCAGATCTTAATGGTCAAGATATGCGTAAAGCATTCGATACCGATGGCTACCAACTGATGCTTGTAGCGAATAAGTTCCAAACAGGTTTCGATCAGCCAAAACTCTGTGCCATGTACGTGGACAAAAAGTTAACCGGTGTGGATTGTATTCAGACACTCTCGCGGCTTAACCGGACTTATCCGGGCAAGGACCGTACCTTCGTACTCGACTTTGTGAACGAGCCGCAAGAAGTGTTGGAAGAGTTCCAAAAGTATTACGAAACGGCAGAGCTTGAGACTGTGTCTGATCCTAACTTGGTGTATGACCTCAAGCACAAGTTGGTGAATGAAGGCATATTCCTGTGGAGTGAAGTCGAAGCTTTTGCTGGCTGTTACTTCGACCCCAAACGCGGCACCGATTATATGCTGCATTATCTTGCTCCGGCGAGAGACCGTTTCCGTAAACGCTATATGTTGGCCACCGATGCCTTAAGAACCGCTAAGCAGCAACTCAAGCAGATAAAGCAGGCTGGGACAGACGTTGATAAAGCGAATGCTGAGAAACGGGTTGCTGAAGCAGAAGAAGCTAGAAATCAGTTGGTGATGTTCAAGAAGGACCTTAACAGCTATATCCGCTTCTATGAGTTTGCCTCGCAGATAACTCAGTTTGATGCTATCGACTTAGAGCAGCTCAGTACCTTTGCCAAACATTTACTGCCATTGCTGCGAGAAGAAGCGTTGGAAGATGATGAGATTGACCTTGATGGATTGGTCCTTAGCCATTACCAACTGAAAGAGAAACGGACTCAAGACCTAGAGCTTAGGGAAGGCAGAGGTGAAGGACTTGATGGGATTACTGGGCTGGGTAGTGCTACGCCTAAAAAGGACAAAAAGGACTTTCTCTCTGAAATCCTTGCCAAGATGAATGATCTGTTTGGCGAAGGCATTACCGATGGCGACAAGTTAGATTGGCTCCATGGTATGGCGAGTAAAATTGCTGAAGATAAGGTCGTGATGGACCAGATCCACAACAATGACCGTAAATCCATTATGCAGGGTGACTTCCCTAAAGCGGCAGATCAAGCTGTGATTGAACGAATGGACATTCAGCATGGGATGTCTATGGATTATCTTGCTCGCCCCGAAGCGGCCAAAGCTATCCAAAATATTCTGCTGGATATCTTGCTTAAAGGGCTAGGGCGAGAATTGAGAAGTTAGTGATTGTGGGTGTTGGTTTTGTGCTATATGCTAAAACTATTATAGTGACGGTCTGGTCATTAATCAGTCGTTGCTATATGATGTGCCATCATTAATCTAAGGAGGTGCCAAATGTCTACAGCATCATTTGACCGAGCCTTTATTGTTGAAGATAGCGTAGCAATTTCCAACATCAAGCATGATATACGAGCACCAAGGAAAGTGGCTGTTGCTCAACGTGATCATCGCAAAGATGCCGAGAAAGGAATAAAGCTATTAAAACGACGCTTGTCAAAATCAGTGACTTATTGAATGACGAAGAGCTGTCTAGAGAAGATATCTCACAGCTCCTTCGTTCATTTACCTGCCCCAAAAATCAAGACGTTGAACTTTTCCTGCATAGTAAAGCCGTTGAATTCGAGGTTAGGGATACTGCCAGAACCTACCTGATGCTTGATGATATTGGGCAGATTATTGCTTATTTTTCTTTATCATTCAAAGAAATAGAACTGATCGACAGAGGGCTTTCGCTTACTGCCATAAAAAAACTTGATGGCTTCGATAAGCGGGCCGAACGGGTTAAGGCATATTTGATTGGACAGATTGGGAAAAACTTAGCAATCGATGACAATCCTGTCGACCTAGAGACCATCCTGAATGAAGTTTATTCCGTAATTGATGAGGCTAGGGCATTAGTGGGGGGGCGGGTGATCATCCTTGAATGTGAAGATGTTGTCCGATTAATTCAGCATTATGAACGACACGGTTTCAAGAAAATCCCAACACATGATCCAGTAAAGGGACTCGTTACCATGTACACGGTTGTTGAGTAACTTCCACCGAACAACGAAAAGTGTGGAACGAGTCGCTGTAATGCGGTAATGGTATTCAATGAGTTGTGCAAAGGTAGCCTATGCGGCTACCTTTTTGTTTGCCCAGCGAAGTACTCAATCTGCTTATTTGTCAGGGTAATCACCGTGCCAGTACTTTACCGCAAGCCATTCCCCAAAAGCCTGAAAATGGACTAGCAGCCTGACTATCCAATGCATATATGGCAGGTGTTCTCTAGGGTGAGTCGCGTACAGATTACCATCCTTAGTGATTGAGATAGACTCAGGAATAAACCCTTTTTCTATGAGAAACGCCTTGATAGCTTCTGGATTTTGGAGTATCCCTTCCGCATTCGCCATTTCTCCCTGAAGATGCATCATCTTCTGTCTAGTACCTCGTTGGTCAGGAATGATTTCTACTGAGAAGAAGGGAAGGTGTTTTTTCACTGCTTCTTTGAACTGCTGTTCCCTTATTGCTGGCGTAAATCGGCCTTCAACAAGCAACGGTGGATAAGTTAAGGTTAATTCGTTGTACATGGTTTTTCTCCAATTGAAGTATCAATGGGGCAGAATTTGTCACCCCCATATTTCTATTTTAATCGGTGAGTAACCGTTTCAACTGACTTATACCGTCATTTTTTAATGTGACTTGCGGCATAAGAAACCTGATGTAAATCAACTACACAGGAAACTTGTATGCCTATTCCAACATTACACCACCATAATCAACTTGATTCTTCAGACTCAGTTATCAGGGAAGCTATTGCTATCTTGGAGAGTCGCTATACTTTGCAAGCTAATCAGCAGGCATTCACCTCCCCACAGCAGGTAAAAGACTATCTTCGATTAAAGATGGCCGCCTATGAGCGAGAGGTATTCGCGGTATTACTATTGGATAGTCAGCACCGTTTGATTAGCTGTGAAGAACTTTTCTTCGGCACAATAGATTCGGCCTCAGTATATCCACGTGAGGTGGTAAAATTGGTCCTGCATAGAAACGCCGCTGCCGTGATATTCGCCCACAACCATCCCTCTGGCATGCCTGAGCCTTCAGAGGCCGATAAACGCATTACAGAGCGTTTAAAGACAGCCTTGGCAACTATTGATGTCTCTGCGTTAGACCATTTTGTTGTTGGTCATCAAGACGTCGTGTCGTTTGCTGAGCGGGGGTGGTTATGAATACACCAGCAGCAACTGAACTTCCCATTCAGATTGACCTTCTGTCAGGAAGGAAACTACTGCCTATCACACTCAGTTTGACTCAGATCCTCAAGCGATTGCTGGTGGACGCTAACATGCCACCCAATAGCAAAGCCGTAACGATTAACTTCCGTGATCCTAGCTATTGTGCTGAGTCTGGCGGTTTTCATCCGGTAGAAATTCGTTTGGAATACTCATCAACCACCAGCATGTGGCAATTCTGCTATATCACAGACTTTGCCTATCAAGGACGCTATTACCCTGAGTTGGAGAAGGATATTGACTTCAACTTTGCAGAGGCTTCTGGGTATCAGGCTTATGTTGGTCATCATCCATTAAGTCACTTCAGTGGCCTATACCGGCTTTGGGAGGCCAACTTCAGAAGCTATCTAGTAGATGATCTCTACCAGATAACCATCAACTGGGACTAAACCGCAAACATCATTAAGGCCGTCGCGTTTCACTACATGGGTTCATGTGGTGGGCATTCGGCTGCCTGAATGTTAACCAAGAAGGAGATTTATCATTAACGAGTTACTTAAAAAGGTCGCTAAAGCTGCACTGTTGACCATAGTGCCGATCCTCATCCAAGCCTTCGCTGAGCGTTACCTTTCAGACGAACAGGCTTGGGCAAACAATGAAGTTGATGAAGATCAAGAATCTGAGTAACACATTGTTTTCATAATCAATAAACCAAGGCCATGTGACACGTTGAGAAACACATCAATAACCGTGTCACATGGGTTGTTTTGGACCTTTTGAAGGGCTTGGTCAGTGTACCTTGCTCTATTGAACAGGAGTCATACATGGCAGAAATCGGATATGCCCGAGTCTCGACCACGGGACAAAGCCTCGATGCCCAGCTAAAGGCATTGATGAGCTGCGACAAAGTGTTCCAAGAAAAGGTAAGTGGTGCAAAGGATGACCGTCCACAACTGCAACTCATGCTCGAGTTTGTCAGAGAGGGTGACATTGTGATTGTCACAAAGCTCGACAGACTTGCTCGTAACACTCGCCACTTGTTGGAGATAGCTGAGTTCTTGGCCAAGAAACAGGTTTCACTGCAAATCCAGAATCTCGGCATAGATACAGCTACCCCAACAGGCAAGCTCATGCTGACTATGGTAGGTGCCATCGCAACATTTGAGCGAGAGCTAATGTTAGAGCGACAAGCGGAAGGGATAGCACTCGCAAAACAGCGGGGAAAATATAAAGGACGTAAACCCACTGCAATCACTAAGGCGAAAGAAGCAGCCCCATTGCTTGCGGAAGGTTTACCTAAGCCAGAAGTGGCTAAGAGGCTGAATATCAGCTTGTCCAGCGTTCAACGGATAGCAAAACAATTAACATCTAAGGATTAGTTATGAGCGAGAAAACAAAGAAACAGCTAAAGACTTACTATGCGGTATTTGCAGGAATGTCGGCTATCAGCACTTTAGTGTTGTTAGCATGGTATCTGTACGTAGGCGAAAGTGGGCGAATGATGGCGTTGAATCCTATAGCAACCACTATCTTATTCGGTTGGTCGACTATTTTGGGAGCCATTATTATGTCTATGGCACTCTTTGCTCCAATCGGTATGTGGAATATCTCTGTCAAACGTAAATGGCTTGAAGAAACACCGCAAAATCTAAGCCCACAACAAGCCGAATATCGGAGCAAGAAGCTTAAGCTACAAACTATTCTTGCGAGTTATGCTGTTATAGGAACCTATGGCGTTATCAGTTTCATGGCTGTTTTGCATCTAAATAAGACAAGTGGCTCTGAACTAATTGAGCGGTTCTTTGGTTTATTTTCAGGTTGGGGGATATTCATTGCCACTATTGCTGGTGTTTGGGGATGTATCCATACGATGAAGCAACAGAAAAAACTAGAAAGCCACCGGAATCCTTCACAAGAGTCATCACAGTCTACTCAAGTAGATTTCGATAAATAATACCTAAGGCCATCAAGCAAATTGATGGCTTTTTTTGGGAGGAAATATGCGTAAATCAAGTATCTTAGCTTTGCTCATTGCCCTTATAGGGACAACATTATCAATACAAGTCTCGGCTTCAATTGATGATGTCGTGAAGCGATATCAACAGATTTATATGTGGGAACAGGTTGCTACATTTTGCAAGGGTAAGGCACCCACTGAGTTGCAGGAAGATTGGGAGTTCATTGAGAGTATTTTGAAATATCAGGGTGGTTATTGGGGGGGCGAAGCAATCCGTCAACTGCAATATGCAGGAAAAACCTTACCGCAAATTAAGGGAATATTTGCTTCTCTTCATAGTAGCAGTGAGGTACTAGCTGAGCATTTAATTAGTAAAGCAGTATGTGACAGCAGAGATAGAGATCTTGTTCATAAAGAGGTTTCAGCAGATCCAACTTATAGGTCTGCTGTCTATGTACTAACTGGGAAATACCCTTAGTGCATGGTAAAGTCTTTGTACAAATTCACTTATTATTTATATGGTTGAAAACGTATTACGAATCATTAATGAACAGTAGTTGTTGTTAACAAATGTGCAGTTGATCTAATTATATGGTTAAGCTTAATGGTATCTATTATCGATATAGGCCATTAGATTTAAAGGGATACGATAAGCTATGTTTGAATATAAGCAAGGAAAAAGCTTGGATTGGTGGGTTGCTGAGGAGCTATTAACAAAAGAGGAGGCTGTCGTTTTTGAAAAGTTAGTCGTTACATTACGTTCTGTTTTTCCTGATGTTGATGTCGTTGTTACTCCTAAAGTTAAGGGAGAATGGATCAGAGAAAATCTAATGATTCGACTTGGTCGAAAACCTAAGACACCTTCTGGGAAGCCTAAAGTTATGCTCTCTATTAATCCTCGTCGGAAAGATAAAGATGCGACTGTAAAATATGGAACAGATAAGCGTAAAGCAAAAACTATGAGGGAACTAACGGAAAAAGATGGCATTTTTTCTGTTGATAAACTTGTACACCTCGCGAGCATCACAGACTCACAAATAAGTATTTGGAAGCAATTTCTACTAAGTCAAATAAATGAGACGAAGTTTATTAAGCTAGTTGCAGGTAATGGTACTAATGACATTGCTTTAACAAGTACAGTTCTCTCAAGCTCTGAAACACTTAATGATAAAGAGCAGAATCCTGATGCAGTGTATTCGACAGGAAGTCAAGAACATATAAAATGGCTCAATGAAAAGTCTCAGCTACAAAAGCCATTGGTCAAATTTTTGAGACAGAATCTTTCTAACTGTCAAATAGTTTCCGAAACCTCACTTGAGGAAAGACTTATAAGACCTGACATTTTGATTAAAGAATCGGGTGATACCCGTGTAATATTAGAGCTTAAATATTTATATCCCAACGACACAGCAGGTTCTCGCTCCAAAGCAAGATATGCATATGGTCAACTTCTAGACTATAGCTTTAACCATGGGATTGACTCTTTTGATTTAGTAGAAAGGTGGTTTGTTGTTAATCAACTTCCTGATGATTTAAGAGTTTACCTTGAGAATATATGCCAGAAAGTTGATAAACAGTTTTCCGTTTGGGTTTTCGATGAAAAATCGGATAAGAAGCTTATCAAAGTTATTGGTAATAGCGAGTTTTTGTTCTCTGGACACTGTACATAATTCTGTGTTACTTCATACTATAATTTAGATGTTTTATCAGTAGTCGACTTGCCAGTCGTACTCCTTATGTGTTTAAATTGGTACAAAAAGCTGGTACAATCTGGGAAAATCAAGGTGCACAACACTATGATTTTATAGGGTTTGTTAGGAAATGATGTGACTCGAGGGTTCGACTCCCTCTCTCACCGCCAAATAAAATACAGAGGAAGCCGTTGATAATCAACGGCTTTTTCTATTTCTGGCGTTTGAGCTGCCTTTAAAGAGGATTGACTCAGACAATGTACCTTTATAGAGCTCCCAATCACGTGTATTTCACACGTATCTGTTTGGCCAAATCGTTACGCGATAAAGGCTTTCCATTTGACATAAAAGTGTCTTTGCTAACCCGTGACAGGGCCGAAGCGATTATTCGCAATATCGAGGTTGCAGGCACGCTGAAACAAATCATCCATTCCATTGACCACCAAACCCGTATTAATGATTTTATTCGCTACGTTGATGAAGTGATTAACAGCCTTCGTGTTCAGTTTGATAAAAACAATGTAACCACTATTGCTACGCCTAAGCGACACAGCATCCCAATACGGGAAACTAAGCTGTCGGAACATCTTGATGTGACAACGGTGACCAAAGCCTTGCCTGTTGCGGCTTTGCCCGATGCGTTAGCTGGCTTTTTAGTGTCGAAACAGAAATCAGGAATTAGGTTGTTATCTATTAAGCAACTGGAACTGCGAACGCGGCACTTTATTAAAACTGTGTCGTCAAAAAACAAACAGGCCCTTTGCGTGAGTGATATCACCACAGCGGATGCTATGAAGTATCGTGATGAGTTACTTGGCCAAGGCAGAAGTTATAAAAGCAACAAAGAATACCTAGCAGCAGTGTTACAGTTTTTTAAATGGTGTCGGTTGATGAATTACTGTAGCCAAAATCCTTTTGAAAATGTGACTGTAGGGCAGAAGCCAAAAGTAAAAGCTAACCAAGCACGTGACCGCTGGACACATGTCGAGTTGAAACGTTTGATTCGTAACACACAGTTCAATGATTCATCAGCGGATTTTAAATGGGTTACCCGCTTAATGCTCTATGGTGGCCTTAGGCCATCAGAAGCGTGTCAGCTTAAACCGACAGACATTAAACTTATTGATGGCATTTACTGCATTAGCATTGATGATAGTGGTGATAATCAACGCTTGAAAAATCTCAATGCTAAACGTATTGCGCCCCTTCATCCAATATTGTTAGCGCAGGGCTTTATTGAGTTTGTCGCGCAACGCAGTAAGCAGAGCCAACTGTTTAAGTACAAGCCTATCGGTACCATAGAGGATTGGTCGAGAACGTACTGTAGGCAACTAGCTAGATTACAAAGCCAAATCGGGATGAAACCGAATCACCGTCCTACGGCTTATGGATTTAGACACACGTTTATTGATGAAATGAAGCAATTAGATGTGAGTGAGCATATTGTTGCGCAGATGGTAGGCCATAGTAATCCAAACATCACCTATAGCCGCTATGGAAAAGATGTTCAGGTGATCGTACTACAAAAGTGCATTGAAAAAATTGAATATGATATTTGATGAACGGGTGGTATAAATCAACTTATTATCAGGATTCAGATAATAAGTTCACCATTCTTATTGGCTTTAAAGGCCAACTGTTAAAAAGTGACACGCTTTATCTTGCTAAAGTAAATAGTCTTACCATGAATTATTAACAGTTGACCGAAGCGAAGCACAACCATGTTCTGGTCTAATCCCATCGGACACTTAATTTTGAGACAGTATGGTCAATAAATTAAGAGGTCTATATGAGTCTGAAGAAATCACATAAGAGTTATCCCCAGGCATTTAAAGATGAAGCTGTCTTG
>NZ_BPFD01000076.1 GCF_019655335.1 Shewanella hafniensis
ATATCTGCTTCATTTCCAATAACAAATTTAATACAAATGAAAAATTATCCTGTCTTGAGCTTATCCCTGCTTATTCTGTTAAGTTAACTCTCATCGCGCAGATAGCCAGCAAAGTGCCCTTGTTGGGTTGTCTTCTTGTTGGTTTTGGGGGAGAATGCGCGCCGAAAAAATGGCCGAGGTACTCAGTATCTCGGTTATTTTTATTTAGAGAGTATGCGTTTTAAAACAATTGAGGCCGGTAAACATCCGGAAATGATATGAGGTTCGGCTGAACCTATTTTAATGAGGACAAATCAATGGGGCTGTTGTGCGCCGAATTTTCGGTCATTGCCGTAAATCAAGTTGTTGAGTTAGCCATTAAGCCTAAAGTGCTGATGGTGAGTGACATGCCAAAACCAATTGCAGATGCATGGTTAGCTGTTCAACCCTGTGTGATGGGGGCGTGCTCATGAGTCAACACAAACCGGGTTTGAAGCAGACCCTCAATTTATGGCAAGTGGTAGTGATGGGGCTCGCCTATCTCACGCCTATGGCTGTTTTTGACACCTTTGGTATTGTTTCCGAGATTACCTCTGGCCATGTGGCTACGTCTTATCTATTCGCGCTGGCGGGAATTTTGTTTACCGCGCTCAGTTATGGCCACTTAGTGCGTAAATATCCCTACGCGGGATCAGCCTACACCTACGCCCAGAAAACCTTTAGTCCGAATGTCGGCTTTATGGTGGGCTGGTCGTCACTGCTTGATTATATGTTTATGCCAATGATCAACATGTTGTTGGCAAAAATCTATTTAACGGCCATGTTCCCCACTGTCGAACCTTGGATCTTCATTTTCGCACTCGTGACCATAATGACCCTGCTCAATCTTAAAGGGATTGATTTGGTGGCTAACTTTAATGGGGTGATAGTGTTTGTGCAGATCGCCATTATCCTCGTGTTTATAGCATTAATGGCCTATAGCATTTCCCTTGGTGAAGGCGAAGGTGCGATTGCGAGCGTACGACCTTTTTATACCGATAATATGGCGATAGTGCCGTTATTTACTGGCGCCACTATTTTGTGTTTTTCCTTCCTCGGCTTCGACGGTTTGAGCTCGCTGACCGAAGAAACGAAGGATGCGCAGCGTGTTATTCCTCGCGCTATCGTGTTGACTGCCTTGATTGGTGGGGTGATTTTTGTCGGCGTGTCTTATTTCCTTCAGCTTTATTTCCCCGATATTTCCCGCTTCAAGGAGCTTGATGCGGTATTGCCCGAAATTGCACTCTACGTTGGAGGAAACCTATTTCAGTCCATCGTATTAGTGGCGACTACAGTGGCGGTGTTGGCATCCGGCATGGCTGCCCACGCTGGCGTTGCACGGATTTTGTATGTGATGGGGCGAGATAACATGCTGCCACGTAAAGGGTTTGCTTATATCCACCCTAAGTGGCGTACTCCTGCATTTAATGTCTTATTGGTGGGAGCGCTGGCGCTGTCTGCCGTCTCATTTGATTTGGAAATGGCCTTAGCCTTAGTGAATTTTGGCGCCTTAGTGGCGTTCACCTTCGTGAACTTAGCCGTCATAGTGCAGTTTTATGTGAGGGAGCGACGTAATCAATCCTTTAAAGATCACCTGCAATACTTAGTGCTGCCCCTGTGTGGCGCGGGTACTATTGGCGTGCTTTGGGCAAACTTAGAGCCACAGTCATTAGAATTGGGATTAATTTGGGCTGCCGTGGGAGCTTTATATTTGGCCCTGCGTAGCATACGTTTACGCCGAGCAGTAGAGTTACAAAATTAGTTGCTGCATAGGATCATAGCGTCGCAGCTATTGCTAACAACTGACAAGGGTTTGATTGAGGCAGCATAGCCTTCTAATCAAACGCCCAATTGAAAAGACCCGCATTCGCGGGTCTTTTCAGTTTGCTTAATCGAGTTTTAAAGCGATGGCACTGTGAAACCTAAGTTGTCAGTGACCACATTTTTAGGGGTTGTGACTTTCAGCGATACACTGGCATTGGCCGATGCCGTAAATTTCAGCGGCGAACCTAGACTGCCTTTCGCGTACACAGTATTGGGCACTTCGAAGGTTTTAGGCGCTCCAGCACAATCGACGCAAAGTTCGATACTTGTCTGTGCAGGCATGATTTGATTCGCGCTGTCGTGGACAAATACTACAAACTCAGAACTCGCACCAACGGCCACAGGTTTGATGTCATTCACACTCGGCAATAACACACCGTCTTGCATCACACTGAGATAAGCCTGTGAGCCTGACATGCTCATTACTAAGGCTTTGCGGATATAGGTTTTATTGGCTTGGCCTGTGCCGCAGAGTGTGCTTTCGCATTGTGGACCGTTAAATTTGCCATCGGCAGAAAGATAGGTGTCACTATTTTTAGTATTTAAATACTTTTCACCTAAATTCCAAATACCATCTTCATTGTCATCCCTAAACGCATCACCTAGATCACTAAAACCACTCGGAAGATAGGCTTCGATGTCCATGCCATTGCCTGTACATTTTTTCGCAACGCCTGACCGAGTTAAACAAGCCAAGTCAGTCACTGCCATGCCATTGATGTCTTTACTGATATCGGCATCATCGAAGATGTTATTGCCATTGGTATCGAAGAAGGTTTCGTGACCTAAGGCATAAGCCAGAATCGTAATGCGGTGATCGGGTACGCGTGCTGATTGTGATGTCCAAACGACGCTACAAGTGCCATTTTTAGTGACACATGATGTTGGGATCTGGCCACCTTCTGTGGTGAAGTTGACTGCAGTATCATCGGGCGCTGGATTGCCAAAACTATCTGAGGCTCGAATGGTGATCGTTGCGGTTTCACCATTAAAGTCACCTGCTTCTGGATTGAATACTGTCGTTGATAAACTAAATCCAAGCTGCTGCGGCAAGCCAGTACCCACGACTAACTGTTCTGATTGGCTAGTGATGACTTCTTTAGTATCAGTATCAACGGCGGTAGCGACTACGCGCACGGGTGTGGGAACTGTACCGGATGATACCCGCACACTGGCGATACCTTGGGAGTTAGTCAGGCTTTGCGCATTTGCAGTGCCATTGTCAAAACTTAACCCGCCAACCACTGTATCTAAGGTAAAGCTGACTTCCTGTTGCTTTGTAGGCTTTCCATCGGCACTGATGACTTTGAAGCTGACTAAAGAAGATTCATTTGTACCCGTACCGCCCGCACCTTTGATGCGAATTTGTGCTGGCTCTGCTGACTCAAAACTTACGCTGGCAAGTGTTTGGCGTTGCAGTGTGAATGGGAAATTTGCCGTTAGCGTCTGATTACCCGCTACTGTCGTGGCGATGATTTGGTCGCTACGTTCACTGTTGCCACTGCAACTTGTGTCTTGGAAGGTTGAGCTCGCATTACCCGATAAGGTCGTCACTGGGGTATCGAGTGTCGCACTATTGCTGTTGGTGCAATCTGAGCTAAAGCTGATGGAAGAGGGGGTTTGCACTCGGGTAATAGTACCGTCATTGGCCTCTAAGACTAAACTTGCGGTCACCCCAAAGCTGCCACCTGCGCTGATCTTATATGCGCCATTGGCATCGGCCGTTAAGGTACTCGCCAGTTTACCTTCAGTAAAGACAGCGCCATTGAATGAGCCGAGTTTCAGCGTACCTTCTTGATTGACCGCATCTTTACTCAAGACTTCATACAGACTGCTGGTTTGCAGCGATTGACCTTGGTAGTCCACTGTGACCGTGAGGGAGTTTGCCCCTAATTCACTGTCACTTGGCGTATAAGGCACCTGGGCAATACCATTGGTTTTGGTCAACGCACTTGCAGGATTCAGCGCTGCAGAGCCGGCGCTGAACGTCACTTTCGCGCCTTCGATGCCGTTGCTTTCGCTATCGAGCAATATGGCTTGCAGTTGCACCGACTCATCGACTTTGAAGCGAGTCACTAAGGCGGAGTTGTTTAAAATACTGGCGCTGAGTTTAGGTGCTGCAGGAGAAGTACCATCGCTAGCACTTAAAAACTCAAACTCGCGCGTAGCTGTTAGCGCCGTTGTGGAATCATTTGGGGTTGTCGTTGCAGTAATTATCCCTGCATTGACAAGTAAATCAGGATTACTAACGATAATAATGGCTTCACCGTTATTGTCTGTTAGTTTGCTATTAGGTGTTAATACACCAAGGTCTGTCGTAAAGTCGACTTTCTGCTTGCTCACTGTAGCTGAGCCTTTCTTTAACTTCGCGACTGCGCAAAAACCTGTGTCTTTAGGGAAACTTTGGAGTGAAGTAACACTGCCGCATTCAGAACCCGATAAGGTCTTAAAGTCGATAGACAGTTTATAGATACCGTCAGTGGCATCTGTGCCACCGTTATCTTCGTCCGCAGGGCCGTTACAGGCCCCGAGTCCAAATAGTCCAATAAAAAGCAAAGCTAGGCTACATAACGTTTTGCTAAGTCGCATAAGCAACATCCTTGTGGGGCTGAAGTTAATTAGTCTTGGATTTCGCTGCGTAGATATTTAAACAGCTCTTTAGATGATTTTGATTCTGGACCTTTGGCCAGTTCTTTGGTCGCTTGACGCACCAAAGTACGCAGTTTTTGTCTGTCTAATTGCGGATAATGCTCAACTAAGGTTTGAATTTCAGCATCACCTTGGGTGAGTAAGCGTTCACGCATTTTTTCGAACATCTGCAACTTCGCAGTTTCGTTGTTGTTTTTATTCAACACGATAGCGAGTGAAGCCTTAATAGGCTCGATATCAAAATTACGCATCAATTTGCCGATATACTGCATGTGGCGACGATACGCCTCAGTATTAACCTTGATTTTGCGTGTTTGCAGGATAGCGTCGTACAAAAACTCATCCAGCTCGATTTTATCTAGCTGAGTTTTGCTCAGTGAAACAAGCTCCATACCGACTTTTTGCACGGCTTCGCTATCACGCTTGTCCGTTGTTTTACTGCTGACATAATCTTCATCTATGTCGTAGGGCTGTTTAAAATGTTCTGAATCACCAACAATCTTCATATCGATAAAACCTCAAGTAAATAACTGGCTAATAATAACATCTCCAGCCAAAAATCGCCTAGGTGAATGTGTTTATACCCAAGCTACCTGAAGATACGAGTTTCAGAGCGCCTAGGGTGCTTCAATTCAAGGCGCATCAATGACAGAATGTCGGCCACCTTTTGAATTGATGCAACACGGAAGTGGAGTGCCCTAGGCGCTCCGTCCCGGCGGGTTTTAACGCACTTTATGCGGTGTTGGTTATTTTTAACTTAGCCCGCTAGGTCTGCAAATAACCGCCTTGCCTAAAGTGCGTTAAACTCCCGCTGAATCCTGCATCTTCAGGTTGTTTGGGTATAGGATACGCTCTCAAGCCTAAGTCGGCCGCGAATAATTAATGTGAATGGGATTTGTGTTTGTTATGCTAGCGTCATTGCCGACAACGAAAGAGTAGCTTTGTGTCTTTGAACAGAATCGATAGTGAATTGGGCGCGCTGAAAGATGCGGTGGCCGTGGCGCTGGAATATGCCAACAAATTAGGAACGAACGCTGCCGAAGTGGCGATCAGTAAACAACAAGGTTTGTCGGTTTCTACCCGTTTAAAAGAAGTTGAAACCGTTGAATTTAATAAAGATGGTGCCTTAGGGATTACGGTTTACCGCGATGGTTGCAAGGGCAGTTCATCGACGTCGGATTTAAGTCCAGAGGCCATAGCCTTAGCGGTGAAAGCGGCCGACGATATCGCCCGTTACACTTCGCCCGATCCTTTCAGTGGTCTTGCCGATAAAGCCTTGATGGCAACTCAGATCCGCGATCTTCAGCTGTATTATCCAGAAGATATTTCCCCCGATGAGTTAGCGCAACTGGCGATCCGCGCTGAAACAGCGGCGCTCGATGCCGATCCGCGCATTAATAATTCCGACGGCGCCAGTGCCAATGCCCACACTGCGGTTAAAGTGTATGGCAACAGCCACGGTTTCTTAAACGGTTATTGCAGCTCGCGTTATAGCTTAAGTTGCAGCGTGATCGGTGAAGATAGCGAAGGCAATATGCAACGGGATTACGATTACACTATCGCCCGTAAATTCAGCGAGATGCTTGCACCTGAAACGGTAGGTTTAAAGACCGCAGAGAAGACAGTAAGCCGCCTCGGTGCGCGCAAGATCGCGACGACGCGTTTACCCATTTTATTAGCGCCAGATATCGCCACAGGGTTAATCGGCCACTTTATCGGTGCGATCAGCGGTGGCAGTTTATACCGTAAATCCAGTTTCTTATTGGATTCGATCAACACCCAAATCTTCCCCGATTGGTTTAATATCGAAGAGCAGCCGCATTTACTGGGCGCACTGGCGAGCGCGAACTACGACAGTGAAGGTGTGGCGACTCAAGACAGACGCATTATTGACCGCGGCATGTTACAAACCTATTTGCTGACCAGCTACTCGGCGCGCAAGTTAGGTTTAACTAACACGGGCCATGCGGGCGGTATCTATAACTGGACGCTCGGCCATACAGGCCAAACCTTCGACGAATTGGTAAAAGACATGGGCACAGGTTTGATTGTGACCGAAGTCATGGGCCAAGGCGTGAACATGGTTACGGGCGATTATTCCCGTGGTGCGGCGGGTTTTTACGTTGAAAACGGTGAGATCCAATATCCAGTGGAAGAAATCACTATCGCGGGTAACTTGAAAGAGATGTTCCGTGGCGTGCAAGCCGTGAGTAAGGATTTTGATCTGCGCTCATCGATTCGTACCGGAGGTATCTTGTTATCTGAAATGAAGATTGCGGGTAACTAATCCATAGTCTCACTCGTTCCGCCGTGCTGCTATAGTGCGCTTAAGTCGTCTCAGTGTTTTAGTGCCTGTGCTTTAGCGTCAGTAGCATGAATGTGGTTTGAGCATAAAAAAGGGCAAGCGATTAATCACTTAATCTGCTTGCCCTTTTTGTTTAACGTTTGGATTAGAGTTATTCGCCCTAAAAAACCGTGTCGTTAAAAAGCCATGTGGTTAAAAACGATGTTATTAAAAACAGTGTCTTTAAAATCGGTCGTTAAAACGCATAGCTTGCGCTGAGTTCGAACGAGCGGCCTGCGCCGGCAATCTGGTTAAAGCCATTGGTATTATCGGCCTTAAATTCCGCTACACTCACGCCGCCCAGCGGCAGCTCATAGTAACTGTCGAACAGGTTATTCACGGCGAAGGTAACAGTCAGATCCTGCCATTTCATGCTGCTGTTTAAATTGAGCAAGGAGTAGCTGTCGGTTTCATTTTCAAGGCGGCGGTCATCCACACGATCTTTGGTCGCAACCCATTGCCATGAAAGGCTGTTTTCCCAGTTACCGAGTTGATGTTGCAGTGCCAGTTCGGTTTGCAGCGGCTTGATTTGATATAAAGGCTCATTGCCTTCATCTCGCTCACCACGGGTTACATTCACTTTGCCTAACACTTGCCATTTGCCTGTGTTGGTTTCAGCAAACTGATAGAGCGCATTAAAACGTGCACCATAGAGATTGGCATCTAAGTTAGTGAATTGAAGAATATTGCGTTTACCATCAGCTGAGCTAGTGCGATTAAAACTGCCAATCACTTCGGCATCGACATAGTCAGTCACAGCTGTGTACCAAGCTGTGGTCGAGACTTGCCAGCTATCACCGTTATATTTGTAGGCTGCGCTCAGGGTATGGGCGGTTTCTGGTTTAAGATCCGGATTACCCACGTAACCATTTCCATCGCCATACCAACCTATCATAGTGGTCGCCATAGTGCCGCGGCCCCAGCTGTAACGCTCGTACAGATTGGGTGCACGATTCTTGCGGGCTAAACCAAACTCAAGTTGTTGATTGGTCGATAATTGATAGCGAGCCAGTAAGGTGGCGTCGATCAGATTATCATCACGTTTTCTGTCCATCTCGTTAAAGGCCTGCGCCGCAGCGGCATCCATATTCGGCATGCCCATCATTGGCATGTCACTATAAGCTTGGACTTCACCGGTATTGGTGGTGACATACTCAAAGCGAACACCCGCCGATAACCACCAGCTAGGGCTCAAATCTTGCTGCCATTCGCCATAAACGGCAGCGCGGCGACGTTCGCCATCGTTGATGTTGATGTAATCATTCGGCGCCATCATAGTGCCTGGCACTGCAGGCCACACATCGTCGAGCTGGTAGCTATAGAATTCTTGGCCGACCAGCAAGGTGCTGTCATCGCCCATTGGTAAGCGCCAGTGCAGTTGATAGCTGTAGTCATCACCTTCAGTGTTCATTGGCATCTTGCCGGTTTTTTCTGGGGTGAAAAAGCCCATCTCGTGCTTCACGCCGTGCCAATTGAATTGGGCGCTGAACTCGCCGTCATCGTCGAGTTTAAGTTGATAACGGGCGAGGGCACCGTAACTCTTGTTATCTGTCATATCCATGTATTGGTTAGCAAAACCTTGAAATGGAATATTCTGATGGGTCAATTTGATGGCAACTTCTTGAGTCTCATCGCGCCATGCGGCGGTCAATGCATGGTTTTGTGCGCGGTATAGAGTATCCATGACTTTATCGCCATTGCCATCTTTATAGCTGTTGGCATCTTCATAGGCGCCTTGATAGCTTAGGCTGATATTTTTGCTGGCAACAGTGGCATGGGTGCCCAGTAGCAAGGTATCACTCACGCTGCGGTATCCCGTTGAGATATCGCCGCTATTCCACTTGATGCTATCGCTTTCGCCAAATTTAGGATTAAGGCTGCTGACTTTGATCACCCCCGCGATATTGTCGCCGCCCGCGCTGACTGGCGATACACCCGCAATCACTTCGGCTGTGGTGACTTGATTGGCGGAGATATAGGACAGCGGTGGATTCATTTGATTGGCGCAGGAAGCGGTAATGTCCGCACCATCAACTAACACTTTAATGCGATCGCCCATCATGCCATTGAGAATAGGCAGAGCTGATACGCCACCCGCTTCGGAGAAATCGACTCCTTGTCCTTTCAGCAGGTTTTCAGCCGAACCTAGCGTGTTGCGGTTTTCGGTCTGTTGGCCGTGGACTTCTAAGCGTTCAATATTGGCTAATTCGCTGTCATCGGCCATTGCCTGTGGCGCTAGCGATAAGCCCATGGCGATTGCGAGGGATGAGGAAATTACTGAAGTTTTAAACGGGTGAGATAAATACGCAGAATTTGCAGCCATCTTATTGTCTTCCATTCACTTGGATTAATTGCGCTGCATTATAAAGAGCATCTAAGAGTGACAGGTGCGGCATATTGTCGCAGAGAGCAACAAAGCGGGTTAAAAACAGAATTGAGCTTGAGCAGAAGGTAAATTCCTCGCACTTGAATCACTTAGGCCATGATTTTCTTTGACTCTTTAAACATAGTGCTCATCAATCATCAATCATCAATCATCGATAAGCGTATCAATGGAACCTGCTTTATCGGCCGTTAGAGGTGGGGTGAGTTTTTAAGACTTGAGCTAACCAAAATACTTGCTATACAGCCGCTGCGTTTCGCCTTGGGAATCCATGGCGGCGAGTGCTTTGGCAAACTGGAAGGCTTTTGAATCAGGCGCTAATATTGTGGGGTTATTATCTGGGCTGATGGGGTTTTCGGTGCGATAGTTAGGGTTGTGCCTACCGCGGTAGTGACGGCTTTTTTTCGAAAAGCCGAGGTACATTTCCTGCGGTAATTGGCAACAGTCATAGTGGAGTTTGAACTGAGTGGGGTCGCGATCCTTTAGGTAATAATGCAGTGTGGTTTGATCGTAAATGAAAAAATCTCCTTGGTTTGAAAGCAAATAATCTAAGGCTTTAGACACATTGAGTTCAGGCGGTTTACGTACCTGTATTTTGTCGGGCAGGCCACCAAAGTCGTAACTGCCGGGCGCGATTAAGAGGGTCATCTTGTTATTGGCTAATTGCTCAATCGAGCGAATATCGGCGGCGCCCGCACGGCTAATGCCTATGGTGCGTTCTGAAAGTCCATTAGGGATAAAATACGCGTATTTAGCCCGATCTTCGCTGAAGTTAAGCCCAGGATAAAAGTCGATATTGCCGAGTTTGAGATCCCGCAAAATGCGTAATTTAGGGGCGCGTACTATATTGAGTTTGCAGCCAATCTTGTCCGCCGCCGCTTGGTAAAGGTCGTGATAAAATCCCGTATTATTGGGTTCGTCTCCGATAAAAGGTAAGCGTTCGCTGGTGCGATACCCCATAGTAATCACGCAGGCGTCGGAACTGGAAAAGGCATTGGCGAGCGGGGCTTGGAGTGTCATCAGCAAGAGCAGTGCGCCGAGCCAAGGTTGAGCGACTAAGGTGGATTTCAAATTGATCTCCTTATCTGTCGATTACAAAGCGTAACCTGAGTGCCAATAAAGGTTATGGCAAAATCCGTAAACTAAACCTGAAAACCTATTAACTAAATCTTATTGATTATTAAGCTAATATATTATTTTTGTTTGAATAATCTATCATACTTTCCTACTAGTCAAAGCCATTTTTTATATTGCAGTGCACAAACTCTGTACATCTGATTTGATTGCGTTATAGTTTGCGCTGTTAGGCCATGGGCTTAACTTTCATTAAGCAGTGAGGCATCAAATGACTAAGCAAAAACCGCAAAATATGACCTTAGAACACGAAAGTGGTCGAGGCACCATTACTGACAACGCACTTAAAGCGTTAGTGACGAGCCCTTTATTTAGGACCCGTACCGAGAAAGCGAAAAAGGGCAAAGGGTCTTACGACCGTAAAGACAAGGCATTTAAAATGAGTAACCGAAAGGGGCATCAGCACAAGGGCGATGCCCCTTTTGACTTTCTACGTCTGAGCTTTTGTTGATCTGTTATTTCCCCTGTTTTAGCCCGCTTGCTTTAGTCCCTCGTTAGTCCTGCCCGTTACTGCTACTTCGCCAGCCTCAACATCCGTCTTTACGCTTAAATCAGCCTTATTGTCGATAGTCGCTTTCCTTCTGAGAGCTTAGCTTGGAATGAATTGGTACTTTTACCCTGAGCGAGTATGGTGAATGCTTAGAGGGTTTTAGCGAAGGAGATACGCATGGCACAGCAATATCGAATCGAACACGACACTATGGGCGAGGTAAAAGTCCCCGCCGACTGTTATTGGGGCGCGCAAACTGAGCGTTCGCGGCAGCACTTTCGTATCGGTGTCGAAGCGTCAATGCCGATTGAAGTGATCCATGCATTTGGTTATCTCAAAAAGGCCGCCGCTATCACCAATCAACAACTCGGCACTTTGACTCAAGCTAAAGCCCAACTGATTGCCCAAGTGTGCGATGAGCTGATTGCGGGCGAACTCGATACGCAATTTCCCTTGGTTATTTGGCAAACGGGCTCGGGCACGCAAACCAATATGAACGTCAATGAAGTCATTGCCTATCGCGGCCATGTGCTTTCGGGTGGGCAGCTCATCGATGCGGTTAAATTTTTGCACCCCAATGACGATGTTAATCGCTCGCAATCTTCCAACGATACTTTTCCTACCGCCATGCACATTGCTGCCTATCGTCAAGCCGTAGAGCTGGTTTTGCCCTGCATGAAGTTATTGCAGCAGAGCTTGCTGCACAAGGCCGAGGAATTTGCGCACCTAGTTAAAATCGGCCGCACGCATTTTATGGATGCGACACCGTTAACCTTGGGCCAAGAGTTTTCGGGTTACGCCGCGCAGTTAAGTCATGCCCTCGAAGGCATTGAGCACAGTCTCAAGCGGGTGGCCGAGTTAGCCTTAGGTGCGACCTCCGTGGGCACTGGGCTGAATACGCATAAGGATTACGCTGTTAAGGTGGCGGACAATATCGCAAAGCTCACAGGCTTGCCCTTAGTGACGGCGCCGAATAAGTTTGCCGCCCTTGCTGCCCACGATGAATTAGTCGCCCTGTCGGCGGCCTATAAAGTCGCGGCGGTCAGTTTAATGAAGATCGCAAATGATATTAGGATGTTAGGTTCTGGCCCGCGCTGCGGCATCGGTGAGTTATTCCTACCTGAAAATGAACCCGGTTCGTCCATCATGCCGGGCAAAGTCAACCCTACTCAGGTCGAGGCCATGACTATGGTGTGCGCGCAAATCATGGGTAATGATGTCGCCGTTAGCATTGGCGGTTGCAATGGTCAGTTTGAGCTCAATGTATTTAAGCCGATGATTATCGCCAATGTGCTGCAATCGGGGCGCTTATTGGGGGATGCTTGCCAGTCGTTTAATGATCATTGCGTGGTCGGCATAGTGGCAAATGAACCACAGATTGCTAAGCATGTGGAAAACTCACTTATGCTAGTCACGGCGCTGAATCAACATATCGGTTATGAACAGGCCGCTAAGATAGCCAAAAAAGCCCATAGCGAACATAAGACACTGCGCCAAGCGGCATTAGAACTTGAGTTGGTGACAGCAGAAGAGTTCGAGCTGTGGGTCGATGCCAATAAGATGTTGGGGCCAGATGTATAGTGAAGGTAGAAAGCAGGGCGGGCTTCGCCCTGCTAGGACGCTGCAAAGAGCGCAGCTGCGAGAATCTAGAACCTAGAACCTATCTTAGTCTTGGGTATCAGCGTCTACTACTTCAGCCCACAGATCGTGTTCGTCTGAATGGGTGATGCGGGCACGAACCAACATACCAGGTTCCAGCTCAGTTTCACCATTGATAAACACCATACCGTCGATTTCAGGTGCATCGGCGAAGCTGCGGCCAATGGCGCCTTCTTCGTCTACATCGTCAATCAGAATATCTAAAGTACGGCCAACGAAACGGGCTAAACGCTCGGCGCTGATCTCGGCTTGGACTTCCATAAATCTGTGGTATCTGTCTTCTTTAACCTCTTCGCTGATAAGCTCAGCGATGGTGTTGGCGACAGCGCCATCCACTTCTGAATACTTAAAGCAACCGACGCGATCGAGGCGGGCTTCTTTTAAGAAATCGAGCAGGATTTGGAAATCCTCTTCGGTTTCACCTGGGAAGCCGACGATAAAGGTCGAGCGGATCACTAGATCGGGGCAGATTTCACGCCAGCGTTGAATTGCTTCTAACTGACGGTCAACACGGCCTGGACGCTTCATCATCTTGAGGATGCGTGGGCTTGCATGCTGCATTGGAATATCCAAATACGGCAGAATTAAACCTTCCGCCATCAGCGGGATCAAATCGTCAACCCATGGGTAGGGGTAGATGTAATGCAGACGCACCCAAGCGCCCATTTTACCCAGTTGGCGCGCTAGGCTAGTAATGTCTTGCTTGACTGGCATACCGTTCCAAAAATCGGTACGACCGCCTTTGTCTTTGCCGTAGGCCGAGGTGTCTTGGCTCACAACTAAAATTTCTTGCACGCCTGATTCCACTAAACGCTTAGCTTCATCTAAGATGCTGCCCGCATTGCGGCTGTCGAGGTCACCACGTAGTGAAGGAATGATGCAGAAAGTACAGCGGTTGTCACAACCTTCTGAAATCTTTAAATAAGCGTAATGTTTAGGCGTTAACTTAACCCCTGTTTGTGGGATTAATGACGTGAAAGGGTTGTGTTCTGGCTTAGGCACATATTTGTGAACGTGCTTCAACACAGCTTCGTAGCTGTGTGGGCCAGTGATTTCTAGCACATCAGGGTGCACTTCACGGATTTGGTTTTCTTTGGCGCCAAGACAGCCAGTGACGATCACTTTGCCGTTTTCTTCTAAGGCTTCACGCACAGCATCCAGAGATTCTTCAACCGCAGCATCGATAAAGCCGCAGGTGTTGACGATAACTAAGTCGGCATTGTCGTAGCTGTTAGTCACTTCGTAGCCGTCGATGCGTAACTGAGTCAGAATACGCTCTGAATCCACGAGGTTTTTTGGGCAGCCCAAAGACACGAAACCGATGCGATTCCCAGTGGTAACAGCATTAGTGCTGGTGGCTTCTAATGTTTTTACTGGGATATCAAGCGTGGTCGTTTGCTTGGGTTTAAAAGTTTCAACTGTCATGGTTTCTCGCTGAGGTATAAGCCGCCTTAAAAAAGATGGCGGATTATACCTGAAGTGGTTAAAAGGTACAGTAGCTTTGGCTGAAAATTGTACAACTGGGGCGCTGAATATGCCAGTTAACCCTAAGGCCTATTTTGGGTGTGGATATAGAGATATCCGCCAGAGATCCGCAGTCGAACTCATAGGGATAAAAAGCGCTAAATATTTTTCAGAAAAAAATAACCCTTTTTAAAATTGGTCGCGTTTATAGGGGCAAGAGACAGTTTGTTGATGCTGTTACATATTGGTACAGGTATTGGCACTTTTTACTGATAGCCTAAGCGCTAAATAAGCGACACAGTCGTGTTAGCCGTCTCGTTTTGAATATGCATTCTATTTGAAGTGGTTTAGCTATAAGCACATTATTTTGGAGTCAGTTATGAAAAATTCTCTTTTAGCGGTATTGGTGGCGGGTAGTCTTTTTTCGAGTGCGTTTATGGCGCCAGCGGTACTCGCTGCGGAGGTCGATTTCCCCCACATTGAAACCATGGGTGTGAGTCAAATCCAAGTCGAGCCCGATATGGCGGATGTGAATGTGGAAGTGGCCGTGACCGAAAAAACCGCGAAAGCCGCCAAGGATAATTCCGATGCCGCCGTGGCTAAGTTTATCGCCCGTCTCACCGCAGCGGGTGTGGCTAAAGCTCAGATCCAGAGCGCGAATTTAAATCTTCAGCCGCAATACACCTATGTGCAGGATAAGGCACCTGAGCTGACGGGTTACACCGCCAGTCGTCAAATTACCGTGACGGTAACAGACTTAAGCCGCTTGAATGCAATCTTAGATTCAGCCTTAGAAGAGGGCATGAATCGGGTGAACAACATCGCCCTTAAATCGAGCAAAGAAGCGGAATACGTCGCCAAGGCACGCCAAGCCGCGATTGTGGATGCTAAACAAAAAGCCGAGTCTTTGGCTAAAGGCTTTGGTGAAAATCTCGGCAAGATCTGGCAGATCCGTTATTACGATCAACGCCCTGTGCAACCTGTGATGTTACGCATGAACGCCAAAGCCGATGCTATGGGCGCCGCCGAGAGTTATCAATATGGTCAAGTGAGCATAGAAGATAGAGTTGAAGTGATTTATAAGTTGAAGTAGTCAGTGTTGAAGTAATAAGTGCTGAAGAATAGAAAAGGGCAGACTTAAATCGAGTCTGCCCTTTTTGTTCGCCAGTTCTTATTGGCTGCCGCTAGGGTTACATCTTCCAGCTTACAGTTGCACTATAGTTGGCTGGTGCACCGTAGAAACCTTGGGCCCAATAGAGGCTGTTGAGGTATTTCTCATCGGTGATGTTGTTGGCGTTAACGGTCAGGCTAACATTGTCGGTAAATGCGTAGCGCGCCATCAAATCGACGATAGCATAGGCATCTTGTTTCGTGATAATAGGGTCACCCGCATTGGCAAAGCCTGCGCCAACCGTGCCTTGTTCGCGGGATATATCATCCTGCCAGCGCATGTTAACACCAAAGCTTAAGCCTTCGAGTTGCTCAAATTCATAGACGGCACTTAACTTAAATAACTTACTTGGCGTGTATTCTTTTACCAGTTTGGCAACATCATCGCGGCCATTAATGTTGAAGTCGGTATAACCTAAGCTCACCTGTAAGCCCGGATAAACCTCTCCCGCTATATCCAGTTCGTAACCTTTGCTATTGATCCCATCACCAGCAATAAAAATCGTGTTATCAGGATTGCTGTTGAGTGGAACAGCCAAGTTCACTTGTTCGACATCGAAGTAGGCGAGGCTGGCGATTAACTTACCATCAAATAATTCGCTCTTTAAACCGACCTCACGACTTTCGCCTGTCACTGGGTCAATCAATTGATTGTTAATGTCTCTTTTAATTTGTGCGAGGAAGGTTTCGGTATAGCTAGCGTAGGCGACCAGTTCTGGCATAAAACGATAGACAAGCCCTAGGTAAGGGATGAAATCTTGTGCATCGGTATCCCGTGATTCACCGTAGGACTCACCTTTTGCTTCCCATTGGTTAAAGCGGCCACCAGTAATTAAGTGCATGTCTTCAAACAAATTAAACCGTCCAGTGAAATAAGCGGCTTTTTGGGTTGAGTTAACATCGCTCCCTAATGGACTGTCGGCAAAGGTGGGATAGGGCGTATTGCCCTCCCACGTATTGAGGTCTGGCATGGCAGGGAAACCATTGCCTGTGGTGTAGTCGTAGAGTGAGTGTTCTTGTTTGTCTGACGTTGAGTAGTTTAGGCCAAAAACTAACTGGTGTTCACGGCCAAACAAATTGATATCGCCTTTAACGTACACATCGGCCAAATCGCTGCTTTCCGTTGCATCGTATTCACTGCCGTAACCGGTCAGACCTAGCTCTGTGGTTTTATCTGGTGTGCCGTAAACATAAAAAAGCTGGGTGTCTTCATCGGTTGATTTATGCGAGTAAGTCGCACGCAGGTGCCAGTCATCGTTAAAGTAATGACTTAGCTCAACCACAGTATTGTGCTTCTCAACTAACCATGATGACCAATTGGCCGAGGTGCTAGTAGAGCGATCATAATTGGTTGCGCTTCCGTCGGTATAATACAGCGGCAATGCACCCCATAGGCCACCATCTGTGTCATTTTTGATATAAGCATGGCTGAGTGAAATAGTCGTGTTATCGGATAATTGTGCCTCAAGCATGGCATACAAGACATTCTTGTCTTGTTGGTAGCGATCAAGATAGGAGTCTTGAACTTGCTTCACCGCCACCGCTCTGGCCGCGACTTTTTCGCCCAGATTCACAGTGCCATCGAGTTCAAGGCGAGCATTGTCAAAACTGCCGTAGCTGGCATTAATATTAAGTTGATTGTCTGCCGTTGGGCGCTTACGAATAAAGTTTACCGTAGCAGAGGGATTGCCTACTCCTGTCATTAAACCATTGGCGCCGCGGATCACTTCGACGCGGTCATAAATGGCGGTATCTTCGTCAGAATGGTTACTGCCGGAACTTAATGGTAGGCCGATACCATCAATCTGGAAATTAGTGATATCAAAGCCGCGGGCCGTGTAATAAGTACGGTCAGTCTCGATACGTTCAACATTGACACCCGTCGCTGTATCTAAAACCGTGTTGATATTAGTGAGTTGGAAGTCGCTCATTTGCGCGCTGGTAATCACAGAGACAGATTGCGGAATATCACTGATTGGCAATTCTAATTTTGAAGCACCACTGGCGGTACTGGCGTTGTAACCTGCAATATAACTGCCTTTGATTTCTATTTTTTCAATTTTTTCATCGACATTTTCATTGGGAGCGGCCTCATCGGCATAGCTTGGCATAGCAGTCGATAGTGCAATGATTATTGCTGAATAGAGTGTGGACAAGCGCAGTGTGTTCATCATTAAGCCTGATATTTTGGGGATGGGATGGAAAAGTGAGCACAATATAACGTAAGCGTACGGTTAAGTTAATGATATTCGTTATCATTTACATTTGTTAAATTTTGCTGGCTAAATTCGTGAATACTACTTAAGCCTGATTTACCTTGTGGTCTGCGTGGATGAGGTAAGTGCTCATGATGAAATGCCAACATCTTGTGGTGAAAGACTTTATTAACATGATGCACAGTAAAAACTGGCAAATTTAACCATTTATCCTCACACTAGTAAGGTGATGTTTAGGAGGCCGTTTATGGATTTTCCCGCTCAAATAAAGCAACAAACTTGCATGGATTGCTTAAGTGGTAAGTCATTAGGATTTGAAATTCGAATGGCATTTCAACCTATCATTCATTGGCCTAGTCGTGAGATCCACGGGTATGAGGCCCTTGTCCGTGGGCCCAATGGAGAGGGCGCTGGATGGGTGTTTGAGCGGATTAACGAAAGCAACAAATACTATTTCGATCAGGCCTGCCGAGTTAAAGCGATAGAAACCGCCTCCAAACTGGGACTCGATAAGATGCTCAGTATCAACTTTTTACCTAACGCCGTGTATAACCCTGAGACTTGTATCCGCGCGACGATTGAAGCTGCCGACATGTATGGGTTTGATATCCACAAAATCATGTTTGAAGTGACTGAGGGCGAGCAAATTGTCGACCGAGCGAAATTGGTCCGTATCTTCGAGAGCTATGCTAAACGTGGTTTTATCACCGCAATCGATGATTTTGGCAGTGGTTTTGCTGATTTAAGTTGGTTGGATGCCCTGCGCCCTCAAGTATTAAAACTCGATATGACCTTGATCCGTGATATCGATGTCGATAAAGAAAAACAGCTGGCGGTGGATGAAATACTGCGTATTTGCCTAGAGCTTAATACCAGAGTCTTGGCTGAAGGGGTTGAGAGCGAAGCCGAACTGAATTATCTCGCGGCTATCGGGATTGAGTATTTTCAGGGTTATTACTTTGCTAAACCTAAACTCGAACATTTAACTACCTATGCAGAGCTGAACTTTCAAGCGCCATAGTCGTGCTCGTTCAACATCTTAACCTATCTGGATCTTCTGCTTTGTGCGTTCACCATAGAATCTAAAATGGCGATATCGACACATCTGGCTAAGCTTATTCTGACTCAAACAAAGGAGGTGTTATGAAACAGTTTACAGCTTTAACCCTATTCGCATCCTGTTCCTTGCTGCTAGCTAGCCAAGTGTTTGCCCACGGTGAAATCGGTGAACCCTCAGATGGCGCCAAGGGAATGGCCGGTGCCATGGGCACCATAGAATTTAAACCCTCTGATTGGCAAGAGAACAAACAGAGCTGGTGGAAGGACAGTGACGGTGTTGCGCCCGGTGTTGCGGGATGCCATGTCGGTACCGACGCACAAGGTGTGCCTAATGGCAGAATGTTTGGCGAGGCGTGTTTGCCCGATGGCCTGTTAGTCGAATCTAACCCCGGCAAAGATGTAATACACGGTCACAGTGACGACTTAGGTCATCCTGATACCTTTGACTGTAATGCTTGGTGTGTCGGCGAAGGTAAAACAGCGGGGATGTGCGAAGTGGCCGCTGCGCCGCCTTGTGAGCAATCCGCGAGATGTGCCTGCAACTAGTTAATCGAGAGTGTGAGCTCGATGTGTGTTGTGAGTTCACTGCGTTTTCATTTCTTTGACTAACATATCTTTCTATCTGCGATTATTGCGCTACTAACTCGAATTGAATCCTTGAGTACACAAATGGCCGCTTTAGCTTGTGGCTTACTTAGCAAAAGGGCAATTGTTTGTTTATGAAATCGGCTAACTGATATATCATGGGCCACCTAAAATTGCCCTTGTTACCTATTCGCTACTATGTCCTCCAACGCGCTCTATACCGATTTATCTGGCTATTACGATTTAATGTGTGCCGATATTAACTACCAGCAACAGAGTGCGAGCATTCATCGTCTGCATCAGTTCCTGGGTAATAACGGTAAACAACACCTTGATTTAGCTTGTGGTACGGGTCCCCATGTGCGGCATTTTATCGATCTCGGTTATCAATGCAGTGGCCTAGATATCAATCAGCCTATGCTCGACATGGCCATGCGCCGTTGTCCCGAAGCCCAGTTTAATTTGCAAGATATGACAGCTTTTTATTTAGAAGAGCGCGTCGACTTGATCACCTGTTTCTTATATTCCATCCATTACAGTGCTTGTATCGAACGGCTTAAAAGTTGTATCGCCAGTGTGCACAGTGCGCTCAATGACGGCGGATTGTTTTGTTTTAATACTGTCGATAAACACAGAATCGATAACACTGCCTCGGTTAAGCATTTTGCCGAGTTTGATGGTAGCCATTTTGCCTTCGAATCCGGTTGGCATTACAGTGGTCAAGGCGAGAAACAGTCCTTAAAGTTGAGTATTGCCAAAAGCAGTCTGCCGTTTACTGAGGTGTCGGCTTCGCCTTTATCAGTCTCTGACATGAAAGATTTAGGCTCGCTGGAAGCGGGGTTACAGGCCGCAGGTTTGCAAGACGTTGGCTTGCAAGAAGTCCACAGCATTGAGCAATGGCAAGATCAACATGCCATGGTCGCGACTAGCTTCACAGAACTGCAGGAATTGTTAGCACCTTATTTTGACGTGCATGTTTTCGAACATGATTATGAAAGAATCGTCCCGTGGGATCTCGCATCCGGCAACGCGCTGTTTGTCTGCGTGAAGATTTGACCTTGGGTTGAAGGTTGGGCAACTCAAAGTCGTGGGGCTAGGCCCCACAGATTCTTAATCAAGATCTGACCAAAACGGAAAAGCGTTTACTCCCCTTTATTTCCCCCCAGCCACACCCATCTTTTTTAATAAAGAGTCTTCGTGCCTCTTCGCAACGTCGAAGGGTAAGGGCGATTTATTGGGTTTAAGTAAGGTTTGTTAGCCCTTAAAACAAAATGAGTCTTGGGTACTCTGGCTTTTCTATTCTCTTTTCATACTTTTGTGATGATGGCTGGCGGCTGATTTCGTGCTTCAATGTGCAATAAAGCGAAAGCGATTATTGATGGAATGATTGGTAGCATGGAGAGTTGATATGAAGCAACTAGCAGAAAACCTGTGGATTTTTGATGGTGAAGCCGTACCATTTTTTACCTTGCCCTATACCACTCGGATGACAGTGATCCGCTTAAATAATGGCGCTTTGTGGGTACATAGCCCAATCAAGCTCACCTCTGAACTTCAAGCACTGGTCGAGGCGTTAGGCGAAGTTCGTTATCTTATTGCACCTAATCATTTGCACCACCTGTTTTTAAAGGACTGGCAGCAACGTTATCCGCAGGCCCAAAGCTATGGTACCTCGGAAGTTCAAACAAAGCGGCCAGATCTCTATTTTGATGGCCTGTTCACCGCTCAATTTCATGCCATGTGGGCGGCTGATATTGACCAACTTTTATTTACGGGCTCTCATTTCATGCAGGAATGTGTGTTCTTTCATAAAGCATCGCGTACTTTGATTGTGACGGATCTTATCGAGAACTTTTCACCCGAATCTTTTAATGCTTTACAGCGATTATTGGCTCGCGGAGCGGGAATACTCGCTCCAAACGGTAAAATGCCCTTAGATTGGCGTTTAAGTTTTATGTTTGCTAAGACACAAGCACGTAATCATATTAATAAAATATTAGCTTGGGAGCCAAAAGTTATCATCATGGCCCATGGTCTTATCATAGAGAATGATGCAACGGCATTTCTGGAAAAATCATTTTCTTGGGTAAAGGGGGAATAATAGTTTTATGATATTTTCCCAATATCATTTTAACGATTAAGTCGTTATATATTATTAACGAATGAAAGACGGATATTTTATCGTTCAGAAATTACTATTTTAAAATTTATTTAAAATTAACCTGTGCAGCATGAATGATAACTAACTTGTTATATATAGTAAGTTGGTTGAATGTTGCTGGTTTGTGGGTTTATTTGTTGCCTGTGAAATAGTTACAATGTAATAGGCAATAAATACATTCGTCAGAGTGAGGATAACTAACAGCGAGTGATATATAAGCGATTTTAGCAGTTTATTTAAACTGTTCATTATTTATTTTACATTTTTCACTTGATATAATGCATTGATATAAATGTTATTTTTTAATTTTATAAAATTATTCTGCTTTGATTTAGCAAGTCTGGCATTACTTTTGTAATGTACTTAGCGTATTTAAATAATTAACTAGGAGTACATTATGAAAAATACCATTCTTACTTTGGCCGCCATTATTTCTTTAGCATCGGTTAGTGCTTACTCTCAGGCGCAGAGCATGGAAAATAATGACGCCACAGAAAATGGCATTTATGTTGGTGCTAACTATGGTTATTTAAAAGTCGATGGCAAGGATGACTTTGACGACGATAGCGATGTTATTCAAGGGCTTGTTGGTTATCGCTTCAACCAATATTTAGCTATCGAAGGCGGATACGTCAACTTCGGTGATTATGGTAATAGTCTTTCTAATGCAGAAACAGATGGTTATACCGCTGCGCTAAAAGTCTCATATCCCATTGTCGATCGCGTTGAGTTGTACGCTAAAGGCGGGCAACTATGGTATTCCACAGATTATGATGTGTTAGGTTTTTCTGTAAATAAAGATGATGAAGGTGTGTTCGCTGGTGCTGGTGTCGCATTTAAAGTTACAGATCGATTCTTAATTAATGCCGAGTACACTTGGTATGATGCAGGAATTACCGTTGAGAATGTTAGTAACGGCGCAGATACAGACACAGACTTTAAACAAGCGAGTTTAGGTGTTGAATATCGATTCTAATTATTTGTAGTTGATATTTATAATTTAAAAATTGATTATCTAGGTGTGACACGCTAAGTGTCACACCTTTTTTATATTACTAATAAGCCCCTCCGAGTTTTTATTTTTTAAATCAAAGTCAAAAT
>NZ_BPFD01000077.1 GCF_019655335.1 Shewanella hafniensis
TCAATCAGTGCCTTAGAGGCCAGCATCAAGCTGTTTAATCGTTTTAGGTGAAGTTCTGGGCAGTATTGGTGTAAAGAATGTTGTAGGATATTGGCTTCGCGCATCTTGTTGTCCAAGTGTAGTTTTTGGCGAAACCATTTGATCATGCAACAAGATGCGCTTCCACCCTAATTTGATGATTTATTTGTAAATCATCAGGGGATTCTTCAGCGCCATGCTAGATATATCACTTAGTTCGACTTCTTTTGTTTGAACAAATAAAGACGCATCAAATACCCCTTTAGGGATGCCATCGACTTTATAGCTTAATGAAAGTCGACTGTTAGGGATAAAAGTGCCGTTAACATTCAACTCTTGCTTACTTGCACACACAGAAAAAGTTCGGGTTGTGATAGGAAATTGGTGTTCATAGGAGGCTGACACAAATAAATTATCTAATGGTATCTCTTCTGGCACCGTTCCAGTAATTCTGACGTGACAACTCTCAGTGTTTGCAATAACTGAAGCACTGCTCAAAAGTGCTAGTAAAGTTATTGCAAGCGTAGTGCGTGATTGTTTAATTCCTTTCAACATTTATCTTCCTTGATATGTATAACTATCTATATTTTATGGATTTATAATGTATACCAATTATTTTGAAATGTAAAAAGTAAATTAATTTACACATTCAATCTATATAAATCACTGCATATAGTCAGATAACAGATAACTGTAGTGGCTAACTCAAATTGACCACTCACTTAGATCTTATCTAGCTCACTTTGGGGCAATAGCTTTTTAGCTAAGCTATCAGCGAAAAGGTTGGCTGATATTGGTATTGTTGTACCAGTGACCGTTGGCGACATGGTCGCTTATTCACATCCATGTGATCGCGACATTAGTATGTCCTATACAGCAGATGTCGCCGTCGGCCCTCTGGGACGCTTTTTGTTAAACGAACGGGCGTGAGTCACAGGGGAAACAATGACAATAAATGCTGCACAACTGAAGATACCATTATCTTGCTTTGGGGAACCAAATTGCAGGCATAAAAAAACCGCTGGGTAGCGGTTTTTATGCTCTGCAATCTTAACGGGTTTTAATCGAAACCGATTATAGACCCGCGTCAGCGCGCAGTGCTTCAGCTTTGTCAGTTGCTTCCCAAGGGAATTCGTTACGACCAAAGTGACCATAAGCGGCAGTCGCTTGATAAATCGGACGTGCTAAATCTAGCATGGCCGTTAAACCGTATGGACGCAGTTCGAAGTGTTGACGTACTAACTTGATCAGCAAATCTTCAGACACTTTACCCGTACCGAAGGTCTCGATGCTAATAGAAGTCGGCTCTGCCACACCAATAGCGTAAGACACTTGGATTTCACAGCGATCAGCAAGACCTGCAGCAACGATGTTTTTTGCCACATAACGGGCAGCGTATGCCGCGCTACGGTCAACTTTTGATGGATCTTTACCAGAGAATGCGCCACCACCATGACGGGCCATGCCGCCGTAGGTATCAACGATGATCTTACGACCGGTTAAGCCGCAATCGCCTACTGGTCCACCGATAACAAAACGGCCAGTTGGGTTGATAAAGAACTTAGTGTCTTTGTTTAGCCATTGAGCCGGTAATACTGGCTTGATGATGGTTTCCATCACGCCTTCAATTAAGTCGGCTTGTGAAACGTCATCTCTGTGCTGAGTCGACAATACGACGGCATCGATACCGACAATTTTGCCATCATCATAGGCAAATGTGACTTGGCTTTTCGCATCTGGGCGTAACCAAGGTAGCGTGCCGTTTTTGCGCACTTCAGACTGACGCTTCACTAATGCGTGGGCATAAGTGATAGGTGCTGGCATGAGGACGTCGGTTTCGTTGTTGGCATAGCCAAACATTAACCCTTGGTCGCCTGCACCTTGCTCAGCAGGGTCGGCACGGTCTACACCTTGATTGATATCAGGTGATTGCTTACCAATGGCGTTTAATACCGCGCACGAGTCTGCATCAAAACCCATATCTGAGTGGGTATAACCAATTTCACGCACGGTTTTACGGGTGATTTCTTCAATATCAACCCAAGCAGAAGTCGTGACTTCGCCACCGACTAATACCATGCCAGTTTTGACATAAGTTTCACACGCCACGCGTGCTTTTGGATCTTGAGCCAGAATTGCATCTAGCACAGCATCAGAAATCTGATCTGCAATCTTATCGGGATGACCTTCTGAGACCGACTCAGAAGTAAACAAGTGCTTTGCCATAGTAGGAAAATCTCGTCGTTAGCATTCAAACGTGTAGAAGCATCTACATCTAGACGGCTATTTTAGTTTAAATCCGATTGCCGATCACCCCCAGTGAGAAAAAATCCTCTCAGATTGTGACCTGAAAACGACTATGTTTAGTCTTAAAGAAGTTATTTTTATTATATTTCATGGTATTAGGAACAATCGATTTTTAATAAATTTATTTCTCCATTACAAGTGATCCTTGCGATGCCCACTCAAGTAAACGCCAGTAAAGTGACTAGCTTGTTTCTGCAGCTTATATATCTAGCTACCTGAATCCTGCATCTTCAGGTTGTTTGGGAATATATTCGGCCATCTTTTGCTGAGTGAATGATAATTTTAGTTTGCGTCACACTGGCATGTAGGGGAAAATATCCATCCAAATTGCCCGCTAGACCCCACAAACAAGCAGGAGAGAGCATGTCTTCCCGTAAAGTACTCGCAAACGCAATCCGTGCGTTAAGTATGGATGCAGTTCAAAAAGCAAATTCAGGCCATCCCGGCGCCCCAATGGGTATGGCAGATATTGCTGAAGTGCTGTGGAATGATTTCCTTAAGCACAACCCGACCAATCCTAAATGGGTAGATAGAGACCGTTTCGTCCTTTCTAACGGTCACGGTTCAATGCTGATCTACTCTTTACTTCACCTGACAGGTTATGAATTACCAATCGAAGAACTGAAACAGTTCCGTCAATTGCATTCAAAAACTCCGGGTCACCCAGAATACGGTTACACCCCAGGTGTTGAAACCACTACGGGTCCACTCGGCGCGGGCATCAGCAACGCTGTTGGCATGGCGATAGCTGAAAAAACCTTAGCGGCACAGTTTAACCGTGACGGTCACGATATCGTTGATCACTACACTTACTGTTTCCTCGGTGACGGCTGTTTGATGGAAGGTATTTCCCACGAAGCCTGTTCATTAGCCGGTACTTTAGGTCTAGGCAAACTCATTGCATTTTGGGATGACAACGGTATTTCTATCGATGGCCATGTTGAAGGCTGGTTCACCGATGATACGCCAAAGCGTTTTGAAGCTTACGGCTGGCATGTGATTGCCGGTGTTGACGGTCACGATAGCGCGGCAATCCGTGCTGCTATCGAAGCGGCGAAAGCGGTGACTGATAAACCAACCATGATTTGCTGCAAAACCATTATCGGTTTTGGTTCACCTAACAAATCAGGCAGCCACGATTGCCACGGCGCGCCATTAGGCGATGCGGAAATCGCAGCAGCCCGTGAATTCCTTGGCTGGCCACATGCGCCATTTGAAATCCCTGCTGACGTTTATGCGGGTTGGGATGCCAAAGAAGCCGGTGCTGCCCGTGAAGCAGCGTGGAACGAGAAGTTTGCGGCTTATAGCGCAGCTCACCCAGAACTGGCTGCTGAATACGAGCGCCGTGTACTGAAAGGTGAATTACCTGCTGATTTCGAAGAAAAAGCGCAGGCATTTATTCAAGCATCACAGGACAAAGCCGAAGGGATTGCGAGCCGTAAAGCCTCACAAAATGCCATCGGTGCTTTCGGTGCTATGTTACCTGAACTGTTAGGTGGCTCTGCTGACTTAGCAGGTTCTAACTTGACACTGTGGTCAGGTTCTAAAGGTATTCAAGACGATCCAGCTGGTAACTACATTTACTACGGCGTGCGTGAATTCGGCATGAGCGGCATTATGAACGGTGCTTCGCTGCATGGTGGTTTCATCAACTACGGCGCAACTTTCATGATGTTCATGGAATACGCGCGTAACGCAGTCCGTATGTCGGCGCTGATGGGCATTCAAAACATCTTCGTTTATACCCATGACTCTATCGGTCAAGGTGAAGATGGCCCAACGCATCAACCAGTTGAGCAATTAGCTAACCTGCGTATGACGCCAAATATGGCCGTATGGCGTCCATGTGATGCGGCAGAAACGGCAGTTTCTTGGAAAGCTGCGATTGAACGTCGCAATGCCCCAACGTCACTGATTTTCAGCCGTCAAAACCTGAAAGCCCAAGCACGTACCGCTGAGCAATTAGCCAATGTGGCAAAAGGCGCTTATGTACTGCAAGACTGTGCGGGTACACCAGAGCTGATCCTGATCGCAACCGGTAGCGAAGTACAATTGGCAATGGATGCCGCCGCTGCACTGACTGAGCAAGGTAAACAAGTTCGCGTAGTTTCTATGCCATCGACAACTGAGTTCGATAAGCAAGATGCCGCTTATAAAGAATCGGTATTACCACGCGCTGTGACTAAACGTGTGGCTATCGAAGCGGCACATACCGATTTCTGGTACAAGTACGTCGGTTTTGAAGGCACAGTTGTTGGCATGACCACGTTTGGTGAGTCAGCGCCAGGTAACGTGCTGCTCAATCACTTCGGTTTCACCGTTGAAAATGTGCTGAATGCTGCAAAATCATTGGGCTAATCGCTCAAGGGATTAGATTCAATACAAAAGGTTAAACTTTTTAAGTGTTAATCTGTATAATGCGGCCTGCAATCGTTTGCAGGCCGTTTTTGTATTTAGAGGAAATTGAGACCTCAATGATCCGAGTCGCTATCAATGGTTATGGCCGTATCGGCCGCTCTATTCTCCGTGCTTTATATGAGTCGGGAAAACGGCAGCAAATGCAGATTGTCGCGATTAATGAATTAGCTAAACCTGAAGCCATTATTCATCTGACCCAGTACGACACCACCCACGGTCGGTTTGCGCACAAAGTGAAATTCGTTGATGATCATATGCTGATTGGCGACGATGCGATAAAAATTCTCCACGAGCCCGATCCCACAAAACTCCCTTGGCACGAGATGGACATAGACATTGTCTATGAAGCCACTGGCGTATTGCTCGATCGTCAAAGCTGCGAAGCCCATATTCATGCTGGCGCTAAACAAGTGCTGATAAGCCATCCATCCTCAGCCGATGTCGATGGCACAATTGTCTATGGTGTAAACCACGATTTACTTCGCGCCGAACACACAGTGGTGTCCAACGCTTCTTGTACGACTAACTGTATCGTGCCTGTGATCGACGTGCTCGATCGCCATTTTGGCGTTAAGAGCGGTGCCATTACCACTATCCATTCTGCAATGAACGATCAGCAAGTGATTGATGCTTATCATGATGATTTGCGTCGTACCCGCGCCGCTGGCCAATCGATTATCCCTGTCGACACTAAACTTGCCCGCGGGATTGAGCGGATTTTGCCGCACATGAAAGATAAATTTGAGGCGATTTCGGTGCGCGTGCCCACAATCAACGTGACCGCGATCGATTTGTCTGTGACGCTTGAGAAAACCGTCGATATTGCCACTGTGAACCAGGTGCTAGAATCGGCCGCCAATGGGCGATTTAACGGCATTTTGGGTTATACTGATGAGCCCTTAGTTTCATGTGATTTCAACCATGATCCGCGCTCCAGTATTGTTGACGGTACCCAGACCCGTGTCAGCGCCGGTCAGCTGGTGAAGCTGCTGTTGTGGTGCGATAACGAGTGGGGTTTTGCCAACCGTATGTTAGATACGAGTTTGGCTATGATCGCGGCCAAGCGAGGCTGATAAAAAGTAGATTATTCACCGGTGGGTCATTCAGTTATATGCCAATTCGACGGGATGTCGAGCGCCTAGCGGCAGTAAACTGATACCGGCCATGTGTGAAACCAGTTTGTTTTTTGATTATAAAAGGAAGTGTTACTATGGCAATTATCAATATGTCAGATTTGGATCTACAAGGTAAGCGTGTGCTTATCCGTGAAGATCTCAATGTGCCTGTCAGCAACGGCGTCGTCACCAGTGATGCACGTCTGCGCGCCTCTCTCCCAACTATCGAGTTGGCCCTTGCTAAAGGTGCGGCTGTGATGGTGATGTCGCACTTAGGTCGTCCGACCGAAGGTGAATACAATCCCGAATATTCTATGCAACCTGTGGTCGACTACTTGGCTAAAGCCTTGTCGTGTCCTGTGCGTTTAGCGACCGACTATTTAGACGGCGTCGACGTTGCTGTGGGTGAAGTCGTGGTATTCGAAAACGTGCGTTTCAATGTGGGCGAAGGTAAGAACAACGAAGCGCTGTCACAAAAAATGGCGGCATTGTGTGATGTCTATGTGATGGACGCTTTTGGTACAGCACATCGCGCCCAAGCATCGACCCACGGCGTGGGCATGTTTGCCCCCATCGCCTGTGCTGGCCCATTACTGGCGCAAGAATTAGATGCTTTAGGCAAGGCATTAGATAATCCTGCGCGTCCTATGGTGGCGATTGTCGGTGGCTCTAAAGTGTCGACTAAGCTGACCGTGCTAGAAAGCCTTTCAGGTATCGTTGATCAGTTAGTGGTTGGCGGCGGTATTGCCAATACTTTCATCGCGGCGGCGGGCTACAATGTCGGTAAATCGCTGTATGAAGCGGATTTGATCGACGAAGCTAAGCGTTTAGTCGCTAATGCTAAGAGCCGCGGCGCCGATATTCCTGTGCCGACTGATGTAGTCGTGGCAGGCGAGTTTAGCCCAACGGCTGCGGCAACCTTAAAATCGGTTAGCGACGTCGCTGATAGCGAAATGATTTTTGATATTGGCCCTGATAGCGCTGAAGCACTGGCTAAAATCATCGAATCTGCTGGCACTATAGTATGGAACGGCCCTGTGGGCGTGTTCGAATTCGACCAGTTTGGTGAAGGTACTAAGCGTATTGCTCAGGCGATTGCCGATTCAAAAGCTTTCTCTATCGCAGGCGGTGGTGACACTTTGGCTGCGGTTGATAAGTACGGTATTGCCGATAAAGTGTCTTACATTTCGACTGGCGGCGGTGCTTTCCTCGAGTTCCTCGAAGGTAAAGAATTACCGGCTGTGGCTATGTTAGAAAAGCGCGGCGCTTAATTATTAAGTTTTAAAATACGCGGCGCATAAGACGCCGCGAAAGCGCTGATAAGATCAACGCTTTGATAATAAAGAATTATAAAAAAACCGCCCGTGTTTATCTTAGATATTGATTAAATATATCGAGTTAAATACGGGTATAAAAATCCATCCAAACGATAGCGACCTCGGTGACCAAGCGTTGCAGAATGTGACAGTCACCCTATTATCGGAGTTACAAAATGGCGTTAATTTCCCTACGACAACTACTCGACCACGCGGCAGAACATGGATACGGTGTGCCTGCGTTCAACGTTAACAACTTAGAGCAGATGCGTGCCATCATGCAGGCCGCTGAAGCAACAGACAGCCCTGTTATTGTGCAAGCTTCTGCTGGCGCGCGTAAGTATGCTCGCCCACAGTTCTTAAAATATTTGATGGCTGCAGCCCTTGAGCAGTATCCAGATATTCCTGTGTGTATTCACCAAGACCACGGTACCGATCCTGATATTTGTCAGCGTTCTATCCAATTAGGCATGTCATCAGTGATGATGGATGGCTCTTTGATGGCTGACGGCAAAACACCAGCATCTTATGACTACAACGTCGATGTTACCCGCCGTACAGTGGCATTTGCCCATGCGTGTGGTGTGTCAGTTGAAGGCGAAATCGGTTGTTTAGGCAGTTTAGAAACTGGTCAAGCAGGCGAAGAAGACGGTGTTGGCGCGGCAGGTATTTTAAGCCACGATCAAATGCTGACTACCCCTGATGAAGCGGCGCGTTTTGTTGCCGATACCCATGTCGATGCCTTAGCCATCGCCATCGGTACTAGCCACGGTGCTTATAAGTTCAGCCGTAAACCTACTGGTGATGTACTGCGTATTGACCGCATCAAAGAAATCCATGCGCGTATTCCTAACACACACTTAGTGATGCACGGTTCATCTTCTGTGCCACAAGAATGGTTACAGATCATCAACCAATACGGTGGTCAGATCCCAGAAACCTACGGTGTGCCATTAGAGGAAATCGTAGAGGGTATCAAGCACGGTGTGCGTAAGGTGAATATCGATACTGACTTACGTTTAGCATCAACAGGTGCGGTACGTAAGTTCTTAGCAGAACACCCAAGTGAATTTGACCCACGTAAATTCTTGAAAGCGTCAATGGAAGCTATGGCAGACATCTGTACTGTTCGCTACGAAGCCTTCGGTTGTGCGGGTCAAGCCTCTAAGATTAAGCCTTTGTCTTTACAAGCAATGTACAAAGCGTACCAGTCTGGTGCCTTAGATCCTAAGATCAACATGTAAGCGTTATCGCTAAGACAAAAACCCGCTGATGCGGGTTTTTTTATGAACGAAATAGCGGTCGTTTTCATTTTTTAAGCGTAAATGTTAATATTGCGCGGATTTTCAGGGGAAAAACTAACCCATATTAATATGTGCTTATTCAGCTTCGCTTGGACGAACAGATATTTATAGGGATTGGATTTAACGGAACAGGAACGATTAAACATGAAAAAAGTACTGACCGCAGCACTATTAATGACTGCACCTTTTATGGCAACGGCTGGAGCCGATTTTGTAAAAGGCGACAGAACGTTCGCTGGTGAAGCAGAGTTAGGTGCCACCTTAACTACAGGTAACACTGAAACTTCCTCATTTAAGGGACGTTTAAATCTTAAGCATGAGCTAGGCGATTGGGAAAATCAGTACTTACTAGAAGGTTTATACAAAGAAGATACCGGTTCTGTCACCGCGAAACGTTATTTAGCGGGTGCACAGGGTAACTACAAGATGACAGATAGTAGCTACCTGTTTGCGAATGCCAGTTATGAAGTCGACCCGTTTACTGGTTATGACTATACCCTATCTGGCGCAGCGGGTTATGGTCATAGACTGTATGATACCAGCAAGACCTTTTTAGATGTCGAAGTGGGTCCAGGTTATATCTATCAACGTCTGGATACTGAGCAAGCGCTTATCGAAGGTTATGATACCAACGACAGCGTTGTTGCCCACGGCGTGATTAACTTTGAAACTGAAATCACTGAAACTTCTAAATTCCAACAGCGTTTCGTTGCCGATTACGGTGACAAGTTAGATGCCCGTTCTGAAACTTCATTAACGGCAAATATTATTGGCGCATTGGCGATGAAGTTTGCCATTATTGTGCGTTACAACAGCGAGCCGCTGGATGATAAGAAAAGCACTGATACCGAAACCAATATGACCTTGTTATATGCTTTCTAATGCTGTGACACTGATTTAAAACACAAAGCACCTTCGAGGTGCTTTTTTATTGGCTATTTTTAGACTAAGTTGAGTATACGTTAAGCTTTTCTTTATTAGTAACATCTGTAGTTATACAAAAATTAATCTTTTAAATGCCTTTGGTTAAAGGGTAATGCATAGAAAGTTGCGTTTTATCAACATTTACTATGCCGAAGCTATGGTAATTTTCGACTAATTTCCTACGTAGAGATGAACTTTAATGAAATTACAGCGGTTGTTTAAAGACAGTGGAATGGCGTTGTGGAGTCTATTCTGCGTTGCAATATTGAGCGGATTCTCACCTGCAGCATGGGCTATGACGGAGGGGGCAGAACGGCTTAATTTAACCGCCGCGAGTGTGGGTTATGTCGCTGTCTGTGTGTTTGTGCTGGCTTATGTACTTGTGATGGCTGAGGAGACATTACATTTACGCAAGTCGAAACCTGTGCTCGTTGCGGCAGGGATCATCTGGGGCATGATAGGTTTTGTCTATATGCAAAACGGCATGTCCGAAGTGTCGGAAGCGGCATTCAAGCAAAACTTGCTCGAATACGCCGAGCTATTGCTCTTCTTGCTGGTGGCGATGACCTATATCAATGCCATGGAAGAACGTAATCTGTTTGATGCTATTCGCGGCTGGCTGGTGGGCCGTGGTTTTAGCCTGCGAACCGTGTTTTGGTTAACAGGCTTTATGGCGTTTTTCATCTCACCTGTAGCCGATAATTTAACCACGGCTTTGTTGATGTGCGCCGTGGTGATGAAGGTCGGGGCAGGGCAACGTAAGTTTATTACCCTTGCCTGCATCAACATTGTCGTTGCGGCCAACGCGGGTGGCGCGTTTAGCCCCTTTGGTGACATTACGACATTAATGGTATGGCAAAAGGGCTTAGTGCACTTTTGCGATTTTTTCCATCTGTTTATTCCTGCTTTAGTAAACTTTGCCTTACCCGCTGCCATTATGAGTGTGTTCATCCCACATTTCGTGCCTGAGCCTGAAAAAGAGCATGTTTATACTAAGCCCGGTGCTAAGCGAATTGTTGCATTGTTTTTACTCACAATCGCTACGGCAGTGTGTGCCCATTCTTTCTTAGGTATGCCGCCCGTATTGGGGATGATGACGGGATTAGGCTTCCTACAATTCTTTGGTTTTTATCTGCGTAAAACCTTTAATCGTTCCGTTGCCCGCGAACGTGAAAAGGCGGAGTTAAGACAAGACCAATTACGCCTGCAGCAACTTGGCAGTGTAGTGCCATTTGATGTGTTTAGCCGCATTTCTCGCGCCGAGTGGGATACTCTACTGTTCTTTTATGGCGTGGTGTTATGCGTCGGTGGCCTAGGTTTTATGGGGTATTTGAGTTTAGTGTCTGAGGCTATGTATTCGCATTGGGATGTCACTTATGCCAACATCGCCGTGGGTATACTCTCGTCTGTGATTGATAATATTCCGGTGATGTTTGCGGTATTGACCATGAATCCCGATATGGCTTTGGGGCAGTGGTTATTGGTTACCCTGACAGCGGGTGTGGGCGGTAGTTTGCTTTCGATTGGGAGTGCGGCAGGGGTTGCCTTGATGGGACAGGCTCGTGGCATTTATACCTTTGGGGCGCATCTACGGTGGACGCCTGTGATAGCTTTAGGTTATGTGGCGAGTATTTTAGTGCACATGTGGTTAAATGCCGCGATGTTCTAACACTGCATTAGCTTGATTATCGTTTACCGAGACAGGCTTGCGGCTTGTCTCACGAAAATTAACTATTTGCTGGCTTGGGTTAGCAAGATCACATTAATTATTTGTGGTCTTGCATAGACTTAACTCTGTGTTTTTATGGAGTTGAGTTAATGTGTATGCAATTGGGAGGCTGCAGGTTTGATCGAGAACGAGGCATACTGATTGAGTTGTCTCGCGATGAATCTTGGCATCTTTCTCGAGCCGAGCTACAAGTGCTCACGTTGTTGCTCGCACACCAAGGACAGTTAGTTTCAAAGCACATGCTGAAAACGGGGGATGGACAAGGTCCGCCGTTAACTGATGCCTCTTTATCCCGCGCCATATCCAGGCTCCGCTCTTTTCTTGGCCCTTCGCACGAGGGCTTGATCGAAACCGTTAAAGGCCAAGGCTATTTATTGCGACCATCAAACGGCAGCGAATATCGAGGCATCAATTACCTCAGGCTGCACACTGTGCCTTTGTGGAGTGCCTTAGTGTTATTTGGGGTGATGTTGGCGTTTTCGGTGTTTTATCTGAAACACACAGACCACAGTAAACCGACTCAAGCCTTGATGACGTCAATATTGTCGTTAGCCTCGGGTCAGCAAGTGCGCTTGAACTTATATGCCGACTCCAGTGCGAGTAACACTTTACTGTTTGAAATGGGCGAGCGCTTAAGCACGGGACTTATTGCCTGCGGTAAAAGCGATTGGGCAGATGTTTATGCGTCTTTATCCCATGATAAACAGGTGCTTAATATGACCTTTCGCGGTGAAAAACTCGGCCAGTCAGTGCTGCGCAATATTAGTATCAGCGATTTATCTCGTCCCAAAACATTCATCGACTCTGCCTGGCTGCATGAGGTGAATATCTGTGGCTAAGTGGCTCAAGTGGACCATTAGTATTGTTATTTTGTCGGCCTTGATTGCGGCTTGCGGAGTGATTTACAAACAATTGGCAACGAGCCGGACCATGATGTTAAGTTGCAGCTCAGAATTATTTGATCGGCACACGAGTGCCAATCCATATGTTAGCGCCAGTGCTGGCAGTAACAGCAGAGACAATAAATTTTACCAGCTTGTGGACGTATGGATTGCCGCCAACAAAGCGCAAATCCACTACCGTTATTTTAATCTTGATGGCACCAGTGCGGGCCATATTTCAATGCGTGGCAAAGTCGACAGTATTGAGGCCAATAGCATGACCTATAGAGTGGCGGTGGAGACGAAAACTGAATCGCAAACGCAAAAACAACAAAATTGGCCCGAACAGATGAAATATCTCTATAGCATCAGCAGCTTAAATTTTGCCGATGCAGGGGTGAACCATTTCAGTATCGAAGTATTAGAGATGGATGATACAAAAGATTATGCCTTGGTGTTATTGCAACCCAGCAATACGATTTGTGGATGCCGTATCGTAAATAGCCGAATTTAATCAGTGAATTTGAGTTTATTTCAGTTAAGATTAGTGCTCATTGATTTATGTCTACTGCGATGAGTTTCTGTGAGAGCTCATGAAAAGGGTGTTGTGTCTAAGATACGTGTAAAGCAAGAAGAATCCCTGTCGATTAAGTTCAGCCACCAGATGGAAAAGGGCGATAATCGTCAGCTCGATCTCTATTTCTTTTTACCAAAGGAAATGGGCATAGGCTCGCACACGCTCAATGAAGAAGAGTACTACTACAGTTCGATTGTCGGCCGTCGCTCTTACTATTCAGAAGGTTTACATTTACCTTTGGTACAGGGCCGCTTTGCCAGTTTAAATCGTCGCACCATTGAAGAATTCAGATTGTACTTGAATTTGTTCGCCTATCAGTTTGCCGTTGCAGTTGAAAACGACGTTAAAGAACTCAATCAAATCACAGATGTAACCCATTTCTATTTTGCCCTCGACGAATTACGCGAACAAGTTGGCCAGTTGCTAAAAAAGTTTCGCCGTAACGAACCTGGCGATCCTAAATGGAAATCCTACTTCGAAAATGCCGACAACTACCTGTCTTGGTTCTGCGAGCAGCAGTTACTAAAAGTGCTCGCCCATGCTACACGAACCAGTGATTTCAACGATATCCAAGAACGGGTGCTAACACTGTGTCGCAATGAGTGCGCCTATCGGGATGAGCATAACTACAACTCGGCGCAGACTAAGCAAGATCCTAACCGCATCTCAAACAAGATGTTGTTGTTACGACGTTTAATCCAACAAGGTGTGGTACTCAAAGAAGAGTTAAAGCCCTTAGGGATTGGCCTTAAAAAGTTCACGACGGGACTGGCGACGGCGTTAGTTATGCTGGTGGTGTCGGCGTTGATTATTCAAGCGCAGGGCGCCTTCAGCGGCTTTACCATTGCCTTAGTGCTGACCTTGGCGGTGATTTACGGCTTCAGGGAAATCTTTAAGGATGACGTGCGTAATGCCATGTGGCGTTTTATTCAGCGGGGCAGGCCACGCTGGAGCCGGATTTTGCGCGATACCACTAGTCAGGCAGTTATCGCGAAGCAGTTAGTATGGCTTGAGTTTATGCGCCAGCAAGATCTGCCCGATAAAGTCAGCGAAATTTTAAAGCACAGGCATAGCCAAAATAAGGTCGATGCGGAAATCCTGCACTATAAAATTGCCACTAAGGTGAATCAGAGTGAGTTCCAAGCGGGATACTCCACCATTCAAGAGCAAGTGAACTTTAGCTTAGTGCCCTTTGCCCGCTACTTAGAGCGGGGTAAGGCGAAGATTTATAAGGAAGTTGAAGGTAAAATCAGCCATGAATCGGTTGAGCGACGCTATCAAGTTAACTTGATTTTAGTGCTACGCGATGGCCGCGAAGCCCCGCAGTATATTCGCTACAAAATCACCATGAACCGCTCGACGATTATTGAGATTACCCAGAGCCAATTGCCCGATTCGGTCAACATGCCCGAATCTACGATTGATGACGAGTAAAGGCTTGACCGATATTTTGATCGTTATTCTGTTTCGCCCGTTTTAGGGCGACTTCGGCATTATTCAGATACTGCTCAAGTGTCTGGCCTTCTTGATAACCCGCAATACCGATACTGATCCCTTCGCCTAAACCATTGCCATTGAGCTTTTCCATCATATTGAGGGCAAAGTTGTGCGCATGGGTCGCATCTGTGTCAGGTAACATCACAATCAGTTTCCCGAGTTGCCAATGCAAAATCTGATAATTAGCAGGGATTTCAAGCAGTAATTGAACTTCGACTTCCTGCTGGCGGTTTGCCAGTTGATCGATATCACTCATGTGGCTCAGCAAACCTTCAGGGTTGATATCCATTAACAGTAGGCTTGAACTCAGGCGGCTTGGCGGCGGCAGCGAGTTAAAGTAACGCTCTAAATCAACTAAGCTCAGCAGAATCGTGCTGCGATGGGGCACAAGGCTGCGTTTCTCTGTGCCTCGGCCGCGTTCGGCGGCTTGCTCTAAGGTACAGACGATATAATCAATCTCACCATCGGCGGCCACATGGCCCTTCAAGGTCGCCTGTAAACAATTGGAGTGCGCCTGTTTAGGTGAGCACAGAATTTGCCCTTGCCACTGACCTTGCATGGCGATTTGAGCGCTAATTCTTTGCCATTGATTACCTAAATCGTTGGCGAGCAGCGAGGCTAAATCTTGATTTAAATCGCCATTGAGTTGCATCAGCGCATCAAATACTGGGTTGATTTTAATCAGTTTGCCATTGGCATCTGTTAGCGCTGTTGCGACTGTGCTATCGCATAAAAGCTCACTGAGAAATGCTTGTTCTTTACTGCTAACTAATTCACTGATGTCTTCAAGGGTGATCAATAGATGCGGTGACCCTCGGCTCGCCCTTGGCGCTTGGCGGATATGTACCCGCAGCGTTGGGCCATTGATACTTTCTAGGCTGATTTCACCAGACCATTGACCCGTTTTATGCACTTGCTCCATCAGCTCGGCATAGGTCCTGTCATCGAGGCATAAGGTGCGTTGTAGGCTGCGGTCCGTGAGTTCATCGAGTGGTACTAAGGTCGCTTCTGCCGCCTTGGTGTTGGCGCTGATCACTCTGGCGTTTTCGTTGACCATCATAAAACCGATGTCACTGTTAAATAAGCCATTGGCGACATCGATACTGTATTGGCGTGAACGCTGCTGTAAGCGATACATGTGGCTGAGCAGCACAACCCAAGCGGCGAGTACGGTTAAGATTAGCGATGCCACTATGACAATATTTTGCCACTGGGAAAAACGTGCGGCTATGTCGGAGTTACGCACATAGGAGAGTAAAAAGTATTCTCTGCGGGTTTCTGGTTGGGCAGTAAGCTCGATCTTAAGGTAAACAAAGGTGGCTTCTTCACCGTGGAATTGACCAAAATTACTCATGGACATATCACGCCACAGAGCAGGATAACTTTGTCTTAAACTTGCCCCTAAGGTTTCCGGCATATTACTTAACGGGGCGAGATCGCTCGCGCCAGCATAGAGTAATCCCTGCGTGTCGAGCACTAACATAGGCGATTTGTTACTCGAAAAAGCCGGCTTTATGGCTTCGAGCATTTGCACCATAGAGTTGTATGTCACTAGATAACCCATAGAACTCTGATCGGGCTTTTCGAGCCACGCCATTTGATACATATAGGGTTCTAGCATGCCTGCAATCGGAACAAACTCCAGTGGAGAGGTGTAAACCTCTTTACCACCCATATTACGACTCGCGCCAAGCAAGGTTGGCGGTAAGGCATCTTTACTGAAATTAGAAGGGGTAGAGAACTTATAATTGCCTTGGGGATCGTACAGCGCAATGCCGAGCAGTTCAGGAATATGCTTCACCAGATCTAGCCAGGCTTCCTGTAATTTGAGTTGCTGCTTGGCGGTAGGATTGCTCAAGTACTGCTTTAGCAGCTCACCATTGGCAAAAATTTGGGTGCGAAATTGCTGGAAAGACACTTTATCTGTGATCAGTGTGCCTATGGTCTGCAGTTCACTGTATCTCTGTGTCGCCCATTCTTCCTGTAGGCGTCGTTCACCTAAAGTAATGATTAAGTTGGTTAAAATGATCATGCCAATCACCAGCATAGAGAGCTGGCTTGCAACGGCTAATAAGCGTTGATGCGACCAATGGATCCCTTGAGTCAAAGAGAGCAGCGGCGCTAGGGGATACGTGCTTGGGTTATTCTTCAGCATGAACCGATAATGAGTGGGTGATCTGTTAATTTCGCTATGTTAACACGAAAGAATTGTTACGACAGTGCCAAGTTACTCAGCAAGATTTCTTGAGTAAAAGTTAAGACGATTCACACATGTACCACTCACGTCATCGACAGTGATATCTGCTTAGGTATTTCAGTCGATTATGGCTTTTTAGAATGCCTTTTAGCCTAAAGCGCCAAGTACCCTATGTTTAAATTCACAGCCGTAGGACTCCACTTGTTCACGGCAGATATCGATATCGACCCCCGTTAATCCTTCGATGGCGGAGACTTGCACCGTTTCAATATAGTGTGGCGCTAAGGCAATAAAGGCATGTACGGCGGCGTAGGAGCCCGCGAGCTTAGGGCGACAATGTGCTATGTAGGCGGCTTCGTTATCTGCATTGAGTGAAATCGATAAGCTATCTACACACTCGGCAAGTTCCGGCAGAATATTGCGCCTATGGACCAGATTGCCTAAACCATCGGTATTAATCCGTACTCGTCCGCCCCTGTTTTTGATCTCTTTTGCCACCGTCAGCAGGGTGGGAAGATTTAAGGTTGGCTCGCCATAACCGCAAAACACGTATTCTTCAAAGTCTTTAACCTCACCAAGCAGGGGGATAATTTCCTCGGGCTTAGGTTGGTGGCACAGGGCAAGCTGGTATTCGTGGATTTGTTTACTGCCATTATGTTTCGGACAGAAAGCACAGCGCAGGGTGCAGCGACCAGTGATATTGAGGTATCGGCTGCGGCGAATATCATAAACTAGCGTTTCGGTCGCACAGGTTTCATTCGTGCAAACTTCATCTGTGATATGACCGTTCGCTAGGGTTTCAGTGGTGACAACTTGCAGATTATCAAGGTGTTGCTTATGCAGATGCTCAGACATAATGATGGCTTCATTCTAACGATAACTGACGACTTGAGCACAGTGTAGCGAAAGCCCGATGGCATAACTGTCAGCTAGATCGCAACTTGAAAGCTCAAACCCACTCACGGCATAGTGACTTTGATGCTGATGTGGAATTGAATGAACACAGGCAATAAAAAAGAGAGCCTAAGCTCTCTTTTTAAGGGTAAGACATTGATTAACGGCCTATTGCTAACTGCCTGTCGTTATCAGCCTATAGATAGTCTTTCTTATAGTCAGTCGTGACAGCTTGCTCAAAATCCGGATGCTTAACGTCTTCATCATTGGTTTTTTTAGGCTGCCACCACCAGTTGAAGAAGCGGCTGCTAGAGCGGCTAACATCGTCGAGTATAATGTACAGCAGCGGCACTAAGATCAGCGTCACTACAGTCGAGAACAGGATACCGAAGGCGAGGGACGTCGCCATAGGGATCACAATTTGCGCCTGCAAACTGCGCTCGAGAATAATAGGCACTAAGCCGACAAAGGTAGTGAGTGACGTTAAGATAATCGCCCTAAAGCGATAACAGCCCGAATCCACTGCCGCCTGTCTAACCGATTGACCTTGCTCCCGCGCACGGTTAACAAAGTCGACCAAAATCAAAGAGTCGTTCACCACCACACCCGCGAGTGCCACTATGCCGCAGAGACTTAACACGCTCATCGCGAGTCCCTGAATCAAGTGACCGAACAGGGCGCCGATAATCCCGAAGGGGATCACTGACATGATGATCAACGGCTGACTGTAGGATTTTAGCGGGATTGCCATCAGTGCATAAATGGTAAACAGCGCAAAGAAGAAACCTTGCATCAAACCGACCATAGCATTCTGTTCATCCAAACTGCCGCCATCTAACGCGGTTTGGATTTTAGGATACTTGGCCTGTAATTGTGGCAGGTAATCTTTTTGGATTTCCTGTACCACTTTTGAAGGTTCTACTATGTTTTTGTTGGCATTTGCCGTGATAGTGATCGCCCGCTTACCGTCAACACGGGTAATTGAGGCATAGGATTCGCCTTTCTCAATTTGTGCCACGGTCGAGAAGGGAACCGAGGTGCCCGTTGGCGTGCGGATCAGCATGTTTTCCAGATAACCCACAGTGCGGCGCTGCTCTAATGGATAGCGCACCATTACCTTGATTTCTTCTTTATTACGTAAAATACGTTGGGCTTCATAACCATAGAAACCGTAACGCACTTGGCGGGCTAAATCGGAAAGGGTCAGGCCAAGGGCTTCCGCCTCTGGACGTATCTTCAGGCGAATTTCATGGCTACCCGAGGAAAAGTTGTCGGCAATATCGTACACGCCTTCGTAGCTGGCGAGTTTTTGCTTCAACTCTTTAGAGGCAGCGGACAGTTCATCGAGATCGCTTGAGGTCAACCTGAAGGAAATATCGCCACCGGCATCGTTAGTGCTCGCGTTAAAGCTGAGTTTTTTAACCGATAAAAGCTCGGGCAATTGTTCACGCCATGCGGCAGCAATCGTCACGCCATCGACTTCGCGGTCTTCGCCTTTCGTCAGTTCGGCAAAAATAAAGGCAGAGGTGCGGGAGCTCATATTAATAAAGCTGTGCTTCACCACTTGATAGCCGTTATCTTTCTCCATTTTGTCATTCATCTTGTACAGGGCTTCTTCTATGCTCTGCACCACTTTCAAAGTGTTCTCTTCCGAGCTGCCTTCGTCCATCTCAAGCTGAACTTGAATAAAGTCTGAGGGAATATCAGGGAAGAATACCCAACGCACTTTGCCACTGGCGACTAAGGCAATGGAGAGGATCAACACACCGATAAAGGCCGCGACCACGTTGTATCTTTGCTTGATACAGCGCTCGAGGAAGTTGCGATAACTGTGGTGAATAAAGTGCTGTACTCTGTCGTTAAAGTTGGCTTTGAGGCGACCAAAGAATCCCCTTGGCGCACCGGGCTTTTTAAACTTCATGTGTGCTAAATGCGCTGGCAGGATGAACTTAGATTCGACCAGCGAGAAGGCCAAACAGAGGATGACTACCATGCCGATGGATTTCCAGATAATCCCCATAGGGCCAGAAACCATTAACATGGGTATAAAGGCCGCAATCGTGGTTAATACCCCGAAGGTCGCGGGCATTGCCACCTTTTGCGCGCCGCGGATCACGTTTTCTACCGAGTGACCGTGGCGTTCGACTTCTGTGTAGGCGCTTTCGCCGATGACAATCGCATCGTCCACCACTATCCCGAGCACTAAGATAAAGGCGAACAGGGTCAACATGTTGATCGTCATCGAGAAAGGTTCGAGCGGCATGATCAGCATAGTGCCGAGGAAGCACACCGGCAGACCCATCATGACCCAAAACGCCAACTTAAGATCGAGGAACATAGCTAGGATGATAAACACCAACAAGGCACCGTAAAACATGTTCGACATCATCATGTTTAAGCGGCCCTTGAGGTAGTGAGTCATATCACCCCAAGTATCGAGTTGCGCGTTGGCAGGAAGTGTCGCGCGGCGATCCTCGACGTATTGTTTTACTTGAGCGGCAATGTCTAAGGCATTTTGATCATCAACACTGGTGACTTCGATAATCGCGGCCGGTTTACCGTTAAAGCGGGTATATTCTAACCTTTCTTCAAAGTCATCTTTGATGGTTGCCACTTGCGGTAACATCACCCGGCTACCGTCGGGGCGAGTGGTGACGACGATATTCGCAAAGTCATCACCCGTGTAGGCTTGGCCTTTGGTGCGCAGCAGGATGTCGCCATCTTGGGCGCGAATCGAACCGCCGGGTAAGTCAAAGGAAGAGTTTTGCACCGCTAACGCGACCTGTGTAAATGTTAGGCCGTATTCGCGTAGTTTATCTTCTGATACTTCGATGGCGATTTCATAATCGCGCACCCCAGTGACTTTTGCACGGGTCACGGCTGGCAGTTGGGTTAAATCGTCACGCACCGACTTAGCCAACTCCTTCATATCGTGCAGTGTCATATCGCCATAGACAGACACCCAAATGACGTTATTTTCAGGTTTAATCTGATAGATATTGGGTTTTTCGATGTTTACAGGGAAGGTCGAAATCGCGTCTAACCTTAACTTGGCTTCATCGAGCACGGTTTGCACTTCGTAACCGTCTTCGACTTCAACCGTAATCGAGCCTACCCCTTCGCTCGCCACTGACGTGACCTTTTTGATACCGTTGATATCTTGGATGGCTTCTTCAATCTTGATGTTGATGCCTTCTTCGATTTCCTGCGGCGCCGCGCCCGGATAGGCGACGGAAATATTCAGTAAATTGAGTTCAAAAGAAGGAAAAACCTCTTTATTGATCAAGACAGTGCTGAACAAACCGCCGACCAGTAATGCCCACATTAACAGGTTCGCGGCCACACTGTTGCGGGCGAACCAGGCTAAGATCCCTTTTTGAGTGTCCATTATTTCACTCCAGTGGCCGCAAGACTCGACTCAGGCGTGTCTTCTTTTGGCGTCTTAGTCGGCAATGCCGCTTCACCTAAGACCTTTACCAGTTGACCGTTTGCCATGCTGTTGAAGTGAGTGGTGGCGACGCGTTCGCCCGTTTTTAGACTGTCCTTGATATACACATTGTCGAGATCGCTACGAACGATATTCACATGGCGCATTTCAACAATATTTTTGTCGTTCACTAAGGCGACGTGATCGTTACGAACCACATGGCGGGGCAGTTTAACTATGCCATCGACGGTGCGACCTTTGATGACTGCATTGACGAAGCTGCCATACTTAAGCGGTAAGCTGCCGGCAACTTTATTGGCGCGCAGGTAAGGGTCTTTGATTTCAGCGACTAAATACACCATGCGATTTTCAGCATCGATCACGCCTTCGCTACGGATAATATTGCCATCCCAAGTATTTTCTTTACCCGCCAAAGAGGCGCTCAACGTCACTTGGGTATCGGGATTATCGACCGACTCTAGATAGGCTAGATCGTCATTGGAAATCGGTAAGCGGATTTCAGCAACACTAGTGTCGTAGAGTTCTCCTAGATTTGTACCTAAGCTAACATACTGACCTAAATCGACATTACGCGCTTTGATTATGCCATCGAACGGCGCGCGGATAACCGTGCGCTCAAGGTTACGTTGGGCACGCGCCAGTGCTGCTTGCGCATATTTAACGTTGGCTTGCTCTTTTTTAAGCTGTGGAATACGCAGACCTAACTCTGGGGGTAAGCCTTTGTCGTAGCCTTTGAATTCGATTTTAGCGACTTCACCGCGGGCAATTTCTTCGTTCAGTGCAGCGGTGGCTTGGGCCAGTGTCGCTTCGGCTTGCATTAAATCAGCCTCGTAATCTGAGGGCTCGATCTGCGCGAGTTGTTCGCCTTTCTTGACTATGCCGCCCGCAACAAAATTAGGGGAAATGGTCAGCATTCTGCCTTGAACTTCGGTCACCAGTTGGGTTTTATATTTTGGATTAACCACACCGTAGGAAGGTAAGTTTAGCGATACCGTTTGCTGAGTCACTTGCGTCACATCAACGATAGGAATGGGCATCTCTTCAGGTTTTTGTTCTGGCGCTTCCTTGGTTTGCATTAATATTTTTGCGCCTAAGCCAAATAGCAGCAAAATTAATAAAGGAGATGTTCTCCTCAGTAGAGTCTTCATCATATTATTGTTACATCCATGCTAATCGCGTAATGGGGTTAAAGTAGCAGAGTCGGCCGCGCCAATAAATTTATTTTTGTAAATTAAATGTGTCTAAAAGTGATGTTTTGACACATGTGCTCACTAGGTACCGATGCTTTGGCGAAAATTAGAGCAGGTAAATGATGAAAGGTTCACTTAGGTGATTGGAATATAT
>NZ_BPFD01000078.1 GCF_019655335.1 Shewanella hafniensis
ACCGAGTAAACCGTCTAACAGTCCCATTTTAACATCCCTTATTATTGATATTATTTTCAATAAGATATCTGCTGATAACCGAATGTGCAATATTGGGCTTTGATGAAAATATGGGAGTAGCTATGGTGAGGGTAACATAGATATAGGTAGGCAAATTAAGCACGCGGATGCAGGCTGAAGGGGGGTGAGGAGCATTACACTCTGCAATGCTCCAAATGACAGATGTTAAAGGTGTTTCTGGCCTCGCACTTGACGGTTTTCACCGACCACCATCATTTCGCATTTAGGACAGTCAAAGACCAGCTTGAGCACATCGTTACCGATTTCAAGCACCATAGGATCGGCCTTGATACCTGGTACTTCCTTCGGACACAGATTGAAGTTAAAGCGCAGGCAATGCTTAGTGATCATTAATGGCACGTCTTCGGTAACACCATTTTTCTCATAGGTATCTTGAATTTCAATCACGCCGTGGCGTTGATAAAAATCCTTGGCCTTCTCATTGGCTACGTTACCTAAGTAGCTCAAATGCTTAACGGGATAGACTGCATCTTGGTTATGCTTCCACGGCAGTGGACGCACATAACCTTGCACACGGGCAGCCTCTAGAGCGGCCACACCATCACGGCGCAGACCATTGAGAACTGACGCTGGCAAGAACCAAGCTTGGGCCGTATCGATACTAATGCTACGGGCAACAAAGTCAGTACTGCCGAGCTTACCCAGCTGAGTGCGAGTATTTTGTAGGGTCTTGTCGACATCTGTCGCAGGTGTCTTCTCGACCGTTAAATTGACTGTAGCGCTTAGGCCATAGATATCCGTCAAGGTCAGCGCCAGTCCGTCTTCGGTGTCGCTCAACCGTAAATCGACGCCGATAATCCGCTTAGACGATTCTTTCGATAACAGGGCTTCGAAGGCTTGGTTATGGTTACGGTACAAAGTCATGCCGACTTTTAAATCCTTTGGCACCTGCAAAATATGCAGCTTTAAGCCTTCGGCGCGGTTAACTCGCAGACCTTGCAGCTTGTCATCGGATTGTTTTGCCATGGCAAAATTCGCAGGGAAAAACGCTAAGCCATCGCCGTTATTAAACTCATGGATTGAGCTCACTTGGATAAAGTCTTTGCCTATGCTGACCACTTTACCGACTTCTTCACCGATATATTTTGGCGAGCGGAAATCTTTAATGCCTTGGCTACGTTCGTTAACAAAGTAATCTGTGCTGCCACGGTTAAAAGTCTTTTCAGGATCGGGAATAAAAGTATGTTCACAACGGCCGTGGGACGAAGCCTTAAACTCAGGGCGACGCGCCATAATCGCATCCAACTTTTGGCGATAATGCGCGGTGACGTTTTTAACGTAACTTAAATCTTTTAAGCGACCTTCAATCTTAAACGAGCGAATGCCCGCGTCGATGAGCGCTTCGAGGTTTTCGGTTTGGTTATTGTCTTTTAAAGACAATAAGTGTTCATTCTGCGCTAACACATCGCCTTGACGGGTTTTAAGATTGCCCGGCAAGCGGCACATTTGCGAGCATTCGCCGCGGTTAGCACTGCGGTTACTAAAGGAATGACTCAAGTTACACAAACCACTGTAAGCCACACACAGAGCGCCGTGGATAAAGAATTCGAGCTGCATATTCGTATGTGCGGCCACATCACGGATTTGGCTCAAGCCTAATTCACGGGCGAGCACTACCTGAGAAAAACCAACTTGCTCTAAGAACGCCACTTTTTCAGGGCTGCGGTTATCCATTTGGGTACTGGCATGCAGGGCAATCGGCGGCAAATTAAGTTGCAAGACGCCCATATCCTGCACAATCAGCGCATCGGCACCGGCTTCGTACAGTTGCCAAATGAGTTTTTCGGCGTCGGCCAGTTCGTTGTCCATCAAAATGGTATTGAGGGCGACAAATACCTGAGCATGATATTGATGAGCATAAGTACACAGGCGCGCGATATCTTCAACACTGTTACCTGCCGTCGCCCGCGCACCGAATGCGGGCCCCCCAATGTATACCGCATCGGCGCCATGGCGTATGGCTTCGATACCATAGTCAGCATTTTTTGCAGGCGCCAATAACTCAAGGCGGTTATGGACGTGAGAAAGATTCTCGGGAGTGTATATCTCTGGCTGGCTCATGGCTTCAAAGGCTCAACAGGGTCATTAACAAAAAAGAGCGTAATTATAGCAAGAACTCAAATCCAGCTCTATCAGCAAATCATCAACTAATGCGCTTTGCTGCGGCGCTTGAGTTTTCTCAGGAAGCTTAGTCTCACAAGCAATCTTTGGGCGTCACACTTGCACCCTCAAGCCTAGCAGAGTATCTTTGCGGCGCATTGACGAATAGGCCCCATTATGACTGATTTTATATACCAACCACCGACAACCCCTTGGCTCGATATTCTTTATCAAGATAAAGACATTATCGTCATTAACAAACCTTCAGGATTGTTGTCTGTGCCCGGTCGCGACCCAGCTCATTACGACAGTGTCTATGCCCGAGTAAAAGCTGAACACCCCCATTGCCAAATTGTCCACCGCCTCGATATGGCTACCTCAGGCGTGATCGTTCTCGCCCTTATTCGTAGCGCCGAACGTGAATTAAAACGTCAGTTCCACGATAGAGAAACCAGCAAGACCTACTTTGCAAGGGTCGCAGGTCATATCAAAAATGATACGGGTAGTGTTGATTATCCGCTGATCTGCGACTGGCCAAATCGCCCCAAACAGAAAGTCGATCATCTTGTGGGCAAACCGTCGTTGACTCACTACCAAGTAATAAGTCGCGCCAAACGCTCAACGCTGGTGAAACTCACGCCAATCACTGGCCGCTCACACCAATTACGGGTACATATGATGGCGCTCGGTCATCCGATCTTAGGCGATGGTTTTTATGCCGACCCATTAGCCAAATCCTTAGCCCCTCGCCTATTACTGCATGCGGCAGAGCTCACCATCAAACATCCCTACACGGGTGTCAGTATGACTTTTAGCGCAGAAGTGCCTTTTTGTGAGCCTTTGGGCGAACAATGATCACTAAAATCAACTAAGACGGGCAAAATCGGTAGCAATTCCCCATAAAAAAACGTAACTTTATGACAATTCATTACGTTATAGAGAATTTATTTATGGATACCGCATTTCAGCGCGATCAACTCGATAATCATATCCTCGAAGCCTTAATGCAGGATGCCCGCACGCCCTTTGCTGAACTAGCTAAACGCTTTAGCGTGAGCGCGGGCACTATCCATGTTCGGGTAGAAAAAATGAAGCAAGCGGGGATAATCACAGGCGCGCAGATCACAGTAAATCCTAAAGCCTTAGGTTATGACGTCTGCTGTTTTATCGGTATCAACCTTAAAAGTGCTGGCGATTATCCTGCCGCCATAGCCAAACTCAACGCCCTCGAAGAAGTCGTCGAAGCCTATTACACCACAGGCAACTACAGTATTTTCGTAAAGGTAATGTGCCAATCCATCGATGGTTTACAGCATGTACTCATCAATCGCATTCAATCTATCGATGAAATCCAGTCAACAGAAACCTTAATCAGCCTACAAAACCCAATAGTCAGAGCGGTTAAGCCTTAAATAAAATCATCCTTAAAGCCAACAACAGAAATATATTCCAATGCTGAATTGATTCATTTTCATCGGCAACCACTAAAAATATCCTATTGCGACCTCAGCATATGCACTATTAAGTCCTCGGACATAAAAAGGAGCCTTTGGGCTCCATTCTTATCTTATACAGTTGCTCTATAAACACATTGCATACTACGAACGTAACCCAATTCCCCGTGAAACTAGATAATACGCTAAGGTCCATAGGGCGACACAGAAACCGATCATAATGGCAATGGATAGTGGTACGCTGATGTCGGCGAAACCTAAAAAACCATAGCGGAACACGTTGATCATATAGACCACAGGGTTGAGTGCCGACACGCCTTGCCAAAATGGGGGCAAGAGTGACAGGGAGTAAAATACGCCGCCAAGATAGGTTAATGGAGTAAGCACAAAGGTCGGGATAATACTGATATCGTCGAAACTTTTAGCAAAAACAGCGTTAATCAAGCCGCCTAAGGAGAATAGCACTGAGGTTAAAAATACCGTCATGACCACTAAACCGGCATGATGCAAGCTAATGTCGACGAAGAACATGGCCACAAGCGTCACTATTAGGCCGACACATAAACCGCGCGCCACACCGCCGCCAACGTAGCCTGCAATCAACACATAATGGGGCACAGGTGCCACCATCAACTCTTCCAAATTGCGTTGAAACTTGGCACTGTAAAATGAGCTAGCAACATTCGAGTAAGAGTTGGTGATCACCGACATCATGATCAAACCTGGGGCGATAAACTCCATATAAGATACGCCGCCCATCTCTCCAATTCGGCTGCCGACTAAGTTACCAAAAATCAAAAAATACAAGGTCATGGTAATCGCTGGCGGGACTAAGGTCTGGACCCAAATTCGCGTAAAACGATTGATTTCTTTGCTTAAGATGCTTTTAAAGGCAATAAAGTAGAGCTTATTCATGCTGAGGCTCCCTGAGTTTTCTTCACCAATTCGACGAAGAGTTCTTCTAAACGATTAGACTTGTTGCGCATCGATAGCACTTCTATATTGGCCGCACTTAATTGGCTAAAGACATCGTTGAGATTATGCTCTTTCACCACATCCACCTCTAAAGTATGAGGGTCGGTTAAGCGGCAAGTCATGCCATCGAGTACGGGTGCAGTAGCTGTATCCCTACGCAAATCAAGAATAAACGTCTCCATATTCAGCTTACTCAGTAGCGCCTTCATGCTAGTGCATTCCACTAAAATACCTTTATCAATAATGCCGATATTACGGCAAAGCATTTCCGCTTCTTCGAGGTAATGGGTCGTTAGGATGATCGTCACGCCCTGCTGATTAATTTGTTTGAGAAACTCCCACATAGAGCGGCGTAGTTCAATATCCACACCTGCGGTAGGTTCATCTAAAATCAATAATTTAGGTTCGTGCATCAGGGCGCGAGCAATCATTAACCGTCGCTTCATGCCACCAGATAATTCCCGCGAAGGGCTATTGCGCTTTTCCCACAAATCCAGTTGGCTTAAATATTTTTTGGCACGCTCAAGGGCGATAGGTTTTGGCACACCATAGTAACCCGCTTGATTCACCACAATTTGCAGCACGGTTTCGAACTGGTTGAAGTTAAACTCTTGTGGTACTAAACCAATGCAGAGCTTGGCGTGTTCTAGCTGCTTATCAATATCATAATCAAAGACTTTGACCGTACCTGAACTCTTCTGCACTAAGGAGCTAATAATACCAATCGTGGTGGATTTACCCGCACCATTGGGGCCGAGCAAGGCAAAGAAGTCCCCTTGATTGACGGTGAGGCTGATGCCTTTGACCGCTTCGACGCCGCCTTTATAGGTTTTTTTAAGCCCTTCGAGTACCAGAGCATGGGTAATATTTGCCATATTTGTACCGATCCTTACACATTAGAAAGTAATAAGATGGTGCTAAAAAACACAATTACAATGATGGGCTGCAGAACTAAGGCAAAAAACTAGCTAATCGATTGAAAAACCACAATTTAATGGTGCAATTATTTATACGAATCTTTTAGATAACGGCGATATAACCGCAAAAAGCAAAACTCCCGCCTGTTGCGGGAGTTTTAAACGGTAGCGGACACTTAATCGAGTGGCACGACTTTGGCGATGTAAGGCAGATTGCGGTACTGCTCCGCATAATCGATACCATAACCCACGATAAACTCATCAGGGATAGTGAAACCGATAAAATCGACCTTAACATCCACTTCGCGACGTTCAGGTTTATCCAGCAGGGTGCACAGTGCAAGGCTCTTAGGCTCGCGCAGTAACAGCATCTCGCGCACTTTGCTTAAGGTGTTACCTGAGTCAATCAAGTCTTCCACAATCAATACATCGCGACCGGCGATATCTGATTGCACATCTTTCAGCACTTTCACATCCCGTGAGCTGGTCATAGCATTGCCATAACTGGAAACCGACATAAAATCGATTTCAACATGGCCTTTAATTCGGCGACACAGGTCAGCCATAAAGACCACTGAGCCTTTTAACAAGCCTACCATCAGCAGACGTTCGCTGTGGGCATAATGGGCATTGATTAGCTCGGCCATTTGATCCAATTTCTGGCTTATCTCTTCTGCAGAGATCATCACTTCGGTGGTGTGTTTCATATAAGTCTCAATTGTCGAGGTCGCGGTTAGACTGTTTGTCATAACCCCAGCGACTCGTTAATGCATGGTCAACGCCCAAATGATCGAGAATTCGAGCGACCATGAAGTCTACCAGATCTTCAACCAATTTGGGATTATGATAAAAGCCGGGCGCGGCGGGCATAATGGTCGCGCCGAGGCGAGAAAGGCTCAACATATGCTCTAAGTGTATGGCACTAAAAGGAGTTTCCCTCGGCACTAGAATAAGTTGACCGCGCTCTTTAATCACCACATCGGCGGCGCGTTCAAGTAAATTATTACTCATTCCTGTAGCCACAGCCGCTAACGTCCCCGTTGAGCAAGGGCAAATCACCATTTGCTTAGGTGCGGCGCTGCCCGATGCGGGCGGTGAAAACCACTCATCTTTGCCTAATACCACTAACTCGCCAGTAATAATTACGCCTTTTTCGTGCAATAAAGCCAACAGTTGAGCATGGGCTTTGTCGCTGTTAGCGCTTAACTGCAAGCCGTGTTCAGTCGCTAATACTACCCGAGCGGCACTGGAGATCATCAAAAACACTTGATAACCCGATACCAATAGACACTCGAGTAACTTAAGCCCATAGGGTGCACCCGAGGCACCTGTCCAAGCTAAGCTAATCGCTTTTGTCGACTTTGTGTAGCTCATCTTAAACCTGCTCTGCAGTTGAACGTAGCTCTAATGCGGCCAGTAACTTCTTATGTAACCCGCCAAAGCCACCGTTACTCATCACCACTATGGTGTCGCCCGCCTTGGACGTTGCCACCACTTTGGCGACCACATCATCAATTTGATGTAACACAGTAACAGGGATCACCGCCGCTTCCATGGCTTCTTTCATATTCCAGTCGATGGTATCGGCTTGATATAAAAAGGCTTCGTCGGCTTGCATCATAGAAAAAGCTAAAGTGTCCTTATGGACACCGCTCTTCATAGTGTTTGAGCGCGGCTCGAGTACTACAGTAATCTTGCTCTGACCGACCTTAGCCCGCATGCCTTTTAAGGTGGTCGCAATCGCCGTTGGGTGGTGAGCGAAATCATCATATACGCTCACGCCATTAACGGTTCCGAGTAATTCGAGTCGACGTTTAGGTGGCATAAACTTAGCTAAGGCTTCAATTGCAGCATTCGGCTTAACCCCCACGTGACGCGCGGCAGCAATCGCCATTATGGCGTTTTCAATATTGTGTTGACCAATCAAATCCCATTCGAGAATCCCTTGAGACTCACCATCAAAAAACACTTCAAAGCGATGGCAATCATCACTTAAGGCTTTGCCATACCAACCACTGCTCGATTCGGCTAAATGATAGTTTTCTTGCTCGCTCCAGCACCCCATCTCAATCGTTTGCTTAACAGCATGGGAATCGGCGGGCCAAATGATCTTGCCTTCGCCAGGTACAGTGCGAACTAAATGATTAAACTGTTTTTGAATCGCAGCCAGATCGGCAAAAATATCAGCATGATCAAACTCAAGATTGTTGATCACTAAGGTACGCGGATGGTAATGCACGAATTTCGAACGTTTATCGAAAAAGGCACTGTCGTATTCGTCGGCCTCAACCACAAAGAAAGCCGTCTTGCCTAAACGCGCCGACACACCAAAGTTTTGCGGTACGCCACCGATTAAGAAGCCTGGCTCATAACCGCAATCCTCTAAAATCCAGGCTAACATGCTAGATGTCGAGGTTTTACCGTGAGTGCCAGACACAGCCAGCACCCAACGGTCAGGCAAAATATGATCGGCTAAAAACTGCGGGCCAGAGGTATAAGGGATGCCAATGTTTAACACGGCTTCCACGCAAGGATTACCCCGACTCATAGCATTACCAATCACAACTAAGTCAGGATAATGCCCCGCTTCACCCAGCTGGCTAGGATCAAAACCTTGAATAAGCTCAATGCCTTGGTCCTCTAATTGCGTGCTCATTGGAGGATAGACATTGGCATCCGAGCCCGTCACTCTGTGCCCTTTTGCCCTAGCTAATAACGCTAGACCACCCATGAAGGTTCCACAAATTCCTAAAATATGTACGTGCATACCGCTCGCTCTGATGTGTTGAATTCAACGTCATTCTAATGCATCGAGCGACAGATTGGCAGGTAACAATCGGCGAAAAGCCCTGCAATCATCAATGACAGTTTTTTAATCCATGGATTTCACATTCGAGTTGCAGAACTGAGATTTTTAGATAACAGGTCAACTAACACAAGGCCGAAAACTGTCGCAATGCAGGGTACTATACCCAAACAACCTGAAGATGCAGGAAACTCGTATCTTCAGGTTGCTTGGGTATAGCGTAAGTCTCGATAGAGTTGAGCATGCTGAGAGCCGTGACGAGTAAATAAGAATTGACGTAACGCTTCACGTTCTTCGGTTTCGGCCTGAAACTTAACAAAGGCCAAACCTTTCTCACTACGGATAGGCTCAATATCGATACGTAAAGTCTCGCCATTAGGCAATTGTAATTGCAGATCTTTACTGCCTAGCAATTGCTTAAATTGCTGCTGTGATTTAGCGCGAATAGCCATACCAGAACTGGATAACGAGACAACAGACCATTGCTCACCTTGGTCGTGGTCGAATATCCACACGTCATCGGCTTGGGTTAACCGCCAACTGCGTTCCACTCCCGAGGCATCGAGCACTTCAGGCACACCTAAAGTAGGTTGAAACTGTCCAAAGTCATCCACTTTCATCAGTAGCGGAAACCAGAGTTTATAGGGCCCGACTTCGGCCAATAACGTGAGTTTTGCCTTACCCAAAATCGAAGCGATAACTTGCGGCACTTCAGTTGTGACTGTGAGTACATGATTGACTAGGGGATCGTTGGTCAAGGCAGTGCCCACACGAGTCGGCGAAAAAAGTTCACTAAAACAAGCAAGCTCCTCCGCGGATAATCGAGGTTCATCCATCATGATAAGTCCTCCCAAGTTAAATTCCTTATCCCAAAAAGTACCACCAAAGTATGGGGTTGTACATTTTTACACCAAAACAGTGGCAAAAAACGGAATATAGGCTAGCAAGGCTAAATTCAAGACTCTATTAGCCATTTGCGCTATTTAACTTGGAAAATGCAGTGGATTGTTATTCCTCGCTTTTTAAACTGCTGGAAGGCGGAGCAAACAAGATACGTAGTCGTTGTTTAATACTCAAGCCTGCCGCGGTAACCTCAGCAAACATGTCTCGCCATTCGCTAAACGTCACTTTAAGGGGATTAAAACTATTCACAGGCTTAGTGATACCGTAGATCACTGTCTCCACTTCGGGCTCAAAAGTACCAAAAAGCTTGTCCCAAATAATCAACACACCCGCATAGTTTTTATCGATATATTGGGGATTGCGACCGTGGTGCACCCTGTGATGCGATGGAGTATTAAAGACCCATTCCAGCGGTCCGAGTGATTTAACCGCTTGGGTATGCACAAAAAATTGTAATCCCAGATTGAGTAATACCACAAATACCACCCAGTTTGGATCGAAACCTATGACCACCAGCGGTAACCAAAATACCCACATTCCCGCCAATGGATACATTAAACTCTGACGAAAAGCCGTACTAAAATTCATATTCTCAGAGCTATGGTGCACCACGTGAGCCGCCCACATCCAGCGCACTCTGTGGCTCGCCCTGTGGAACCAGTAATAACAAAAGTCCTGCGCAACCATCAAGGCAATAAAGCTTAATGGGCCCATTTCAATATCGAATAACTTCCAACCAAACACCGCCAAATATAACTTAGCGATCAACAAGCCGGTGAGCAGATCAGCGCCTTGATGCATGGCCGCGAGGCTGAAATTACACAGCACTTCTTGGCCGCGATAACGTGCAGTTAACGGTAGCTTTTGTCTTTTATCGCCAAAATACCATTCCAGTAAAATACACACGAAAAACAACGGCGCGAGTACGAGCAGTAACACTTCAGGGTGCTGGATCAGCGAGGCGATATCCATATAAGGTCGTCCTGTTTTCTTGTTGTTTTATGATTATTTTTAGTGTTTTTATATCAATTCTGAGCGAGTGTTATAAACCGCATTCAACGCCACAACGCAGGCAGCTGCGGTCCGTTAGTCGCCGTTAGCTACCAGCGGGCATAATGATCTTCGGCGAGTCCCAGAACATTATTTAACTGGTAACTGTGCCCTTGATTATCGGTAATCGTGCCACTGAAATGACCGATGAATTGGCGGAAATTACTCTTAAGCAAGAGCAAATTACGCTTTTCACTGCGACAATTGCGCGCCGCAAACTGCAAATCCACTTGGCCATTTTGACTGTAAACTCGCCAAACCTCGGCGCCGAGCGTGGCGTGTCGATCAAACTCAAACTGCACTGGTCCGAGTAAATGACGCTCGCCATTAATCCAAAAGACATTTTCAGTTGCGCCGGTTTCATTGACACCCGCCGCTAAATTAAGCCCCATTATGCCCTCATGGATCCGCGCGTTGATCGACGCCCAGCGCCAACTCGTATCGCGGCGCATGTAACCCGCCGAAAAGTCATAGCCAGCTAAAGCGTGATTCAGCGGCTGCGGTTCATGGGCGACAGTCAAACTACCTTTAACCGTCAAACCATTATGCTTTTGTGTGTAAGTCCAGCCGTTGTATCCAGTAGGACTACACATGGCCATAGGCAAACTTAAGGGAGCTGAGTGCAAAGTCACATCGGCTTGAATATTTTTAGTATCAATCATTAACCGCCAACCGCCCTCTACGATCTCAAAACTTAACTGCGCTCCTTTACGGCCAATACGACTTTTACCCTCAGCGGGTGATGGTGTCATCTGATAGCCAAACCTCAAAGGTTTTAGCCAATCAAGCTGAGTGAGTGTGTTGGTTTTAATATCGTATAAGTAGCAAAACGCACTGCCGACGTAGGCAATATCGGCGAGCGCGATGCCTAGGACATAACGCGGTGTGACCAAAGAGACAAACTGAAATTGTTTATAATCGAAATGCTTGGCCCACGCTGAAGCGGGTTTATCCATAGTATCGAAGTAGGCAAAATCCACTAAACCTAAGGTTTTGACTATGCCATCAAAATGGCCGAAATGGGGTAAGCCCTTGGGATTGATCAGGCTATCTGGGGCGATTTGCGTTGCTATCGTTAACATGACTAAGCCTTACAGAAAGGACGCGGGAGCATTTGTGCTCTCTCATTCTAAACATCGAATTTTTACTCTAACCTGTCCCCCTTTGCATTAAAAGAGTGCAAGGCTAAAATGTTGTCACTTTGTTGCGGACGAGTATTCTGTTTACAGCTTTAATATCCAAGGTTCTAAAACGAAAAAAGCGCCAAGGGCGCTTAATTGAGGCTAATTGATAATATTTGCGAGTTAGAATCGATAACTCACGCCAAAGTTGACCCCTTGCAGCTCTAACTCTTTCATTGGCACATATTGGTACTCAAGATTGAGTCCAAAGCCAGAGCGAAAACGATATTGCCAACCCACAGCGCCGTAAAATCCTACATCATCCGAATCCATCTCTTGCTTATCCATCTCATAACTCACTTTGGTATAAGCGGCGCCGAGCTTGGCGTACAGACTATTACCACGAGACAACGCATATTCGCCATAGGCAGTGGTTCTGATACCTTGGTAATGTAAATCTTTGATTTCACTGATACCACTAATAAGTGCACTCGCCACTCCACCCGTCCCCGTTAAATACCCCGCTTCAAAACCAAAATGCTCATTAAGCATAAAGCGATAATACAAGTCACTGGTGAAGGTATCACCTGCATCATATTTACCGCTGTTGGTTTCAAATTCTTGAGTACCGTAGCCTAAACTGCCGCCGAGTATATGGGCAGAATCCCCCGCGAATGCATTGGTGCTAATGATGCTTGACGCCATTGTCAGGCCCACAACAATCGAAATTAACGACAGTTTTGACATGTTTTGCACCTAAAGAAATGAACTAACCCATAGTGAACGCTGGATATTATCACTAAAAGCTGTACTCCAACTGAATCGAGGTGTTCTGTGGCATCAAAAGTGATTTCTGGTATGCTGTAGCCACTTTTACTTGTACGAGAGATCCCATGAAACGGCTATTACTGACTTTGACTTTTCCCCTGCTGTTTGCGGGCTGTGCCAGCCAAAACCCGACTCATATGGCTTTCAGTCCCCAAGTGCCCAATATCAGTCAACAAACGGCGCAATCTGTACCTATCTCTCTTGAAACCGTCGATACGCGCACCGTCGATTATGTTGCTCGTTTTATTGAAGAAGGGACAAAAACACGTTTGGTCGGCCCAAGTGAACCGCCTAAGTTGCTGCTCGATGAAGTGTTCCGCGCAGGCTTTAACCAAGCCGGTTATCAAATCGATCCTAGTGCAACCAATTCAGTGCAAATTCAATTAGAAGAATTGCAAATGGATGTCACTAAAAAGACTTTTGGCTATGAGGCAAAACACAGTGTATTAATCGCAGTGCAAGCCAAAAACTCAACCCAAGAACTGGTTAAACGTTATAAGGCAAAAGGCACCTTGAAGGGCCCTTTAACACCCGATTTTGCGACCTTGGAGCTGGATATGAATAAATTACTCGGCCAACTCACAGGCGAAATTCTCAATGATCCTGAGCTGAATCAGTTTCTACAACAATAACAGCGTCAGTTTATTATAAGGAAATCAATATGCTCCGTTGGATATCAGCCCTCTTACTCATCTTTATGAGTCATCATAGCCTCGCACTCGACATTCAGGCCGATACCTTGTATCCCAGAGTCGAATTTGATACTAGCTTAGGCAAAATAGTGGTCGAGCTAGATAGAACTCGTGCACCAATCACTGTCGATAACTTTTTAACTCATGTCGTTAAAGGCGAATACGACAACACAATATTTCACCGCGTGATCAGTGACTTTGTGGTGCAAGGCGGCGGACTCACCCCCAAGTATGAAGAGCTCCCCGAGGGTAAGCCGATAGTCAACGAATCAGGAAATGGCCTAACAAATAGCATGGGCACTATCGCCATGGCACGTGAAAACGAGCCGCACTCAGCCACTCGTCAGTTCTACTTCAACGTGGCCGACAACACTAAACTCGATCCCTCTAAACGTCGTTGGGGTTATGCGGTATTTGGTGAAGTGATTGAAGGTAAAACCGTCCTCGAAGCTATGGCTGTCGTTGAGACAGGAACTAACACTAAGCTCAATTGGCCCGATGTTCCTGTTACCCCTATCATATTGAAAAAAGCCAAATTATTACCAAAACAGTAATCAAAATATAATTTCGAGCAAAAGCGCTAATTTTGCATCTATACTGTGATAGTAAACAGAAAGGAGGCAAACGATGACGGCAACTGAGTTCATCGATAATAAAGCGCCCCAACTCGCCTTCTATGGAAAAGCGTTTTTGAGTGAAGAACTCGACTTCCATGAAGTGCAACTTTACTTATGGGACACGTTAGAAGAATGGCAGCAACTGAATTCGACTGGCGAAGCGCAAACTGAAACTGAAAAAGTGTTTTGGCACTTGCTCCACAGCTTTAACAGGTGGCCTGACTGTGTGATCCGCGGTAATCAATATCTGCGTAAGCAAGTAAATGATTGCTGTGACTACCTGAGTTTAGGAGGCCGAGTGCCACAGGGATGCGTTGGGATAAGACCTTAAGTTCTGCATGCCTATCAATAGAAAATGGCCCTGTTATCAGGGCCTTTTTATATCGCGTAATTGATTTCTCCCCCTTCATTTTTGTCATCTTTTCTATTCATACAGGCAATCAATCCCGATGATTAATCCTGACGCTTAACGCTGGCGATATAAACCCGCGGCACACGCTTAGCAACAGAAGATTAACGCCAAAGCTATATTCAATCACCAAAATGCGCCAAAACGAGAGCTCAATATAAAAGGAATGCCATTAGCCCTTGAACCCTATGGCACCTTACCCGTAAGCTAGGCGGATTAAATACCTAGACTCATACCTATGTCCGCAACAGGTTTTATTCAACGTACACTCGATGCACTCAGTGTCTATTATCACAAGCGGGTTTTGATCCTGTTATTACTGGGTTTTTCCGCCGGTCTTCCATTGATGCTGGTATTTTCAACGCTATCCTTTTGGTTGCGTGAAGCCGGTGTTGATCGCACTTCAATCGGTTATTTCAGCTGGATAGCCTTAGCCTATGCGTTTAAATGGGCTTGGTCGCCCTTAGTCGATCGACTCTCGCTACCACTGCTAACTCGCTTTCTAGGCCGACGCCGCAGCTGGATGCTGTTCGCTCAGCTGTTATTAGTTGGCGCTATCTTAGGTATGTCATTCAGCGATCCGCTCAAGGATCTCGAACGCTTAGCGCTATTCGCATTAATGGTCGCCTTTGCCTCTGCCACCCAAGATATTGTGATTGATGCCTTTCGAATTGAATCCGCACCTGAAAAGATGCAAGCCGCATTAGCCGCCGCCTATCAAGTGGGTTACCGCAGCGCCATGATAGTCGCCACCGCAGGTGCACTCACGATAGCGGCTTGGGTCGAACCCGGTAACTCAGCATACAACTTAGTGGCCTGGCAAACCTCTTACCTGATTATGGCGGGCTTGATGTCCGTGGGGATTTTGACCACGCTTTTTAGCCGTGAGCCCAAAGTCGATACCCGCGCCGCCGATGCAACCGAACTAGCCTTAAAGCAACGTTTAAGCGCCACTTATCCAAGCGTTATCGCCGCTGGCATGTCTTGGGTTTACACGGCCAGTATTTTGCCTTTTATCGACTTTTTCAAACGCTATGGCCGCAGCGCTATCCTCATCCTATTGCTGATTTCTTGCTACCGGATCTCAGATATTGTGATGGGCATTATGGCGAACGTCTTTTATGTCGATATGGGCTTCACTAAAGAAGAAATTGCCTATTTGAGTAAAATCTATGGCCTAATCATGACCTTAGTCGGCGCAGCCTTTGGCGGTATTTTGTTAGCGCGTTATGGCACGATGAAGATCCTTTTCCTCGGCGCGTTACTGGTGGCGGTAACCAATCTGTTGTTCGCGTGGCAGGCGGTGCTTGGCTACAACGTGCCCTTTTTAACCTTTGCCATTTCCGTGGACAACTTTAGTGCAGGAATCGCCACGGCGGCCTTTATCGCCTATCTATCGAGTCTCACCAGCAGCGGCTACAGTGCGACGCAATATGCTTTACTGTCGTCGATTATGTTGCTGTTCCCTAAGTTTATCGCGGGCTTTTCGGGGGCTTATGTCGACGCATTTGGCTATGTGAACTTCTTTGTCGCCGCCAGTGTGATTGGGTTTCCTGTGTTGTTTTTGGTTATCTTAGTCAATAAATATGCGCCGCACCCCAGCAAATCGTTAACTGATGGTACGTCAAAAGAAACAGCAGCAAACTCGGATTAAAATCTTAAAACACTTACGATATCAATAAAAAAAGCCCTCACACCTTAGTGTGAGGGCTGTTACATTTAAAGACGAAATGGCAAACGCGATACTGCATCACGTTAAAGCAATTTTGCTCGATTAATCTTTAAAGTTATCAAATTGGAAGGGCTGGCCTAACTCAGACTCGCGTGCCAATGCCATGACAGCTTGTAAATCATCACGTTTTTTACCTGTAACTCGTACTTTTTCGCCCTGAATAGACGCTTGTACTTTAAGTTTGCTGTCTTTAATTAGCTTGACCAGTTTTTTAGCGATTAAGGTTTCGATACCTTCTTTAAACTTCACTTTGAGGGAGAAGGTTTTACCGCTGTGGATGGCTTTCTCATCGACTTCCATCGAAGACGGATCCACATTACGTTTGCTCAGTTGCATACGTAAAATGTCCACTAATTGTTGGCATTGGAAGTCATCTTCAGCGGTTAACGTGACCACATGGTCCTTATATTCCACGTCAGCCGTTTTACCGCGAAAATCGAAACGGGTCGCCAGCTCACGTTTGGTATTATCAACCGCATTACGCAGTTCAACTTCATTCACTTCTGACACAATATCCATTGAAGGCATAGTTTTTATGTCCCATATCAAATTAATATGCAGCTAGTTTACCCACACACAGGCCTAAGTTGAAGGCAAAGCCTAGAATAAAGCGTAATCATGGATGACTTTAGTGGTGGATTTTCCTATCATTGGGCCACTCTAAGCTAATGCAAACATATTTGTGATAACTAAAAATACCCTATTTAAGCTGGCTTTAGCCGTCGCCTTTGTCGTGATCAGTTATCTGGTATTTTCCAGACCAACCTATTCGCAAAGTATTCCGAATATCGACAAGGTTGGCCATCTTGGGAGCTTTTTTTGCCTCTCCTATCTCTCCTATCTCGCTTTCAGACCTAAGTGGTATTGGCTATCGCTCACATTGGCAAGCTATGCCGTTTTAATTGAGCTAGTGCAATCGCGTTTACCCTATCGAAGCGCCTCTGTGGCGGATGTTATCGCCGACTTTGCGGGCATAGCGCTGTTCTACTTTTGTAATTGGGCCTATGGCAAATACTTTCGTGCGGCTCAGTTGCGGGAAGATTAGTTCTAACGCAATACATGGGCGCTGATACAGAAATCTTAAGGCTGCGAATATGACTCATGCTGTGGATATTGCCATTTTAGGTGCAGGTGCTGTTGGACAACTGATCTGTCGCCAATTGACCGTAGCGGGCATGAATGTCGGTTTTATCGGCCGTAGTGCCCTCGAAGCTAGCCAGCAAGTACTGAGTTTCACCCCATTAGCGTCTGCAGATGACCATCAACAGATACAAGCTATCCCGTATTCGGTGCCTATCTTAACTGCCGATGCGCTCGACAATATCCGTCTGGTGATTGTCTGCGTTAAAGCCTATCAAGTGCTTGATGCGCTTTCTCCCTTACTCAAGCAACTGCCTAATCAATGTCATATTTTGTTATTACACAATGGCATGGGACCTCATTTAGCACTGGCACCGCTCATTGATACACAAACTAATGGCAGAGGGCTAAGCTTAGGGACAACGTCCCAAGGGGTGTTACGCCAAGCCGCTTGGCAGATTAAGCAAACCGGACAAGGGCTAACTCAGCTGGGGCATTTCACAGGCGAAGAGCTGACAGAGCATTATCGCAACGCTTTGCTGGCGGCCATTCCGAACAGTGAATGGGTCGATGCGATTGTGCCTTGCCTGTGGCAAAAACTTGCAGTCAATGCCGCCATTAATCCGCTCACTGCGCTATATCAATGCCCAAATGGCATACTGGCTGAGCCAGATTTTAGTGGCATGATAAATAGTATTCTCGATGAGTTGATCATGGTTGCCGCACATGATGGTGTGTCGCTTGATAAATCATTTTTGCACGATAGGGTCTACCAAGTGATCCGTCTCACTGCGGGGAACTTCTCTTCGATGCACCAAGATATTGCGCATCAAAGGCGAACCGAGATTGACCAAATTAACGGCTATATCTGTGATCGCGCACAAGCGCACGGTTTAAGTGCGCCAGTCAATGCCGAGCTCAGGGTGCGAGTCAAACAGTTAGCCGTTTAAGCGATGAAAACTTGCCTAGTCAACCTAAACTTAATCTGCTGTTTAATAAAAGTAATCTGTAAATCACGCGTTAATTTCTCACATTCATACAGCACATTAAAACGCTGACTCCCCTCGCTTTATATCCACTCGACACTATCTGCACTGATACTTGTCAGCGACACTTAACTTGCACCAATAAAACGCACCAATTCAGGGCGATTAAATTCTGCCTTGCACCGTTTTGCATCAATCTTTCATGCAATTTCGGTGCGACTGAATGTTAACACAATGATAATAAATGCTTTGTTTATATGGCCTGATTCCTGCTTTATTCCAATAAATTGAGCCTGAAGTTTGTTGGAGAGAAAATTGAAACTGGTCACTGCAATCATTAAACCGTTCAAATTAGACGATGTACGTGAAGCCTTAACGCAGCTGAACGTCCATGGCATGACTGTTACTGAAGTGCGCGGCTTTGGCCGTCAAAAGGGCCATACTGAGTTATATCGTGGCGCCGAATACGCAGTGGACTTTTTACCTAAGATGAAGCTCGAAGTCGCCATTCACTCAGATCAAGAAGAAGCCGTCATCGAAGCCATTATTGCCGCTGCCCATACGGGCAAAGTCGGCGATGGCAAAATTTTTGTGACCGAACTCCAACAAGTCGTGCGCATTCGCACTTCAGAAGAAGGAGTGAACGCCCTATGATGCTAGCGAACTTCAGACTCAGTTTTAAATATCTATTGATATTATTCAGTATGTTGGCGACCAATGCTGTCGCCGATGAGGGTCAATTCAGCGCCGCAAATACTGCGTGGATCTTAAGCTCATCCGCGCTGGTGTTGCTGATGACCTTACCCGGATTAGCCTTGTTTTATGGCGGCTTAGTGCGCAGCAAGAACGTGCTCTCGATCTTGATGCAATGCTTCTCGATCGCCGCCCTTGCCTCCGTTTTATGGTTTGCCATAGGTTATTCACTCGCCTTCGATATGGGCAATGGATTTATCGGTGGCTTAGGTAAAGTATTACTGTCGGGCATTGGCCGAGATAGTCTCAGCGGGGATATTCCTGAGCCCCTGTTTATGCTATTTCAAATGACCTTTGCCATTATAACGCCAGCATTGATCATCGGTGGCTTTGCCGAGCGAATGAAATTTTCGGCCGTGCTCATCTTTTCAGGGGCTTGGTTATTATTGGTTTATGCGCCGATCACCCACTGGGTGTGGGGCGGTGGCTGGTTAGCCCAGCTAGGACTGTATGATTTCGCGGGCGGAACCGTAGTGCATATTACCGCCGGGGTTGCAGCGCTCGTGGCCGCTAAAGTGCTAGGTCCGCGCAAGGGATTTTTAAACTCAGCGATTATGCCACACAACCTCACCATGACAGTCACAGGTGCGGGCATGCTGTGGGTCGGTTGGTTCGGTTTTAATGGTGGTAGCGCGCTTGGCGCCAATGGCACTGCAGCCATGGCGATTCTAGCAACTCATCTAGCCGCCTCTATGGGCGCGATGACTTGGGCAGCAATTGAGTGGATTAAATTTGGCAAACCCAGCGCCCTTGGCATAGTCACTGGCATGGTAGCAGGCTTAGGCACTATCACTCCGGCGTCTGGTTATGTTGGCCCTGCGGGTGCCTTAGTGATTGGTTTACTCGGCGGGATCGTGTGTTTTTACTCAACGGTCTATATCAAACAGAAACTAAAGATCGATGACTCCTTAGACGTTTTCCCCGTGCACGGGGTCGGCGGCATTCTCGGAACCCTTTTAGCCGGCGTGTTTAGCTCGACCCAATTAGGCGTCTTCAGCGGCTACGGTTTTGCGGCCGTGAACGAAACCATGATAGACCAACTTGGGGTACAGATTATCGGGGTCGCGGCAACATTCACTTATACAGCAGTCGTCACTTGGTTACTATTTGTGATAATCCGCAAGCTACTCGGCGGCCTGCGTGTCAGCACTGAGCAAGAAGTAAACGGCTTAGATTTATCGGAACACGAAGAAACTGGTTATAGTCTTTAAATGCTATAGTCTTTAAGCGCTATAGTCTTTAAACGCTTTAGGCTACAACTTGAGCTATAACGCCTAGTCAGCAATAAGGGCACCTAAGTGCCCTTATTGCTGACTAGTTTGATGATGCTAACGTTTAAAATGCTCGACTAACCATAACTTTAAATCAGCCAGCTTCATCGGCTTAGCAAAAAGATATCCTTGTAAAAAATGCACTTGGCGACTGGTTAAATAATCCACCTGCTCCTGCGTCTCAACCCCTTCTGCCACCACGACATAATTCATCTTATGGGAAAGTTCAATAATAGTATCAAGCACGTGGGAAGTGACAGAATCTTGTCCTATGGTATCGATAAAACATTTATCAATTTTCAGATAGTCTAACGGCATCGTTTGCAGCAGGGATAAAGTGGTTTGCCCAGTACCAAAATCATCGATGGCCACTAGAATCCCCAACTGGCGTAAGCTTTCAATGCGCTGGCAAATATCCGGCGTTAATAATTGCCGTTCGGTGATTTCAATCAAAGGCTTAACGCCAATGCGTTCCAGTGAATCCCGCAAATGAATAAATTTCGACTCAATATCATCCTGCGTAAAGTGTTCTGGCGCCACGTTAAACGCAATTCTAAAACCCGGTTCGACCTTCATATCGGCAAAATCTTTTAATGCCCGCTCAAAGATATAGTTAGTCAATGGGACGATTAACTTGCCCTCTTCGGCAATGGGTATAAACAAATCAGGCCGCACTAAGCCCATTTGAGGATGCTGCCAACGCACTAAAGCTTCAACGCCTTTGGCCTTACCGTCCTCGGCACAAATCACTGGCTGATAAACTAAGAAAAACTCTTCGTTTTCTATCCCACTGCGAATGTCATCGGCGAGGGAATGACGAGTAACCCTTGAATAGAGCACAAATAGGATAGTCCCCGTAATCAAGCCTATACTAACGGGCAAAGAGATGGCCAAAAATATCCAAAAGAAATGCCAGAAAAATGCAGGCGACATTTCTAGTAACACTGAAAAATTGTGCTTATCAGAATCGAGCGTCATCACCTCATTTTTCATAAATCCGAGTGACTCTGGAATCGTTTTACCATTGATTGCTAAAGCAACATTCACAACAGCGCTAGGGAACACATCGGGCTGTACAAAGGAGTCGACTAAATATTTCCCTTCAATAATCACAGCGGCGCCGTGCTGAGATATCGGTTCCCAGTTTGATGCCACTATCGCTGGCACCTCAGGCATAAAAGGCGTGCCGCCAATAATAAACTGGTTAGGTATTTCAAGATTTTCAGTGGCACTGACTATGCCTAAAGGTACGTCAATATCACCTGTTTTAGATGAGCAATAAACACGTTGTGAATCAAATATTAAAGCAGAGCGGAAGTAAGGTTGGAACAACATATAGTTGTATAACTCTTGGCACTCAGAATCCTTCAATGCCAATGCATAATGGCTGATTTCATCGGCATGAGAGATTAAAGTATCAATGTGACCAACATAAATCGCCCCCACACCTTTGACTTTATCTTCCACATAATACTGCGCAGAGAGATAACTTGCGATCACAGCAATCCCAATGGGAAACAATATCACTGCCAGCCATTGCCACAATGGCAAATTTAATTTTGCTATTTTTCTTCGCATAGTTCTCTGTTTTGTTCCTTAACTCCCACAGCACTCGGTTAAAAAGGATATCAAAATCTAAGCTGCAAGACGTGTATATGTTTGTATCTCAGTTCATGTCAGCTTGATATAAAC
>NZ_BPFD01000079.1 GCF_019655335.1 Shewanella hafniensis
TTGGAGGTACTCAGGCGGCCTGATTATCAAATCACGGAGAAAGAATTGCTGGCGGCCTGGGTATTATTCGCCAATCAGTTGCTCAAATATGGCTATGCTATGGCTGATTTATGAGGGGATCCTTCAGGGTTAAGCTTCCTTAGATTGTTGTTCGAGTTCTGCTGTTTAAGTTCGACTGTTGCGAGTGCTGCTACGTGAACTCTAGTTAAAAGTGTATGGGTTAACAGCGTTATTTCACTATATACATGCCTTCACTTGCGGGGCGACTGAATTTAAAACCAAACTTTTCATAGAGTTCAGGCACATCGGCCATCAAGGTAATATACGCGCCTTCAAAAGCCTCACGGTCAAGATAGGCCATAATATGCTGCATAATCAGCCGTCCTAAGCCTTTGCCTTGGTGCTCGGGATCGACCGCAATATCGACAATTTCAAAGTTCAGTGCGCCGTCGCCAACCACACGTCCCATACCTACAGTTTGATCGGCAAGCTTTATCTGCACGCCATATAAACTCCTAGGTAAGGCCTTAATAGCGCCCGCCAATGGCCGAGGACTTAACCCCGAGATTTGCCGTAAACGGATAAAATCATTAGCTGAGGCAACGTCTTCAAGCACTTGATACATGATATTCCCTATTATTTTTATTCTGTCACTTGCTTAAGTAACTTGCTTCTGTAACTAAGCTTCAGTCACTTGGCTTTCAATCACTTAGCGCTCAATCATCTCAAGATTAAAGCCTTCATCCAGAGTCGGCGGCTGAAAATAACCGCTCACATGCCAGAACATCGCCTCGGTATCGAACATAGCCCGCTCAGGGTGGCTTTGTCTGCGTTTATCGAGTTGGCTCAAACAAAGCGCATCGCTGTGGTTAAGGTAAATAAGTTTATGGGCGGCGCCGCAATCGGTAAAAATGCTTCGAAACCACAGGCGTTGATTAACCGTATTCGCAGGAAAGTCCATCACCACAGACACTCCCGAACAGAGCAGTGCCTGCACATGCTTTTTAAGCAAGGGCTTAAGACGAGCGGAATACTTCAGGTAAGTATCAAAATCGTTAATCTCATCGGGATATAGCGCAGCAAGCCATTCATCTTCTGAGATTAAAATACAGTTTTCGGCCTCGGCAAGTTGCCGCGATAGCGTTGATTTACCTGCACCCATTTTGCCACAGAGGAATATCAACGTGCCTTTACCGGCTTCTTGCCCTAACGCATTCTGCTTTATCATTTTCACTCCTTGATTACACATCTTTTATCTCAACTAACGATTTCATCTGGCGAGGATACAAACTAACGACAGTACAGAGCATCACATAAAGCATGAAAAACCAACAAGGCTTAGGGCGGATTTGAAGTAATAAATTCCCATTCAATTAATGACTATGCTGTGTTTCCACAGCAGGCGTTTTTATTTAACGCGCTTTGTCCAAGGCATCACATAGGGCTTGAACGCCGAGTAAGGCTCTGGGGGTTGCGCGGTGTAATAAATCGGCATTGAGTTGATAAATATGCTGATTTTTAACGGCGGGAATTTCGGGCCATTGATTCCAATCGACACCTTTAACATTGCCTTCCTCTTGGCTTTGCAAAATCACCTCGGGCAAGGTCAGCAACACATTTTCTAAACTCACCTGCGGGTAATCACTGGCGGCATCGTAAAACACATTTTGTCCATGGCACACACTGATGATCTGTTGGATCCAACTGTTTTTAGAGACTGTCATCAGGGGCGTCGACCAGAGTTGATAAAATACCTTAGGCTCTGATTTTTTAGCATTTTCAACCCGCAATCGGATAAGCTCAGCGCGATACGCTGCGGCGGCCTTGCTTGCTTCTTCAACATGCCCCGTAAGTTGGCCTAACTCTTCCAGTTCCTTGGCGACGCCTTCTAAGGTTTTGGGATCGCTACCATAAAGGTTAAAGCCTAACGTCCTAAGCTGGTTGATGTCTTCGGCTTTATTGCCCGAATCCCACACCACAATTAGATCGGGATTAAGCTCCATCACCCGTTCCATTTGAATGCCGTAGTAACCCCCAATACGCGGGATTTTTTTTGCAGCCTCGGGATAATCCGCGTAATCGGTAGTCGCGACTATCTTGTCACCTGCACCAATGGCGTAGAGCATTTCTACCGCGTGGGGCGAGAGCGCAATAATGCGTTTAGCGGGATTGGCCAACACGCTGTGGGGAACTAACAAGCAGAGCCCAAAAAAGAGTCCAGCTAAGTGTCGCTTAATCATGATATGCCTTAATTTTTAAAGAATTAAACTAGCTGCTCTGGCCAGCCATAGTGTTCGATATAGGTTTGTAGATTCTTGGGGCGATAGCTAGGATCTTGATCCCAGCGGGCCTTGACCGAATGATGCAAAAGCACTGGGACTTGCTCAGGGTCGAGTGGCCGCAAGTATTCCTGCTTTATCCGATAAAAGCTGCGCCTCGAATCATGCAAGGTGGCTAACGGACTCGGATGCGCACTCGCGGCTAAGTGTGGCTCTAGGCTTAAATCAAATTTCTGCGCCTCGGATATCATCCACAGCAACGCATTGTCCGACAGTAATGCACCGTCTTTATCGGGTTTATAACTGCCGCCAATATTGCTATGGGCACCGGCAAACCATACCTGTTGCATGTCCATATTGTCACGCAGTTGCCAAATGGTGGGCTCAAAGTCACTGCGGTGTTCGTCTATGGCTAAGGCATGGCGGGCAACGAGCACATTGCGGCCAATTTTAGTGTCGTAAAACTCATCTTTATCTTCGAACAAGCCTAAAAATGATATAGGAATACCCATAGCGCCAACGGTATCCCACACGCCAACAAACTTGATTTCCCGCGATTCATGGCTGTATTTAGCTCTAAATTCGAGGGATTTTTCACCATCAGGCGCAAAGGGCGCACTGCTTTTTTTATAATGGTCGAAGGCTTGCTGGATCAATGCCGCATCTGGGCGTTTGAGTATGCCGCAGTTATTAATCAAGCCACACAGGCAACGCACAGTGTAAGCACCGCGGCTAAAACCAAAGAGGTAAATCTCATCGCCGGGGGAATAGTTTTGCACTATATAGCGATACCCATCCATGATGTTTTTATGTAAACCGCGCCCGGTCGCGCCGCCCATGGCTTCATCGTAATAGGAACCCACACCCCAATCGTAAAACACCTGCTGGGGTTTGCCGTCACTGGCCAATGGGCTGATAGCCCGCGCGAGGCGCAGCACATTGGTTGGGAAATCGACCTTAAGATCTTTCTCGGGCCGATTCCAAGTCCCATCGGCACAAATCACAATACGCTTATTCATAGGATCATCCTTGAGAACACTTTGAACGTTGAACGGTTAGTGACTAATGGCTAGTAGTGGCTAAAGGCCTAGCTGCCAGCCAATAACAGATAGTCGCTTATACGCCGACTTTTACCAAGTTCGATTAGTAATCAAAACCTTGCTGTGCCTTGATACCCGCTTCAAAGGCATGTTTCAACGGTTGCACTTCGCTCACAGTATCAGCTAATTCGATAATCGCCCGATGACAAGCGCGGCCAGTGATAATCACATGCTGCATCGGTGGACGATTCTTAAGTGCATTGAGCACGCGTTCCACATCCAGATAGTGATAGCTCACCATGTAGGTCAGCTCATCCAGCATCAAGCAGTCAATCGACTCATCTTGCAGCAGCTTTTCGGCGGCTTCCCAAGCGAGTACTGCGGCGGCAGTATCCTTTTCTTTATCTTGGGTTTCCCAGGTAAAACCTGTGCACATCACATGAAACTCAACCCCTGCACCTTCGAGTAAGTTGCGCTCACCGCACTCCCAAGTGCCTTTGATAAATTGCACTACCGCGGCTTTTTTACCGTGACCGACGGCGCGGGCGACCGTGCCAAAACCTGAGGTCGACTTGCCTTTACCGTTACCAGTTAATACCAGCAAAATACCCTTTTCTTCTTGGGCGGCGGCAATTTTAGCATCTACACCGGCTTTCACTTTTTGTTGGCGAGCCTTGTGGCGTTCGGCCTTGATTTGCGCTTGTTCATTGTCGTTCTGTGCTGTCATGGTCTTCTCTTCACTCTGCTGCTAAAAATGTCTGCTTTTATAAATAGTTAGTTTTTAAATACCGCTCTCACAATATCCGTTCTTTCCCGAATTCAACGCCGAACTGCAGCATCCAAAATAGTCTGTAATTTTTGCATATCTAAATGCTCGGCTAACACATCGGCTAAACGCTCGAGTTGCAGCTCACGTATTTGATTGATATCTATCGCCTGAGCATCGTTTAATCCCGCCCAGCGCAAAATCAGCTGACAGGCATCAGGGCTATCAAATAGCCCATGTAAATAAGTACCTAAGATTTGCCCGTCATCGCTTTGCAGGCCATCGGCAAAACTCATCGCTGGCGCTGTTAAGGATGTCGATTCTGGGATTAACTGCAAGGGCGCATTCGTTTGTTCAAGCCTAGGGATAAGATAACTTGATTCGCCGCAGTGGATTTCATAACCCTGCACAGCAACTGTTTGCCCAAGTAACCTTAGCTCACCGCTCACCCGCCGTAACTGTTTATCGGCTTTCAGTTCTGTGCTCAGCGGCAGGTAGCCAAGTCCTGCGGTATCGCCCGCACTGTCTTCAATCCCTAAGGGATCGGCAATACTTTGGCCTAACATTTGGTAACCGCCGCAAATGCCGAGCACTTTGCCGCCGTAACGCAGGTGTGTATCGATATCCTTATCCCAACCTTGCTGGCGTAAAAAGGCCAAATCGGCGCGTACATTCTTACTGCCGGGTAAGATCAATACATCGGCGGCGGGCAAATGAGTGGCGTGACTCGCAGCTTGGGTTTGCAATGACACATAGTCAAAATCGATATCGGGATGCAACCGCAGCGGATCAAAATCCGTGTGATTACTGATCCTTGGGTACACTAATACCCGCACTTTTAAGCGGCTGTTAGCGCCTTTAGATGGCGAGCTTATCAGCGCATCTTCGGCATCGAGATGCAAATCATGCAGATAAGGCAACACGCCTAAAACAGGCTTGTTCGTATAGGCTTCAAGCCAATCGAGGCCTGATTGCAACAGGCTAATATCACCACGGAAACGATTGATCACAAAGCCCTTTACCCGCGCCTGTTCAGACTCAGATAATAGCGCCAGCGTCCCGACCAAATGGGCAAATACGCCACCTTTATCGATATCGGCAATGATAATCACAGGGCAATCCACAGCTTCGGCAAATCCCATGTTGGCAATATCACCTTCACGCAGATTGATCTCCGCTGGGCTGCCCGCGCCTTCCACCACTATGGTTTGATACTGGCCACTTAATCGCTCGAAGGATTCCAGCACAGCGCCGAGCGCCATTGCCTTGTAGTCCTTAGATTTAGGCCCAAAAAAGGCCGAGGCTTCCAGCGTCGTCAAGGCTTTGCCGTGAACGATAATTTGCGCGCCCGTGTCCGAGCTAGGTTTGAGCAGAATAGGATTAAAATCGGTATGGGGCTCAAGGTAACAGGCCACGGCTTGCAACGCCTGTGCGCGGCCAATCTCGCCGCCATCAATAGTTACTGCGCTATTGAGCGCCATGTTTTGCGGCTTAAAGGGCGCAACCTTTACGCCCTCTCGGGCGAGCAAACGACAAATCCCCGCCACTAAGGTGCTTTTACCCGCATCCGATGTTGTGCCCTGCACCATCAAGACTTTTGCGCGACGAAGCGAATTAACCGCAGGTCTATTCACTGCGGGATTCACCGCAAGATTAGCAGCAGAATGAATAGCTAAAGCGTCAGCGGTATCGAGTGCATTGGCACAGCCTGTGTTGTCTGTGTTTAAAGAAGGCATAAGGTTAAAAACTTATTTTAGTTTGCAGGAACAAAGATAAAAACTCAGCCTGAATATCACTTAACTTAGTTAGATTACAGTGGTTTGAGTGCTAAGGGTAAACCCGCAACCACTAAGGTCACATTGTCAGCCAAGGCGGCTACAGCTTGGTTTAACCAGCCCGCTTCATCAACAAATTGTCGGCTCAACTCACCTAAGGGCACGATACCAGAGCCGACTTCATTACTGATCAACACCACCACACCTTCAAGCTCGGCAAGGGAATCCACAAACGCGGTTTTCTCTGCCTGCCAATTCGCCAGAGCTTCATCGTTAGAGGCTTGGCTGGTAGAGGTGATAAGGTCTGCCCCACTCCACTCGGTCGGCGCGGGTTCATCATCAACCTTGGCGTTGGATGCGAGTAATTGATTGGTTAACCAAAGGGTTAAACAGTCCACTAAAATCACTCGCCCAGGTTTTGCTAAGCGTTTTAACAGTGCCGTAAGGGCGAGCGACTCTTCAAACAATTGCCATTCGATACCATCGTCCGTTCGTCCCGCTTGATGCTTGGCGATACGGGTCGCCATTTCATCATCCAGCGCCTGCGCCGTGGCCACATAGCAGGCATCGAAGCCGAGCGCAGTGTACTGGCGCACTAAGGCTTCGCCGTAGCGACTCTTACCGCTACGGGCGCCGCCTAGGACGAGGTGGATCACAGTATGTTACCCACAACGAGCAATACAAAATAACACACGATTTCAGCTATTTGCTGCGCCGCGCCTAAGGTATCACCCGTGTAACCGCCAATCTGGCGTCTAAAGATCACTATGATCAAACGGCGCAGTCCTATCATCACCAATAGCAATGACAATGCCGCTAACCCCTTGAGGAATAACAGTACTAATACGCCGCTGGCGATCAGGATAAGCAGCTCATTAATGCCTTGATGTTGCGATAGCGGCTTAGACTTACTGGTCTCGTCATCACGGACATATTTTTCACTAAAGATGATACTGGCTGATACCACGCGGCTGACTGTGTGGGCGACGATAAGTGCCGAGCCCGCCACCACAGGATCGTACAGCGCTAACTCAACTAGCAACTGCCATTTCAGCAGCAGGGCCAAGATCAACGCCAGTGCGCCATAACTGCCAAGGCGCGAGTCTTTCATGATCCGTAGCTTGTCTTCCGCCGTCCAACCACCGCCAAAACCGTCGAAGGTATCGGCTAGGCCATCCTCGTGAAATCCGCCCGTGAGCAAGACGCCGACCAACATAGCTAACAGCACAGAGACACCGGCGGGGAGCCAGTTCTGCGTCAGCCAAAACACTATGGCACTTAACAGGCCGACCAAAAGACCGACGAGACCGAAATAACGGCTGGCCTTATTCAACTTATCGCTATCGACTTCGACCCACTTAGGCATAGGAATGCGGGTAAAATAGCCCATGGCAACTAAAAACAAATCTATCTCTTTGTGCCAGCTTTCGCGTTCTGACATAAAGTATCCTTAGTGAATTAACACTTGCTACAAGGTTTAAGATTAAAACGGTTGGCTAAAAAGTTATTATTTTAAATAAGTAAAATAAGCGACTTAGCAGCGCACATCATACAACAGCCTCAATCCCCGCATCACTAAAACTCGCCATTTGATTGTAAAAATTTACTGAGGCTTGAATAAGCGGCAACGCCAAAGCTGCGCCCGTGCCTTCGCCTAATCTTAGCCCGAGGGATAATAAAGGTTTCGCCTGCAAAAACTCTAACATCCGCTGATGGCCTTGCTCGTCTGACTGGTGGGCAAAAATCAAATAATCACGCACATTAGGGGCGATTTGCACCGCAACTAATGCCGCAGCTGTCGCGATAAAACCGTCCACAACCACCAGCATTTTGCGCTCGGCAGCCGCTAACATAGCCCCCGTCATCTGCACAATTTCAAAGCCACCTAGGCAAGCTAACACTGATTTTGGCCCATTTAAGGCACTTTGATGCAGCAATAACGCCAGTTCAATCAGCATCAGTTTACGTTCTAAGGTTTCGCTATTAATGCCCGTGCCACGGCCGACACAATCAATCACGTCGAGTTGCATGATAGCCGCCATAATAGCCGCAGCAGACGAGGTATTAGCAATCCCCATTTCGCCAAAGGCGACTAAGTTACAACCGGCTTGATGGTGACGCTCAATCAAATCGCGCGCCATCGCAAAGCCTTTATCGACGGTTTCCAGTGCCATTGCGGGCTCTAAATGAATCGCCCCTGTGCCCGCGCCAAGACGTTGATCGATAATGCCTTCAACCCCTTCGACTGGCGTTAAAATGCCGCAATCGATCACTTCGAGCTTAAAGCCCACCTGCCGACAAAAAACGTTAATCGCCGCGCCGCCATGGGCAAAGTTTTGCACCATTTGGCGCGTTACTTCGCTAGGGGCAATCGACACGCCTTCAGCGGCAATACCATGGTCACCCGCAAACACTAACATGGTCGGCTGAACGATTTTCAGCACAGTATTTTGTGGCTGATCCGTTTGTTGCAAATCAGTCGCTTGCACGCGGGCAATCTGTAAGGCTAAGGATTCGAGCTGACCTAAGGCGCCGGGCGGCTTAGTCTTAAGATCTATTTTCTGCTGGATCAATGGATCCTGCGCTTTGCTCACTGGGCTGATTTGAAAAGACACGGCTGACTGAGACATCCACACTCCACTTATAATCTTAAATAACCACAACGCATCCTGCGTCTATGACTAACATGTCCAATTTTGCATTTCCAATCGCGGGGCAGATATCAACAGAAATGCTGATTATCTCGCCAGTTTGCGCTTGCTAGATGACTCTAGGATTACGCCATGACTCTGCGTTTACGTAAAATCAGCAAAAAGAACATGCTACCTATGGCCGCCGTGATAATGCCCACAGGCAACTCTTGATTGCCAAGTAAACAGCGCGCCAGCACATCAATCCACACCATAAATAATCCGCCCACCAGCGCCGTTAAAATAATCGGCTGACGACCGGGAAACAGCATGCGCACTGTGTGGGGGATCATCAAACCGACAAAGCCAATCCCGCCGCAGGTGGCAACCAAAATCGCGGTAATCAAGGAGCAGAGCAACAGCATATTGAGTCGTAACTTAGGCACATTCACCCCTAAGGTATGCGCCGTTTCATCCCCCGCTTGCAACGCCATAATCTGCCGTTTCATGCCTAAAATAATGAACAAACTCGCGCCAATCACCAATGTCGGCAGCACTAATAAGGACCAACTGGCCTTAGCAAAACTGCCTAAACTCCAAAACAACACAGAAGCCGTCGCCTGCGGACTGGCGAAATACAACAACAAACTTGTTAACGCGCCAAACATAAAGGAGGTCGCCACGCCTGAGAGCAACATGCGCTCCACTTGGCTATTGAGCCCAAGGCCAGATAAGGCCAGCACTATCAGTACCGACAAACTGGCGCCAATAAAAGCGCCGAAGGGCAAGCTAAACCAAAGCAAACCCGACAAAGCACCCGAGCCACTAAAAATCCCCGAGTTTGCCGCCATGCCCGCATTATCAAAAAATCCAGAGCCTGTGAATATCGTCAACATCACCACAGCGCCAAAGGACGCGCCGGAACTAATACCAAACAGATAAGGGTCGGCCAGCGGATTGCGGGTCACGGTTTGCAGCACACTGCCCGCCAAGGACAAGCCCGCACCCGCCACAAAGGCGAGCAAAATACGCGGCAGCCTGAGCTCCATCACGATGCGCTCTGTCATGCCATTGGCTTGAGTGAGGTTGGCAATTTTATTGATAAACACTTGGATAACATCGATAAAACTGATGTTCGCCGCGCCAAAACTTGTGGCGGCAATGGGGGTTATCAAAGTGATTATGCCTAATGCGACCAGCATCAGTTGTTGTCTCGTCAAAGGTGTCACCATACGCCCCAAATGTGAGATGAAATGCTATTTACTCCCTGAATCATCCGCCCTCGCCTCGCTCAGCCATGTGGTGCGTTAAATCATGGTAACCATAAAAGTAGCTGATCAAGGGCTTTTTATGTTGTGGATGGGGCGATACCTTAGCGCACACGCCAAACACATCGCCAATTCGCGCCTCGGTTAATACTTCAGTTGGCGTACCCATAGCGCTGACTTCACCGTTATGGATCAACAACAAACTGTCGCACAGGGCGCTGGCTAAATTGAGATCGTGAATAGAGGCAATCACGCTGATGCCAAGGCTACGCACCAATTCGAGGATTTGGATTTGATAACGCACATCGAGGTGGTTGGTTGGCTCATCAAGGATTAATAGCTGCGGCTGCTGCACTATGGCACGGGCGATTAAGGCACGCTGCTTTTCACCGCCAGATAAGTGCTCGTACTGTTGATGCATCTTATGGCTCAGGCCGACTTTCTCTAGAGCCTTGGCGATGCGCTCGCCGTCACAGCTCGAATTGGTATCGAACATGCCCTTATGCGGTGTTAAGCCCATGCTGACCAATTGCTCTGTGGTGAGGTCAAAATAGTGCGGCGTATCTTGCTGCACTACGGCAACTCGGCAGGCAAACGCCTTGGGTGATAAACGCTCAATATCTTGATCAAACAAGGTAATTTTGCCCTGAGTCGGGCGAACAAAGCGATACAAACAGCGCAGCAAGCTAGACTTACCCGCACCGTTAGGGCCAATCAGCCCCAGCATCTGCCCCGTTGGCAGCGTAAAGTTAATATTGGAAAGTATGGTTTTGCCATCGATACACCAGCTCAACTGGCTCACATTAAGCGCGATTGACGGGCTCAATGATGGGTTAGTGTCATTCACGGGGCTGTTAGTTTGGATTGCAGAAAGTTTCACCTAAGCGGCGCTCCTATCGAGTCCAAACCTGTATAAAAAAAGGTTGTGCATATTGTCATCTGCTCCCTCGAGTCACCCGCTCGAGAACTAAGGCTGCACGCAGCGATAACAGAAATAGGCAGGTCTCCTGACTTGTAGAAAAGAAGGAGCTAGAATCTAGAATCTAGGCGCTTCTTTAAACTACTCACAGTTGCGGGCACAGTTCGGGCTGACTGACGAGCAGCTCCCCGATTCCCTATTATGTTTGGGTTGATATGCTCTTTGTTAACAACGCCACTATTAATTAAAACAACGGAGCGATTCGAACAAAGAGAGTCTATTCCCAACACCTATTTCTGCGACGTTATCACTCATTGCGCATGTAATACGCTATCTCGTTCAAACGTCAGGGAAAAGCATTATCCTACATCTATCCCATTAGGCAATGCTGTTTAAATCAGAATATTTTCATGTCAGCTTATTCTCGCCAAACGATCACGCCTACATCATAACTCCTAGGTCGTGAAATAAGGCCTCAACACCTGCGCCCACTCGGCCAATCTAAACGCCAATAGCAGGCACCCTGTTCATCTTGCAGCACATTAATGCTCACCACGGCCGCCACGGTTAAATCGAGTTGACTATAAAACCCCACCGCCCGTTCAACCCCTAAGGCACGCGCCATTAAGTGACGGATTACCCCGCCGTGGGTCACTACCCACACTTGAGTGGTTGGCATATTGTCAGCGGTTTCATTAATTGCATTGTTTTCATTACCCATTTTATGTGAGTCAAGGGTCAATCGTTCAAACTCGGCGGCGAGTATCTGGTCAATCGTCCCATTCACCCGCGACTCAAAACTTGCCATAGTTTCACCATTAGGCGGCGGAGTTTGCCAAAGGTTTTGCCAATACGCCGCTAAATGTTCGCCCGCTTGTTGATACAGTTCATCGAGCCGACGACCGTCCCAATCGCCAAAATCAATTTCCTGTAAACCCGATAAAAGCTGCGCCTGCAATGGCCTTGACTCAGATACCAGCGCCGCCGTCGAATGCAGCTCGGCGGCAAAGGCTTGGGCAAATTCGGCGCAGCGGCGTGAGGTCGAGCTATAAATCGCGCTACACACGCTGGCCTGTGACTCAACTGCTGCCGACATTTGTTGCCAACCCTTTTTGCTTAAAGGCACATCCACACGACCCCGCAAAATAGCGCCGCCTTCACACTCACCGTGGCGCAACAATAACAATCGAACTTGTTTCATATATGCCTTTTTAGTTAGGGACTAGATGCTAGGAACTCAAGCCAAGGGCCTAAATTCTTGATTCTCGATTCTCGCTCCTAATGCCTTTGACTTTCATCTTGCCCTGACAATCATAAGTCGCTTATTATGGACGTCTATACGTTTAAATGTCCAAAAACATTTTATAAAAACAAGTATCCAAAAACAAATGTCGATAGACCAGAATAAAATGCTCTTTGCATAACAAGGGTCGATGCGTGGACTTAACTTAGCTGTATTTAAGGTAATTATTTATGACGATACCCTCAACCAAAGCCGGCCAGATATTAGCAGACATTCGCAAACAGCTTGCAGAGCGCATTCTGATCTTAGACGGTGCCATGGGCACTATGATCCAAGGCTACAAACTGGAAGAAGAGGACTATCGCGGCGAGCGCTTTAAAGATTGGCACACGGATGTCAAAGGTAACAACGATTTATTGGTGTTGTCGCAACCTCACATCATCAAACAAATTCACACCGACTACTTAAACGCCGGTGCCGACATCATTGAAACCAACACCTTTAACGCCACCACCATCGCCATGGCCGACTACGACATGCAGTCGCTGTCCGCCGAAATTAACTTAGTCGGCGCGCGCCTCGCACGTGAAGCCTGTGATGAAGCCTTTGCTGCCACAGGCATTCCACGCTACGTCGCCGGTGTGTTAGGCCCCACTAACCGTACGTGTTCGATTAGCCCTGATGTGAACGACCCAGGCTATCGCAACGTCAGCTTCGATGAGTTAGTGACTGCTTACAAAGAATCCACTAAGGCGCTGATTGAAGGCGGCGCGGATATCATTATGGTCGAGACCATATTCGATACCTTAAACGCCAAAGCCGCGCTGTTTGCGATTGAATCCGTATTCGATGACTTATTCGGTCAGCATTCTAAAGACAGATTGCCGATCATGATTTCGGGCACCATTACCGATGCCTCTGGCCGCACACTGACAGGCCAAACGACCGAAGCCTTTTACAATTCCCTTCGCCATATCAAGCCCTTATCTATCGGTCTTAACTGTGCACTTGGGCCAAAAGAATTGCGCCCGTACGTCGAAGAATTATCCCGTATAGCCGAATGTTATGTGTCGGCGCATCCGAATGCTGGCCTGCCGAACGAGTTTGGCGGTTACGATGAAACCCCAGAAGACATGGCAAACGTGATTGAAGATTGGGCGCGCGAAGGCATGCTCAATATTATCGGCGGTTGTTGTGGTAGTACGCCTGAACATATCCGCGTGATCCGCGAAGCAGTGAGCCGTCACGATCCGCGTATTTTGCCAGACATTCCGGTAGCTTGCCGCTTGGCAGGTTTGGAACCACTGACTATCGATGCCAATACCCTGTTCGTTAACGTGGGCGAACGCACCAACGTCACTGGCTCGGCCAAGTTTTTAAAGCTGATCAAAGAAGGCAAGTTTGAGCAGGCGCTCGATGTCGCCCGCGAGCAGGTTGAAAGCGGCGCGCAGATCATCGACATCAACATGGACGAAGGCATGCTCGATGGCGCAGAGATCATGCACAAGTTTTTAAACTTGATTGCCTCCGAGCCCGACATCAGCCGCGTACCTATTATGATCGACTCCTCTAAGTGGGAAGTGATCGAAGCTGGCCTCAAATGTATTCAAGGCAAGGGCATAGTTAACTCTATTTCCCTCAAAGAAGGCGAAGCCAAGTTTATCGAGCAAGCCACCTTAGTGAAACGCTACGGCGCGGCGGCCATTATCATGGCGTTCGACGAGCAAGGTCAGGCCGACACTAAGGCGCGTAAAATCGAAATCTGTACCCGCGCCTACCGGGTGTTGGTCGATAAAGTCGGCTTTCCACCAGAAGACATCATCTTCGACCCGAACATTTTCGCCATCGCCACGGGTATTGATGAACACGACAACTATGCCGTCGATTTTATTGATGCCATTAAAGCGATTAAGGCCACCCTGCCCCATGCGATGATTTCCGGCGGCGTGTCGAACGTGTCGTTCTCGTTCCGCGGTAACAACCCAGTGCGTGAGGCGATTCACGCGGTGTTCCTGTACCACGCCATCAAAGTCGGCATGGACATGGGCATTGTTAACGCGGGCCAGTTAGCCATTTACGACGATATCGATCCTGAGCTTAAAGTGCGCGTCGAGAACGTGGTGCTTAACTTGCCCTGCCCAGTTGAAGGCTCAAGCAATACCGAGCAGTTACTTGAAATCGCGGAAAAATTCCGCGGTGATGGCGCGCAGGTCGGTAAAAAAGAAGATTTAGAATGGCGCAGCTGGCCAGTAAGCCAACGCTTATCCCATGCGCTCGTCAAAGGCATTACCGAATTTATTGATGAAGATACCGAAGCCGCTCGCCAAGAAGCGAAACGTCCGCTAGATGTGATTGAAGGCCCGCTGATGGATGGCATGAACGTGGTCGGCGACTTGTTCGGCTCGGGCAAGATGTTCCTACCACAGGTGGTGAAATCGGCGCGGGTGATGAAAAAAGCCGTGGCTTACTTAAACCCCTATATCGAGCTGGAAAAGGTCGCAGGCCAATCTAATGGCAAGATTTTGATGGTGACGGTAAAAGGTGACGTGCACGATATCGGCAAGAATATCGTCGGCGTGGTGCTCGCCTGTAACGGTTTTGAGGTATTCGATTTAGGCGTGATGGTGTCGGTGGAGCGAATTCTCGACGCCGTAAAAGAACACAATATCGATATCATCGGCATGTCGGGCCTCATCACGCCGAGTCTGGACGAGATGGTGCATAACGTGAAAACCTTCCACCGTGAAGGCTTAACCATTCCGGCGATTATCGGCGGCGCCACTTGCTCTAAAATCCACACAGCGGTGAAAATTGCGCCCCATTATCCCCATGGCGCTATCTATATCGCCGATGCGTCCCGCGCCGTGCCTATGGTGAGTAAGCTCATCAACAACGAGACCCGCCAAGCGACCATAGACGAAACCTATGCTGAATACGACGACATGCGCACTAAGCGTTTATCCCAAGCCAAGCGCAAAGAGATAGTGTCACTCGAAGCGGCCCGTGAAAACCGCTGCCAACACGATTGGGTCAACTATACCCCGTTCACGCCAAACGTGCTCGGTCGCCAAGTGTTTGATAATTATCCGTTAGAAGACCTAGTCGAGCGTATCGACTGGACACCGTTTTTCCGCTCGTGGGAACTGCATGGCCATTACCCTGAAATCCTCACCGATAAAGTGGTCGGCGTTGAGGCGCAAAAGCTGTTCGCCGATGGTCAGGCCATGCTGAAGCAAATTATCGAAGAAAAGTGGCTCACTGCGAAAGCGGTTATCGGCTTATTCCCTGCCAATACCGTGAATTACGACGACATTGAACTCTATACCGATGAGTCGCGCACCACAGTCGAAATGACCACGCATCACCTGCGGATGCAGCTTGAGCGTGTCGGTAACGACAACTTCTGCCTATCCGACTTTGTTGCACCAAAAGACTCAGGCGTCGCCGATTACATGGGCGGCTTTGCAGTGACCGCAGGCCATGGTATCGACGAACATGTGGCGCGTTTTGAGGCCAACCACGACGACTACAACGCCATCATGCTCAAATGCTTAGCCGACCGTTTGGCCGAAGCCTTTGCCGAGCGGATGCACGAACGGGTACGTAAAGAGTTTTGGGGTTATGCGGCCGACGAGCAGTTAAGTAACGAAGCCTTAATCCGTGAGAAATACAAAGGCATACGCCCCGCACCCGGTTACCCAGCTTGCCCAGACCACACAGAAAAAGGCTTGTTATGGGACTTGCTCAAGCCCGATGAAACCATTGGCCTCAACATCACCGAAAGCTACGCTATGTTCCCGACCGCGGCAGTATCGGGCTGGTATTTCGCCCACCCGAAATCCCGCTACTTTGGCGTGAGTAACATAGGCCGCGATCAAGTGGAAGATTATGCCAAGCGTAAAGGGATGACTGTAGCAGAGACGGAGAAGTGGCTGGCGCCAGTGTTGGATTATGATCCTGAGTAATCATGTTTACTCAGTAAGTTGCCCAAACTGAATTTAGGCAACTTTATAAATGGGCAAAGTTAAGGGGCGAGTTATCGCCCCTAATTTTTTACTTTAGAAAGTTAAAATCAAAGTCGTGGAATTCCATTCCACACCAGGGCAAGAAGGGGATCAACAGCAATCCCCCTCTTGCATCTCCCCTTGCCGAACAACGTCCTTGTCTAACTGCCAGTTCGCCATCCATGGCTCTCGTTCGTAACACTGCTACGCAGCACTCACCCTAGCGAAGTTACATGCATTAGTTACTGGCTTCGTGCTTATTCGAAAATCGCTAACGCTTCCGATGGGGCATCCCTTCCCCCCGAAAGCTACGCAGACGTCCTGTCTGCGTCACGCTATTTTCTTCAACGCTCTTCAGCAACTTCGCAGGGGATCGGTGAACTTCTCTGGCATTAGAGTTAACTTTTCGCATTGAAAGAGTTATGTATTTCCTATCTCTTCACCAATTAAATAATGGGTGTCTCATTAAACCTTTCAAACACCACGCCAAGCAGCTCTAACCTCGGCAAATTCATTTGGTCTCTCACTAATTTGACGCCACTCGTCAATAACTGACAAAGAGTTACTCTCAAGATTTGGCAAATGGACAGCAAACTCTGAAGCTAATGTCACAACCGCTTTCCTTAACTCTATTTTTTCATTGAAACTGAGGTTTAAACGCTCACTGTCATAAAAATTTTCATCCTTTAATCGTTCGATAAGTTTTAAGGCTGCAGATTGCAGTTTGAGTGGCAGCTTTTCTTTCATCTCGCGCACTAACCTGATAACAATCCACAAGCTTTGAATTAAAGTTTTACTGCGATCCCAAAGGAGAATTTGGCATAGTAGCAATACGGCTTCTGATTGAAGCCCTTTCAAATCTTTCTGGATAATCAGTAATATGGCCTTTAAAGCATCAACTACCTTCTGGTAGTCTGAACTCTGACTCGCATCGGTTATTCGCGCCAATAAAAAATAAGATTCAATATCAACAATATGACAGCAAGCCGCTTGAGCTTCCAACGTATTTAATTTTTGATCTCGCATTTCGATGACTTGGAAAACTGCCATGCAATTTGATAACTCGTGGTTTTTTTTGGTACGCCAAATCATCTTGGTGATAGACCGTAGAGTAACGACGGCTGGTTACCTTTCTTTGTGCTCGCTCGAGTAACGTATCGTAATTAGTGGTAAGGATGTCAGCCCAAGGTAATTCTAAGAGAGTTTCATGCAGTGCTGATGGGTCTACTGTGTTATCGGGAATATGTTGCATTAAAACCGCATCGAGCGCTGGTCGCTTTATTACGGCTTCTGCATCTTCAGCCACTTTTAATAAGCTTAAATAAGATTTTTCGTCCGCATCAGGCCTTCTGCCATGAGCTTTTTCAAAGAGAATGTCACCTAATTCAAACCAACTTGGATACGCGGTACTGGCGTTTTTGCTGAACCCAGCACCTACCATGACAACGGCTCTATCACTCCAAAGCCGTTCTGCGATCTGCACCAAATGGGCTCTAATAGTTTCAGGAAAGTTGTATTGCTTTTTTTTTTGCCATTTGCAAACACCATTTTTGATGATAATGGATGAGAAGTTAAAAAGATCTGACTGGCACATTTTTATGCCTTAACAATCGACCAATAACACCAAAGCCTAAGGAATACACCATCCCCTCGGAGTTGCCGCAGGGCGAATAGGCAAATTGCGTGAGTCTCGCCATGGATGGCGAGCTAGCTTTCGCAGGTGCAGGGACGCATCCTTCGGAAGCGATAGCAAATTTGCCAATGAGCACAAGGGGCTTTCAACTCCGTTGGGGGCGTCTTGGAGCATCCAAGGAGGATAGGACGAGCAGTCCTCCTTGGTCGGGTGTGGGGTGAAGCCCCACGACCTTGATTTATGGTAAAAATATCGACTATTTTATTTCGGAAGTACCAATTCCCCTGAATCGTACGCCCTATCAAATTCTGCTTTTGCATCGGCTTTGTGGTTGATGCAATTGACCATGTGTTCGTCGGAATTAAAGTTTTTACAGTCTTCGGGGACTAGATAATACTTGCGCCATGCTTCGGCTTTGCGTAATCGAGCGGCCTCGTTTTGTTTGGCTAGTCTGGATTTTTCTGCCGCGTTTTGTTGTAACTCTTGCTGAATTTGGTACTCAGCAAGCTGGCGATCTTTCGCAGCCTGCTGGCGAGCAAGTTCCGTTTGCTATTGTTGCATCGCAAACTCATTAAGCCCTTGTGTCAGGCGGTATTCGACATAACTCAAATAGCCAATTCGCACTAACAAAGTGACCAAACCCGCTAACAAGATACCCAACGTAATTTGTAAAACTGATTTCATCCCTAACTTCCAAAGTCCATTACTATTCTGAATTGCTGTTTTAATCAGAAAACATAAATGCTAAGGGCTGCACCCGAATTAGCATTGTTGCACCAGTGACGTTGTGAAAAATGGGAAGGTCATAGTAATACTGACCTCCCATTCCTGTTCTGTACATTCCAGCAGTCATTTCTGGCTATTTAGCAAGCTTGTATCTACTGTTAAGCAATTAGAGCTTTAACGATTAAAGAATGCAGCGTAATCAGTTTAATCTAAACTCTATTGCACCAATATCAATGACTTTTGTTCCATTGTTATCACCGTCAATTGGTCTTGCTACACCATATAGATCGACATCTACTTTCAAGGGCGCACCTGCATCGATTGCTGGTGAGTTACTAAAAGGATATCCATTACTATCAAGCAAAGGATCAGCAAAAAGAGTATTCACCTCAACTTGTTGATCCTGCATATCTATATACAAGCTATTAACTTCATTGACTAAATTGTTATTCAAGCTAATGCTAGATTCTGGAGTAAAACTATACAAAGTACTAGCATAAGAAGCATTATCAATTAACGATCTGGATTTTGAAACGATATTGTTATCGATTGATATTTTATAATATGGCTCATTAACCCCATGATAAATAAGCTTCACCACAGATTCTAAACCCAAAAATGTATTATTATAAACTTCTAACTCAGAGGACATACTTGCATTGATAAGCTGACATCCAAAATATAAATCAGGCGCATCAAAAAGATTACCAAAATATATATTATTGACTAGTCTAGTCTTAGTGTTTTGTGCAACAGCATAATTACCGCTTTCAATCCTAGGGCAATGGTAATCATCATCCAAATTACTAGATACGTAACCATTATCGAGAGCCTTACCTATCAATATATTTTGTTCAAAAAGCATTTCACCACTATTTAAAACGTATACTGAAATGAGGTTGCTTGGTGTACCATCGAATAAATTACGTGTAATAGCACCTCCACTACTCCCTACCTTTATATAGTGATTAGCCAAGGTGAAACCATTTACACTACTGTTTTTATCAATAATTAAACTTGGTTGCCAAAATGAAGTTTCACCGCTATAAAGCTTAGCACCTTTAGATTCAGCCTCTAATAGAGTTTGCTTTTTAGATAAATCTAAATCACCAATGTAAATTCCTGCCGAGACATTAACTTTTTCACCATCGGCCGTCATATCAATCTGTTTTTGTAATGCTTCTGTAGATTGACCAACCACTATTGGAAATGGTATTGAAGATAACACTTTATCACCAGTTATAGAACTGAGTGAATTGAATACTAACTTTCCTTCCCCTTGACTATCTCCCCTAATATCAAGTGTAAAACTATAAGCCTGTTGATAGTCTTTAAAAACAATTTCGTTTCCAACCAAACAATTATACTTTTCATGACTATTAACACATTCGGCACTTAATAATGTGATATGTTCAGGTATGTCTAGTCTAATTTTGTTGCCAGTTACAGTGTCAAAGCCACCAAATTTAGATTCTTGTTGATGAATTATAAATGCTAACTTTTGTGAAGTATCAACTAACTCCATCATGTACTCTTGACGGTTATCAATCCACAATCGATAAGATACATCAGCAGCATGTCTTGCTACATCAATCGTTGCTTGGTTATTCGACAAATCCTCATCATGTCCAAGATGCTGTATTTTTGCAGTGATAACACTCTTAATCTCTGATCCATTAGCTGAGTCAGCATTTAAATAGATCTCTTGAACAGCTTTATATCCTGGAGATATATTATCCCATTTACAGGTCAGTTCGAGTAGATTATCTGATAAAGTACAAAAATTTGAATGAGCATAACTATCGCTATCAAAATAAATCGGAAGAGATGTTGAGTAGGTCGTCAACACTGTTCCGCTGTCAGTTGATTTTACATCACTTTCGACTTCAGCTTTTACGATAATTTTTTTAGAATAGCCTTGGGTTTCATGGGATAAAGTAACTCCGAGATCAGCAATTTTAGGAAGTATTTTTTTATCGTTAGGATGACCAAAAGATAAGAACTCTTGCAAATTAGTAAAACCATCACCATCTAAATCTTGAGTTGCATCCAAAGCCGATGTTGGATTTAAACCAAAAGCTAACTCCCAACCATCAGTTATTCCATCGTTATCTGTATCCTCAAATGAGGTCATTATGGAGAGTTTATAGTATTCCTTTAAAAAAGCATATTCTTTATCTACCATGCCACTATGTAGCATGATTTTATAATAGGTATAGTTAGAGGTTACGTTTCCTCTCAACTCATTATAAAATTCAACTGAAAATGTAGCTTGACTACTGTTACTTCCTCTAACAACAAACTCACCACTTTCTTCATAGGCATGTACCAT
>NZ_BPFD01000080.1 GCF_019655335.1 Shewanella hafniensis
GGATAGGACTTCTCATACAGGGTAATAGAGCGGCCATTGAAGGCTATTGAGGCGCGCAGAGCCATGATGCGTTTATGCTCTCGGATGTCTGACCAATCGACGAGCACAATCGGCATAGGGTTACCAGAACAGATGAGGCTGGCATGCCATTGGTAGACAGCTAACCGTTCTTGATGCAGATGCGTGTTGCCGAGCAAACGATCAATGCGCTTGATGTTGTGCTTGGTTCGGGCCGTGGTTGGTAAATTTCGACCTAACTCAGTCAAGGTCAGTGTCTTACATTCAATCAGTGCCTTAGAGGCCAGCATCAAGCTGTTTAATCGTTTTAGGTGAAGTTCTGGGCAGTATTGGTGTAAAGAATGTTGTAGGATATTGGCTTCGCGCATCTTGTTGTCCAAGTGTAGTTTTTAGCGAAACCATTTGATCATGCAACAAGATGTGCTTCCACCCTAATTTGATGATTTATTTGTAAATCATCAGGGGATTCTTCAGCGCATAGTCCCCGTAACATCAGATAAATGACGACTAATTCTCCGACGCCTACCGATAACCAAGCTGTGATAATACCGCCAAAATAACCGATGAGAGCGAGCGATAGAAAATCAATCGGTATTATAGCGCGAGTTATTTGCGTACTACTTTTGCTACTGAGAATGATGGCAATACCGAGTATTATCGAGAAAATGCTGAAACTTGTGTGTAGCGAAGAGGGCGAATTGAGCTGTAGTAATTGGCTACTCCAGAAACCTAATACTGAAAAGAAGGCGGCAAGTAATGCTGCTTTCACAAAACCAGACCAGGCGACATCTTCTCGGTGACGTTTTTGATAATGCAGTGACCATGAAATCGCGCCTGCTGTCATACCAAAGCATTGGAGCATAAATGAAGTCGCGATGCTTTGAGAATCACTAAAGTTGAGGCTCGAAAAAACGGGAATAAAGATGACCCCACCGCCTGCTCCCGTCGCATTGGCAAATACGGCGCCTGTGATGCCCAGAAAAATAAAGCGGCCATATTCTTGGATAAGATCAAATAGCGAATGAAAATGGCTCGCCCAAAATAACCAAGTTCCACAAAGTAGCAATATCAAGCTGAGGTTTCGGTAGTGCCGAGTTAAGCGCGGAGCAGATTGGGTATTACTGGGCACTAATGTGTTAAGGGGACTCATCGATAGCTACCGTGATCTTTGTCATGTTATCGCCATGTTACCAATGAAGGACAACGTTGTCACATAAGCTTGAATAAATAAATTAAACATTTTAAGTTGTTGAATAATAATGGTTAAGTATATCTTTTCATAAAAACCAACAATATTTGTCAAAAAAATGTAGAAATCCTGTTCTTTCTTGTGTACTTTAACAATGACAACGCTGTCATCTGCTTGTGTGATACGTTGTTTGTAAGGTCTGCATGAGAGGATGAGGTCTCCTTTTCATGTGTTTGGCAGGAGTATTGCTGTCGGGCGGCGATACGTTTGTCTTTGATATTTTGATAGTCTCTCCCCAGAAACTAGCGTGGGCTGGGTACTGTAAGCAGTGCCCAGCCATTTTTTTAGGGTGTTTTTACAATATGATTTAAATGCCTACCTCAGCATTTGAACGTTAGCGGCATAGATCAATAAAACTCTCTGGTAAAAACCAGATAATAAAAAGAGGCTGCAATTTATGGCGATTCATTTAACGGCTGCGATGCGCGTCATTGCAACGGGCATGACGAGTGTCATTCGTCCTGTTTTTACACTAACGTCCGTACTCATTTTCACTCAACGAGCTGTTTGTTTGTCATCTTTCATCCTAGCATTAACGGGTGTTTCGACGGCCGCCTCCTTCACTGTCTTTGCTGCCGATACCGTCTCAAGTCATTTCGCTGCAAACTCAAACTCAAACTCAAACTCAAACTCTAAATCTGACTCTGAATCTGACGCCATTAAGTCTGATGCTTCTAACACTCGGCCACCGATTTCAAAAACAATTGTCACCACCATACAGCAGACTTGGCAGCTAAATTTGCTTAAGGAAGCATTGCGCCGTTCGGATAGCGGCTATCAATTACAGCAAATGTCGACTCAAATGAATCAAAAGCGCAAGGTTGAAGAAGCACTCGCTGGGACAGTAGACGTGTTTTGGAGCATGACCTCAAAAGAATTGGAAGAAACTGTGCTTCCCGTGCGCATTCCATTGTTTAAAGGGTTACTCGGTAATCGGCTGCTGATTATCCGTAAATCGGATGAGGCACGATTTGCTAATGTGAAAACCATGGCGGATTTTAGGCAGTTAAAGGCGGGGCAAAATCGTTATTGGCCCGATGCCACGATTCTAGAGGCCAATGGATTACCCGTCGTGACGAGTTATCAGTACACCAATCTATACCCCATGTTGGAAGGTGGGCGTTTCGATTATCTTGCCCTCGGCGCCCAGGAAATTGGTGAAGAACTCGCAAACCACCCCGATCCCGCACTTAAGGTTGATAGCCATATTCTGCTGCAATATCGCTCGCCAGCTTATTTCTTTGTGTCCCCTAAGCGCCCCGAACTGGCGGCGGCCATATTAGCCGGGCTTGAAAGTATGGTCAGCGACGGCTCTTTTGATGAGATGTTCAATCGCGAGCTAAAAATTGAGCAACTGTACAGCGAGACAAAGTTTGAACACAGGGTCATTATCCGCCTCGATACGCCGGATTTAAGCCCGTTAACGCCAATAGAACGCAAAGAATTATGGTTAGATCTCTTTAGTATGCAAGGTGCAAAATAATGAAAACATTAGCCTTAAAAGTACAAATTGGATTAGCAGCAGCGATTTTTATGATAGTCAGCGTGTTGTTCGGCGTATCTTACTGGTTGGCGAGCGATAAATTGGCCGCCAGTGAAACTGAGTTTGAAAACAATACCGTCGCCAATTTGCAAGTCACTATGGCGCAGCCCATCTTCACCTACGATTACGAACAAATCCAAGCCGTGTTATCTGTGATACTTAAATCTGCGCAGATTTATCATATTGTCGTGAGCGACCATCGCGGTAAAGTGCTCGCCGAGAGTCAACAGGCTCAAACTGTGGCCGATGAGTATCTAGTAAAACGTGAAATTCACTTTGCTGACCAAGGTAACCCAACGGGCCAATTGGCCATTCAGTTTTCTATGTTGCCCATTCGCGCTCAGTTGTCAGATTTACTCTTAGGTTATTTCTTGCAGGCGTTGTTAATTCTTGGTGGTAGTTTATTTGTGATCTTCATTATTCTTAAACGTTTAGTGATTAATCCATTGGAGAATATTGTTCGCGCCATGGAAGAAATTGCCAGCGGTGACGGTGATTTATGCCACAGATTACCGGTTGAGAGTCAAGATGAGATTGGTCAGCTTGCTAAGGCATTTAATGGTTTTGTAGAGCAAATCCACGGCACTATTTCCAAAGTGCACGAAACCTCAGGACAATTACTGGGCGATGCCAAAGCGCTGGGGTCGCTGTCGCAAACGAATAATGATCGCGTGCAAACCCAACTAAAAGAAACCGAGGCCGCAGTAACGGCTGTCACTCAGCTGAGCGCCAGTGCTAACGAAGTCGCCATTAATGCTAAGCGCACCGCGGACGCGGCGAGTCAGGCCGATAAAGCGGTCGATGACAGTCAGCGGCAGTTTGATTCGGGATTAGACATCACTCGTAAACTGGCATCTGAATTAGCCCGCTCGGCATTGTCCGTTTCACAGTTACAGCAAGAAACCCAAAAGATTGATGAAGTGGTCGTGGTGATCAACAGCATTGCCGAACAAACCAACTTACTGGCGCTTAATGCTGCGATTGAAGCGGCGAGGGCGGGTGAACAAGGGCGCGGGTTTGCTGTGGTGGCCGACGAAGTGCGCACCTTGGCGAGCCGAACTCAACAGGCCACAGGTGAAATACAGAAAATGATCCAGCAGGTCCAGAGCCGCGTGGCCGAAACGGTCACTGTGATGCAAGCGAGCCAAGCCCTTTCAACTCAAGGCGTGAACCGCTCGGAAGAAATTAAGTTAGTACTCACTAAAGTGACTGATTTAGTTTCAAATATCAGTAATATGAACATCGAAGTTTCCCATGCGGCACAGGAGCAAACCTGCGTCACCGAAGCGATTTCTCGTACGTTAAATGATCTTGCCAATGTCTCAGGTTCAGCGTCACTCGATAGCGAGCACTTAGCGCACTCGAGCGAGCGACTGTTTCACCAAGGGGAAAGACTGCGGACGTTAGTAACTTCCTTCAGATTGTAGCCATTTCTGGAGCTAGATAAGGATAATCATGAATAAAACACTCTCAGCAAGCGCCATTTTACTGGCTTTAGGATTAACGGCCTGTTCCGAGGCGCCTGTGGTGCCTTCCACAGCGTCAGCCGATACGGCTGTGGCTCAAACACAGCAAGCTCAGGACGCATTAACTCAAGCGCAGTTACAACAACTTGGGGATTCGTTAGCCGTAACTTACCGTGTTGTGACCAATGTGCCAGACGATAAGTGCCTAAAAGATAAAGCTGATGGTCGCTGTTTTGTCGCTCAAATTGATTTCGTGCCTGGTATGGATTTAGCCAGCCAAGATTGGGAAATTTATTTAAGCCAAATGCGCCCAGTGCAATCGGTTGAAAGCGGTGAATTAACGATAACGCACGTTAAAGGCGATTTACATCGTATTACGCCAACGGCTGCTTTTAAGGGATTTGTTAAGGGCGAGAAAAAGCAACTGACATTCCGTGGTGAGCCGTGGCAATTGGCTGAAACCGACGCTATGCCAAACTATTACCTCGCAGCAAAAGGATTAGAACCCGTCATTATCGCCAGTACTCAAGTGGGTAAAGATGCTGAAACGGGCTTAGAGACGCGTCCGTATGTTGAAGGGTTTACGAATGTTAAAACCCAATATCAACGCACTGAAACGGATAAACTCGCGCCAGCCGATGCCGCGCAATTATTTAAAGCCAATCAAAGCGTGAGTGAAGATGCCGCCTTGGCTGTGGATACCATTATCCCAACGCCACAAAAGGTGAAGGTTCATTCAACCGATACACCAGTATCCCTTGCTGGTGGTATTAATCTTGAATATCAGCAAGATAACCCAGAGCAAAAGCGTCAAGTTGCGGCGGCGGTGGCACGTTTAGCTCGCCTAGGTGTGGCTGAATCTGCGAGTGGCATTACGCTGAAATTTGCCAGCCAAAAAGGGGATGAGGGCAGTTATCGCTTAGATATTCAGCCAGCTGAAATTGTGATCGCGGCCAATGATGCGGCGGGCTTCTCTTACGGTTTGTCATCATTAGCAAGCCTTGTGGATGTGAATTCGCTGAAAGTGAATGCCATGACCATTGAAGACAGCCCACGTTATCCTTTCCGTGGTATGCACATTGATGTGGCACGTAATTTCCACAGCAAACAATTGTTGCTGGATTTGCTCGACCAAATGGCGGCTTATAAGCTCAATAAACTGCATTTACACATGGCTGACGATGAAGGTTGGCGACTCGAAATCGACGGGCTACCTGAGTTGACCGACATCGGCAGTAAACGTTGCCATGATTTAGATGAAAATACCTGCCTATTACCGCAGTTAGGCAGTGGGCCGTTTGGCGATACTAGCGTCAATGGCTACTACACCAAACAAGACTATATCGACATAGTGAAATATGCCGAGGCGCGTCAAATTCAAGTGATCCCATCGATGGATATGCCGGGTCATAGCCGCGCCGCGATTAAAGCGATGGATGCGCGTTTTCGTCGATTACAGGCTGAAGACGTAGAGCTTAAAAACACGGGCAAAGTGCAGGTTGTCCCTGTGCAGGAAACGGCAAATCAAGCTAGCACAGCGGTAAAAGCGTTAGATGCGGGCGCTCGTCAATTGCAAGCTGAAGGGCAAACCACTGCCGCTGAGCAATATTTGTTATCCGATGCAAACGACAAAACGGTTTATTCTTCAGTGCAATATTACGACGACAATACGCTTAACGTGTGTATGGAATCGACCTATCAGTTTGTCGATAAGGTGATTGATGAAATAGCCAAGCTACACCAAGCCGCGGGTCAACCATTGACGCGTTACCACATTGGTGCCGATGAAACGGCGGGAGCTTGGAAACAATCACCACAGTGTTTAGCATTTGTCGCCAATAACGATAAAGGCGTTAAGTCGATAGATGACTTAGGCGCTTATTTTATTGAACGAATTTCGACTATGTTAGCAGCAAAAGGCATTGAAGCTGCAGGATGGAGCGATGGCATGAGCCATGTTCGCCCTGAGAATATGCCCGCTAAAGTGCAGTCTAATATTTGGGATGTGATTGCCCATAAAGGTTATGAGCGCGCCAATCAGCAGGCGAATCTTGGTTGGGAAACCGTGCTCTCTAATCCAGAGGTGCTGTACTTTGATTTCCCCTATGAGGCCGATCCTAAGGAGCATGGTTATTACTGGGCGAGCCGCGCGACCAACAGCCATAAAGTCTTTAGCTTTATGCCTGATAACTTAGCAGCCAATGCCGAGCAATGGACCGATATTGAAAATCAGCCGTTCGAAGCGGACGACAGAATAAAACTCGATGAGGCGGGTAACAAAGTCTCGGGCCCGAGGGAGAAAGGCAAACCTTTTACTGGCTTGCAAGGGCAGATTTGGAGTGAGTCGATTCGCAGTGACGATACAATTGAATATATGGTGTTCCCGCGTTTGTTGATGTTGGCCGAGCGTGCTTGGCATCAAGCGTCATGGGAAGTACCTTATCAATATCAAGGCGCTGTATATAATCAAAGCTCGGGTGCTTTTACTTTAGCCATGCGTGATGCACAGGCAAAGGAGTGGCAACAACTCGCGAATACCTTAGGCCATAAAGAATTTATCAAGTTAGATAAAGCGGGGATTGATTACCGCGTACCGACGGTCGGCGCCGAGATCCGTGAGGGCAAGCTGTTTGCCAATATCGCCTATCCTGGGCTCAAGCTTGAATACCGAAGCCTCAATGGCCAATGGCAAGCTTATCGAGCGGGGCAGGCGGTTACTGCACCGATTGAGATCCGCGCCATTGCTGCCGATGGTATTCGTAAAGGCAGAAGCTTAATCATTAACTAAATTGGTTTTTATATCTGGCTGTATTTTAAAGATAAAATACAGCCTTTTTGTTTTTCTGTGTCGGTGATTTCCTAAATTTGATTTTAGATCATAAATCACTTAAAAAAGTAAATGACAACGCTGTCATTTTTGCTGTAACATTGAGTTAACTAAAGTTGAGCGCTGTATTAACGGCAAATAATAAGCAACGGTAGCGCTGCATTGATAGGTGAAGAGGGGTGTCATGGGGTTAGTCCAGACAAAAGATCAACAACTGTTTATAGGTGTAGATGGCGGCGGCAGTAAATGTCGCGCCACCATCTACTGCGCAGACGGTACCGTTTTAGGGACAGGTGTTGCTGGACGCGCAAATCCACTGCATGGTCTCACACAAACATTTGAATCCATTGAAGCATCGACTCGCCTGGCGTTGCTGGATGCGGGCATGAACGAGAGCGATAGTCACTTGCTAGTGGCGGGTCTTGGTCTTGCTGGCGTAAATGTCCCTAGGTTATATCAAGATGTTATCAACTGGCAGCATCCTTTTGCAGCCATGTATGTCACTACCGATTTACATACGGCTTGTATTGGTGCCCACCGCGGTGCCGATGGCGCAGTGATCATCACGGGCACAGGTTCTTGCGGTTATGCCCATGTTGGTGATACCAGCTTGAGTATTGGTGGTTATGGTTTTGCATTGGGTGACAAGGGCAGCGGTGCTTGGCTGGGATTAAAAGCCGCCGAACACGTGTTGTTAGCACTCGATGGTTTTGCCGTACCAACCCGATTAACCGATATGCTGCTTAATTATTTTAACGTCACAGATGCGCTCGGCATTGTCGAAAATCTAGCGGGTAAATCATCAAGTTGCTACGCCGCATTAGCCAGAAGCGTGCTTGATTGCGCCAATGAAGGTGACGCAGTCGCGACGGCCATAGTGCAAGAAGGCGCGGATTATATTAGCGACATGGCGCGTAAGTTATTTAGCCTAAATCCGGTGCGTTTTTCGATGATCGGTGGCCTTGCAGAGCCTTTACAAGCCTGGCTCGGTGCCGATGTGGTTGCCAAAATTTCAGAAACCTTAGCCCCACCCGAACTCGGTGCTATGTATTTCGCCCAGCAAGAATTTAATAAGTCGTTGTCAGTGCAATAGGCACTGAAGCCAAATCCTGTATTTGAACGTGAAGGTAAAAGACATGACAAACACTATTATGGAGCAAGAAGCTCGCACCGCACCGCAAAAAATCGCTGGTCAGTTAGAAGCTAACGCTGAAATCATGCAGCAGTTAGGTGAAAAACTGCGCGCCTTCGATCCCCGTTTTGTAATGATCGTTGGTCGTGGTTCATCGGATCATGCGGGTGTGTTCGCTAAGTACTTATTTGAAATCGAAGCGGGTGTGCCGACGTTTGCCGCCGCACCATCAGTGGCGAGTGTGTATGGTAAGACCTTGAAACTCGAAGGTGCGTTAGTCATTGTGATTTCACAATCTGGCCGTAGCCCTGATATTTTGGCGCAGGCGCGTATGGCAAAAAATGCCGGCGCTTTTTGTGTTGCCTTAGTGAATGATGAAACCGCACCGATTAAAGATATCGTCGATGTGGTTGTACCTTTACGTGCAGGTGAAGAAAAAGCCGTTGCCGCGACTAAGAGTTACCTCGCGACCTTGTCGGCGATTTTACAACTTGCCGCCGCTTGGACTCAAAGCGAATCGCTTGCTAGCGCCGTCGCTTCTTTACCCCAAGCGCTGCAAACGGCGGTGGACGCTGAGCCACAACTCACGCCAGAATCTGTTGCCGACGTGAAGAACTTAGTCGTACTCGGCCGTGGTTTAGGTTATGCGGTATCTAAGGAAATTGCGCTTAAACTGAAAGAAGTGTGCTCAATCCATGCCGAAGCATTCAGCAGTGCCGAGTTCCTCCACGGTCCTGTGACCTTAGTTGAGAAAAAACTCACTATCGTCGATGTATGCATTGGTGATGAATCCTACGCTAGCCACATCGAACAGATTGAAAATGTGAGCCAACGCGGCGCCGATTTAGTGCATCTGAATCAAACCTCGACCGACATTCACCCCCGTGTGGCGCCGTTAGCCTTATTACAACGTTTCTATATCGACGTGGCTGCGGTTGCGATTGCCCGCGGTATCGACCCTGACCAACCGGCGGGCCTTAAAAAAGTGACCCAAACGCTCTAAGTTGCCGAAATTAAAGACTTAAGTCACTCGTGTTATTTATTGAAAGAGGTTTGCGATGAAAATCACCCTGATCGCCGAGCGTATTTTTGATGGTGAATATTTCCATCAAGATGTGCCTGTGACTGTTGAAGACGGGCACATTCTGGCGTTTGATACGGTTGTTGGCGCGAAGGAAATCCGCCAAGCCGGAACGCTGGTGCCAGGTTTTATCGATGTGCAAGTGAACGGTGGCGGCGGGGCGTTATTCAATGCCGATCCGAGTGTTAATTGTATTGAGACTATCGGCCGTGCCCATGCGCGTTTTGGTACGACGGGATTTTTACCTACGCTTATCACAGATGATGTTAGCGTGATGGCCAATGCAGCCGATGCAGTGGCCGAGGCTTTAGTCAAAGGTAGCGCTGGCGTTTTAGGGGTGCATTTTGAAGGGCCACATTTATCTGTGCCTAAAAAAGGTGTGCATCCGCAGGGTTTTATTCGCGAAATAACCGATGCTGAACTCGCGGTATTTTGTCGTCAAGACTTAGGGATTAAAGTCGTCACGCTTGCGCCTGAGAATGTGTCGCCAGAGGTGATCCGCACGCTTGTCGCTTCGGGCGTGAAGGTGTGTTTGGGCCATTCTAATGCCGACTACGACACTGTAGTTGCAGCATTAGCGGCAGGCGCGACGGGCTTTACCCATCTTTATAATGCGATGTCACCATTGGGCTCCCGTGAGCCGGGCATGGTTGGCGCGGCGATTGAGAGTGAAACCGCGTGGTGTGGTTTGATTGTCGATGGTCACCATGTGCACCCTGTTGCGGCAAAGGTTGCACTAAGGGCAAAACCGAGGGGCAAGATGATGTTAGTCACCGATGCTATGCCGCCTGTGGGTATGGACGATGAGACCAGCTTCGAGCTCTTTGGTACTCGAGTGCTGCGAGTCGGTGACAGATTAAATGCCGTGACAGGCGAGCTGGCGGGCTGTGTGCTCGATATGGCGACTGCGGTCAATAATACCGTCAACTTGTTGGGTTTACCTTTGGCGGAAGCCTTGAGAATGGCGGCGCTTTATCCCGCGCAGTTCCTCGGGATTGACCATAAAGCTGGCCGTTTAGCACTGGGACTCAGGGCTGATTTTGTCTTGCTCGATGCGCACAACAAAGTGCAGGCAAACTACATTGCTGGAAATGCAGTTTATGTTCGCCCTTAGTGTGCGTTGAGTCAGCAAAGCGTTAACCTCGGCCCTTGTCGTATTTTGATGACAGGGGCTAAGTTTTTTTATTGTACAGCATTAGTTTTGCTCAACTTTACTAAAAGCTTTTGATAACAATAATAAAGGATGATGGCATGGGGACGACACAGACAAATGCAATTGCGCCAGTAAAGGTGAATAAACCTAGGTTGATGTCGCTGGATGCACTGCGCGGCTTCGATATGTTTTGGATTTTGGGCGGTGAGGCTTTGTTTGGTGGCTTGCTTATTCTCACGGGCTGGGCAGGTTGGCAATGGGGCGATGAACAGATGCACCATAGCCAATGGCACGGCTTTCGGTTTTACGATTTAATCTTTCCGCTGTTTATTTTCCTCTCTGGTGTGGTCTTAGGTTTATCTCCCAAACGTTTAGATAAATTACCCATGAGTGAGCGATTACCTGTGTATCGTCACGGCATTAAACGACTCTTTTTATTGCTGTTACTGGGCATTTTATACAATCACGGTTGGGGAGCGGGCGCGCCTGCCGATCCTGAAAAAATTCGTTATGCCAGTGTGTTAGGTCGAATCGCCTTTGCATGGTTCTTTGCCGCATTATTGGTGTGGCACACGAGTCTACGAACCCAAATTATCGTCGCCTTGGGCATTTTGCTCGGTTATGGCGCAATGCAACTTTGGTTGCCTTTTCCCGGTGGACAGGCAGGCGTGCTCTCGCCAACGGAATCCATCAATGCCTATGTCGATTCGATTTTATTACCCGGCGTGAGCTATCAGGGACGCACGCCCGATCCAGAGGGGTTACTGTCGACTATTCCCGCCATAGTCAATGCGTTAGCAGGGGTATTTGTCGGCCACTTTATTGTTAAATCCCATCCTAAAGGAGAGTGGGCCAAAGTGGGGTTGCTCGCCGCTGCGGGTGGCGTTTGCTTAGCCTTAGGTTGGCTGTTAGATCTTGTTATTCCGGTCAATAAAGAGCTGTGGACCAGTTCATTTGTGCTGGTGACGTCGGGTTGGAGCATGATACTACTGGCGGTATTCTATGCCTTAGTCGATGTGCTTAAGTGGCAAAAATCCGCATTTTTCTTCGTGGTGATAGGCACCAACGCCATCATTATTTACTTAGCGTCGAGCTTAGTGGATTGGAAATATATCGCTCAAAGCGTGTTTGGCGGCTTAGTGCTGGCCTTGCCTGAAAGCGCTCAAACGTTGGCAGCGGTTGTTAGCTTGCTTGCTGTGCAGTGGCTGGTTTTATATTGGATGTATCGCCGCAATATTTTTGTCAGGATTTAGTCAGTTCGCTTAATCGCTTGAGATAAGCCGCACACACTCAGTGTCTGCGGCTTTTTTTTACATTATTTTCTGGATGTGAGTCATCACTTACTTATAACTTATCAGTTAGCCAATCGATGATTACGAGGGAATATTCGCGAGAATTTATTAAATGACAGCGTTGTCTTTTTGTGTTATTTGTTTTAACATCACTGAAACAATGGTGCGTTTGGATGATAACATTAGCCATTGCGGACGAGTCGCGATACGGATATTCGGGAACTTAGGCATTAATTTAAACCCCGTTATCACCTCAATAATTAATTACTATAAGAAGCAGGTTTATGGAAATGACACTCGATAAAAGCCAGCAAAAAAGCAGCTTTCTCCCCATGGCCATAGTGGCCGCTCTCTTTTTCATCCTCGGATTCGCCACTTGGTTGAATGGTTCTTTGATGCCGTATTTGAAACAAATATTGCAACTCAATCCCTTTCAAGCGTCGTTGATCCTGTTTTCTTTCTATATCGCAGTGACCTTTACAGCCTTGCCATCCGCCTGGCTTATTCGCAAAGTCGGTTATAAGAATGGTATGGCGATCGGCATGGGCGTGATGATGCTGGCGGGTTTACTGTTTATCCCCGCCGCGGAAACCCAAATATTTGCCTTGTTCCTATTGGCCCAATTAGTGATGGGTACAGGCCAAACCTTATTACAAACTGCGGTTAACCCTTATGTGGTGCGTTTAGGCCCTGAAGAATCCGCCGCTGCCCGAGTGAGCGTGATGGGCATTTTGAACAAAGGTGCGGGTGTGATTGCGCCTGTGGTGTTCTCTGCACTGATTTTAGACAGCTTTAAAGACCGTATCGGTACTGAGCTGACTCAAATTCAAATTGATGAAATGGCTGACGGTTTAGTATTGCCGTACTTAGGCATGGCGATTTTTATCGGCATTTTGGCGTTAGCGGTGAAGAAGTCGCCATTACCAGAATTATCCAATGAAGATGAAGCCGTTGAAAATACCGATAAAGGCCAACTTAAAGCGGCGCTGTCTCACCCTAACTTAGCTTTTGGCGTGTTGGCGCTGTTTTTTTATGTGGCGGTGGAAGTGATCGCCGGTGACACTATCGGCACTTTTGCGTTATCACTCGGGGTTGAACATTACGGGGTGATGACCTCCTATACCATGGTGTGTATGGTGCTAGGTTACACGCTTGGTATCCTGTTAATTCCTCGCTTTATTTCACAGCATAAGGCTTTGATGGTGTCGGCCATTTTAGGTTTATTACTGACATGCGGTATTTTGTTCGGCGACAATAACTCCTACGCTATCGCGAATGTTGTGTTAGTGCCTTTTGGTGGTGTCGCGCTACCTGACACCCTGTTGATGATTGCCTTCCTTGGTTTAGCCAATGCGATCGTTTGGCCTGCAGTATGGCCGCTAGCCTTGTCTGGTATGGGCAAATTGACCAGTACAGGTTCAGCGCTCCTCATCATGGGGATTGCTGGTGGCGCCTTTGGTCCTGTGTCTTGGGGCTTAATGAGCTCGGCGACAGATATGGGCATGCAGGGCGGTTATATTGTGATGTTGCCCTGTTATCTGTTCATCCTGTTCTACGCGGTGAAAGGCCATAAGATGCGTAGTTGGTAGACAAGTCAGCTTGAATAGCTAAAAAGAAGCCCTCGATGATGAGGGCTTTTGTGTGTCTTAGTTTATCTAAGCGGTTCTTCCGAACTTTATACTAAGGCCAAATTAGAACGCGTAACTTACGCTAGCAAGCACGGTATCTGAGGTTTTAAATGCGCCATCAGAGACCTTTTGGTCGCCGCTAAGATCTGTGCCTAACCAAGCGAGAGAAAGCCCAAAGCCTGACAGTTCAGTCGATACGCCAACAGAGTAATCTGAGTAGCTATCAAAGCCTTCACCGTCATCCAATGCATCACCAACGTTGTAACCATAGTGCAGATCGAGACTCCAGTTCTCAACAAATTCATAGGAATAGTTAAGCTCAGCATAGTGATAGTCTAAATCACTACCGCCGTAGTCATTGGTGTACCAGTAAGCGGCACGAAAGCCTTTATAATCCATGCCAGCTGTGACTTCAAAATAGCCAATGTCACTTTCGCCTGAGTAGTTATAACGGTTAAGGGTAATGTCGTAGGTCAGATCTTCGTTGATCTCACCGCCATAGGCGACATAGAAATCGTATTCGATTGCAGGGCCGTTATAACCTGGCTCATCAAAATCCACGTTACTTGCCCAAGCACCGACAGAGAAACCCGAGTCGAAGCTCCAATCGATACCGCCTTGCAGGGCAGGATCGCCAGCGGTTTGTGAAACGCCGCGGAAACGATAGTCGTTAGTGAGACTAATTTCCCCTGTTACTTCGGCGGCGGCCATGCCGGAGAATAGGGTCGTGGTTAGCGCGAGTCCGACAAGCTGTACCAGCCGTTTTTTATTCAGATTGTTATACACGGTATTTCTCCCATTTTCTTTGTTGACTCGGACGTGTTACTGGCGGCCATGATTGTGCAATCGCGCCAGTGCATCCGTTGGTTTGCCAAACAACAGCCTAGGAAAACCCGTTGCTGTGACCTCATGGCGAGTTATTGCTAAGATAACTTAGCTTTTTTGAGGCTAGCATCAGCCTCGTTGATCTCACTTTTGTTCGAAAATGACGTAAACCTTGCGGCAGGGTTCCACAACTTCCCAAGTGCCTTGAAAACCCGCGGGTATAATAAACCTGTCACCCACAGTGAACGTCTGCGATTGACCTTGAAGATCAGTGATAACACTTATCCCTTCGAGGATTTCGCAGTACTCGTATTCAGTGTAGTTTATTTTCCAAGCGCCTGATTCACTTTGCCAAATTCCACTGTGAAATTGATCACAAGGACTAGAATAATGATTCTCTAGCCCTTGAGTTGGATTGCCTGCTAACAACTTTTCCGCCGGTAACTGATAGGTCTCGACGGGTGTTTGCGCCGTAGCAAAGCGAATAATGGCGTTGATGCTCACAGTCATTTGCGATTTCCTTGTTGAGCTGACATTCGGCTATTTCATCGTAGGCATTACAAACTCGGCTTGAGTCTGTTTACCTACGGGCCAGCGGGCAGTAATTGCCTTACGTTTGGTATAAAAACGCACGCCATCTGGACCATGCATATGCAGCGGCCCAAAGAGTGATCGCTTCCAACCGCCAAAACTGTGGAACGCCATTGGTACCGGGATCGGCACGTTCACCCCAACCATACCGACTTGCACGTGGTGGCAGAAATGTCTTGCCGCTTCACCACTTTGGGTGAAAATCGCCGTGCCATTGCCAAATTCATGTTGGTTAATCAGCTCAAGCGCCGTTGGGTAATCTTTCACGCGCACAATCGCCAGCACTGGGCCAAAGATTTCTTCGCGGTAGATGCTCATTTCAGGCGTGACGTGGTCGAACAAACAGGCGCCGAGGAAATAGCCCTGTGGATTTTCTTCAACACTCAGTTTACGGCCATCGACCAGCAGCGCTGCGCCTTCTTGCACACCGGCTTCAACATATTGGGTGACCTTGGCAAGGTGCTGTTTGGAGATTAGCGGACCCATTTCCATCTCTGGCGTTAGGCCGTTGCCGACTTTTAAGCTTTGGATTTGCGGTAGCAGTTTTTCCACTAACGCGTCGCCTACATCGCCTACTGCCAGCACGACTGAAATTGCCATACAACGCTCACCAGCACTGCCGTAAGCGGCGCCCATTAAGGCGCTAACGGCTTGATCTAAATCCGCATCTGGCATGAGTAACATATGGTTTTTCGCGCCGCCTAAGGCTTGCACGCGTTTGCCATGTTTAGAGGCTGTGCTGTAGATGTATTCGGCAATCGGCGTTGAGCCTACAAAGCTCACCGCTTGCACATCTTTATGGGTGAGTAAGGTATCGACGGCTTCTTTGTCGCCGTTAATCACGTTAAACACACCATCGGGAAGACCCGCTTCTTTAAGCAGCTCAGCAATACGTATTACCGAGCTTGGGTCTTTTTCCGAGGGTTTCATAATAAAGGTGTTACCGCAGGCAATCGCGATTGGGAACATCCACATGGGAACCATCACGGGGAAGTTAAAGGGCGCTATGCCTGCGACAACACCTAAAGCTTGATTAACTGACCAAGAATCGACCCCGCCACCGACTTGCTGGGTGTGTTCACCTTTAAGCAAGTGCGGAATACCACAGGCAAACTCGACCACTTCGAGACCACGGATCAACTCGCCCTTAGCATCGTCGATCACTTTGCCGTGCTCGCGGGTGATAAGCTGCGCCATTTCATCTAGGTTCTGCTCAACTAAAGCTTTGAATTTAAATAGCATTCGAGCGCGGTTGAGTGGTGTCACCTGCGACCAGGTTTCAAAGGCGGTTTTAGCGATTGCGATGGCTTCACCGACTTCAGTTTCGCTTGCCAGTGAGACCTGGCCACGTAGTTCACCCGTGGCGGGTTCAAAAATATCTTGGGTTCTGGTACTGGCAGGGGTGTGCTGACCATTAACAAAGTGAGTGATCTTGAGCATAGTTAACCTTTGATGTGCCCCGCCGCAGCGGGGTGTTAAATGTGAGAGTGGAACGAGCAGCTGGCGTTATTATCCAACGGCGTTAATGGCATCGCTTAGGCTATTAACCATTTGGTCAATTTCGCGTTTATCGACAATCAGTGGCGGTGACATGGCAATAATGTCGCCCGTGGCGCGCACTAACGTGCCGTGGCGGAAGCAGTGTTCAAACACGCCGTAACCCCGTTTACCCGCGCCTTGAGCGTTAGGGGAGAATTGAATCCCAGCGACTAGCCCTGTGTTGCGAATATCAATCACATTCGGCAACCCTTTGAGGCTGTGCACTGCGTCTTCAAAGTAGCGCTCAAGCTCAAAGCTGCGTTCGAATAATTGCTCATTTTCATAAATTGATAGGGTGGCAAGCGCCGCAGCCGCAGCCACTGGATGACCGGAATAGGTGTAGCCGTGGAAGAACTCAATCAGTTCATTGGGGCCTTGCATGCAAGTGTCGTGGATAAAATCTTGCACAAACACAGCGCCCATAGGGATGGCGCCGTTATTGATGGCTTTAGCCGTGGTGATTATATCTGGGATAACGCCCCAACGTTGACTCGCAAAAGCGGCGCCAACACGGCCAAAAGCAGTGATGACTTCGTCAAAAATCAATAGGATGCCGTGCTTTTTAGTGATTTCACGCAGACGTTTTAAGTAACCTTGTGGCGGCAATATCACCCCTGCTGAACCCGACATAGGTTCAACAATTACGGCGGCAATATTCTCGGCGCCATGCAGGGTAACAAGCTGTTCTAATACCTCGGCTTTTTCAGCGCCAAAGTGTGAGAGTCCACGGGTAAATGCCGCATTTTGGATATCTAAGGTATGAGGTAAGTGATCGACGCCTTGCAGTAATTGGCCGCTAAATGCCTTGCGATTATTGCTTAACCCACCCACAGAGATGCCGCCAAAGCCGACACCGTGGTAACCCATTTCACGGCCGATAAAGCGGGTACGTGAGGCTTGACCGTTGGCTCTGTGATAGCAAAGTGCCATCTTAAGTGCTGTATCGACGGACTCAGAACCTGAGTTAGTAAAGAAGACTTTGTTTAATCCTTCAGGACTGAGCTCGACTAAGCGCTCGGCAAGTTCAAAGGCAATGGGGTGACCCATCTGAAAGGAGGGCGCGTAGTCCATCTCTTTAATTTGTTTGCTGACAGCTTCGCTGATTTCTTTGCGACCATGGCCTGCGTTACAACACCATAAACCTGCGGTAGCATCTAATACCTTATTGCCATCAATATCTGTGTAATACATGCCTTCCGCTTTGGTGAGTAACCGCGGGTTGGCTTTGAATTGGCGGTTGGCGGTAAAAGGCATCCAGAAATGTTCAAGTGAGGGGTGCTCAGTTGAAGATTGATGTGAAGCATCACTTGAGGAATTGAGCGGCAAATCGGCCATAGTGTCTACCTTGTCCTGTATTTTCAGGTCTTGTTTTAGGGTGGCTAATATTTGCTATGCTATGTTAGAAATAATGAACATGGAAGAGCTGTGTGCAGTTATTTGTGGCAAAAAAGCTATTTTTGTAAAAAATATTGAATTTTATTACTCAAACAGCGTAATCTGAAGCTCGGATTACGACTGTGATGATGTGTCGCATTTGCGCTAATGTCGTCACAGACCACTATTTCTTGTCGATGAACGATAAACCACACCTATGCGAACTATTAAGAGGTCATCATGAGCACACCGAAGAAACGCAGCGAATGGGAAAGTCTTGCTGCCAGCCTGTCTATTAATGGGAAGGCGTTTATCAATGGCGAATACCAAGATGCCGTTTCGGGTAACACCTTTGATTGTATTAGCCCTATCGATGGCCGCTTACTGGTAAAAGTGGCGAGTTGCGATCTTGCGGATGCCAATCTTGCGGTCGCCAATGGCCGCAGCGTATTTGAGTCTGGTGTTTGGTCGCAGCAGTCTCCAGTAAAACGCAAACAAGTGATGATATGTTTCGCTGAATTACTCGAAGAAAATGCCAATGAACTCGCATTGTTAGAAACCCTCGACATGGGTAAACCTATTCGTTTCTCTAAAGCAGTGGATGTGGCGGGCGCTGCCCGTGCGATTCGCTGGTCTGGCGAGGCGATTGATAAAATTTACGATGAACTCGCACCAACCGCTCACAATGAAATAGGCATGATCACCCGTGAACCTGTTGGTGTTGTCGCTGCAATTGTGCCGTGGAACTTCCCTATGCTGATGGCGTGTTGGAAGCTCGGCCCCGCACTTGCCACGGGTAACAGTGTGGTATTAAAACCCTCTGAAAAGTCACCCTTAACGGCTATCCGTATGGCGCAACTCGCCATTGAAGCTGGGATCCCACAAGGCGTACTAAACGTGTTGCCAGGATTTGGTCATACCGTAGGTAAAGCCTTAGCCCTGCATATGGATGTGGATACGCTGGTGTTCACTGGTTCGACAAAAATTGCCAAGCAATTAATGATTTACGCTGGTGAGTCGAACATGAAACGCGTGTGGTTAGAGGCGGGAGGCAAGAGCCCTAATATTGTCTTTAATGACGCGCCAGATCTGAAAGCCGCTGCCGTTGCTGCAGCCGAAGCGATTGCCTTTAACCAAGGTGAAGTCTGCACCGCAGGTTCTCGTTTGCTGGTGGAATCCGGGGTGAAAGATGAGCTTATCGCGCTTATTGCAGATGAGTTAGCCTCATGGCATCCGGGGCATCCACTCGATCCTGCGACTGTGAGCGGCGCCGTTGTCGATAAACAACAGTTAGACACAGTGCTCAGTTACATCAAAGCGGGTAAAGATGAAGGCGCAACCTTAGTCCACGGTGGCTGCCAAGTTATGGCCGACACGGGTGGTGTGTATGTGCAGCCAACGGTATTTTCTAACGTAAACAATCAGATGAAAATTGCCAGCGAAGAGATCTTTGGCCCAGTGTTATCTGTCATTGAATTTAATGGCATGGAAGAAGCGATATCAATAGCCAACGATACCATCTACGGTTTAGCCGCTGGCGTTTGGACTTCGGATATTAGCAAGGCCCATAAAACCGCTAAAGCCCTGCGCTCTGGCATGGTGTGGATCAACCATTATGATGGCGGCGATATGACAGCGCCATTCGGTGGCTATAAACAGTCAGGTAATGGCCGAGATAAATCTCTGCACTCCTTCGACAAATACACAGAATTGAAAGCGACTTGGATCGTGCTATAAGCGCTTAGTTTTTATAACCGCTCTTTTTTGTCTATATAAGAGAATGAGCAACTTTCGCTCAATACTAAAACCTCTTTTCATATTACATGGAAAGAGGTTTTTATTTTTAGGGCGTCTTTACCCCAAGCAAGCTCATTGAATCGTCAGTTGTGCTGCATTAATTGTCATTGTTTCCCCTGTGATTCGCCGTCTTTAGATTTAAAAAGAAGAATCCCTCTAGGCTCGACGGCAACATCTACAGCACACGGAAGTGTATATGCCGTGTTCACAAGGATGTGAAAAAGCGGCCATGTCGCTAACGGTCACTGTTACAACAATGCCAATCCTAACCAACCCTCTCGCTGTTTGTTTCGCTAAAAAGCTATTGCTCCAAAGCAAGATAACTTTGTTGTCAGTTTGCAGCATGAATTGTCATTGTTTCCCCTGTGACTCGCCACCCCTTTATTTAACAAGAAGTATCCCTGAGGGCTCGACGACGGCATCCATGCCGCCAACGGTCACAGTTGCAACAATGCCAATCTTAACTAACACTTCTGCTGTTCGTTTAGCTAAAAAGCTATTGCCCCAAAGCAAGAGAATTGTATCGTCAATTGTGCAGCATTCATTGTCATTATTTCCCCTGTGACTCGCCATAAACTCGTCCCTGAGGGCTCAACTAAAACATCCTGTTTTAGAAGGTCACAGGTGCAACAATGCCAATCCCCACCAACCTTCTAGCTGTTCGTTCAGCTAAAAAAGCTATGCCCCATTCCGTGTTTCGGCTCGTTAGCTCAACCGAAAATTCCCACTCCTGCTGCCATACAAATTCTTATCTATTTGCCTATGCTTGGCCTTACCAGAAATCGACTAACAATGTATGGGTATACAGTCG
>NZ_BPFD01000081.1 GCF_019655335.1 Shewanella hafniensis
ATTTACTGTAAGTATTATTTTTTTAATTGAAACAATTAACGATTTTAACTTAGCACCCGCAACAATCCTATAAAACTTGCATATAGCCAACGGATGAGGGAGCGACGCCTTCTGACATCCAAACATTCGGATACGACAACTCGGCCAGTCGCTACACAAATAATACGGGTGCGCCAAAGGAATAATGGCCAGATATGGACTCGATAAGTTTGGTTAGATATTTCGAAATCAATTTTCTGCGGTAGGTAATAAAGATGTTTACGCAGGACTAACTGACTCCAAGCCCCCACTATCACAGGAGTGACTTCACTATCTGCTTGATTCACTCTCGAGGACTGCGCTTGAGTTGAAACCGTAATTTCCGCATCTGCTGGAACGCTAACATCACGAATCTCAGATTCGACTATCAACTCAAAGCGAGTCGATAGCCTCTGATAGCGACATATCAATCGAGTGGAATGATCCCATCTGTGACCTTGCTTCTGCATCCATGCCATCGCTTGCCCTTACTTTATGTTTCGTTGACTTCAGGTTTGACTGGATCTTGGTGAATAATCACCTCGGCATCTTCAAAGGCGGCTTTGACTCTTATCCCTGTTGTATCGGCAATACTGTGGGCTTCATTCAAACTCAAATTGCCATCAAGCTCTAAATGAAATTGGATAAAAACGGTTTTGCCAGCCTGACGAGTGCGTAAATCATGCAGCCCTTGCACCCGTGGATCTTCCATTGCGATTTGCGTGATTTGCTGGCGAGTTTCTTCGTCTAACTCCCGATCTAGCAAGGCTTGAATTGAGCGATAGCCCAAGCCAAAGGCTTGATGACCAATATAGAATGCAATCATTACTGCAAACAATCCGTCAGCCCACCACCAACCATATTGGGATAGGACGAGTGCTAGCAATACCGCACCATTAAGGAATAAATCTGATTTATAGTGCAGCGAATCCGCTTCAACCACAGTACTTTTTGTTGCCGCCAATGCGCGTTTCTGCAACATGACCAAGGCTAACGTCATCACAATCGCTATGACAGAAACCACCACACCTATAGTGGCATTTTCAACCGGAACAGGTGTTAATAACCGCTCGCCACCATAGAAAAGTAATAAAAATGCGGAGCCCATAATGAAGGCGGATTGCGCTAGAGACGCTAACGGCTCAGCCTTACCATGGCCATATCTGTGATCATGATCCGGCGGCACAAGCGCGTAACGAATGGCAATAAAATTGATAATAGAAGCGAGAGCGTCGGCAAAGGAATCCGTCAAAGATGCCAACATACTGGCAGAGCCGGAATAAAGCCAAGCGAACAGCTTGATAAGAATAAGGGTCAAAGCGGTAGCCACGGAAGCGCGGCTAGCCAGTTTGACCCAAAAATCGTATTGGGAAGTCTGAGTCATAAGGGATCTATCTTGGGAAGCTATGACCCTATTGTATATCAGCTAAGACGCTTAACCGCGAGGTTCTTTACCAGCTTGTGCTTCAAATCGCGCTTTAAACGTAGCTTGCTGCTCTGGTGTCAACAGATTGTAGATTTGATTATGCAGCTTCATACGTTCAATGGCTTGAGCTTGACGCTGTTCTTGCTGCGCGCTCATCAGTGCCTTGGCTTGCACTTCATCAAAATTAGGGGCCGTCATCAAGGCCTGCATTTCAGTGCGATGGGCCAAACGCTGCTCTTTCGTTGGGCGGCTATCGGCACGCGCAGCTTTCTGATCGGCAAACAGCTTTTTGATATCAGCTTTTTGGGCATCGGTTAAATCTAGCCCTTCAAACATACGATGCATGCCACGCTTATCCATGTGTCGGCCGCCATGTTCCATACGGTCGCCTTTGTGGAATTCAGATTTAGAGAAGTCGCAACCAGCATCCTTAGGTGCTGCATTAACTGCCGTCGCGAAAACCGCAGAACTCGCTAGAATGGCAAACAGGCTCGCTTTCAAAGGTGATAATGTTTTCATAGTGTTAACCTCGATGGTTCAACTTTAATATGGCAAGTAATAAGACACAGTGACGACCCTTTTAAGCCGAGTCACTTTCGACCCTTCCAGTCTAACCCCCTATATGTAAGTGAGGGCGTTGCCTGAGTAAATCACTGTAAAGTTGCGGCAATAACTCTATTCTTTACTTTGGCTTACATTGCTACACAGCAATTGACATCAAAACAGGTATACTCAGCCAAAGCGCTAAAAGTGCCTATGATAAACAGGCACATGAGGCCACATTACAGAGATTAAGGAACAGTATGAGTCGGATATTATTAATCGATGACGATCTGGGGTTATCTGAGCTACTAGGGCAACTGCTCGAGTTAGAAGGGTTTCAATTAACCTTGGCCTACGACGGTAAACAAGGTTTAGATCTGGCACTGACCGCAGATTACGATCTGATCCTACTCGATGTAATGCTACCTAAATTAAACGGTTTTGAAGTGCTACGCGCACTGCGCCAACATAAACAAACCCCAGTATTAATGTTGACGGCCCGTGGCGATGAAATCGATCGCGTGGTTGGGCTTGAGATAGGCGCCGACGATTACCTGCCAAAGCCGTTTAATGACAGAGAATTAATTGCCCGTATCCGCGCCATTATTCGTCGTTCGAACTTAACAACCCAAGAAATCCATGCCGCGCCCGCCCAAGAGTTTGGCGATCTGCGCTTAGATCCATCGCGCCAAGAAGCTTACTGTAATGAGCAATTAATCATACTCACAGGCACTGAATTCACTCTACTGCACACCCTAGCACTGCACGCTGGCGAGTTGATGAACAAGGAAGAGTTAAACGAAAAAGTACTCGGCAAAAAACTCATGCCCTTCGACCGCAGCTTAGACATGCATTTATCGAATCTACGTAAAAAACTCCCCGAGCGTAGCGATGGTCGGCCAAGGGTGAAAACCATCCGTGGCAAAGGTTATATTTGGCTTCCATAACGGCGGTATCGACTGTGCCTAATCGTTTATTTATCAAATTATTGCTCGGATTTTGGCTTTGCAGCTCGCTAATCATTGCCTTAGTGGGTCTGCTACCATTGCTGCAACAAAATCACGACCGTGCGCCACTGCCACCTCACCTTGAAAAAGTCCTATCGACGATAGCTAAGCGCATTCAAGAAAACCCCGCCTTACTGGAATCCGATTTTCTTCGGCGCTGGGAAAGACATCGAGACATGGAAGGCAAGCCACTACGAGTTTATCTCGTCAACAGCCAGGGCCAAGTCGTCAACACACACAGGGTGAGTCGCGGTGTACGCAGCTTTATGCTGATGGCAGATGAAGAAAAACAACCGATTAGCCATCAGTTTAAAGATGAGCTGGTGTTTGGTCCCTATCAATTTAATCTGGGCGCTGAAACCTATTCACTTTATGGCCGCCTACCGGATAACCATCCACGGCCTTGGTTCTTCTTCTTCGCCGAAAATAAGTTATTAACCTTAAGCCTAGCGATTTTCCTTTCGGGATTATTATGTGGCTTGCTCGCGTGGCATTTAGGTAAAGCATTAAATTCACTTAAAAAGAGTGCTAATGCCCTCGCAGAGGGTGACTTAAGTCATCGTGTCGATAAGTCCACTACACAGCGTAAAGATGAAATAGGCCAATTAGCTAAGGCCTTCAATAGCATGGCCGACTCCATCGAATCTATGATGAACAATCAACAGAGATTGATGGGCGATATTTCCCATGAGCTACGTACCCCGCTCACCCGTTTACAATTGTCGTTAGCCCTCGCCCGTAAAAAGGGCCAGCAAACGGCAGAAACGGATCGTATCGGCTATGAAGCCGAGCAACTCGAAATGCTTATCAGTGAATTGTTAGAACTCTCGCGGGTCAAGCTCAGCACTAACGAAACCAAAGTACATTTAGGCTTGGCAGAATCCCTGAGCCAAGTTTTAGACGATGCGGAATTTGAAGCAGAACAGCAAGGTAAAAGCATTACCATCGATATCGATGAAGAAATTGAGTTAGCGCATTTTCCTAAATCACTTTCCCGCGCGATTGAAAATCTGCTGCGTAATGCAATTCGCTATGCCGCAAGCGACATTCAGTTACAGGCAAGTGCAACAGCTGATCAGGTAAAAATCACGATAAAAGACGATGGACCAGGCATAGATGCCGCCGAACTCGATGCCATTTTCAAACCCTTCTATCGCCCAGACTCTGCACGGCAAAGAGAAAGCGGTGGCTGGGGACTTGGGCTGGCAATCACTGAAGCGGCGATTACCGCCCACAAGGGTAAGATTAAAGCCGAGAACCGCGAACCAACCGGTCTTGAAGTGACTATTACACTGCCGAAATAGCCAATATGAAGACAAGTAAACTTGGTAAAACGGATGGCATAGTCGTAGATGGCAACACCTCAGTGTTGCCATCGCTTTAAAGTATTAGAAGCTAGATTACAGCTTAACTAATACACGCCCTGTGACTTGGCCTTGGATAATTTTATTCGCGAAAGCAGGCACCTCTGCCAATGAGATCTGCTGGCAAGCTTGCTGATAGAAATGTGCAGGCAGTGCTTTAATCACAGCTTCCCACGCCGCTTTTCGTTTCTCAAATGGACAAGAAACAGAGTCGATTCCCAGTAAACTCACACCCCGTAAAATAAACGGCATAACGGTTGTTGGTAATGCAAAACCGCCCGCTAAACCACAGATAGCGGCTGCACCACCGTATTGCATTTGCGCTAATGCTTTGGCGAGGATCTTGTTGCCAACGGTATCGACCACACCCGCCCAGCGCTGCGCCTCAAGCGGCTTAGCATCCTGTTCAAGCTCACTGCGATCAATCACTTCTGCGGCGCCAAGCTCCTTCAATAAAGGCGCATTCTGTTCAACTCGACCACTGCAGGCAGCCACACGATAGCCAGCATTGGCGAGCAAAGTCACCGCCACAGAACCCACACCACCACTGGCACCTGTAACAAGAATATCCCCACTTTGCGGTGTTACCCCAGCCTGCTGCAGCGCTTGCACGCACAACATAGCCGTAAGCCCAGCCGTGCCAATCATCATGGCTTTAGCGGCATCACAGTCTTGCGGCATAGGCACCAGCCAGTCGGCTTTAACGCGCGCTTTTTGCGCCATACCACCCCAGTGATTTTCGCCCACGCCCCAACCTGTCAAAATCACCTGATCGCCAACTTGGTATCTCGCATCAGTTGATTCGCGCACGACCCCCGCAAAATCGATGCCCGGCACCATAGGAAACTGACGAATGATTTTGCCAGCACCGGTCACAGCTAAACCATCTTTATAATTCAGCGAGGAATAGGCGACATCAACCAAGACTTCCCCTTCTGGCAAATCAGCTTCTGTGATTTGTGAAACTTGAGCAAACGTACGTTTATCTTCTTGCGTCAGTAGTAAGGCATCAAACATAAATCGCTCTCCGAAGGCCAAACCGTATTAAACGATATTCAAAAAGTTACCATAAAAGGCATAGACATCATTAACAAGCAGACTTATTGCTAATAGTAAATGCTGAGATCTAAACAGATTAAAGATAATGACCAAGAGTGATCGGGCGCAAGATCTAGCGTCTTTATTGCTTTAAACTCGCCTGCTGTAAAGCGCCACTTTGACCCCAGTAACGGGCAAACTCAGTCAAGGTCATTCCGGCATTATTCGTTAGGTTCGCATTGCATTCTTTCGCGTATAGCCGCTTTACAATATTGAATTCGGCCTTAATCACAGCGCCCATCATTGCCGTATTACCACGCTTATCTTGCAAACAAGCATTAGCACCATGCTCAAGTAATACATCTGTTGCAGCCTCTTGGCCGTTATAAGCCGCCACCATTAGCGCGGTATAGGTTTGACTATTTCTCTGGTCAATAGGGAAGCCCGCATCGAGAAAATGCTCAAGCACTGTGATATCGCCAGTACGCGCGGCAGCAAAAAAGTAGTCCACCAGCACTTGTACTTGTACTTGTGCAGCATCGGGCTCGTCCGCTTGGCTGACAGTTGCGGATGCCTGAGCCGAACCTGCGCCCATCACGACCGACATACTCAATGCCGCAATCATCAATAATAAGATAGTAATATTGTGTTTCATCAATAACTCCCGCGCAGCAAAAATAGAGATTTAAACAATAAGAGGTGACGAAATGCCCGCAAGACGCCCTCTTAAACTGGGCAGAAAAGAGCTTGTTTACGTCTTGCGGGACTTACTCGGTTTGGACTGTTAACGTGCAAATCTCTGCGACCAAAACAGTCCTAAAAATAACAACATCAGATTGAACGCTGTTTAACGTCAGCCAGATCACCCTTTACGGCCTTGGTTAAACGCTCACCAAACTCTGGGTCTGCACGATAAAAGTGACTGAGCATCTGATGTTTCACATTGGTATCGTTCACTTTGCCTAAGTCATCGGCCAAGTTAGTGATCAGATCTGCTCTATCTTGCTTGCTCAAGCTGCGATAAAAGACGCCCGCTTGGCTAAAGTTATCCTGCTTGCTAATAGCCGTCTGTTGCACAGTCCCCGTCAGCGCAGTTGTTACCGCACGATAACGATTATCTTCGGCCAAGGCTAAATGTACGCTCGGTTGATAGTTCACATCGGACTGGGTATGCCCCATATTGCCCGCACCTTCTTGGTTGTGGTTTGCCACCGCCACTAAGGGTTTATTAATCGGCAATTGCGACAAATTCGCGCCGAGTCGATACAGCTGAGTATCGGCGTAGGAGAACATGCGGCCTTGCAGTAATCTGTCTTCCGAAGGCTCAATCCCTGGGATCAAATTCGATGGCGCAAATCCCGCTTGCTCAGTCTCTTGGAAGAAGTTTGCAGGCATGCGGTTCAGCGTCATAGTGCCCACTTTTTGTTCTGGCACATCTAGCCACACCTTAGTGGCGTCTAACGGGTTGTAATCAAACTTATTAAGCTCAGTCGGGTCGAGTAATTGAACGTACAGATCCCACTTAGGATAGTTACCCTTGTTGATCTCACTATAAAGATCATCGGTTAAATGGTTAAAGTTTTGTCCTTGGACTTTAACCACTTCATCGGGACGTAAGCCTTTAACACCTTGCAGACTCTTCCAGTTAAATTTCACATATTTAACTTGGTTATCTCGATTTACAAATTTGTACGCATGCACACCGAAACCGTCCATTTCACGATAACTGGCAGGTACACCTAAGTTACTGTAAACCTGAGTCAACATATGGGTTGAACCCGCTTCGTGACTGAAAAAATCGAAGAAACGATTCGGATCTTGCATATTGGTCACTGGCGATGGTTTGAGTGAATGCACCATGTCAGGAAACTTGATCGCATCGCGAATGAAGAATACGGGTAAGTTATTACCCACTAAGTCCCAGTTACCTTGGTCCGAATAAAATTTGGTCGCAAATCCACGGGGGTCGCGCAGCGTTTCTGGCGAACCTTTCGAGTGGATAACAGTAGAAAAACGCGCAAACACAGGCGTGACTTTGCCTTTCTGTGCAAAGGGTGCCGCTTGAGTCAGATAACTAAAATCACCACTCGATACAAACTCACCGTGCACACCTGTGCCTCTGGCATGAACAACCCGCTCAGGAATACGTTCACGGGCAAAGCGTTGTAGCTTCTGAATAAGCTGCACATCTTGCAATAACACGCTGCCATTACTGCCCGCTGTGGTCGAGTTTTGGTTATCACCCACAGGGGCGCCATTGTCACGTGTCAGGGTATTTGTTGGTAAAGTTTGAGCCTGTACATTTAATGCCAGACCCATAGAAATAATTAAAAGGCTTTTAGTCAGATGCATAACAGTTCCTCTCTATGCATAACGCCAAGCTCTTTTCTGCCTGCCCGCAGTATAGTTCTGAATTTGTAATTAAAAGAAAGGATCTTTATCGATTATATGAATCAATAAAACCTATTAGGCATGAATAAGCTACAACAAGACCTCATTTTACCTGACTCCGAAATCGGAGTTTATGGACTAAAATCTCACAGTTTTAGTCCATTGCGAGTTGGTTAGTCATGGGCGTGATAAGCGAGCTTTGCGTTGTTTATTACACTTACTGATAAGCGCCGCGAGCTAACATTAACCCTTAAGTCCCATCTGTTTTAATCGACGATACAAGGCATTACGGCTGATCCCCAAACGCTTAGCGCATTGGCTCACATTGCCATTACAGGCTTGGTATGCCTGTAGCACATTGCTATAAATCGCCTCGTGGAGAGAATCCGATTGCACCGCAGTGGTAGTTGGCAGCGTCGCAGTGTTGTCACGCGTAACTTTGCCAGCCAGCGGATGTGATGCCGAATGTTGACCGGTTTTAGCCTCTTCACCTAACGGCTGCTTTTCATTTAACAGCTGTGTGTTTAACGGATCCACTGTTAACGGCCCTGCCGCTAATTTTTGTGCAAGATAATCGGGTAAATGCTGCCAAGTTAGGGTGTCATCTCCTTCAGCCATCAAGCAAGCGACTTGCATAAGATTATCCAGCTCACGCAAGTTGCCCGGCCAGTCGTGTTGCACCAGTAGCCCTAACAGTTCAGGGCAGATCGCCTGCGGCGCAATGCGATGTTTACGATGCAATTTATGGATAATGCGCTCGATATCCTGCCGCTCGCGCAGTGCAGGTAACCGCACTTGTAGACCATTTAATCGATAGAATAAATCCTGCCGAAACAGCCCCTGCGCCACTTGTTGCTCTAAATCCATATGGGTCGCGGCAATGATTTGGATATCGACTTTAAAACTTTGATTACTGCCAACGGGCACCACTTCGCGCTCCTGCAATACCCTGAGTAAACGACTCTGTGCCGCCAGCGGCATTTCACCTATTTCATCTAAAAACAAAAAACCGCCGTGGGCTTGGCGAATTTTGCCGATAAATCCAGTGCGGTTCGCCCCAGTAAAAGCGCCTGCCTGATAACCAAAGAGTTCAGATTCGACTAACTCAGCGGGCAATGCCGCACAGTTCACCGCCACTAAGGGCTCGCTGCGCCGCACACTATGGGCGTGGAGCTTTTTAACAAACTGCTCTTTACCGACGCCGGTTTCACCGAGCACTAACAGCGGAATTTGCTTAGTGATCACCTTATTGGCATGTTGCCATGCGCGCTCAAGTTGAGGATCGTGAAACCGCACACCCAATTGATTGAGCGATTTATTGCTCATCGCCACCCGACTCTTGGCGCTGGGAATATTTAAGGATTGAGTCTGTAGATGCAAGTCTAAATGTTGATTAAAACCACCCGCACGGCTCCAATTATCGCCTAAGTACTGCTCTACGCTATCACCCACCTTAGCTTGATTAAGCAATTGTTTAGCCATGGGATTATACCCAACGATGCGGCCATCGCTATCGGCTATCACTATACCCTGCCAACCCGAACTGAGCAGATTGGGCTGCGCCGCTAAATCGATTCGATAATGGCTATCAGGCAGATGACACAAAAGCGCGGTCTCGACCTGCTGCGCCAAACTCGACACTAACATCAGCGTCTGCTGGGTGTGCCTTTGCTGCTCACTGGTGATATCTATCACCCCGAGCATTTCACCTTGAGGGGAAAATATTGGGCAAGCAGTGCAACTCATAAAACGATTCTGACGAATAAAATGCTGCTCACCCACCACAGATACCGCTTGTTTGGCGGTGAGCGCCGTCCCTATCGCATTGGTGCCCTTGTGTTGCTCAAGCCAATTCACCCCAATATCCAGAGCCACATCCGCCAGTTTTGTGGAGTAGCGGCTCACGCCCCAGTGCCTGAGCACATAACCCTCGGCATCGGAGAGCAAGAGTCGGCTATTAGAATGCGCCATCAACTGATTAAACAAGGGCAAGGCATGGGATTGTACTAATGCTATGAGCATTTGATATTGCTCATGTTTCTGCTTTAGTTCGCTAGCATCGAGCCTAAGTTCTTGGGGTAACTGAAACTCGGACAAGCCAGCGCCAATGCTGCGCTGCCACGAATCGGCCAACCACGTCTGTGTCGATGGTAAATGCGGTTTAACTGTCATAGCCGTGCTCCCCCGAGCTGTGTTCCGTTTCGGCACACTTGAGTGTGCCGTTCGATGACAAAGTGACCACAGGACACACCTCACTCCCTGAGTGCCCATACTGTTTCAAATCTGCAAAATTAGCTTTTCATCATACTGTTAGCACAACAAGTGTACAACTCTTGCCAGTTTGGCACCCTCCTTGCGATGCACCTTAGGTATGCAAGTCTCAAGTGTTACGTTAGAGAACACTAAGCTAATCAACAAGAAGGAATGATTCTATGATTTATGCTCAACCCGGAACCGCAGGCGCAATCGTTAACTTCAAAGAAAAATACGCCAACTTTATCGGAGGTAAATGGGTCGCCCCGGTCAATGGCAAATACTTCGACAATCGCTCACCCGTGAATGGCCAAAACTTTTGCCAAATCCCGCGATCCGATGCCCAAGATATTGAATTAGCGTTAGATGCCGCCCACGCAGCCAAAGAAGCATGGGGTAAAACCTCAGTCACCGAACGCTCAAACCTGTTACTGCGCATTGCCGATCGGGTCGAACAAAATCTCGAATATTTAGCCGTCGCCGAAACCTGGGAAAACGGTAAAGCGGTGCGTGAAACCTTAAACGCCGACTTACCCTTATTCGTCGATCACTTCCGCTACTTTGCCGGTTGTATCCGCGCACAGGAAGGCAGCGCCGCCGATATCGACGGCAACACAGTCAGTTATCACTTCCCAGAGCCCTTGGGCGTGGTCGGGCAGATCATTCCTTGGAATTTCCCACTCTTGATGGCGGCATGGAAAATCGCCCCTGCGCTGGCGGCGGGGAACTGTGTGGTACTCAAACCTGCGGAGCAGACGCCAGTCTCGATTCTGGTCTTGCTCGAGCTGATTGAAGACCTATTACCAGCGGGTATTCTTAACGTAGTCAACGGCTTTGGTGCCGAAGCAGGACAAGCACTGGCCACCAGCAAACGCATCGCTAAGCTTGCCTTTACGGGCTCCACCGAAATTGGCTATCACATTTTAAAATGCGCCGCCGAATCCTTAATTCCATCGACCGTTGAGCTTGGCGGCAAATCGCCTAACGTGTTTTTTGCCGATGTGATGGACCATGAAGACGAATATTTAAATAAGGCCGTCGAAGGTATGTTACTCGCCTTCTTTAACCAAGGCGAAGTCTGTACTTGCCCATCACGGGTGCTAGTCCAAGAGTCGATTTTCGATCGCTTTATCGAAAAAGTGCTCGCCCGCGCGCAAACCATTAAGCAAGGCGATCCATTAGATACCGACACTCAAGTAGGTGCTCAAGCCTCTAAAGAACAGTTCGATAAAATCTTAAGTTACTTGGCCATAGGTAAGGCTGAGGGCGCGCAGGTGCTACTCGGCGGCACACTTTGCCAACTCGATGGCGGCCAAAGTGAAGGCTATTACATCAGCCCGACGATTATGAAAGGCCACAATAAGATGCGTATCTTCCAAGAGGAAATCTTCGGCCCTGTCATTTCGGTCACCACCTTCAAAGATGAAGCCGAAGCCTTAGCGATCGCGAACGATACTGAGTACGGCTTAGGCGCAGGCGTGTGGACGCGGGACATGAACACGGCTCAACGCATGGGACGCGGCATTCAAGCGGGCCGCGTGTGGATTAACTGTTACCACGCCTATCCTGCCCATGCCGCCTTTGGTGGATACAAAAAATCCGGCATCGGCCGCGAAACCCATAAGATGATGCTCAACCATTATCAAAATACCAAGAATCTCTTGATAAGTTACGATGTTAATCCTTTAGGTTTCTTCTAAGGTTTTGGTGCTCAAACAAGCTGATGTGAGGAAGCTTTTATTTAGGTTTTTAAATGTCTTTGTAAACAGGCTTATAAAACTTTCCGCATGAGTAATAGATATAAATGATAAACATGAAAGGGCGAATAGCCCTTTCTTTTTTACTCAATTTAATTCAAAGCTCACTCAGTTGATTTTATCAATCTGCGCTAAACGTTGAGCTAATTCGGCCATAGCGGCGGCCGTTTGCGGATCGCTTTGGGGATCAACAACTTCAATCAGCTTAAGTTTCGGCCGAGTTGTTAACCAAGAGCAGCTCGCAGTAATGACTAAATCCAGCACAAACTGACCGTAATAGTGCAACCGCACACGGTTATCCGCCATGGGCCAGTGTGAGTGCAGTAGGAATGAATCATACATTTGCGCCAAAGATGTCGTCGTAATAAGCTTAAACCCTTCATCAAGCAGACTAAACTCGGTTGATTCTTCGAAGGGACAATCGAAAGAAGTGATGACCAAATACCCCGAGGTGTTATTGGGTAAAACGCAGCGGTATTGACCTTCAATCACTCGACCAGCGATAAAAGTGTGAGTAGGTTGGCCATTGAAATACAGGGATATTTTCAGTGGATTAGGCTCAAGTCCATCAGTACGTGCTGTTAACAGTGAAAACCCCGTTATCTGCTGCATCCCCTAACCCCACTTATCTCGCCTACTTATCCGCGAAAACACACATCACGCGGCTCTTGCGGATTCAAATACTAGGACTGGCGGCTTTTCCAATAACAGCCCACTAAGATCAAGTAACCGACAAAATAAGCCACGAGATCGAGTGGGTCGAAATGGCTACCTATCACTATCCGCGCCAAGCGATTTCCACCCAAGCCTAACTTGTCGACTAAGCCCCAATACTGGCCAAACTCGATGGCAAAGGCAAACAGCAATACCGCAAGCGCCAGCCAAGGAGTTTGAAATAAGCGCTTAATGCCCTCGTCTTTACTATTGGCTACCGAATTGACTGCTAGAGGAACGACAGCCCGCACCATGCAAAACAGCAAGATCACCACCAATACATCGCCCACAAAACCACGAATAAAACCCGCAGGTGCATATAAAGCGATTAAGACTTCAGTCAAAAATAATAAAACGGCATAAATACAAAAGGATTTACGACTCGGATTGCGGCTGATAAAAGCGCGAATAACGGCGGTAGACATAAATAAGTTAATCCCTTCACTCGATTGAGGTGGCAGAATCTACCGTAATACCAATAGGTTAACAAGTGAGTTTTCGTTGACATTTAAGGCTCACCACCCGAGCAACCGCGCCACTCAAGCCTATCAATTCGAATAAATGTTCGCGCCTCAAAATTTAAGCGAGGTTTAAGTTTGGGTTAAGTAGCCTACACCTAAACCCACTTAGGAGCGTCACATCATGTCATCAAACACACTGCAAACCATCAAAGTCTGGGACCTGTTGATCCGCATATTCCATTGGTCACTCGTCGGCTTTTTTGCCTTAGCCTACCTCACTGAAGGCGAAGACGAGTGGATGACCATCCACAGTTACGCAGGTTATAGCATCTTAATTTTACTGGTGTTTCGTCTGCTGTGGGGCGTGATTGGTACCCACAATGCGCGTTTTAGTAACTTTGTCACTCGCCCTAAAGAAGTGCTGGTGTACCTCAAAGGACTCATCACAGGCAAAGGCAAAGACTACATAGGCCATAACCCCGCAGGGGCAATGATGATAGTGGCCTTGATTGCCAGCATCGCCATCACGGGATTCTCGGGCATGGCTCTGTACGCCACCGACGGACACGGCCCATTAGCCACAAGCTTTTTCGCCACTTGGCCTGAAGGCGTCATAAAAGAAGTCCATGAATTCTTTGCCAACTTCACTGTGTTCCTCGTGGTTATCCATGTTGGCGGCGTCATCGTCAGTAGCCTGTTACACAAAGAAAACTTAGTCAGAGCCATGGTCACGGGCAAGAAACAACGCCCTGTGGAACAAGAAGATTAATCCCTTAGCCACTTTGCTTAGCAACAAGACATCCAGCCCAAAAGGAATGCCCTATGAACAGATTCACCAGACACACGATTAAAAGTCGCCTTGCCCTTGTCGCGATTTCAACCTTGCTGCTGACTAGCCTCAGCGCTAGCGCCGCCAACAGTAAAGTGCAAAGCCTGCCGCTTAGCGCCGAGCGCATTGGCACGCAACTGCAACGCTATCAAGCCCAAGGCGCAGGACCCTTTAGCGCCGCCGCGGGACAAAAGCTTTGGCTACAGGACATGGACGGGCGCAGCTGCGCCAGTTGCCATACCGCCAAAGTCACCGACATGGGGATGCACCAAAATACCCGTAAACCCATTGACCCTATGGCGCCGTCGATTACCGCAGATCGGTTAACCGACTCAGCCAAAATCGAGAAATGGTTTAGCCGTAACTGTAACTGGACCTTTAAACGCGACTGCACGCCGCAGGAAAAAGGCGATGCCTTACTCTGGTTAAGCCTGCAATAACCGCCAAATTTCGACCTTATCACTCATTCAATTAGAGCAATTAATACCTTCAACAGAAGGTAACGGCACAAAAAGGAAGATGTCATGACTAAACAAGCACACCCTATTAGTTGGTTCTTAGGTTCATCACTCACAGCCGCGGCATTAGCCATTGGCGTTATCGGTATCAGTCTAACCTTAACCGGCACAGGCTATGCTGACGATGGCCGCGAGCTCAGCCGCGCCATTCCACAAAATGCGGAATATACGGCAGAATGTGGCAGCTGCCACATGGCTTATTCCGCGAACTTACTGCCCGCCGACAAGTGGCGCGCCATTACCGCCAATCTTGAGAATCACTTTGGTGACAACGCCAGCCTAGATCCTCAAGTCACTGCCAGAATTAAGGAATATCTGGTTCAACATGCGGCACAAAATGGTAAGGTGATGAAAAACAGCACGCCGCTGCTCGCAAGCGCAGGGCCGCAGAAGATCACAGAACAGGCATTTTTTATCCACGAACACGATGATATCCCAAGGCGTATGGTGCAAGATAACCCCAAAGTCGGCTCATTCAGTCAATGCAGCAATTGTCACAACCTCGCAGAGAAGGGCATATTCGATGAAGATACCGTTAATATTCCTGGCTTTGGCCGTTGGAATGATTAGCAGTGCAAGCACTGATGCCCACGACGATGATCTTTCAAACAAAGTAGTCGAGTGGGTTAAGGAGGGCAAGGTTTTGCCCTTCGACACCATAATGCAACGCTATGAATCACGCCTGCAGGGGAGACTGCTGGACTTAGAAGTCGAGCAAAAACATGGAAGGATCATCTACGAGCTCGAAATCCTCCGTGACGATGGCATAGTGTATGAAATCAAGATTGACGCCAAAACCGGCGAGTGGCTAAAGGAAAAGGTCGACTGATGCGTTTGCTATTGATTGAAGATGATACCGATCTGGTCGCGCGCCTCATTCCCGCCCTTAACAAGGCGGGTTATACCGTCGAGCACTCCGATAACGGTATCGACGGTGCCTTTTTAGGCGAAGAAGAAAACTTCGAAGCCGTGATCCTCGATCTCGGCTTGCCCGGCAAACCCGGTTTACAAGTCCTCGGCCAATGGCGACAAAAAGGCTTAGCCATGCCAGTGCTGATCCTCACCGCTCGTGATGCGTGGCACGAGCGGGTCGACGGCCTCAAGGCGGGTGCCGATGATTACCTCGGCAAGCCTTTTCACATTGAAGAACTACTCGCAAGGCTCGAAGTGTTGATCCGCCGCCACTTTGGCCGCGCCGACAATGTGTTGCAACATGCGGGCGTTTCCCTCGATGTCGACAAACAAGCCGTTACCAATGTCGATGGTGAAGTAATAGAACTGACTAAGATTGAATATCGGCTGCTACATTATTTAATGGTCAATCCCAGCAAGATCGTCTCTAAATCAGAGCTCAGTGAACGTATTTACGAAGAAGATCAAATCAAAGACAGCAATGTTATCGAAGTGTACGTCAACCGCCTGCGCCAACGCTTAGGCAAGGATTATATCGAAACCCGCCGCGGCCAAGGTTATCGACTCAAGGAGTAAAAGGCGTGTATTCACTCAAGGGTTATCTAACGCGCAATCTGCTGATCACGCTCACCTTTGCCATGGTGCTGTTACTGTATTTTCTGTACCAAGGTATCCAAGTATTAACCCAAGACTTTGTTGCCTCGCGATTACAACACGATGCCGACAGCCTGATCTCCGCTCTGAATCACAATCCCGATGGCACCTGGGCGCTCACCTCCGACCGTTTACCCAATGTGTACCACAGGGTTAATTCTGGGCATTATTTTGCAATTCAAATCGGCGAACAAACCCTGCGCTCACGCTCCCTATTCGACCATAACGTGGACATGCCAAAACTGACCGCCGGTGAGCAGCACCAAGCCACTGAGTTTGTCGGCAAAGAACATTGGCTGATGTTCAGTCAGGCCGTAATCAAAGATGATCAATTAGTGACTCTGTGGGTGACAGAAGACATCAGCGAGCTCGAACAAACTCAAATACACTTTTTAGCCTTTGCCAGCGCGGCCGTGTTACTCACGATTGTTATTCTATTACTAGCGCAGTATCAGCTACTTAAACGCGGCTTTAAACCCTTAGAGCAGATGCCCGAAGCCATACGGCAAATGCGCACCCAAGGGCAAGAAATCAATCCAGATCAAATGCCGAGCGAAATAATTCCGCTGATTGAGGAGATAGATCGCTTAGTCAATCAATTGGGCCAAAGAGTACAACGCTCCCGCAATGCCTTGGGTAATTTAGCCCACGAAATGAAGCGTCCGCTACAAGGGCTGCAGTCCTACCTAGAAAGCCTTCCGCCTGAACAGCGGATTGAGGGCAGCAAGGTGCTCGCAAACCTGCACCACATCATTGAGAGAGAGCTTAAGCGGACTAAGATTGTCGGCCTTTCCACTCCAGGGCGTTATACCGTGCTCGATGACGATCTTGCGCCGCTAATTCAAGTAATGCAGCGCATCTACCCAGACCGCATTATTCATAGCCATTACGCCAGCGGCTTAGTGATGCCGTTTGACCGCGATGACTTACTCGAACTCTTAGGCAATTTACTGGATAACGCCTGCAAACATAGCCGCAAGAACATTGAGATCAGTATAGTGCATCAAACGGCTGCCACCGCAGGTTATGGGATCCTAGTCAGCGATGACGGCGAAGGCGTCTCCGATGCCGCATTGTCGATTATCATCGAGCGCGGCATTCGGTTAGATGAAAGCATCCAAGGCCATGGCTTAGGATTATCTATCTGCAAAGATATCGTCGGCAGTTATCAGGGCGAACTTAGCTTTAGCCACGCGCAACAAGGTGGACTCGAAGCCAGCGTATTTCTGCCACTCCCAAGTTAAGCGGTATACTCAGTCAAACCTGCTCAATCAAACCTGCCGCCACATAATGTAGACCAGCGAACGGACTTAAGTATTCGCGCCATAATGTCGTACCATTAAGTCCTTTGCATAACACACGTCAGAGATTTATATGAAAGTTATCGACCTAAAATCGGCCCCACAGCACATTCCACCACTGGCACAATGGCATCATCAAGAATGGGCACATTTAAGTTCTGCGGACGCCACAATCACCACACTCATCGAGCAAATGAGCGAGTACCTCTCTGACGCCGCCATTCCTAAGATGTTTATCTGTGAAGACGCTAACCAAGTCATGGGCTCCTCCTCATTAACTGCAGCAGATATGGATACCCGAACCGACCTGAGTCCTTGGCTCGCCAATGTGTATGTTAATGCACACTATCGAAATAAAGGCTTGGGGAAATTATTAGTCAATGCCGTCGTTAATTATGCCAAAGCACTCGGATTGCAAAAAATCTATTTGTTTACCGCAGACAAAGCAGACTTTTATCAAACGCTTGGTTGGTCAAAGATTTCACAGGAAGATTATATGGGCGAGATGGTCACGATAATGGAATATGAATTTAAGAAGTGAATGCTTAAGGAGAGTGAGCAAGCCCCACGACGGGCGTCGTGAAGCTGTACATGCTGGCTAAATATCTAGATGTGATATCCAATACTTAGCGACAAGCCAATGGCTTTAGTCAATTTCTATATCCACGCCGAAACGATTGGATAGTTGGCGTTGCTCGTGCAGAATTTCAATTCGACGGCGAGTGTCTTGGGTCAACTTGTCTTTGAGGCGCAAACCACTAGTAATGGCGGCTTTTTTTGCTTTCTTGCTCTTCATCGGTAAATCAGTTGTCGTTGCATCAGTTGGACTCTCGACGGCTTGAGATTCGATAGACATAGCTAACTCCTTTAATTAGAACCTTAAATAGGCTCTTCCAGTAAATCCCTGCTCAAAACGAACAAACAGGTCATCTTTATAATGAGTTAATTCGCCATTCACTATTTAAGTAATAGATAATTTGGCGACTCATAAACTTACGGCCCATATCATTTACCTAAGCCAACAAAATTAAATCACATGCTAACAGGATAAAAATAATCGAGACGTAAGGTCGAAATGAAAAACTGAGTATTGATTGACTTCATCCGCGTAACAGAACCCTAACGAGTCCTAAATTTCCAGCGACAAAGCGGCATAACATAGGTAGAGAAAGAACAGGTAGTAATGCAGAAAGGTTGGTAAGCTCGAGCGGCAAAGCGCTGCTGCGCAACAATTAGGCTACGCAACAGTACTACATCTAGCCTAGATTTACGACTTATATGGCATAGCGCCGAGGTAATCTTTCTTGCCAATTTCAACACCGTTGTGGCGCAAAATCGCGTAGGCTGTTGTTACATGGAAGTAAATGTTCGGAATAGCGTGCTCAATGGCAAACTCATAACCTGTAAGATATTTTCCTTCCCATCGTGGTTGTGAGACATGGATCGTGGCCGCATTAGCAAAATCATCCGCTTTAAACGTTGCTAAATAATCCAAAACCGAGCTAATACGCGCTTGCAACTCAGCCAGCGTCGTCTCGCTATCATCATGCTTTGGCACTGTATCTAAGTTATCAGTCAAACGTGCTACGCCAATTTTGGCAGTATCGCAGGCAATTTGAACTTGGCGAATAAGATTGAATTGATCCGGCGCTAAACGTGAGTTTAATAGCACCGCCATATCAACTTTCTTGAGGTTTGCGAAGCATTCGCCTTTTTCAAGAATAACGCTTAAATTTTTCAGCATCTTGCTAAATTGTACAACCGTTAAATTATAAAGCATGGCATAGACCTCATTGATGGACGCTACAAAACTGCAGCACTTAAGACTATCTTGGGGCAAATAACTCAATTTCAATCATTCTTGGAATTTAAGTATCTGCTTAATAATAAATACTTCAATATAAACGATATTAAGTCAATTAGGACAAGAAAAAGATAGACGTTACCAGTAGGGATAGAGCGTCAGCTACAAGCCAAGAGATTAAAATTATCTCGGACTGATCCGAATAACAATAACGTACACTCGTAGGAATTGGGATGGCTGGGTATGACGATAACCACTTGAGTGATAGCATCACTGGGAGAAAATATCCACGACACCATAACGAAAAAAGCCTCATCTTTCGATGAGGCTTATCTCTTAATGTTGGCGGAGCGGACGGGACTCGAACCCGCGACCCCCGGCGTGACAGGCCGGTATTCTAACCAACTGAACTACCGCTCCTTTAACTTAACGTTTGCACATTAAGCTAAATTAGGCGCTTGGCGAT
>NZ_BPFD01000082.1 GCF_019655335.1 Shewanella hafniensis
TTTTAGGGGGGTGGGTGCTCGATCGCTTCCCGTGGCAGCAAGTAATGTTCTGGTTTAGCTTCGCGATAAGTGCTTGTTATCTTGGGTCTATGATCTACGGCATTGAGGCAGCTGTTATCTTGTTGCCCTTGTCCGGGCTGTTTATGTCGATGATGTATCCCACGCTTAACTCTAAGGGGATTAGCTGTTTCCCTGTAGATCAGCATGGCTCTGTGGCTGGGGTGATTCTGTTTTTTATTGCCGTGTCCGCCGCCGTTGGCCCCTTGTTGATGGGGTTCGTGGGCGATATCTTCGGCCATGTTAAATATGGCTTCTACCTCGCCACTGGTTTTGCCATTTTGTTATGCCTCCTGAGCGGATTTAATCTCGTTAAAGATCCTGCCCGTCATTTGTTAACTTTCGATGCGCACTAATTTGGGCTGTGACAGAAAATATTTTTCTGTCACATTTCTTCAATTAATCAATACTTTGACCTAGTACACCTAGAGTGCGAACCAAAACTGTGCAAAAAACGCACTTGCTTTTTGTTGCCAAGTTGCTAACTTGTTAACTTAATCGATTAAGTTGATTCGAGGTTAAGTTCGATATGGCCTTGAGCAATCACTAAGATGGTTCTTCGATTAATCACAATTCGGTAGATGCAGCCATGGGGAGATAGGGCTGCATCTCAAATATGGGTGGGGACATAAAAATGATAAAAAGCACATCACAGAAATTCTTGTTAAGTACATTGGCCGTGTTGGTGAGTTCTCACCTTTGGGCTGCCGACGCACCACAACAGGAAGAAGCCAAGAAAGACGCGTTAGGTTTAGAAAGAATTACCGTGACTGGGGTTGCCCGCGGCACTCGTGTTATGGACTCGAGTGTGTCAGTCAGCAGCGTGTCACTGGCTGAGCTGGAAGTGAGCTCGCCACGTTCATCGGCCGAGGCATTTCGTATTATTCCGGGGATGAAGGTTGAGTCTACTGGTGGCGAAGGTAACGCTAACATTGCCGTGCGTGGTTTACCTGTGGCGTCTGGTGGTGCTAAGTTCCTACAAATTCAAGAAGATGGTTTGCCAATCCTACAGTTTGGCGATATCGCCTTCGGTAACGCAGACATCTTTTTACGCTTAGATTCAACAGTGCAAACCATTGAATCTATCCGTGGTGGCTCGGCATCGACTGCGGCCAGTAATGCGCCCGGCGGCATTATCAACGTGATCAGTAAAACGGGCACCTCGGATTCGGGCAGTGTGGCTACCACCTTAGGGCTGGATTACGATACCTTCCGTACCGATTTTGAATACGGCACTAGCATCAACGACAGCCTGCGTTTCCATGTGGGCGGTTTTGTGCGCACCGGTGAAGGCCCACGCGACGCTGGCTATAACGCCAATAAAGGCGGCCAGATCAAAGCGAACTTAACCAAAGAATTTGATAAAGGCTATGTTCGCCTGTATTTCAAACATTTAGACGATAAAAGCATAGGTTACTTACCTATGCCTATGTACTCGGATGGCAGTTCAATCCCAGGTTTTGATGCTAAATCCGATGCGATTCAATCCGCGTATTTCCAATCAACCTTGAGCTTAGGTGCCGACGGCGAACGTCGCCGTGGCGATATGCGCGATGGCATGAATCCTGTGGTGAATTCTGTCGGCTTAGAAGCCTCCTTCGATTTAGGTAACGATTGGCAGGTCGAAAACCGTTTCCGCTTCTCCGATGTGAGCGGCAACTTCATTGCGCCATTCCCAGCTGAAGTGGCTAACGGTAGCGACATTGCCACCAGTATTGCTGGCACTGGCGCTAAGTTGATTTACGCCAATGGCCCTAATGCGGGTAGTCAGATGGACGGTTTAGCCATGCGTATCAATACCTTTGATGTGCAGATGAATGACTTTGGCTCAATCGTAAACGATTTTAAATTGACTAAAACCTTCGACGATACCAGTGTGACCTTAGGCTATTACAATGCCACCCAAAACATCGGCATGAGTTGGATGTGGAACTCTTATCTGATGGAAGTCAAAGGCGATAATGCCGCGCTATTAGATGTGGTTGCCGCCGATGGCACGGCCTATTCTGACAATGGCCTCTATGGTTATGGCGTGCCTTACTGGGGAAATTGTTGCCAACGTAATTACGATACCGACTACAGCATTAAAGCGCCTTATCTCGCGTTAGCCTCGAGTTTTGGTGACTTGTCGCTCGATGCCAGTGTGCGTTATGACAGTGGTGATGCCAGCGGTAACTACGCGGGTAGCGTGCAATCGCAAGTGGATATGAATCTCGATGGAGTGATTTCAATCCCTGAGCAGAGCGTGTCTTCTATCGATAATGCGAACCCTCAGCCAGTGAATTACGATTGGAGCTACACCTCTTACTCATTAGGTGCTAATTATCAATTTTCCAGTGACTTAGCCGCCTTTGGTCGCTTGAGCCACGGTGGCCGCGCCAATGCCGACCGTCTATTGTTTGGTAAAGTGCGTGCCGATGGTTCAGTGGCGAAGGAAGATGCGGTTGATATCGTTGACCAATATGAGTTAGGTGTTAAGTACCGTTACGATGATTTGTCTGTGTTCGCGACGGCGTTCTACTCTGAAACCGAAGAGCAAAACTTTGAAGCCACCAGCCAACGTTTCTTCGACCGTAAGTACAAAGCCAAAGGTATCGAAATCGAGTCTGCCTATTTTATCGGTGACTTCGACTTTAGAGGCAACCTAACCTGGACCGATGCTGAGATTGCTAAAGATGCATTAACGCCAGAAGTGGTGGGTAACACCCCAAGAAGACAGGCTGACTTTATCTACTCTTTGATGGGCCGTTACAACTTTGACCAAGGTTCAGTGGGCGTTAACTTAATCGGTACCACGGATTCTTATGCTCAAGATAATAACGACTTAAGTTTCGACGGCTACAACCAAGTAAATGCCTTTGCGACTTACAATCTGACCGAAGCTATGAGTGTGTCTTTAAACGTCAACAACTTGTTTAATGCCACTGGTATTACTGAAGCGGAAGAAGGCTCAATCCCTGATAACAATATCATCCGTGCCCGTACCATTAATGGCCGCACCACGAGTGCGACGCTTAAATACGAGTTCTAAGCGGATCTTGCTACAGAAACTGTTTTTACAGAAAAAATGTTAAGCCCAAAACAGCCCATGAAAGTGGGCTTTTTGCCTGCTACAGAATGCAGAATATAGAATACAAAGTTGGAGTGGAAATGACGGAATTACTCAGTTTCGGTGAGGTGTTAGTAGACTTGCTGCCGACCGATGCCACGGGCAAACATCATCAGCCGATTGCGGGTGGCGCGCCCGCTAATGTGGCCGTGGGTTACGCTAAACTCGGCGGTAAGAGTTACTTTGCCGGTGGCATCAGCGCCGACCATTATGGCGTTATGTTAAAGCAAGCCTTAGCGGATCAGGGGGTGGCGACCGATTATCTTGCCGAAGTGCCGGGCGCCGCTACCGCGACTGTGCTGGTGAATTTAGATGAACAGGGTGAGCGCACCTTTGAGTTCAACCGAAATGGCACAGCCGATATGCGCTACAGCAATCAGCATTTTGACAATATCCCATGGCAGGGGATTGATATCTTTCACCTTTGCTCGAATACCTTTACCGAAACCGCCATCTTTAACACTAGCCTTTATGGTGCGCGTTGTGCCAATGCATTCGCGACTTTAGTGAGTTTCGATGTGAACCTGCGTTTATCCCTGTGGCAGGATACGTCCTTGCTGGCCGAGCGGGTTGAGCAGTGTTTTCGCTACACTCAAGTGCTGAAAATGAGCCGCGAAGAAGCGGACTATTTAGCGCTGGCGCGGGATAAGAGCTTTGAAGATTATCTGCAGTTCTGCCTCGCCCAAGGGGTTGAGGTGATTTTGGTCACCGATGGCGCCAACCCAGTGCAATGCATCACAGCGCAGCAAAGGTTTAGCGTACCCGTCCCCAAAATCTCAGCCGTCGATACCACGGCCGCGGGCGACAGTTTTATCTCAGGCTTCCTGTTCGCCTTAGGCTTAGAGCTGGAATACGATTTAGGCAATTTGACCTTGAAACAAAGGCTCGAAAGCAAAGCGCACTTAGAGGCGGCGGTGGTGTTTGCAACTCGCTGCGGCGCGATTACCTGCGGACAAAAGGGCGCGTTTCCCTCCTTACCTACGTTGGCGCAGGTTAGCTAAACCTGCCTGTATTAACGATAAAATCCAAGGCGAGCCTGTTGAGTTGACCTTGGATTTTTTGCCTTTTAGATTTTCCGCTCGTCATTTTTCAATGGCAGAGCGCGAACCTAATCACGTTTTAGTCGCCCCCTTTTCCGAGCATTTATGCTATTTTAGCTGCGACTTAAGGTCGAAGCTGCAGCGGCTTCTTCCATGCTAGATGTCGACATTTTTATTTCGGTATGTTTTATTTCAACATCATTGGGGATTTCCTATGAGCAAAGCAAAAATCGGTATTGTGACGGTAAGCGATCGCGCCAGCGCGGGGATTTATGAAGATATCTCAGGCAAGGCGATTATCGACACGCTCAACGACTACCTCACCAGCGAGTGGGAGCCGATTTATCAAGTGATCCCCGATGAGCAGGATGTGATTGAAGCGACGCTGATCAAAATGGCCGACGAGCAGGACTGCTGTTTGATTGTCACCACGGGTGGCACAGGACCTGCGAAACGCGATGTTACCCCTGAAGCCACAGAAGCCGTATGCGATCGCATGATGCCTGGCTTTGGCGAGTTGATGCGTGCTGAATCCTTAAAGTTTGTACCGACAGCCATTTTATCGCGCCAAACCGCAGGTTTACGGGGTGATTCTTTGATAGTGAATTTACCCGGCAAGCCAAAATCGATTCGCGAATGTTTAGATGCCGTGTTCCCCGCCATTCCGTACTGTATCGATTTGATGGAAGGCCCGTATTTAGAGTGCAATGAGTCGGTTATCAAACCATTCAGGCCTAAGGCTAAGTAAGCTTCTATCTAGCTTGTAAAAACAATAAAGCCACTGAAATTCAATGGCTTTATTGTTTTGTTCGTTTAGGGCTCATAACTGATTAATCTGCTGCTTTAGCTCGTACTCTGGCTCTGTCACGATTTTTTCAAGTACTTGTACTCGCTCGATCAGTGCTTGGTTTTGTAGGCTGAGTTGAGTCACTTTATCCTTAAGATGTCTATCGTCTGCGGCGCCTACTCCAAATTGGCGTGCTTTTAGATAGTGCTTAAGCATCTCAGTGGCACTCATTCCTATGATGAAGGTGACCATAATCACCATTAAGACATACTCGTTTTCCATAACAAACTCCCGTAGTTATTGAGGTTTTCAACTTGGAGACGATTTGGCGATCGCCGCCAAGTTGAGCAATCGATTTACCTTACAAACCGAAGATTACTTTTTCACTCTTGAGCGACCTTTCCATGCCAAACGCCAGCAATACCGCAATGGCGAGTGTGCCTAAGGTCGACACCAGTAACTGCAACATGGGCAAGTCTTTACCTTTGATAAAGTCCATTAAGGCCTGTTGCTGACCCGAGACTGGCAGCCACTGCAGCATATCTGGCGCTATGTTGTAGCTGGCGGCCATCGACAAGGCTAAGGGCACAAACAGCACCATAGTCAGGTAGGATTGGGCTTCCTTAAAGGTTTTCGCCATGAAAGACACAAACAGTTGCAGGCAAGCGGCCATTAACGCAACAGGGATACCGACCACTAACATCAGCGCCATAAATTCCGTGGTGATGTTGACGCTAAAGCCGAGTTCTTGCCAAGGCACAAAGGTGTAAGCGATTTTAGACACCAGCAAAATCAGCACTAAACCGAGCAAAGCGAACAGACTCACTGCGATGATTTTCGACAGCACTAATTGGCGCGTCGTCAGTGGATGACTAAGTAACAAAGCCAGCGAGTTACGTTCACGTTCACCCGCGCTGGTATCTATGGCGAGGTTCATACCCGAGATAAATACCGAGTAAATCATAGTGAAAATCGCGATGCCTAAGATCATCCCGCCCTTAGAGTCACTGGTCGCTTGGTCATGGACATTGACCTTCAGTGGTTGCATCACGCGGGGATCGATACCGCGGGCTATCAGCCGTAGACTGCCCATTTCTGTGCTGTAGGACTGCAGTTGCTTCTCGAGTCGGCGAATCGAGTTTTGCAGTTTTTCATTGGAATTATCGGCAACAATCGTGATCTCGGCGCCTTTGCCTTGGTTCATTTGCGCGGCATAGTCTGTGCTGATGATAAGCTCTATGGCCTTAAGTTCACTGTCCTTAGCTTCACCGCTGTTAATACCTTTATTCGATAAAAAACGGACTAAATCCGGCGCTTTATCAGGGTTGGTAATAGTGATCTTAAGATCGTCTGGACTCGTTAGCTGACCAATTAACACCATAAACAGGCCGCACATGATCAGCGGCGTGCCTATGGCGTAATAAAGCCCCGCCATCACGGAGCGCTTATCGCGGGCGGCGTCGATGAGTTCTTTACGAACCATAGCCATTATTTTATTCATGCTGTCATTCCTTTAACCATGTTCTTAAATGCCACGCCTTTACATATCAAGGCCTTAAAGGTTAAAACCTGCGGCCGTAATCTTTGCTGAGTCATCATGCCGCTATCCCTTCATCCGTGCCGATAAGTTGAATAAAGGCTTCTTCGAGCGAGTCTTTGCCTGTTTGAATGCAAAGCTCTGTTGGGCTACCAATGGCGACGACTCTGCCCTGAGCCATAACGATCACTTGGTCACACAGTGCGGCGACTTCCTGCATCACATGGCTCGAGAACAGCACGCAATGTCCTTGATTTTTAAGATCGATAAGAATGTCACGCAGCAGGCGAGTGCTCATCACATCGAGTCCACGGGTTGGTTCGTCGAGGATAATATTACTCGGGCTGTGGACTATGGCCTGTGCGAGGGCGGTTTTCATCCTTTGGCCTTGGGAAAAGCCCTTGCAGCGGCGATCGCTAATGTCTTCCAAACGTAATTTCGCAATCACTTGGCTGGTGGCCTCTTTGGCCTCCTTGGGTGATAAGCCGCTTAGCTCGGCAAAATAACGAATGTATTCCCGCGGCGTTAAACGTTCGTACAGACCAAAAGGGTCGGGGAATAATCCGAGTTGCTGCTTAGCGCCGATAGGGTCGATGGCGACATCTATGCCTTCGATTTCTGCTTTGCCGTTATCGGGTTTCAGCAAGCCAAAAATCGTGCGTAAACAGGTCGTTTTACCCGCCCCGTTGGGGCCGAGTAATCCTGTTATTTGGCCGTTTTGTGCGACGAAACTTAAGTCATTGAGCGCCTGTACGTCACCGATGCGCTTGGAAAGGTTGGATACTTTGATCATGGCTTACTCCTTGGCCCCAGTGCTGGCGTTATCATCAGTCGTTATGGTTTTTGTGCCGGTCGCATCAAGCGGTTCTACCGAGCTGGCATTTAAATAAAAGCTGCGGCGCACATCTTTCTTTAAACATTCGCCGTCGAGATCCTTAACGGAACCCGAGCGGACGAGATCGGCGATCAGGTTATTGGCGCAGGATTGATAGGCCACGCCGTGGGTCGCATAGGGTGCGACAAAGTGCTTGGCATTGGTGAGTTTTTCCATCGCTAACTCGCCCCAACTCGGTGGTGTCGCAGGGTCGATTTCGCCGGATAACAACAAGGTCGGAATATCGCTGCTGATGGGCTCGCTAAAGCTGTCATCGACCGCGGGGACTTTCCATACTTCACAAGTGGCTTCTAAGCCTTCGAGCATAGTTTTGCCCATAAAGGAATGCTGAGCCTGCTCGCGCATGGCGGGCGTAATACGGTGCATATCTTCGCCACAGACCACGGATGCGTGCATACCCATCGCCATGCCAGCATTGTCGATAGTGAGGGAATACAAACCGAGTATGGGTTGGAAGTTGTGTTTCGCGGCTTGATGAATTGCATGGGGCACTAAGGCGCGCACATTGGCTTGATACAGCGCCATGCGGATGGAGCCGTAGAACTTACCGCGCGTCATTGTCAGCATAGTCTTTTCACCTGTGACTGGGTCGTAGACGTTTTCCATCACAGGCGCTTTGGCGAGTGAGGCCGCGACTTGGTCGAATTCGGCTTTAAGCTCAGGGAACTGGGCATGACAAGCGGTGGTTTCTTGGCAATCCTTAAAGAGTAAATCAAAGCCTCGATCAATCGATGCGCCGATTTCTAACACGCTTTGCTGCATTGGCACTATGCCGTCTAAGGTCACTGTGGCTAAGTGTGCAGGGTATAAACGCATGTAAAGCTGCGCCATACGCGTGCCGTAGGATATACCGTAAACATGCAATTTTTTGTAGCCCAAATGCTGGCGCACGGCTTCGAAGTCTTTAATCGCATTGAGGCTACCGTATTGGGTGACGTCGGCATCGATTTTGGCTAAGCATTTTTGGGTTTCGGCTAAAGTGTCGGCATTGTCATCATCGAATGACAGTGGAGATTGCGCGCCTTCATCACAGGTCAGCAGATTCGAGCGGCCTGTGCCCCTTTGGTCGATCAGCAAGATATCCCGCTGTTGGCGGACTTTGCTCAGCATGGCATCGAAACCTGTGGCATTGTCTATGGCCGATTGTCCTGGGCCGCCAGCAATGGCGAGTAAGGCTTCTTCATGGTTGACGTTTTTCACCGCGGGCAAAACGACGTAATGCACTTGGATCTGTTTGCCATCGGGTTTGTTAGGATTTTCTGGCACAGTCACAAAACCGCAGTTTAGGCGATCGGATACGCCTTCCACATAACAAGTGTCGGTGTTATTCGCCATGTTCCTAGCGATATCAGCCGCTTGTGTCTGTTGGCTTTTTACATCACTCGCCCACGTCGTCGTACTTGCCATCGCCAGCATAAGTGCGCTTATGCTTAACATGCGCGTGCTTAAAATACGCGTGCACCATGTGGCATTAGTAGCGCCATGCCGTGGCCGAGTTGGCGAAGGGCGTTGAGCGGTTTTGCTTAACTTCCTGTGTGTCATGCTATCTATCATGCGCGCTTTCCTTTTTGCATTTCAGGACGAGTGTGTTAATTTAACTACCGGTGTATCGGTGTATCAATGTATTAATACAGTGTGTAGAGGCTAATGTTAGAACTTTTAAATGTCAACCCCAGTAGTGGTGAACCAATTTACAAGCAATTACACGAACAAGTCGTGCGTTTAATTGTGGGCGGTCAACTGCAAGTGGATGATGTCTTGCCCTCTGTACGCCAGATTGCCGAGTATCTTGCGGTGAATCCTATGACTGTCTCCCGTGCGATTCAGCAGCTTGTCGATCAGGGGTGGCTTGAACGCCGCCGTGGCCAAGCGACAAAAGTCGCGCAGCGCACTGAGACTATGGCATCGGGGGCGAGCATGCTCGAACCCCAACTCGATGCTTTGTTGTCGCAGGCTAAACAGCTAGGCGTCAGCCTGTCCGAGTTAATGCAATTGATAAATGAACGCTGGCAAGACTAGCGTTAACCAACTGTCACTTATCGATAAAATAGAATAAAAAAGGATGATATTCGATGGACCAAGCGTGCACACCAATACTTGAATTTAGCCAAGTGAATAAAGTCTTTCGCGGTAAAGGCGCAGGTGAAAAGTGGGCGCTTAAGGATTTATCGTTAACCTTGTCGGCGGGCATGGTGGTTGGGCTATTAGGGCAAAATGGGGCGGGTAAATCGACCCTAATGCGCTGCGCTTTGGGTGTGCTCATGCCGGATTCAGGCAGTATTGTTACCTTAGGCGAAACGCCCGAAAACTTAACCTCAAAGGCAAAGGAGCGTTTAGGTTATGTGCCGCAGCAACCTTTTGGTTATGAAGGTTTTACCATTGAACGGGCTCTCGATTTACACCGCAGTTTTTATCCCAATTGGGACATGCAATTAGAGCAAGATTGGCTAGTACGGTTCGAGCTAGATGTGACTCAACAGGTGCAACGTTTATCTGTGGGGCAAAGGCAGTCGCTAGCCTTGATTATGGCGATGGCCTATCGCCCTGAGCTGTTGATCCTCGATGAGCCCGTCGCCAGTCTCGACCCGATTGTACGGCGTAAATTTATGGTCGATTTGTTCGATCTCGCCCTCGAATCGGGTTCCGCTGTACTGTTTTCATCCCATATCACCTCAGATATCGAGCGGGTTGCCAGTCATGTGGCGCTGATTAAACAGGGCGAATTAGTGCTGTTTAAAGAAATCGATTCCCTACGGGAACAAGTGCGTTTACTCACTCTCGCGCCCGAAACGGTTTTGCCTGAGTCGGTCACTGTGTTGAGTCGTGTCGGTGATTCAGTGCTGGTGGATTTAGGCGAGCACAGCGCGCCAATATCGGGCGTGTTAAAGAACGAAGCGCTTAATCTGGAACAGCTTTTTATGGAGCTACACAGATGAGTGCGCCAGAACTTAACATCACGCCGACAGCTAAAATGAAAGGCGCGCGGTTGATGAATCCATTTAATGGCATGCTGCGTCTTTGGTGTTTTGACGTCGGCAGTGTGAGCTTTTTAGGTACCGGCTTACTGGGAATGGTTTTAGGTTGCATTACAGCGTTGCAGGGCAAAAGCGACAGTGCTGAATTGTTGTTTTCTATGGGAATCGTTTCAAGCTCGGCGGCGGTGGCATGGCAACTCATACGTTTGATGGCGAGCGAGTGCGCCCAGTTAATTCCCCATTATCGCCGCCATATTTATATCCAAAGTGCAGCGGTGTTAACCAGCGTATTTGGCATAAGCGTATTGTTTTGTTTAGCTTTGGGTTCAACGTCTAGTCTACCCACCTTAGTGTTGGCCTTGGTGATGAGTTTTGCCTTTATTTGCCTGTGTTTACTCAGCACTCAGTGGTTTTACGCTTCCTTTTTATTGTTTGTTTTAGTGCCATTTATCTCTTTGATTACAGCTTATATTCCCCTATGGTTAAGCGCGATTGCACTGGTGGCGCTAGGTGCTTTCATTATCCGTGCCTGCCGTGCTTTACCTTGGCGTGCTGAGGCGAGAACCGTGTACCTCAATGGCCTCGAAATGGGCTGGTTCTGGCTGCCAAATTTGCAATCGATGCGCATTTTGAGCCGCTTTGAGCGTTATCTGCATCCCACCAATTTTTTTATCGGTCCTATGCTGACGATTTTATTGCTGCTTATACCGGCAGTCTGTTTAGTACTTGGGGTGTTATCGCACCAATTCCATCAGAATTTTCCTGTATTACTGCTGTTGGCACAGTTCAGCGTGATTAGCTGTGCTCTGGTGCATTGGAGTCGAGTGCAGCGTTCGCGCTCGACCGAAACCTTATTGCTGATGCCTGGGTTTGATGGCCGAAAAGGGCTCATTGCGGCTTTTTGCCGTGGGCAGCAACGACTGCTGAATGTGGTCGTCGGCATTATGCTGGCGTGTAGTTTACTGCTGGGTTGGCTCAGTGGTGATCTGAATATGCCGTTAGTGGGTCATCTGGTGCTCAGCACTTATTGGGCCTGCGCTTTGACCTTAGGTTTTGGCTGTATGTGTCGCCGAGTGTTGCATGTCACGCTCACTATGATGTTTGTCGCGGGACATTCCCTTTGGGTGTCCATCAGCCTTGCATCGTTACGCGATGGCGGCAATCTAGGTGATTGGTTTATCTGGGATATGCTCTTAATGATACTTGGGAGCATAGTCCTGTTTTGGGGCAAGAAAACCCTCTGGAAGGGAGATGTCATTAGCGGCTAAACGGATATAGATTGCGATATTGGGACTTAGCTTGCACAAGATTAGAGCAAAAACTCTTAGTTTTTGGCTGGCCTTCAGGTAGAATGGCGCAAAAGCGGTACACTTGTAAGCTAAAAGGTGAGTCTCTTATGTCTCTCGAACAATATCATGTTATTCGACTATTACAGCAGCAGAGCGAGTCTTTAAAAGACGCGATAGCGCTGGAAGGTTTTGAAATGGCCGCTCCTTGGTATCAGGTGAGTTGGCAGGCCTTTGACCAAATTAGCAGTAAAATTGCACAAGTGTTGATCGAACTTGGCGTACAAGTGCAAGACCGTTGCGTTATTCTGGCGCAAAATTGCCCACAATGGACCTGTGCCGATGTCGGTACACTTAAAAGTCGCGCCGTTGTGGTGCCGATTTACCCCACCAGTACCGTCGAGCAGGCAAGCTTTATCGTTAACGATGCCGCGGCGAAGGTTATGTTTGTCGACGATGCTAAGCAATATGCTATGGCCTGCGAGCTTCAAACCTTATGCCCAAGCCTAGAGCATGTAATTGTTTTTGATGCCAGCGTGGCACTCGCAGCCGACAAAGCTTTTCAGCATTGGCATTTAGATGCCCTACTAGCGGACGATGCGAAAGCGATTAAGCAAGAAGTTGAGCTTAACCAGCGTTTACAGGCGGCTAATCTCGATGATTTACTGACCTTAATTTATACCTCTGGCACCACGGGCGATCCTAAAGGCGTGATGCTGGATTACCGCAATATGGCCTCGACTATACGTCAACACGATCATATTTTGCCTTTTAAAGCTGGCGATGTGTCTTTGGCATTTTTGCCATTAAGTCATGTATTTGAGCGCAGTTGGAGTTTCTACGTTTTGTGCCGTGGCGGTCATAACGTTTATCTGCAAAATACCCAAAGAGTGAAAGAGGCGATTAGCGCCGTACGTCCACATACCTTGTGTGTGGTGCCGCGTTTCCTCGAAAAAGTGTACAGCGCCGTACAAGATAAAGTCGCCAAGTCAGCCGATGGCCGTAAGAGGCTGTTTGCTTGGGCTATGCGCGTTGGCGGGCGTCAGTTCGAAGTCGGCCAAGGTCGTGCTAAGGGCGGATTATGGTTATCGCTGCAATGGCGTTTAGCTAACAAACTTGTGTATAGCAAGTTGCAAGCTGTGCTCGGTGGACGTTTGAAGTTTATGCCCTGCGGTGGCGCGGCATTAGATGTGAATGTTGGCAGTTTCTTTCATGCGATTAATATTCCTGTACTTTGTGGGTACGGCATGACCGAAACCAACGCCACTGTGACCTGTAACACCTTGGATAATCGTGTTGCCGGATCAAACGGTAAAGTCCTACCTGAAATCGAAATTAAGCTGGGTAAGGACGATGAGATTTTAGTTCGTGGCGACACTGTGATGCGTGGTTATTACAATCGTCCTGAAGATACCGCTGCTGCATTTGAAGATGGTTGGTTAAAAACCGGTGATGCAGGGCGTTTCGATGCGAAAGGTAACTTATTTATTACCGACCGTATCAAAGAGTTAATGAAAACCTCTAACGGCAAATATATTGCGCCGCAACGGGTTGAGGGCGCTGTGGGCTGTTGTCCTTTTATCGAACAAGTGGCGATTATTGCCGATGCGCGTAACTATGTGACCGCCTTAATTGTGCCAGCGTTTGAGTCACTGGAAGCATGGGCGAAGGACAAAGGGCTGAAGTATGAGTCGCCTTTAGAATTGCTGCGCCATAGCCATGTGGTTGAACATTTTGAGCAGCGCTTAAAGCAGTTGCAGCATGAGCTGGCGGGATTTGAACAGATTAAAAAGTTCACCCTCTTGCCTGAAGCTTTCTCGATGGAAGCGGGTTTAATTACCCCAACGCTCAAGTTGCGCCGCAAAATGATTTACCATAAGTATGCCCATGAAATAAATGCTATGTATAACAACTGATTGTTAAGTCATTGTTACTAAAGGCCGCTATTGCGGCCTTTTTTGTTTCTGCTACTTCCTGAAGCGTCTAACTTAGCTTAAAATTCGCCCCGTTTACTGGTGCGCACGAGGCGCAAGGTGTCGGTGTAAAGGATAGTTAAATGGAACTTTCGATTCGTCATTTATGCGCCGCTGTCGGTGCTGTGTTACTTTCTTCTTTTGCGGTCATTCCTGCTGCGGTGGCGGCGGATTTCGATAAAGTGGTTCACGGTCCCGTGGATCTTCCTAACGGCCAATGGCTCGATTTCTATCAAAAAGACCAGCACGTATGGAGCGAAATGCTCTACGGCGATGCGCCAGGCGTGCGCATTGACGATTACGGCCGCGCTGAAATTGTGGCGGTGTTTTACTATGACTTCGATAAGGGTGGCACCAAAGAAGTGATCGTCATGCTCAAGGATGAAGATGGTCAGCATCTGCGCGGCTATGGTTTTGAGGGGGAAGAGCTGACTAAACTACCGCGTCTACAAGTTGTGCTCGATGCAGTAGCACCGACCATTACCACATTTACCGTGGGCGGTGTCCGTAAAGTGCTAAGCCAAATTCCGCCACAGCAATACCGTATGACCTATGAGGCTGAGGGTGTCCAAGATCCTGACATCAAAGCGATTCTTGATGGGTCATCTAAGCTCAAGCCAACCTTAATCGGTTATCGAAACTCTGAAGGTACGCCGACGGATGTGAAAACCGCAGTGGAGTACAAGCTGCGTTATCCCGTGACTCGCACCGATAAAGATGCCGATGGGCGTGAACGAAAATACAGTCTAGTCGCGACCTTTGATCGCAGTGCCTATGTCGAAGAAGATGGCGGCTTTATGCTGGTGGCTATTGGTTACGAGGCCGACGACATCGATTGGCTTAAAAATGGCAGCGACAAAATTCCGCGTACTGGCGCTTTCTATGAATATATGAGCATGGGCAGTACTTGGGCTGGCGTTGCCAGTGAAGCCCATTATGTGCAGGGTGAGCTTGATGGTCACTTTGCCGCCTACGATGCCCGCAATGGCAGTGTGATGTATGCCGGTGACTATAAACTAGGTAAGCAAGTGGGTAAGTGGATTGAAGCCGACAGCCGTGAAACCTATTGGGAAGGCGAGTACCTCGACGGCCAAAAGCAGGGCAAATGGGTGTTGCAGTCTATTATGGATGACGCCGATAACTACGGCTTTATTCACTACAACAAGGGCGTGCCCGATGGCCCGAGCGAAATCTATACCCCAGATTACGATTCGAGCACCGATGGCGCGAAGAAGTTGTCCGAAAAGGGCATTTATCTCAATGGCGTAAAAGATGGTGAGTGGCTCGAGTCCGATGGCAGTAAAGGCCAATATCAAAAGGGCGTAAAACAAGGCGCTTGGGTGGAAAAGGTCACCCAAGGGGATTATCGCTTTCAAACCGGTGAAGGCAGCTACCTCGATGGCAAACGTTCAGGCCCTTGGGTATATATCCGAACGCCAGATGCTAACGATGCTTTTACCACTAAGCAATCCGTTACCTATCTCTACAAGACTGAAGTCAGCTATGAGAATGGCCTACGTCAAGGTGAGGCAAAGTTATTCAATAAAGATAATTTTATGTTTGCCCTTAAACATTATGATCAGGGCCGACTCCACGGTGAAAGCTTATGGTATTCAGGCCCAAATGCCGTCAGCAATGTTGCTAACTATCGCTATGGCGAGTTAGATGGCCCACAAATGTGGCTCGAGCCTAACGGCGATCTCAATGAGTTGAGTCAGTATAAGTTTAATGCAGCCGTTAAGCTTAAACCCTCGCAGGATGAATGCATGATGCGAAAAGAGCCTTACACAGGCGATTGTGAGGGCGTGTTAAACTCAAAAAATGCTGAGACTAGCTCGATTAAAGATGGTGAGCAGCGCGTGTATCGCGGCGGCCGACTATCCGAATTAAGCTATTACACTAATGGGTCAGTTGATAAAGAATATCGATTCGATTCCAACGGCCGTTTAAAGTATATGAAGGCCTTTAAAGCGGGTAAGGAATATGGCCCAAGTATCAGTTATTCCACAGATGGTGGATACTCACTCTCTCAATATGGTCAGCTGGTGAATAACCGTCTCTCTGGCCCCCATTACAGCTTCTATCCGAATGGCCAGTTAAAGCATTTTTGGAACTACTGCCAGCAAGAAGGTGAAACCTGGAACGGTGAACCTTATTTCTGGGATAACGCCATTGCGCGCTGCGGTATACAGCGGGAATATTTTGATAACGGTGCTGTGAATTGCATCGAAGAGTTAGATAGCAATTATGCCGTAGATAAAGTCTGTTACGACATCAATGGCAAGTTATCGAGTGAAATGCTGCGTATCGATGAACAACATGTGGTCCATAAACGCTATATCAATGGGGTGATTTATCAGGAAGAGCCGGGTTTTTCCGATTATTCGCATGTGACCAAAGGGCGCAAAATTTATCACCTAGAAAACCCAAAAAGCCATGGCGTGTTTAAGTCCTATCGTAGCGGCAAGTTAGAATATGAAAAAATTTATGATATGGGTAAGGCAGGATGCTTTAAAAAGTATGATGCCAATGGCAAGCAAACGGCAGAAACTGCCAGTTGCCAATTCTAAGGTCTAGGTTTGTTTAGCCTTTAGGGTCTGGTAGGCTTGGGATAAAGGATGAATTTGGTGCGGGTAGCTTAATCGCGATAAGCATTAAATTCATCAGTTTATAGAATAACAATAAAAAGGAAGCCCGAATGTCAGTTACCGAATACAGCCTCGAAATCCACCCAAGATTCACAGAAACCGATGGCCTAGGCCATATCAATAACACAGTGATCCCCGTATGGTGCGAAGCCGCGCGCACACCAATCTTCGAGATTTTTAATCCAGAGTTGGATTTACATCAGTGGAATCTTATCGTGGCCGGCTTTACCGTGGCCTTTATCGCGCCGACTTATTACGGCAAGAGCGTTACGGTGAAAACCTATGTCAGCCGTATCGGCAACAGCAGTTTCGAGCTGACGCAAACCTGCTGGCAAGCCGGCAATAAAACCGCTGAAGTGAAAACTACGCTGGTGCATTACGACTACAGCTGCGAAAAGAGTCGCCCTATTCCTGAAGATATCCGCGAAATGCTCGCCAACCTGAATGGTGAAAGTGCTTAATCTTTTCCGTCTCTCGGTCAGCGCAATTGCAATTGCGCTGCTGAAGCGTTAATTTGTCGACCCGTTAACTGTGATGCAGATCACTTATCTGTATCGCCTCATTTTTATCGGTTCGGATTAACCATGAGATTCTATTTTACCCGCATGCGCTCGAAGGACATTTGCCCACCAAGACAGCCACTTAAAAAGATTGTGTGGTCATGGGTGGGAGCTTTCTGTGGCATTTACTTGGTCGCGAGTCTCGCAAATTATATGAGCGAAAACCTCGTTGGCACTATGTTTGTGATTGGTTCATTCGGCGCTTCAGCTGTGCTTGTGTACGGCGCACCGCTGGCAGAGTTTTCTCAGCCGCGTAACTTGATTGGCGGCAGTGTCTTATCGGCCTTAATTGGGGTCGCAGTGTACCAAGTGTGTGGCGATTATGTGGTGCTAGCTAGCGCCTTAGCAGTATCCCTGTCTATCGCATTCATGTATCTGACTCGCACTCTGCATCCACCGGGCGGTGCAACGGCACTGATTGCCGTGATAGGCGGTGAGAACGTACATCAACTCGGCTTTCTCTACGCGCTAATGCCAGTATTTCTCGGCTCAGTATTACTCTTACTGGTCGCGCTGGTAGTCAATAACCTCTCCACCGATCCCAAGCGCCATTACCCTGTGTATTGGATTTAGCTTTTCAAAAACTTCTGCACATACCAGCAGCTGGCTTGGATAGTCAAATCTTGGCTTTTGGCCCATTTAAGCCCGTGGCGAACTAAGCGTTCGGCAAGTCCTTTACCGCGCAGTTCGTTGGGGACAAAGGTGCGGCTAAAATCGATATCTTTGCCTGATAATTGGTATTCCAACACGGCTTCATAGCCATCTACAGGGATAATAAAACGTTGTTTATCCTGTTGATGTTCAGTGGCTATCTCGATACTTTCGTTATCTAACATATATGCTTCCCTCAAGGTATGGCCTAAAGTGTGCTGGCACTTTAGCTATCGATTTGGTTAGCTTAAGCGACTTCGTGCTGTTTGAGAATCGTCAGCAGTTCTGCGGGTAACTCGGCTTTCTTGCCGGTTTTAAAGTTAAACATTACCGCGACTGAAGTGCCTAAGGTGGTTACTGCCTGCTGCTGTTTACTAAAAGCTTGATAATGCATGGTAAATCTATCGCTGTGAATATCACTAATGCTGACACTCACTAATAGAGTATCGGGGAAAGTCACTGGGCGTTTATAGCGGGCCTGATTTTCGCTGATAACTGGGCCAATACCTGATTTATATAGGGTATCTAGCGGGAAGAGGCGATTGAAGAAGTCGATACGGGCTGTTTCAAAATAGCGGAAATAGACGACGTTGTTGACGTGTTGCAACGCATCCATTTCGCCCCAAGCCACAGGGATTTCGGTCACTATAGGGTGCTGTGCGAGAAACTTTTCCATTGTGTTTTCCAGTGTGTTTGGCATTGAATTGTCCATCTAAAAATGCGAGTTGAAACGCTCGTTTAAGATGGTCAGACTAGCAGTATAAAGTACAAGCGACAAGCCATAGCGTTATGGACATTTAGCGATAACATTAAGCGAAACAAGGAGCAGTGCATGATTAAACGAGTCGGAAACACCCATATTCAAGCTGAACACACAGCCTCTTGCCATTGCGGCGCTGTGGTTTTGCAATTATCGCTGCCTAATGGCATTGAAAATCCTCGCCGCTGCGATTGTTCTATCTGCCGCCGTAAGGGCGCGATTGTCGGCTCGGTTCCGCTGGCGGGGATTAAGATCCTCAAGGGTGAAGATGTGCTGAAATGCTATGAATTTAATACCAAAACCGCCAAGCATTACTTCTGCTCCGTTTGTGGCATTTACACCCATCACCAGCGGCGCTCCAATCCCCATGAATATGGTTACAATATTGGTTGCCTCGAAGGTGTGAATCCCTATGAACTGGGTGAGGTGCCTACTAATGATGGTGTTAATCATCCTGCGGATCGTTAGATTATGAACATAGGTCAGTTTGCTGCACTCACAGGTTTATCGGCGCACACGCTCAGATATTACGAGAAAATCGGCCTGCTGCAGTCTGTGGTGCGAAATGCGAGCGGGCACCGCGATTATGCTGAGAAAGAGGCGCAGTGGATTGAGTTTATCAATCGCTTAAAAGAAACGGGCATGCCATTAAAGCAGATTTTGACCTATGCCGAACTGCGTGCTCAAGGCGATGCAACCGCTGGCCAGCGACAGCAATTGCTTGAGCAACATGCAACACAATTGGCTGAGCGTATTCGCCAAGAGCAGGCGCACCTGATCGCCCTCGAGCAAAAAATCTGCTATTACCAAACGCATTTCAGTGATTAAGCGTAGCGATTCCATTTAGCCACCTATTTAGCGATTCGGTTCAGTCGCTCAGTTCCGCGTTTAAATCCTAATAT
>NZ_BPFD01000083.1 GCF_019655335.1 Shewanella hafniensis
TGTTCTGGTCTAATCCCATCGGACACTTAATTTTGAGACAGTATGGTCAATAAATTAAGAGGTCTATATGAGTCTGAAGAAATCACATAAGAGTTATCCCCAGGCATTTAAAGATGAAGCTGTCTTGATGGTGCTAGAACAAGGTTATAGCGTTGCCGATGCGGCAAAGTCTCTTGGAGTTAGCACGAGCCTGCTTTACAACTGGAAGGAAAAACACCAAGCCCTGAAACAAGGTGTCACCTTAGAAGAGTCTGAGCGTGATGAGCTAAAACGATTACGTAAAGAAAACAAAGAATTACGAATGGAGAAAGAAATTCTAAAAAAGGCCAGCGCCTTCTTTGCGAAAGAAATGAAGTAAAATTTCGTTTCATCAAACGGCAATCCAACCTGTTTCCCGTAGCACTGTTATGTCGAGTAATGAGTGTAAGTAAATCAGGCTATTACGATTGGCATAAACGCCCTGCAAACGTGATAAGCCTTGAAACACTGAAGCTTTATCGCCTTGTTCGACAGTTATTTAAACAAAGTCGAGGCAGCTTAGGGAATCGTGAAATGGTGAAAAAATTGCGCAAGGAAGGCTACCAGGTTGGTCGCTATCTCGTTCGTAAAATTATGCACCGCCTTCGACTCAAAGCAACCCAGCGACGTGCTTTTTCGCCTTTTATCTTTGGCTGACAGAGATACTCAAAGGTTAATAGGATTACGCACTGTCATGGAAGTGACCGTTGACGGCATGGATGCCGTCGTCGAGCCTATAGGGACATATTCACGGCGTGTCACTGGAATGACAGTGCTTAATCGTTGAAACAGAATGATGAACACCCTCTCTATGAGTCATTAATACAGCCTTGTATTTGTTCAATTCCTACCCTAAAAACAAAGTTCTGTTACCGAAAAGCTGGATTCCCGCCCACAAGCATTGCGTGAATGACAGTGCTTAATTAATGTCGTCATTACAGCACAAGCACAAACCAAGGTGCGGCAACTTGTCATTCGTCTTGTGGCTCTTGTCTTGAGGATCAAGCGCGCAGGCGGGTTTTCTTCTGTTATAATGCCTCCTCGATTTTTTGGAGGCGAGAATGGACGTATCTTCTTTACTAGACGGCCTGAATGATAAGCAGCGCGAGGCTGTCGCGGCACCGCAATCTAGCATGTTAGTGTTGGCGGGCGCGGGCAGTGGTAAAACTCGGGTGTTGACCCACCGCATTGCGTGGCTGATGCAGGTTGAACAGCAGAGTCCTTACTCGATTCTTGCGGTGACGTTTACCAATAAAGCTGCGGCTGAGATGCGCGAGCGAGTCGAAAAAGTCGCTGGCACCAATATGGGCCGCATGTGGATTGGCACTTTCCACGGCTTAGCGCATCGCTTGTTACGCACTCACTTCCAAGATGCGGGTTTACCGCAAAGCTTCCAAATCCTCGATTCTGACGATCAAGTGCGTTTGATCAAACGTATTCTTAAAAGCTTGAATCTGGATGAGAAACAATATCCTCCACGCCAAGCTCAGGGTTATATCAATGGTAAAAAAGACCAAGGATTACGCCCTAAGCATATCGATGCGGGCGGTTTTCCGCTTGAGCAAAATCTGCTAAAAATCTATCAGGTTTACCAAGAGTCTTGCGACCGCGCGGGTTTAGTCGATTTTGCCGAAATCCTATTACGCGCCCATGAGTTATGGCTCAATAAGCCGCATTTGTTGACCCATTATCAAGATAGATTTAAGCATATTTTGGTGGACGAGTTCCAAGATACCAACGCGATTCAATATGCGTGGATCCGCGTGCTTGCCGGTCAAACTGCCAATGTGATGATAGTCGGTGATGACGACCAATCGATTTACGGCTGGCGCGGCGCTCAGGTTGAAAACCTACATAGATTCTTAAAAGATTTCCCGACGGCGACCACGATTCGCCTCGAACAAAACTATCGCTCTAAGGGCAATATTCTTAAAGCTTCCAATGCCTTAATCGCCAATAACCCTGAACGTATGGGCAAAGAGTTGTGGACGGATGAAGCCGATGGCGATCCGATTTCGCTCTATTGCGCCTTTAATGAAATGGACGAGGCGCGCTTTATTGTCGGCCGGATTAATGATTGGCACGAAAAGGGCGGCAACCTCAGTGATTGTGCGATTTTATATCGTTCTAACGCTCAATCGCGGGTATTGGAAGAAGCCTTATTACACAAAGGCTTAGCTTATCGAATCTACGGCGGTTTACGCTTCTTCGAACGCCAAGAAATTAAAGATGCCATGGGTTACCTGCGGCTGATTAATAACAAAGACGACGATGCGGCGTTTGAGCGCGTGGTGAATACACCGCCCCGTGGCATTGGCGATCGTACTTTAGATATTTTGCGCTCCACGGCGCGCCAGCATGAGTTAACCCTGTGGCAGGCGAGTGTGCGTTTGCTCGACGAGAAAGTGCTTGCGGGCCGCGCAGCAAATTCTGTGCGTGGTTTCATGGACTTAATCATGACGATGCGTGAAGACACCCAAGATATGGTGCTGTATCGCATGGCCGATACTGTGATCCAAGCGTCGGGCCTTAAGGCCATGTATGAAGCCGAAAAGGGCGAAAAAGCCCACGCTAGAATCGAAAACTTAGAAGAACTCGTCACAGCGGCACGTACTTTTGAGCTACCAGAAGAGCTGGAGGACATGGGCGAACTTAACGGTTTCCTCTCCCACGCGGCGCTCGAAGCGGGCGAAGGTCAAGCCGATGCCTTTACCGATGCAGTGCAACTGATGACACTGCACTCGGCCAAGGGGCTGGAGTTTACTATGGTGTTTATGGCGGGCGTCGAGGAGGGGATTTTCCCGAGTAAAATGGCGCTCGAAGAGGGCGATAGACTCGATGAGGAACGCCGCCTCTGTTACGTGGGCATGACCCGCGCGATGGAAAAACTCTATATCACCTATGCCGAATCGCGCCGTATTTATGGCCGTGAAGATTACGCCCGTCCGTCACGTTTTATCAAAGAAATCCCGCCGCAATATGTGGACGAGATCCGCTTAAAGGCGCAGGTGTCGACACCGATGGCCAATAATCGCTTTAGTACCCAAAAGTCGGCGGTGGCCAACGATACCGGCTTTAGCGTCGGCCAAAGAGTGCATCATCCTAAATTTGGTGACGGCAAAGTGACTAACTTTGAAGGCAGCGGTGCCCAAGGGCGAGTTCAAGTGAGCTTTACTGACTTTGGCAGCAAGTGGTTAGTGGTCGCTTACGCTCGTTTAGAAGCACTGTGATGACTGCCATCATCGCGATAAATGTCAGCTTTTTGTGACACGTTTTTAGGGCGCAAATTCGCATCGGGAGAAGCATGGGTATATGATGCTAAGCCTGAAAACGAGTGGAAACTTGAGGGTATTGGGAGTACCTAGTTAATGAATTTAAAGCAAAAGTGGGATGTGTATTCCCGTCTTACTCGAATCGACCGCCCCATAGGTACGCTATTATTGCTGTGGCCATGTTTGATGGCGCTAATGTTAGCTGCGGGTGGTATGCCGGATCTTAAGGTCTTGGTTATCTTTATTATTGGCGTAGTGATCATGCGTGCCTGTGGCTGCATTATTAACGACTATGCCGATCGCGATCTCGATTCTTTTGTGGAACGCACTCGATCACGCCCACTGGCCAGTGGTGAAATCAGCACCAAAGAAGCGCTGATACTGTTCGTTATTTTAGGTTTATCCGCTTTTGGTTTAGTCTTATTACTCAATGGATTAGTGGTTAAATTATCCGTTGTCGGTATTATCCTCACGATTATTTATCCCTTCACTAAACGCATCACCAACATGCCGCAGATGTTTTTAGGCATAGTGTGGAGTTGGTCTATCCCTATGGCTTACGCCGCGCAAACGGGTGAAGTGCCGATGGAGGCTTGGTGGTTATTTGCGGCTAATTGGTGTTGGACTGTCGCCTACGACACCATGTACGCCATGGTCGATAGGGACGATGATCTCAAAGTAGGTATTAAATCCACTGCGATTTTGTTCGGTAAATATGATCGCCAAATCATAGGGTTATTTCAGCTTGCCGCCTTGGCTTGCTTTATCGCCGCAGGTTGGAGCGCCGACCGTGGTTTACTGTATGGTTTAGGCATACTGACTTTTGTTGGCTTTAGCACGTACCAACAAATGCTCATCTTTGGTCGCGAGCGAGCCCCTTGTTTTAAAGCCTTTCTCAATAATAACTGGGCAGGTTTAGCCTTATTTGTTGGGCTGGGTGCGGACTATTTGATTTAAGGGGGGATTGATCCGTTAGTTTGAACATCGACTTTGCTTTTTGGCCTCTCGCTCTGAGAGGCCTTCATATAGACTCCAATCTCTATCCCCCTGAATACGTAGGTTTACATTTTAAGTCCGATAATTGACTAGAGCTTACTGGTTTTTGCTGCCTTGTTTAGCCTATAGTGCTGAGTCCTAAGTGTTAAGTTTATATTGGCATCTATTACTAACATCATGCTTAAGTAACAAGGAGTCGTTATGTTTATTCCGCTAGGATTTGCACGGGTTAGCCCGTATATGATTATCAACAATGCCGATAGTTTAGTGGCCTTTATGCAAAAAGCCTTTGATGCTAAAGCGCTACATATTTCCCATCGATTGGATGGCAAAATAGCCAATGCGCAGATGCAAATCGGCGACTGCCTATTTATGTTAAGCGAGGCGAGTGAAGCGTTTCCGCCAATGCCTGCATCCTACTATTTGTATGTGGAAGATGCCGATAAATCGGTGGCTCAGGCGCTCGCGGCTGCGGGCGAGTTAATCATGGATGTGGCGGATAAACCCTATGGCGATCGTCAAGGTGGAGTGCGTGATCCCGTGGGTAATTTATGGTGGATATCCCAGCGTTTAGCCGCAGGGCCATATCAGGATTGACCGTCAAGTGATAACCAGTCAAAGGAGGTGAGGTATGCCGTGCCAGTTAACCCGATTATTTGGAATCGAATTACCAATTATTCAAGCGCCGATGGCGGGTGTGCAGGGCAGTGCTTTAACGATAGCCGTGTCGCAAGCGGGTGGGCTTGGCTCCTTGCCCTGTGCCATGTTATCCCTCGAAGCCTTAGGTGCCGCCCTGACACAGATCCGTGCCCAAACGACTAAGCCCATCAATGTAAACTTCTTTTGTCATTACGAGCCCGAACCGCAAGCGGCGAAACAAGCCATGTGGCTCAAGCAACTCGCGCCTTATTTTGCAGAGTTGGGTGTCCATACTGATAGCCAGACTGCGGGTGCACAACGCGCACCTTACACGAGTGCTCAGGCTGAAGTGTTAGCCAAATTCAAACCTGAGGTGGTGAGTTTTCACTTTGGTTTACCTAATGAAGATTTGCTGCTGGAGATAAAGTCTTGGGGATCTAAGATCATCTCGACGGCGACCACAGTGGAAGAAGCGCTCTGGTTAGAAGCGCGTGGCGTAGATGCCATTATTGCGCAGGGTTTAGAAGCGGGCGGCCATAGGGGACATTTTTTATCCGATGATTTAACCGAGCAGCTCGGCACTTTTAGTTTATTGCCTCAAATCATCGCCGCCGTGGATATTCCTGTTATTGCAGCGGGTGGCATAGTCGATGCCAAAACCGTGCGTGCCGCTATGGCGATGGGCGCTTCGGCGGTGCAAGTGGGGACGGCCTATTTACTTTGTCCTGAATGCACCACCAGTGATATTCACCGTGCCGCCCTGCAAAGTGAGGCGGCGCAACATACGGCTCTGACTAACTTATTTTCCGGTCGCCCCGCCCGTGGCATAGTGAACCGTTTTATGGCCGAGATGGGGCCGATAAATGAGGCTGTGCCAGATTTCCCCTTGGCATCCTCGGCAGTTGCAGGCTTAAGAGCTGCGGCCGAGCGACAAGGGTTTGGTGATTTTAGTCCGCTCTGGTGCGGCCAAAATGCAACCGGCTGTCAGGCGATTCCCGCCGCAGAGCTCACCAAGCAATTGGTGTTAGGCTTGATAGTTTAAAATATTGTATTGATAGACTATTAATACTGATTTTTCTGCTCACTAAGGCTTGCATTTTTCATGGCTGCAAATCACTGGCCCCATAGTGCGGATGCGAGTGGTCTATCAATTTAAGGAAAACACTATGTTGTTGCGTCAAATCATTGTTATGTGCCTTGCCGTCGTGAGTTTTGCTACGTTTGCGGGCGACAAAGCCTATCAAAATATTGCACTTAAAACCTATCTCGAACAGCAGCAAGTGACCTTAGGCAGTGTTGCGGGTGACAAGCCGATATACCTAAAGTTTTGGGCAACTTGGTGTCAGCCCTGTATGGAACAAATGCCGCATTTTGAAGCCCTGCAGAAGAAGTATCAGGACAAGATTAATATCGTCGCACTGAACATCAATATTAATGAAGAGCAGCCTAAGATCGCTGACGTTATCGCGCGTTTCGGGCTCACTATGCCAGTGTGGTTGGATAATGAAGGTGAGTTGGGTGTGGCTTTAGGCTTGGTCGGCACGCCCTATAGTGTATTGATCAATCGTGCGGGTGATGTGGTTTACACTAGCCACGAGTCAGACGCTAATTTAGATAAGTTTATTGATATGTTGGCGAATGGCCAAGAGTTGACCGCGCAGACAACTGAAGCGCCCAGTGCCGCGCAAACGGCTAAGTTACTCAAGCCTTGGGAACAAGGTGAGCATCTACTCTTTTTCACTGCAACCTGGTGCGATTGGTACTTGGCCGAGAGCCGCCCAGAAATGTCGAAAGAGTGTATTGCCGTGCAAAAAAGCTTAAATAATCTCGCGCAAAAAGTGCCGAATAAAGCGTGGCACGGTGTGGTCAATCACCTGTGGACAGACGATAAAGCGCTCGAAGATTTTAAGCAGCTTTATCAGACTAAAATTGATTTTAGTATCGATGAGTTAGGCGTGTTATTTAATCATTTTAAAATCCGTAATATCCCGACGTTACTGTGGGTTAAGGACGGAAAAGTCATTCAGCGCATTACCGATTTTAGCCAGCCAGAGCAACTCGTTAAGCAGCTTTCGGCTCAATAAGCTCATTCCAACTGTTAGGCTTTTGATAGAATGCCGAGTGTTTTCCATCTTATCGTTGGATTGTATTGTGGGGAGTGTTAGCACTATGACGCCGATTTTCAGTAATGCCGCGATTGGGCGTAGTTTGTTGATTTTGCTCTTATGCGCTGGTGTATTCTTTTTTATCGACTTTTTAGTGCCAGCCTTAGCCGCCTTGATTGTGTGTTTTTCGAGTTGGCCTCTTTATCAAAAACTATTGGCAAAATGCGGTGGTCGTTCGGCGTTGGCGGCAACTATTGCCCTGTGCTGTATTGTGCTCGGGCTGATTATCCCGCTGGTGTTTGTATTTTCCTATGCGTTACAAGAAATTAGAACTTGGGTTGATTGGTTGGTGTTTACTAACCAACATGGTTCGCCCGTGCCCTTGTGGATCAAAGATTTACCTTGGATGGGTGAGTGGTTAACCCTGCAATGGCAGCAATTTATCGGTGAACCCCACGAGCTAGGTAAAATCATCAGTGCCATCAGTGGTCAGAACCTGAGTGGCATTTCCCGCTGGGTACTGCAATTGGGCTGGAATACTTTAGGGTTGTTATTGACCTTGCTCTTTATGCTTATTACGTTGTTTTTCCTCTATAAAGATGGCGAGCAAGTGGCCAAACAGCTGGATATTGTCGGCGAGCGAGTATTGCCCGCCCGCTGGCATAGCTTCTCCCGTGTGGTGCCTGCTACGGTCAGTTCGACTGTGATTGGCATGACGCTTATTGCGATCGGTGAGGGCATAGTGCTGGGGATCGCCTATTGGATAGCGGGTGTGCCTTCGGCCGTGGCTTTTGGGGTGTTAACCGCCTTTATGGCCTTGGTTCCCGGCGGCGCGCCAACCATGTTTACCTTGATTTCACTCTATCTTGTCGGCACTGGCGATATGACGGCGGGCGTCGGCTTATTCCTTTGGGGCAGCATAGAGCTGTTTATTGTCGATAAAACCTTAAGGCCTAATCTTGTCGGTGGGCCGATTAAATTGCCTTTCTTACCGACTTTTTTCGGTCTGATCGGCGGCGTGAAAACCATGGGCTTTGTGGGTCTGTTTGTCGGCCCCGTGTTGATGGCGCTGTTAGTTGCTATCTGACGTGAGTGGTTAAGGGAAGAACCTGAAATAATACAAAGTGATAAACAGGCGGGAGCTAAAAGTTAAGGTTTAGTCTGCCCTAAGGCATTTTTGCGCTCATCGGTGTAAAACCACCAAGGTTTAGCATCTTCGCCCGCCATAAAACGGGTGATGGAGATAAACACATCGATCATGCATGGGTCGTGTGTTTTTCCGGTCAAACGATTGAGTGCTTGATACAGGTCGTAGGGATTTTGCCCCAGCAGTTGCTCAGGTTTATCTATGCCGAGCAAACGTAAATCCGCCGCACAGGCTTTGCCAATATTCGGCAAATCAGTTAATTGCTTCACCTCGGCACGCACTACTTTCGCAGGATTCATTTTTATCCCTTGGGGTGTAGTCATACTTGATAGATTAGCCTATTGGCCCACAGTTAACCGCGTTAGCCTGTTAAGATATTTCGCCTTCCTTGGCAAAATCTGTATTGCACTTCTAACGCTTTATTAAGGTTATAGTTTTTCTATATCAACATTTAAGCTATTAAGATGTTCAAGCAAAGCTGGATTGACATTATTATCCACTTTTCCGCCTAAGTACTTACCAAAGAAACGTTCAGTCGCAATTATCGAGGCGAGCTTGTTCGCACGTTTGATAAATCCATGACCTTCATCTTTGGCGAGTAAGTATTCAACGGGTAACGATTTTTGGTACATCTTTTTCGCAATATTATCTGATTCAACTTGAGTCACTCGCGGATCATTCGCTCCTTGGATAAGCATCAGCGGTGCTTTTATGTTATCGACAAAATTAATTGGGGAGCGGTTCTCCATATCTTGTTTTTGTTCAGGAATTAACGGGTCTCCCACTGATTCAAACCATTGACCTAAATAGGGGCGCCAGTAATCGGGGAAAGACGCCATTAGCGTGACTAAGCTTGACGGCCCCACATAGGCGATCACAGCTTGGTAAAGATCTGGGGTAAAAGTCGCGCCGGATAAAGCCGCATAACCACCGTAAGATGCGCCAAAGATCCCCAAGCGATTTTTATCCGCAATCCCTTGTTCGACCAAGTAATTTGCACCATCAGTCAGGTCATCTTGCATACTGCCAGTGCCCCAATTGTTATTGCCTAAGTTGAGGAAGTGTTTGCCAAATCCTGTCGATGCGCGAAAGTTTGGCTGTAACACGGCATAACCACGGTTGGCATAGAACTGAGCAATCGCATGGAAGTAACCCGAGTCTAATGCCCAGTAGTCCCGAGCCCAAGGGCCGCCATGGGGCAGAATGATGGTGGGTAAATTGCGCTGGTTTCCCTTTGGTAATGTCAAATAAGCCTGAATTTTTACACCATCCCTTGCGGTATAGACTAGGGATTGTCTGGGTGATAGCAGTTCTGGTTGTATGCTTGGAGGAATATCTGCGAGTAAGTGGATATCACCATTAATGGCATTGTATTGGTAATCTAAGCTCGATGCCCTATCGCTCGCGACGTTGATCTGCCAGAGATTATTTTTCTCGTTACGTTCGGTAATGGTTATTTCAACATCTTGATTAAAATGCCTATTGATCACATCCCAGTGCTGAGCAAACTCAGTATCAAGTGGATAGGTTCTTAAGCGACCGCCGTAATAGGAAATGGCTAAAGGTTCACCAGCATCGTTAAACAATACCTGATAAACATCCGCTTCATCGTTAGGATCTTTATGTAAGGTTTCATATTTTCCCGTCATAAGATCAACTTTGAGCAGCTGTTGTTTATCCCGCTCACCGATGTTGGCACTGATATAGGCGAGTTTTTTCGCATCGTTTACTTTTAAGATATCAATGCTTTCCCCCTTAGCAGTGTGGATTATTTTACGCCAAGTGCCATCAATGAGTGTGTAGAGGCTATAGCTGTTATCTAGATTAGTGCTACTGCCAATAACGGGATGCCCTTGCTTATTAAACTTCATTTGCACCAAGTTTAAGTGGTTTTCAAAAATAGGCGTTAGCTTGCCATCATGGGTGTTGAGCCAATAGATATCCATCCGACTCGATTCATCGTGGTTCGCCATCACAACCAGCTGCTCAGGGTTATCCTTAGGCTGTTCCATGACGCTGTATTTCACCTTGTCATTGTGCGTCAGTTGCTGCTCTTTTGGCTCTATTTTGCCTTGGGGAGTTTCAAAGCTGAGTTTAAAAATTTGGGTGTTTTCATTTCCCCCTTTATCTTTCATAAAAAAGAGTTCGTTACTGTTTGATGACCATTCAAATTCTTTAATAGGTTCAATGGACTGCGTTAAGAGTGTCGCACTTGCAAGATCGCTTTTATCCGCCATTACATAAATATTGCTCGCACCTTGGTATTCCTTTGTGAAGGCTAACCATTTACCGTCGGCGGACATTTTTAAATGGCGAATATTTTGCTCATTGAAAAAATCTTCGATGGGAATGAGCGGCACTTGGGCTTGCTGGCTGTTAAGCCTATCCGTATTGGCTTTTTGCTCAGTGGTTGAGGTTGAACAGCTTGCGAGTAGCATAGCGGCAATAGCAGCACTGCATAACTGGCTTGTGAAGGAGGATAATCGCATTGTTGTAACCTTGAGTTGTTAGAAGTGACATCATGTTAATACGAAAATTAATTATCGTAAAACAATAAAAATATATTTCTTTGCAATATATTTTACTGAACGAGTATACTAGCCAAGGTTAAAGAGCACTGGGATTGGATTAAATTTAGGATTGAGTGATGAATAAAAACATAGAAAAGTTAATAAAAATCAGTGCATTTTTCCGGTGGGTGATTTTGTTGGCCGCTACGATTGTGGTGGTGTATCTGGGTTATAGCTACTTAGTCCATGATGAGATACGTTTTGGATCGAATAATGGATTGTTCCAAGCGCTATGGGTATCGCCTGACGCGAGTCAAACCCTGTTGCTGTTAATGTTAAGTCCATTGTTTATCACGTTTTTACTGGGTGTTTATTGGCTGCAAAAATTATTAGTCTACTATCAAGACGGCTTGTTTTTTAGCGACGAAAGTATGCATTGTTATCTGTGGTTGGTTTGGCTTAAGGTTGCCGCCTTAGTGATAGAGATACTGCAAACCTTAGGCGTAGGTTACTATCACAAGTCGCTTTTTGAGGATACCCGTATCGACTTGGCGCTCGATTTTGGCAATATCACCACGATTTTATTGATGTTGCTGATTGTTTATTTGCTTAAAGCTGCCCGAGATTTTGAGGCAGAAAACAAAGAGTTTGTGTAATTTTGGACATTATCGTTAATTTAGACGTCATGATGGCGATACGGAAGGTGAGTTCTAAGGAGCTTGCCAAAGCGGTTGGCATTACCGAAGCGAATTTATCCCTGCTAAAACGTGGCAAGGTGAAAGGGGTGCGTTTTGAAACACTGGCGAGTATTTGTGAGTACCTGTCGTGCCAGCCTGGGGATATTTTAGAATATCGTAAGAGTGATACATCGGACTGAGTTCTGCCGTTTTAGCCTTGTTCAACACATCCTAGGACGCACTTAGTTAAGTGCTATCCTAGGCTTGCCGTGGTTAGGCTTTAACCAGTGTAGTCAGATCCGCTGGGCGATAGTAAACCGACTTTAATACCTTACCTTGGCGAACCACTTTACCTGCCATTTCCACATCTTTAGCGCATTTCGCTATGATGAAATCACCTTGCTGACTACCGACAATTTCAACACCTTGCTCGGCATAAAAAGCAATTGTTTCAGCAAGTTCCTGCTCATTACGGCACACTTTGCTCATGTTACTCGAATGCACTTCGTCCCAGCAGGCGATAAAGTCAATTTCACGGTTTTTAGCCACACACAGCAGTAAGTCAATCAGGTAGCTGATTTCGAGTCTGTCGGTCATGGCCTGTGCGCCTAAATGCACTAAACGCCCCATTAACACATACACAGAATCGACGATGGCATCGGCTTGCTCGATACGGCTATCGGCTTCTGCTAGCTCAGTTAACTCTTCAATAATCAGTGAAGTATGTAAAGTGTCGGCCTTGTCATCCAAAGAATCAACATCATTAACGGGTAAGTCGAAGGTGTTACGAAACTCACTGATATCTCGATATAAGTGGTCATAAATAGGTTGAGTTAAGCTGGTGAGTTTCATCTGGATAGCCTTGGGATCAATAAACAATAAGTAGTTGGCGGCAATTTTAAAGAAATGCGCCGCAGAATACAAAGTTCAGGCTGCCTCGGTAGACTGGCTCAAAATGTTTGCATTAACTTTTTATCATAAAAAGTGGCTTTGTTTTACTTCTTCATTCAGTGCCAGTTACACTGCAAAACCTAATCATCACAAGATAAATACAATAATAAAAGAAAGAGGAGTCATTCATGTCGGACCGTCTAATTCCCGTGCTGTTACTGTCTACTTCAGTACTGACGGGGCTCACTGCTTGCAGTGATAACACCACAGAAAACACAGTTAAAACCAGCGAAAGCGCGCCTAAAAGCCAAGACGTAGCTGCTCAAATGCCAGTAGGTATTAATGTCGCGGCTATGACACCAACGGTAAAACCAGGGGATGATTTTTATACCTACGCCAATGGCGAGTGGATGAAAACGACGATGATCCCTGCCGATCGCTCCAGCACTGGCGCTTTCCTTGTTGCCTTTGAAGAAACTGAAAAGCATAAAACCAGTTTGATTGCCGATCTGGTAAAAGCGCAGCATGTGGCGGGTAGCGACGAAGCGCGTATCGCCGATTTCTACAAGGCTTATACAGATACTGCCGCCATTGATGCCGCAGGAATGAAACCTGCCGAGGCGGATATCGCCCGTTATGAGGCTATTGCGAGCAAGCAAGATTTATCCGCAGCATTAGGTGAAAACCTGCGCGCCGATGTTGACCCTCTCAACGCAACTGATTTCCATACCGAAAACCTGTTTGGGATCTTCGTAACCCAAGGTTTAGCCACGCCGGGCGAAGTTTTGCCTTACTTTTTGCAGGGCGGTTTAGGCTTACCTGAGCGCGAATATTACCTGTCTGCCGATCCTAAAATGGCCGACATTCGCACTGCTTACCGTGCTTACATTGAAACCTTGCTCAAAGATGCGGGCGTGAGCGATGCCGCTGCCCGTGCCGATCGTATTTTCGCCCTTGAGAGCAAGATCGCTGCCGCCCACGCTAGCCGTGAAGATAGCGAAGATTTCGCTAAGTCTTCGGGCGTGTGGAGCCGTGCTGACTTTGATGCTAAAGCACCGGGTATCGACTGGACTGCTTTCCTCGCGGCAGCGCAACTGGGCAATCAGCCCAAATTTGCAGCCTACCATGCGACGGCAATTACAGGACTTTCTGCGCTGGTGGCCTCTGAGCCTTTAGAAGCTTGGAAAGATTGGCTCGTGTTCCACCAGATCAACAGCCACGCCGATGTGTTGCCATCGACTATAGACAACGCTTCGTTTGCCTTTAATGGCACTAAACTTTCTGGCACGCCAGAGCAGCGTAGCCGTGATAAACGTGCCTTAGCGGCACTTGATCAATACTTAGGTGATGCCGTAGGTCATGCCTATGCCGAGCAATATTTCCCTGCTTCGGCCAAGGCTGAAGTCAGCACTATGGTAGATAACATAGTGGCGGCTTTTGGTCAGCGAGTGGAAAAACTCGATTGGATGGACCCTTCCACTAAGAAAGAAGCCCTAGCAAAAGTGGCAACTATGGCGGTGGGCGTGGGTTATCCCGACAAATGGCGCAATTACGACAGCTATGCTGTGACGGCGACCAATGCCTACGCGAATGCCATCAATGGTGAAAAAGTAGAGTACAGCCATCAGCTAGCCAAGATTGGCAAACCAATGGATAAAGGCGAGTGGTGGATGACACCGCAAGTGGTGAATGCGGTGAACTTGCCGGTGCAAAATGCGCTTAACTTCCCTGCGGGTATTTTACAGCCACCATTCTTCGATGCTAAAGCCGATGCGGCGTACAACTATGGTGCGATTGGTGCTGTGATTGGCCATGAAATCAGCCATAGCTTTGATAACAATGGTGCGGCATTCGACTCGACTGGCGCTATGCGTAACTGGTGGACGCCAGCTGACTTTGCCCAGTTTGCCAAACAAGGCGAGGCACTGGCGAAACAGTTTGATACCTATGCACCATTCCCTGATTTACACGTGAATGGCAAGCTGACCTTAGGTGAAAACATTGCCGACGTGGCGGGTTTAGCCGCGGCACTCGATGCGTACCATGCCTCGCTTAACGGTAAAGAAGCCCCTGTGATTGAAGGCTTTACGGGCGATCAACGCTTCTTTATCGGCTTTGCGCAAACTTGGGCCACTAAGATGCGTGACGAAGCGCTGCGGGCTCGCGTCGCTACCGATGGCCATGCACCCGGCATGTACCGCGCGCTGACAGTGCGTAACTTAGACGCTTGGTACACAGCGTTCGATGTTAAACCTGGCGACAAGCTGTATTTAGCGCCAGAGGATCGCGTTAAGATCTGGTAAGTTTACTGGCTTGATTTCAAAGTAAGGGGAACGCTAGCGTTCCCCTTTTTCATTAACGATTTTGCAGACGGTTATAGTCCAGCCAACCGCTTTCTATCGGATGATTATCGAAAAAGATCTGATTGAGTTTGTCACTAAAGGCCCAAAATGCGGGATCGCTACGGCGCACAGCCGCAATATCGAGCAGTGCCTCATAGTCTTTTTCAGTTTGCATTTGCTCTACTGCCGCCACGATTTTAGGCAAATCCTGTTCTTTCACCAGCCAAAAGGCTTCTGGGTAACTGCCCAATAAACCATTCACTAAGGTGACATCATCCTTTGCGGGTTCGCGGTTGCTGGCCTCATTAAACAGGCTCGAAATATTCCGATGGGCACTATTGCGAACTAAGGTAAAGACCTCAGCTTTGCCCGCTTTTTCGGGCTCGACCATGATCATAGTTAACTCAGGCAACAGGGTCGCTTGGGTGCCTTTTAATCGACCTAAAGCTTGCAACAGTGCCTTGCTGTTGGCTTGCAAGTGACTGTTTTCTATTTGATATCGAGTCGGCTGAACCTTAGCGACTTTCTGCCCGAGTTTTTGATACAGTTCGCCCTTGAGGTCATCGCTATAGTAGAGCACGCCCGTTGGCTGATTAAAGGTGTTGATATCCCCCGCGATAAACGCCGTGAGCTGAGTGCCAGCCCCTTGATACCAATCACCAAACTGTTTGCGCCTTTCCTCCTGCGGTAACAAGGTTAGGAAATTTGATTCCCCTTCCATGCGTAAAAAATCCATGTATAAGCGAGTTAAAAGCTGGTGGCCGTAGTTACCATACACATCGAAACCTGCGACTAGCAAATAGTGGATACGCTCCAGTAAGGCGTAATCGATAATCCAAGCGGTTTTGGGCGGCTCGCCGACTAAGCCTTTGACCACAGTGGCATTATCAAAGTGGCGAAACACTGTCAGGCTAGCATTATCATTGTTGTCGTCGCCATCCCAGAGCCCGTCTATGGTGAGGTGTTGGCCGTTTTTAAACTTCTCGTTTAAGAACTGATTACGCGCCCGCATATACTTGCCTTGCTTGGTGGCATATTTCACCCAAGTTACGGCGAGTGCAGTGCTTTCTTCCTCCGCAGGCATTCTTAGGTTTTCAATCTGGGACTGATAGAAGGTCCTAAAATCCGTGTCGTCCATATAATCTGGGGTAACAAAGTACACCCAGAATCTGTCGTTAATCACATTGAGCGCCACCTGACCACGGCACACTGGGCCTTTGATAAAGCCCATAATGGTGTCTTGGGCGCGGGTCAGCATAAAGCGATAGCGCGCACCAGCAGGAATTTGAATAAAGGCTTCGAAGGGATTGGCCGCAATGCTCGGCTGGTAGCTCGGCAGCTGAGTCACTGAGTAATCTGCATCGATAAACCATTGCTGCCAGTCGTGCAGCAAGCCGGTATTCAAGGCGTAGGTGATATGAGTTTTATCGACTATGGTCGCCCGATAAGGTCGAAAACGGTAATAGACACGTTCCACCTTAGGATCGTCGAAGGGACGACGGGAGGCGATAATATCCAGTGCTTGCCCCGGCGGCGTCCTCGAACGCACTAACTCGAAAAACAGAGGCTGGGCGTTCGGCTGATTTAAAGATTCAAAATATAAGTGAAAGGCAAACAAATGCTCGTAGATGTAGCGTGCGCTTAATTGGCTTTTTAAGCTGTCGCCGTTTAAGAATTGCTCCCAATGGGTGATTTCCGTTATAAATTCAGGGGCTAGCGATGGCGCGAACGGCAATGGCGCACCTTGTTCGAGCCAATGCATCAACACTTGATGTTCATTCGCATTCAACGCTGGTAAGCCATAGGGCATACCGGCAAACGGTTGGCTTTGCTCGTATTTGTCCATTTCCTCTAGGCTGGCGCATTGCTGAACTCTGTCGAGACTGAAATCAAAACGCTTATCTAAAATCTTGTCTTCGGGCAGGGGATGCATTTGCTTAAGCGTGAGCATTCTGGCCAATACTGAGGCTTGGGTATTGGCTTCTGGGGTTTGATTGCGCTCGTTCAACATGGGGTAAAACCCGCGTTGACGCCAAGTTTCTGGGGTAAATGCATCGACAAATAAGCGATTAGGTGTGGCGGCAACTAAGCGTGTGCCTTGGTAAACTTTTTCCTTACTCGCCCCGCGTTCTATACCTTCGCTTGAGGTCATTTTGAGCTGGCAGGGAGCATCGTAGCAGGCATGGCATACCACGCAGCGGCTATTGAGGATTGGCTCAACTTCTTTGTGCACAAATTCGGCCTGTTGAACAAATTGGTCGTTAAGCTGTGCATTCTCTACGCGTTTTTGCGGTGAGCTAGTGCCAAACAGAGCATTGAAATCGATTTGCGCTACGCTGGCACAACCCGTCGCTAACAGCACTGTGGCCAATAACAGCCTCTTCCATACTCTTTTTATCGCGTCCATTCACCACTCCTTTATTTGCCACCCAGCAGAGTTAGCCATTTAGCCCACTGATCAGCATCACTTTAACAGAAGAGTATATTGGACCTAAAATTTGCAGCCTGATTTTATCCTAGCTCTCGCTTAACTTATGCCGCAGAGTTTTGGCGACATCCAAGGAACTTAGGTAAGATAGCGACCGTAAAAGTATGCCAGTGATGGCTGTGTTAATCGCTCAAGTCATGGTTGTGGTAATACCCATGTGGCAATCACAATGTGGCAATAACAAAAGGATCAAGTATGACCGCTGATAACCGCTATTTTTACGAACCGAGCAAAGGACATGGCCTTGCACACGATCCTTTAAATGCGATTGTGGGTCCTCGACCGATCGGCTGGATTTCATCACGCAATGCCAAGGGGCAACGCAATCTCGCCCCTTACAGCTTTTTTAATTGTTTCAATTACAAACCGCCCATCATCGGCTTTGCAAGCACAGGTTGGAAAGACAGTGTCGCCAATATTGTCGAGACAGGCGAATTTGTGTGGAACCTCACCACTCGCAGCCTTGCCGAGAAAATGAATCAAACCTCCGCCATGCTGCCACGCGGTCAAGATGAGTTTAGCTTTGCCGGACTCACGGCTAAAGCAGGCACCATTGTTAAGGCAGACTTAGTGGCTGAAAGCCCAGTGAATTTTGAATGTAAGTTGTCCCAATGTATCCAGTTAACCGCCGCCAATGGCGACAAGATTGATACTTGGTTAGTGTTAGGAGAAGTGGTGGCCGTGCATATCGCCAAGCATTTACTCAATGCCGAGGGGATTTATCAAACCGCCCTCGCCGAGCCCGTATTACGTGCCGGCGGCCCATCGGCTTATTATGGGATCTCCGAAGCGTTACGTTTCGATTTGCATAGACCACAAGTGTAGCGGCTGCTCAGGCGCCGCAGGGCAGTGGGTGTTCAAACTTCGTTTGAGTTTTGGGCATTAGTTTAACTTTTAACTTTTTAAATCAAAATCTAAGTCAAAGTCGTGGGGCTTCACCCCTGATTTTTTAATAAAGAGTCGACCAAGGAGGACTGCTCGTCCTATCAAAAACGTCCATGTTAAACTGCCAGCTCGATATCCCTATCTCGCGCTCAAAACGGCCGCTGGCCTTCGCCCTTGGATGCTCCATGACGCCCCTAGCGAAGTTACATGCATTGATTAGTGGCTTCGTGCTTATTCGAAAATAGCTAACGCTTCCGATGGGGCGTCCCTTCCCCCCGAAAGCTACGCAGACGTCCTGTCTGCGTCACGCTATTTTCTTCAACGCCCTTCAGCAACTTCGCAGTGGAAGGTTAACTTTTGATGCTTTAGTGTTAGCTGTTAATCGCAAAAGATTTTTTGCCTGTCCCATCTCTCATTATTTTATCTACCGTGCCAAAATGCTTCTCAGCATTTTTAGTTTCGCTTTTTCTGGATGAAAAATGTTGATAGCACGCAAAGGTTGATGCTAACTTACTGGTATAATTTAATTATTTATTAGGGTCTGTTGATCTTTGCTGTACAAATGTTGTTCAGCAATACATCGGCAGCCACATTAACATAAACGCCAGTGACACCATACTGGCGTAATTTCTTGCTAGCTTGTCATATCTTGTTGATATTGCTCGATAGTGCTTAATTCTTCCAAAAGCATTCTCCACTAAATGTCGATACCGATATAAGCACCAATCGACTCTTTCTTGAGGTGTATTCTTATAGCGGCGCCTTGGAATAACAGATTTCCCGCCTTTATTTGCGATAA
>NZ_BPFD01000084.1 GCF_019655335.1 Shewanella hafniensis
GGCTAGCTTAGTTTTTAAAGTGGGTATTGAGGCAAAGACGACAATTAGCCTAGTTAAATTATTGTTGTATTTGCCTACCTAAAGTAGAAATTACTCGGCGTGTTTTCTCAAAAGTTTGATGATGTTACTCGCTAGGAATACTAAAGGATTAGAGCCTTGCCATTCCTTACATAAGGAATGATAAAGTTTTATTGCTTGAAAAATAAAGATTTTCGCATCGCGAAGGGCAATATAGAAGCCGCAATCTATGGGCGGTAGCGTGCCTGAAAGGCATCGAATGAATAGTTTCATTCGTTAAGCGGACGCCGAAGGCCTCAGGCCGCCACGCGGCTCGGTAGCGTGCCTGAAAGGTGAGAAACCGAAGGTTGAGCTCTCGAACGAGAGGTGCGGATAAAATCTAATCAAATAAGTTTTGCCCCAATTTTTATAAACGGAGATATCTGGTGCTACGACAAGTCAAAAAATTCATCATACTAGGCATAAGCGCCGCGATTTTGATGGGCGCGCAGGCTAATGCCATTACGCCATCTCCGCAGATGATCGAGCAGTTCAAAGCATTACCTAAGTCTGAACAAGAAAGATTAGCACGCCAATATGGTGTTGACCCTTCAATGATAACTGGGGCCAGTACCACAGCGACAGTTGTTGAAAATCCTACAGTAGTGACTCCGCGCGCGGCGAAAAATAATGTGGTTGATCAATCAGAGAGCGATCAGTTAAATCAAGCGACTAAGTCAGAATCTACGGTTGAGGCAATCGAAGATAAAAAAGAAAATCAACTCAAACGTTTTGGCTACGACCTCTTTGCGGGTTCACCAAGTACATTTGCACCAGTTAGTGATGTGCCCGTACCTGCTGAGTATATGATTGGTCCTGGTGATAGTCTGAATGTTCAGTTGTTCGGTAAAGAAAATAACCAATATACATTAACAGTGGGCCGTGATGGTGCCATTCAGTTTCCTAATTTAGGGCCTATATCGCTAGTTGGTTTGAGTTTTGCTGAGGTGCGCGAATTATTACAGCAAAAGATTAGCCAAAGCATGATCGGCATTGAATCAAATATCACTATGGGCGAATTACGCTCAATCCGCATTTTCGTTGCAGGTGATGCTTTCCAACCAGGCTCTTACACAGTTTCAAGTTTATCGACAATTACTCAAGCCCTATTTATCTCTGGTGGCGTGAACCAAATTGGTAGTTTACGCAATATTCAAATTAAGCGTGCTGGTAAAACGGTAGGCCACTTAGACTTATATGATCTTCTGCTTCGCGGGGATGCCTCTGGGGATATTCGTTTACAATCTGGTGATGTCGTATTCATTCCATCTTCAGGTGGTTCGGTGAGTGTGATGGGGGAGGTTCGTCGTCCCGCTATTTATGAACTCAAAAATAATGAAACAATGGCCGATGTTATTCGCATGGCTAGTGGTCTAAACCCAGGCGCTTATCCTAAAGCAAGTACGGTTGAACGTTTCAGTAACGAATCAGTTAAAACCGTAATCAGTGTTGATTTGACCGAAAATGCGGGTTTAAACACCTTAGTTAAAAATGGTGACCTTTTAAATGTAAGATCGGCCTCCAGCCGTATCGATAATGCGATTACTGTCGCTGGTGCTGTCGTTCGACCTGGTAAGTATCAATGGACGAAAGGTCTGACCGTTGCGGATTTACTTCCTTCAATTTGGGGTGACCTCACTATTTCAGCTGATTTGGATTATGCCTTACTAGTACGTGAGATAAATCAGCGCGGCGATATTCAAGTTGAGCGTATTGCGCTCGGACGCGCAATAGGTGAGCCTAAATCACACTACAATCCTCAATTGAATCCGCGTGATTCAATCATAGTGTTTGATTATGCAGACCGCGAAGCGTTACTAAAGCCAATAATTCAAAAGCTGAGAGAGCAAAGCCGTTTTGGCGATGCTGCTAAGTTGGTCAGTATTAATGGAAATGTACGTTTTCCTGGCCAATATCCCATCACGATTAATGCTGATGTTAAAGAGCTACTTATCGCTGCCGGTGGTTTAGAGGAAGGCGCTTATACCCTTGCAGCGGAATTAACTCGGCAACAAGTATCAGAGCAAAATGGGGTGTCAGTTGAGCATGTGCAGCTGAGCTTAGATCGCGTAATGCAAAATGATCCATCTGCAAATATTAAGCTACAAAGCCGCGATATTCTAACGGTTCGCACCCTTCCAGATTGGCAAGATACTCGTTGGGTAACCATTAAAGGGGAAGTCAAGTTCCCAGGTACCTATAGCATTCAACGCGGTGAAAGCTTAAAAGATGTCTTGGCGAGAGCGGGTGGCTTAACCACAGATGCTGCTCCTCGCAGTGCGGTATTTTTACGTAAATCGGTAAAGGATAAAGAGCAGCTTGAGTTATCAAAACTTGCTGATGAATTGCGCCGAGAGATAGCTGCGAAAGCGCTGACCAAAGATACCCCAACTATTGGTTATAACGATGCAAATCAAATGCTCAATGAGCTCGAGAATGTCAAAACGGTGGGTCGATTAGTTGTTGATATTAATGCCATAGAATTAGGGATTGATAGCGCAAACCTTATGCTTGAGGATGCCGATGCCTTGTACATTCCACCGACCAATCAAACGATTTCTGTCATGGGCCAAGTGCAACACCCAAGTACACACAGATACAAGCAAGGTATGACTTTCGATCAATATCTGGCTTTATCAGGCGGAGCGCGTAAACGTGCCGATGAATCACGCTCTTATGTACTAAAAGCTGATGGTTCTGTCCAAATGCCTGAATCATCTTTTTGGTTTAATGGTGGAAGTGCCATGGAACCAGGCGATACCATAGTTGTACCATTAGATACTGAATACAAAGATAACCTAACCTTATGGTCACAGATAACCGGCATTATTTATAATACTGCAATTGCTGTATCGGTAATCTCAGGGCTGTAAAACGAAGATGCTAGGGCGTTGCTCCGCAATTTCTAGGGCGCATTACAAAACGCTGCTGCTAGCAGCAAAGCGCCCTTGCTTCTCGCAGTCGCTCTGCTTTTCCACGGAGGTACCATGACTGAGCAAGAATTTAACCGTTGCAAGATGCAGTTGTTGAAATTGGCTGATGCAGATAAGCAAATAAACGCGCTTTGGCTATACGGTTCGCACGCTAAGGGATTGGCTCATGAGCACAGTGATTTAGATTTAGCTGTGCAGTTTACCTCCTTTGAGCCAGATATTTTTGCTCGGCGTATGCGCCCCGAGATGCTTTTACTGGATTGGCAGCAAAGTTTACAGCTACGTGATGGTCAATTGTCGGTGATTGACCTTATGCAAGCACCCATACTGCTTGGTATCGAAGTCCTACAAGCCAATACCCTTTGGTATTGCCGCGAGCGAGGTTTAATGCTGCAGGGTGTGGGTAAAATCATGTCGCGATATGAAACCGACTATCTACAGCAGTGGGTGATACATGAGCGATAACATAAAACATGACGGGTATTTAGCGGCAATGCGTGTCCATGTGCAGCAGTGCCAAAGTGATTTAGAAGAACTGCGTAACCACTTTTTGCAGGCACCACTTGATAAATATCAGCGTTTGGCTTTACAACGTTTAATGCAAATAAGCATTGAGTCAGCAATTGGTATTGCCAAACATTGGGCGCAACAAGTAAACCAACGTCCAATATTGGAGGCCTATCAAGCCTTTGATATTTTAAATAATGCAGGTTTACTTAAAGGCAATGCGCCTTGGCGTCAGATAATCGGCATGCGTAATGTGTTGGTGCATGATTATTTGAATCTGGACGAACCATTGCTAGAAGTTGTTATCCGCCAGCAGTTATACGCGGTAATTTTTGATTTTTGCTATCAAGGATTAGCGGCGCTAGAACGGCCTTCGGCCTGCTAGTACGCCACTGCATGGCTCTAGGATTTAGGCCCTAGGCCCTAGAAGTGCAGCGTCCTAGTTTCTGCTTTTAAGGAGCCCCAATGCGATTCGAACAACTGGATGTTTGGAAACGCGCTTGTCGCCTTTCATGTGATGTTTATAAGGAACTTAAAAATTGCCGAGATTATGGGCTCAGAGATCAGATGAGCAGAGCGGCAGTTTCTATTCCCTCAAACATTGCTGAGGGGGAGGAACGTGAGTCGAATGCAGAGTCCGCAAGATTTCTTTATTTTGCAAAAGGCTCATCTGGGGAACTGATTACTCAGATATATATTGCGATAGAAATTGGCGTGATAGACAAGCAAAACGGAATGACTCTTATCAAAGAGGCTAAAGAAATTTCAGCAATGATTGCTTCTTTGATAAAAATACGAAAAGGCAGTGTCCGAGAAGAGTCCGCAGATTATAAAAGTACTTAGAAACTAGGATGGCCTTAGGCCTCTAGGAGGCTTCGCTCTAGGCGCTAGCACCTAGCACTTAGGACGCTTCGCTCTCGGCGCTAGCCCCTAGAAGCGCAGCGCTCTGCTTTTCATAACACTTTCTTTAAATATCTTTAAGCTTTCCTAGGGCCTAGCACCTAGGGCCTAGAACCTGAAGAACCAATGAACAGACAAATTACTCAAAACCCAAACACATACCAATCCGACGCAAGGTTTCCTCAAGTGCAAGATGACGAAATCGATCTTCGTGAGTTGTTCTCCGTCATCTGGCAAGGCAAATGGTTAGTCATTGCCATTACGGCAGTGTTCGCTATTGGTTCTGTGGTATTTGCGATAATGCAACCCAATATATATAAGTCTGAGGCATTACTTGCCCCGGCAGCTGAAGAACAAGGTGGTGGCTTGAGCGCGTTAGCCTCTCAATTTGGCGGTTTAGCCAGCTTAGCTGGAGTTAATTTAGGCGCTAAAGGCGGTACTGATAAAACCCAGCTTGCCATTGAGGTATTAAAATCGCGTCAATTTACCAGCGATTTTATCCAAAAACATAATATCCTTGCTGACTTAATGGCCGCTGAAAAATGGGATCGTGATACAGATAAACTTATCTATGATGAAGATGCCTATAATGAAGCCACTAATACTTGGGTGCGTGAAGTTAAAGCACCATTAAAACCTGAGCCATCGATGCAAGAGGCTTATAAGGTTTTTAGTAAAATCATCGCTGTGAATAAAGATAAAGAATCAGGCATGGTAACTATTTCTGTTGAGCATTTATCCCCAACGGTTGCAGAGCAATGGGTCACTTGGTTAATTGAAGATATTAATAAAGTGATGAAAGAGCGCGATGTAGCTGAAGCCAATCGCAGCAGTGAATTTTTAAATAAGCAAATTGCCCTAACCAATGTCGCCGATATTAAAGCGATTCTTTATAAGTTGGTGGAAGAACAAGCTAAAACCATTATGTTTGCCGAAGTGCGCGATGAATACGTATTTAATACCATCGACCCAGCATTAGCGCCCGAAGAAAAGGATAAACCGAAACGTGCGTTAATATGCGTGCTAGGAACTATGCTCGGCGGCATGCTGGGCGTAATGTTTGTTTTAATTAGGCACTTCATGAGAAAAGAGTAGAATCTAGAATCTTTCTGTTATCTGTCATTCTCGCGACAGCGGGAATCCAGCTTTTAGATTCTAGAGCCACGTAGTGGCGTTCTAGCAGTTGCGAAGCAAGGCTCTAGACTCTAGCACCTTCTAAGGGCCTATTGGGACAGTTTTTAGAAGAACAGTAAAACCTAGGCTTTACGTGGGATGGTGAACAGACGGCTGTCTCAAAATGGATGAAATGTGTCTCAGCATTGGTTGGAAGGCTGAGATGGAAAAAGTGGAGATTTCGAATTAGAACTCCCACCAAGCAGTAACAGTGGTTAACCTAGCAGGTGGAGGACATCAATCGGGTGATGAAACATTGGGATGTACAGAAGGAAGAGCGCAGTACGCAGTTTGTAAATAAGCAGATAGAACTCACCAATGTCGCCGATATTAAAGCGATTCTTTATAAGTTGGTGGAAGAGCAAGCCAAAACCATTATGTTTGCCGAAGTTCGTGATGAATACGTATTTAAAACCATCGATCCCGCATTAGCCCCTGAAGAAAGGGTTCAGCCTAAACGCGCATTAATATGCGCACTAGGCACTAGGCACAATGCTTGGCGGCATGTTAGGTGTTATGTTTGTTTTAATAAGGCACTTTGCTCGTAAACAGAGTGTATAGAATATAAACGTAGGGTTTCTGCATTTGATTTTAAAGTCATGTAGCGGTGCTCTGCATGCCATAGGCCATCCTAATGGTTAACAAATTAGGTCTTTGTATGAATTTACGAGTCAATGAAATAGTAGAAGCCGATGAGTTTCAACCAATTAAAACGGTAACTAAACGTTTTAAGTCAAAACGACAGGTACTCACTCAGGAGGTAATTTATGTCTATTGCCCTAAAGATAGGGAGTTGGAGATAGGTGAGATTATTGATGATTACTCATTCGATATGATCGTTAATGACTACAGCATTACTGATTTAAGCTGTAAAGTTATTTGTCACTTTGAAAGTGCTCGTTTATCCAAAGAGCAACGGCAATTTTTGGTTAAAGCAACTGAGTTGGGTGCTTGGGTGGAGCCGTTAGTAAGTTATCTAGATGAACGGCTAGGTTATACTGAGGTTCGTTTACTTCATAGCGGTTATTTTTTACATCAAAAAGCATTCTCGATTTTATCAACCAAACGTACCCAGTTAGCAAAACGAGTTATTGATTTATTAGCAGCATTTTTGCTTTGTACCGTGGCAATTCCAGTAGGGCTTATTACCGCTTTGGCGATAAAATTAGAAAGCCCTGGTCCTGTATTTTATAAACAGCGTCGCACAGGACAATATAATGATGAATTTGAAGTCATTAAATTCCGTTCAATGCGTAGTGATGCAGAAAAGTCAGGCGCGCAATGGGCAACTCAAAATGATACTCGCGTAACAAAAGTGGGTAATTTTATCCGCAAAACCCGCATTGATGAATTACCTCAAATAATTAATATTTTAAAAGGCGAAATGTCGATTGTTGGACCGAGGCCAGAACGCGAAGTATTTATCGCCAAACTCGAAAAAGAAATTCCCTATTATCGTTTCCGTCATGCGGTTAAACCTGGGGTTACTGGGTTAGCGCAAGTGAGTTACCCCTATGGTGCTTCAGTTGAAGATGCAGTTTGGAAGCACAAATATGACATTTACTATATTAAACATCATAGTACTTTATTAGATATAAAAATTCTTTTAAAAACGGTTAAAGTTGTTTTATTTGGTATGGGACGATAAATGGAATATCAACCACTAGTATCGATTATCATGCCAAGCTATAACTCTGCTAGAACTATCGCTGAAAGCATTGAGTCAGTTATGGCTCAAACATATCAAAACTGGGAATTATTAATTACTGATGATGTATCTGTTGATAATACTAGAGATATAGTTCGTTCCTATTGCGAAAAAGATAATCGAATTAAGTTGTTTGAGCTAGATAAAAATTCTGGTGCAGGCGCATCACGTAATAACAGTATCGAAAGTTCAAAAGGTGATTATATTGCATTTCTTGATTCTGATGACTTATGGTTTCCAGATAAGCTGTTGATTCAGATTGCCTTTATGAAAGTTAATAATGTTTTATTATCGTACAGTGCATATCAGAAGTTTGGTGCTAACGGTGATGGTGGAATAATTACACCGCCTAACTCAGTTACTTATAATCAGTTATTGACTGGCAATGTCATTGGCTGTTTAACTGCTATATATAACGCTAAAATATTAGGTAAGCGCTATATGCCGTTAATTCGTAAAAGACAAGATATGGGGCTATGGCTTAGTATTTTAAAAGATATAGATAAGGCGTTTGGAATTGACAGTGTATTAGCTAAATATCGTGTGGATACAGGCATGACACAAAATAAATTAACTATATTAAAATGGCAGTGGGCTTTTTATCGTGAAGTTGTTGGTTTAAATTTTTTTGAAGCCATTAAATGTTTTATTTTGTATGCCTACAAAGGCTTTTTAAAAAGTAGAATATGAAAGAGTAATTAAATGAAAATTTTAGTAACAGGTGGTGCTGGTTTTATTGGCTCTGCAGTAGTTCGTCATATTATCAGCAATACTCAAGATAACGTAATTAACCTTGATAAACTGACTTATGCAGGAAATTTAGAATCGCTTGTGAGCGTGGAGGCAAGTGAGCGTTATGCATTTGAGCAAGTCGATATTTGTGACAGAGCAGAGCTAGATAGAGTATTTGAACAGTACCAACCTGATGCAGTAATGCATTTGGCGGCAGAGTCACATGTTGACCGTTCAATCACCGGCCCAGCTGATTTTATTCAAACTAATATTGTTGGCACTTACACGCTGCTGGAAGCTGCTCGCCATTACTGGATGCAACTTGATGCTGAGCGTAAATCAGCTTTTCGTTTTCATCATATTTCAACCGATGAAGTGTATGGTGATTTGCCACATCCAGATGAAGTGGCGGCAGGCTCTGAACTGCCATTATTTACCGAAACGACTCCTTATGCTCCTAGCAGCCCCTATTCAGCTTCTAAAGCTTCGAGCGACCATCTAGTACGTGTATGGCTACGTACCTATGGTTTTCCAACGATTGTAACTAACTGTTCAAATAACTACGGCCCGTTTCACTTCCCTGAAAAGTTAATCCCTCTGGTTATCCTCAATGCCCTTGAAGGCAAGCCATTACCAATTTATGGCAAAGGCGATCAGATCCGCGATTGGCTGTATGTTGAAGACCATGCTCGTGCACTATACAAAGTAGTTACCGAGGGCAAAATTGGAGAAACCTACAATATTGGTGGTCATAACGAAAAGCGGAACTTAGAAGTAGTACAAACTATTTGCAGCATCTTAGATTCATTAGTGCCCCAAAACACACCTTATGCTGAGCAAATTACCTATGTAACTGATAGACCTGGCCACGATCGCCGTTATGCCATTGATGCAAGCAAAATGAATGCAGAGCTTGATTGGCAGCCACAAGAGACTTTTGAAACGGGTCTACGCAAAACCGTCGAGTGGTATTTAGCTAACCAAGAATGGTGCCAGCATGTTCAAGATGGTACTTATCAGCGTGAGCGTTTAGGCATTTAATGCCTTTTACTATTTTGTTTTAAAGCCCTGATTTTTCTTTAAACCTAGGGACTATTTATTTAGGAGCTTATTTTTTAATGAAAGGAATTATTTTAGCCGGTGGTTCAGGTACGCGTTTATATCCATTAACCCGTGGTGTATCTAAACAACTGTTGCCCATTTATGATAAACCGATGATTTATTATCCGCTATCAACACTTATGTTAGCGGGCATTAGAGATATATTAATTATTACTACCCTAGAAGATAATGAGGCGTTTCGTCGCTTACTGGGTAATGGCTCAGATTTTGGTATCAACTTAAGCTATGCAGTACAACCTTCACCAGATGGCCTAGCTCAAGCCTTTATGATTGGCGAAGAATTTATCGGTGACTCTAATGTGTGTTTGGTGCTTGGCGATAATATTTTTTATGGGCAATCTTTTTCCAAGACTCTCAAAAATGCAGCGAGTCGCCCGACGGGCGCTACTGTATTTGGCTATCAAGTAAAAGACCCTGAGCGTTTTGGCGTTGTGGAGTTTGATGCAAACATGAAGGCTGTTTCTATTGAAGAAAAGCCAGCTAAGCCTAAGTCTAACTATGCAGTCACGGGCCTGTATTTTTACGATAACAAGGTGGTGGAACTGGCAAAAGAAGTTAAACCGTCACATCGTGGCGAGCTTGAGATCACCACCCTTAATGACATGTACTTAAAAGCCGGTGAACTTAATGTCGAATTATTAGGCCGTGGTTTTGCTTGGCTTGATACCGGCACCCATGAGAGCCTGCATGAAGCCTCATCCTTTGTCCAAACCATTGAGCATGTACAAGGCTTGAAAGTGGCCTGTTTGGAAGAAATCGCTTTTCGCAATGGCTGGCTAAGCGCTGATGAGCTTAAAAATATTGCCAAGCCGATGTTTAAAAATGAGTACGGTCAGTATCTGGCACAATTGGCGGATAAAAAATGAAAATCCTTGTTACTGGAAGTAATGGCCAAGTAGGCAGTTGCCTGGTAAAGCAATTAACTGAACTGTCTGAAATTGAATGTTTGGCAGTAGATCGCGACCAATTGGATATTACTGATCGTGATGCAGTCAATAAGCTTGTTAATGAATTTAAGCCGGATGCCATTATCAACGCAGCGGCCCATACCGCAGTAGATAAAGCCGAACAAGAGGTAGAGCTTTCTTACTCCATTAATCGGTATGGGCCTGAATATTTAGCACAAGCGGCTAATAGTGTTGGTGCAAGCATACTGCATATCTCCACTGACTATGTGTTTGCAGGTGATAAAGAGGGTTCGTATGTTGAAACCGATGCTGTTGCACCTCAAGGTGTGTATGGTCACAGTAAGCTTGCGGGTGAACAGGCTGTTGCTGCGGCCTGCCCGAGGTATATTATTCTGCGTACTGCTTGGGTGTTTTGTGAAACGGGCAATAACTTTGTAAAAAGCATGCTGAGGTTGGCACAAAGCCGAGATGAACTCGGAGTGGTAGCAGACCAATTTGGTAGCCCAACCTATGCTGGTGATATTGCCCATGCCTTAATTGTTATGGTACAAGCCTTATATAATGGCAGCACGGCATATGGCATTTATCATTTTTCTGGTATGCCACATGTGAGTTGGCAGCAATTCGCGGTTGAAATTTTCAAGCAAGCCAAGGCGCAGGGGCTCTTGAATAAAGAGCAAAGCAAAGATGGACATAAAGAGATGCAGGTAAATGCGATTACCTCAGACCAATACCCAACCCCCGCCAAACGCCCAGCCAACTCCAAACTCGATTGCCAAAAAATCGATCAAGCGTTTGGCATCAAGCCTAGTGATTGGCAATCAGCATTAAAGCAACTGGCCAGCTACCAGTAAATAAATTCAACATTCAACATTAAGCACTCAACATTAAAATGATGATCATCGACACCAAAATCCCTGCCGTAAAAATCATCGAACCCAACGTCTTCGGCGATGAGCGCGGCTTTTTCTTTGAAAGTTTTAACCAACAGCAATTCGAAGCGGCTGTGGGTTATTCGGTTAATTTCGTACAAGACAACCACTCAAAATCCAGCAAAGGCGTATTGCGTGGCTTACATTACCAGCTTGCGCCGCACGCGCAAGGTAAATTGGTGCGCTGCGTGGTCGGTGAAGTGTTTGACGTAGCAGTGGATATTCGCAAAAGCTCACCCACCTTTGGCCAATGGGTTGGGGTGCATCTCTCTGCCGAAAATAAACGCCAACTGTGGATCCCGGAAGGGTTTGCCCATGGGTTTGTGACATTAAGCGATACGGCAGATTTTTTGTATAAGACGACTAATTATTATCATCGTGAAAGTGAAGGTGCAATTGCATGGAATGATCTCGATCTGAATATTCAATGGCCTGTTGAGCGTGTCTTGCTTTCGGAAAAAGATCAGAACGCTCAATCATTTTTAAAATTCAAGCAGGCAATTTAACATGCAAATTAAGCTAATTCCCCTTCAAGCCCACGGTGATGATCGCGGCTCGCTTATTGCGCTGGAAGAAGGCAAAAACATCCCTTTTCCGGTTAAACGGGTTTATTACCTCTTTAATACCAAAGAGGGCGTTCGCCGCGGCTTTCATGCCCACAAGACGCTTAAACAAGTGGCTATTGCAGTGCGCGGGTCTTGCCGTTTTGTATTGGATGATGGTAACGAACGTGTCGAAGTGTTGCTCGATAATCCGGCCCAAGGCTTGCTGATTGAATCCTTTATGTGGCGAGAAATGTACGACTTTTCTGAAGATTGCGTGCTGATGGTGTTGGCTGACCAGCTTTATGATGAGTCAGATTATATCCGCGACTATGCACAATTTATTGAGGCCGCTAATAGCCATGTTCATTCATCCGCTCAGTGATGTCCAAAGCAACAACATAGGTGAAGGCACTCGGGTGTGGCAGTTCGCTGTCGTGCTTAAAGATGCCACCATTGGCCGTGATTGTAATATTTGTGCCCATACCCTGATTGAAAATGATGTAGTGCTAGGGGATAACGTCACCGTGAAATCGGGCGTCTATATCTGGGACGCCACCACCATTGGTAATAACGTCTTCATCGGTCCCTGTGCCACCTTTACCAATGATAAAATGCCGCGCTCCAAAGTGTATCCTGAAGCGTTTGCTCGTATCACTATTGAAGACAACGCTTCTATTGGTGCCAACGCGACCTTATTACCGGGCATTACCATTGGCAAACATGCCATGGTGGGGGCTGGGAGCGTCGTGACGAAAGATGTACCTGCTTTCGCTGTGGTAGTGGGTAATCCGGCCAAAATTATTAAATATATAGAGCAGTAATATGATCAACTTCCTCGATTTAAAAGCCATCAATAACCAATATCAGCAAGAACTCAAAGATGCCTGCGCGCGGGTGATTGATTCCGGCTGGTATATTATGGGTAATGAACTGACCCAATTTGAAACTGAATTTGCTGCCTATTGCGGCACCAAGCATGCGATTGGTGTCGCCAATGGGCTGGATGCATTAATTCTCACCCTGCGCGCTTGGAAGGAACTGGGCAAACTACAAGCCGGTGATGAAGTGATTGTTCAGGCTAATACCTATATCGCCTCTGTGCTGGCCATCACCGAGAATGATTTGGTACCGCTATTGGTTGAGCCAAACCCTGCCAGCTATAACCTCGACCCTGCCACGCTGGCTGCTGCCATTACCCCGAAAACCAAAGCCATTCTACCAGTGCATTTATATGGTCAGTTGAGCCCGATGCCAGACATTATGGCGATTGCCAAAGCGCATAACTTATTGGTGCTGGAAGATTGCGCCCAAGCGCATGGCGCCGAGATTAACGGCAAGCGCGCCGGTAACTGGGGCGATGCCGCTGGCTTTAGCTTTTATCCGGGCAAAAACCTCGGTGCCCTTGGCGATGCCGGTGCCATCACTACCAATAATGACGAATTGGCACAAACCCTCAAAGCCTTGCGCAACTACGGTTCCCATAAAAAGTATGAAAACCTCTATCAAGGCGTAAATAGCCGCCTTGATGAAATACAAGCCGCCATGCTGCGAGTCAAGTTGCGCCATCTAGAGGCCGAAACCGCCCGCCGCCAGCAGATCGCCGCCATGTATTGTGAAGGCATCAACAACCCACGCATCGTATTACCACTCGATGCCGCCGCATTCACCAGTAACGATTCGCCATTAACTATTCAACATTACAAACAACATGTTTGGCACCTGTTTGTAGTGCGTTGTGAAAACCGCGCTGCTTTGCAACAGCATTTGGCGGATAAAGGTATTCAAACCTTAATTCATTATCCCATCCCACCGCATCAGCAGCAGGCGTATCAGCAATATGCCGAAATGCAGTTGCCGCTGACCGAGCAAATTCACCAACAGGTGCTCTCTATTCCTCTTGACCCCACCATGAGTGATGAAGCGGTGAAGCAAGTGATTGCTGCCATGAATGAGTTTGCTGGATGAAGCGTTTGCTCAAAGTCACCGCCATGACCGGGTTATTAACCCTGCTGCGCATGGCGATGGGGTTTGTCATTGCCAAGGTGGTGGCCATTTATACCGGCCCCACTGGCATGGCGATGCTTGGCCAAGTACAAAGCATGGTGGGTAGTTTAAACGGCATTATTAATGCGCCAGCCGGTAGCGGTGTGGTGCGTTTTACCGCTGAATATAAAGAGCAAGGCTTTGACGCCTGCGCCCCTTGGTGGCGCGCCGCGCTGCAATGTGTGCTTATTATTTCGGCGATAGCTATTCCGCTGGGGATATTTTTAGCCAAGCCGATAGCCAGCAGCTTATTTCAAGATGCAAATCTTGCCTGGGTGGTGGTGGCGACCGTCTGCTTATTGCCGTTTGCTGCCATAGGCACCTTGTGCAATTCGGTGATCAACGGCCAGCAGTTATATCGCCGTTATGTCGGCCTGGGCATGCTTTCGGCGCTGATCTCGGGCGGTGTAATGTTGGGCATGATTGCTTGGCAAAATATTGAAGGCGCATTATTAGCGGCAGCCGTGCAAGCTGCCTTGATTGGCGTAGTGATGTTAATCGCCAACCTGCGCCAACCTTGGTTTAAGCTGCGTTATTGGTGGGGCGTGGTCGAGCCCAAAGCGCGCAAAGAGATTGGCGGTTATATGCTGATGGCCATCACCAGCGCCTTAACCGTGCCGGTCTCCATGATCTTGGTGCGAAATATTTTGATTGACCAAGTGGGTTGGGATACCACCGGCCAATGGCAAGCGGTGTATAAAATCTCTGAAGTCTATTTAGGGGTGATCACCATGGCGCTCGGCACCTATTATTTGCCGCGCCTCGCGTCATTAACCAGTGTTGATGCCATTGTCAGTGAAATCCATAAAACCGCACGAGTAATTATCCCGATTGTCGCGATTATGGCGCTCGGTGTTTACTTATTGCGTGATGTAGCGATTTCACTGCTGTTTACAGATGCATTTCGCAGCGCACGTGACCTGTTTGCTATTCAATTAACCGGTGATGTAATTAAAATCCTGGCTTGGCTGTATGCCTATCCAATGATCTCTCGTGGCGCCACTAAATGGTTTGTCGGCACTGAAATCGTGTTCACGATGAGCTTTGTTGCGCTTACTTATACATTAGTGCAACAGTATGGAGTCGTGGGGGCAAATATGGCCTATGCGATAAATTATTTCATTTACTTTGTTGTAGTGTTTTCTAATATTAAGCGGATTGCCTGCTGATAAAAATTGAGTTTATATATATGCAACCCACTGTTAACCCAAAAATAATTGAGTTCATCGATTATTACAAAGCTGAGATTTATCAGCTTCCTATTGATAAGGCGTTAGAGCAAGCTGAGCAGTTAGGGTTGCTTTTACGTGTAAATGAAGTCGGTATATATTCTTTAAATGATGTTGAATTATTTTTAATAGATAAAATTTTTACGGATTTACAGTTCGAACATGATGTGGCAAATAAAACAACACATGATGAGGTGATATTTATAGCGACAGAACTATATCATACTGGTGGACACACAAGGCTGATGGAAAGGCTTGCAACTTTCCTAGATTTTAAGCCTGACTTGCTAATAACTAAAAAGCCACAGGCATCAATCATTGAAAGAGAGAACGTGTTTTTTTCTAAAATACATGATGGTTCTGATGGCGACTATTCAGTAATGGAAAAGATTGCTTTCCTTTTGAAGGTGGTTTTGCAGTATGACATTGTTGTTATAAACACACATCCTGAGGATATTTATTCTATTGTTGCTTGTGGTTTAGCAAAAAGAATAAAGCGCGATATTAAAATCCATTTCGTTAACCATGCAGATCATACTTTTAGTTATGGAAGCTCTATTTCAGATGTATGGTATGAAATAAGTGACTATGGAGTGGCTGTTGACGCAAAGCGTGGATTAAAAGCTAAAAAATGTTTTTTGGGTATACCTATCGACACCAGTAAACAAAATTCAGAAAGTAGTTATAAGTTTGAAAATGGCGATTTGATTTTAAGTGCCGCATCAGCCGGTAAATACAAACCCAATAACCAGAAAAGTATAATGCCTTTAGTTAGTGCGCTGCTTGATAAATATGACATGTCAACATTTCAAATAATTGGCGTTAATGTTTTTACTAACTATTGGTGGTGGGCGATAAAGTTAAAATACTGGAATAGACTGACACTGTGCAAATCACTGCCATACGAAGAATATATAAAAGCAACGAGTGCAGCAAAATTATATATAGATAGCCATCCATTTCCAGGCGGCACTGCATTTGCGGAACAGTTTTTACAAGGTCGTTTATGTGTAGGATTAAAAACTACTTATACCGGCTATACACCACTAGAAGTATTTAAGAAAGAATGTGTTGACGATGTTTTGGAAGAAATAAATTTTATAAGCGATAAAAGCATTGTTGAAGTTAAAAAGCAAATTGAAAGCATACATAGTTTTGCTTCAGTGAAAGTACGATTTTTAGATGCAATATTCAAAAATAAATATGCAAGAGGATGTGTTCATACAACTAACCATCCAAAGATAAATAAAAAATTTGAAATTATTCCAGTAGGAGCGAGCAAAATTTCTAAAATTATAAGAATTACTACAATAAAGGCGCTTTTTTCCCTTTGTATAAAGAAGTCTTTCAAATAGATATATGAGTTAATGTCGTGGAGTCAACACCGAAGTGCAATGCTCGGTGAGGCAATGATTGGCCTAACTGATGGTACAACTCTACACATGTTTACCAAATAAGTGCGAAAGATGTACTAGCAGCTAACCGAAGGCCAAGCATACTAGAATTCTCTTTGCATAGACAGGGCGCCTGTCAGTCAGAAACAACGTAGTGTATTGGGATCAATAAATCAACAGTGCCCAGAAAATGGAAAAGGAACTCAACAAGCCAAAGGGGGTGATCCCAGAGAGACCCATGCTACGGCCATGAACCGACGAGCTTGCACTGCTAAACGCAAACTAACCGAGATGGTAGTGGAGTTTGTAAAGATGATACTGGCGGATTGGAGTCCGGAATAAATCAACTCTGTGTCGCACTTGGTCGGGCTATCGGTGAGCTAAGAATGGATATAGCAGTACGTCCAGTATGACGGGAGTATACTTTGCTAAAAACCTTGAAAAGCATAAAATTAGAACAATTTTGATACTCAGAAAATAAGCGGTATACTGATTTCTATAATGTAAAACTAAATCAAAATTCGTCTATATCTGTTCGAATAATGTGTCTATCAATATATTTAACAAAATATGTTACCATTCAGCCTGCTAGGGAATCCGCCTGTTAATGTCAAAATGAAAGGATCACGCCTAAGTAATTATGACTCAAATTTAGTGCCCTCTCCTTGGCTTGTGCTAATTTTCATGGTTTAAAAATTTTTTGTGTATGGCACATAAAATCAATTCTTTATTTTGGATATAATGTCAAACAGCCCGTTAAGGTTAAATAAATGTGGATTGTTTTTTTATTGGTTATAATTTTATTCATATTGATGAATAAAATTTTTGCGCTTAGGCTTAATTCGAAAGGTATTAGTCCAATAAATATATTTTTTTATGTGAATGTGTTTATATTTTCGTTTTTTGGTGTTTTTTTTATATATTATTTCAAGGACAGCATTGCACAATTACCTGGTAATGGTATAGTTTCAAGGCTTAGTCTAGATAATACAACCTTGATAACCTCTTTTTATTTGTATTCTTTGGTTGTACTGTTACTTCTTATCCCTTGGTGTGCTCAGCCTTATGCAAAGGTTGATTTATATGGCCGTATTAAATCCGGGGTTGTATATAGTGAATATTCGTGCTTGCCCTTAGTAAGCATTCAGATATTAATGGCTTTAATAAGTTTTTTATATATTGGTGTTGAAAACTTACCTTTATATGTTGCATTTAATGATGGATTCATTCAAGCATCAATCGTTAAAGCAAGTTTGATGAAAGGTGAGCTTGATTATAATATTCCATTTTTTCATAATTTATTTAAAATATACATAATCACACTCCCATTAGTGCTTACATCTGCACGTGCATATAACAGAAAATCGGTCACATATACTGTGTGCGTTATTAGCTGTCTAGTTACAATGATTTATTTAATTGCAGATTTACAAAAAGCGCCTGCTGTGCTTTTCGCTATAGCTATTTTTTTTGTTAGATTGCATATCTTAGGTTCTTCTTGGCGAAGTTTTGTTATAATTTCTATTTTGGTATTATTATCAATGTTACTATATTTGCTGCCATATATCGTTGGTGACAATATGGATTTATTTTCTGGTGTTTTGGCTTTCATAAATAGAGCTTTTGTAGCTCAAGTGACCGGCATGTATTTTATAGTTGCTTTAATAAAACCAGATATTAATTATATTCTTTATAACTTTCCTTTTGCGGGTAGGTTTTTTGACTTACCACCTAAGGCCGATGCTATTGTTATGACTGAGTTATTTGGTTATAAAGAATCTAATGTAAACATGAATTCATACTTCCTTGGTGAGGCCTACTCTTCTATGGGGATCTGGGGTTTATTGATCTCTCCATTTGTTGTTCTTTTTACCCTTGCTATATCATTTTTGTTTTATTCTTGGCTTACCCAAAAAAATGCATTCATTGGTTTTTCATTGTGTCTGGTAGGTATCCTATTTTACATGCCGATCAATCAATCTTTTAATTCATTTTTATGGATGAAAGATTTTCTCTTATTATTTGTTTATTCGTTGATGGTTTATTTTATTTTAAGTACATTTAGTCGGGTAAAAATGAAATAACCTATTTTGAGTTGTTTTGAATTATACATATTCTTCTCTGTCCATATTGTAATCGAGTTTTTAATTAAGTTAGCTATCTACATTATCCGTGACCTGTTACTTAGCCATTCGATAACGGTCATTAACTCATATATATTGAGTGTGATAAGGGGATAATATTTTATTCAGTTAGCTAATTAAGCTTGATAGAATATTGATGTGAGCGTATATGTCGTTGTAGCATCGCCTATATTACTATATTTACTTC
>NZ_BPFD01000085.1 GCF_019655335.1 Shewanella hafniensis
ACCTTATACCAAGGATATTAAATAAAGGATTAATCTCTTTTGCCCACTTTCTCTAACCCCCATACCAGTGCAATCGCCGCTAACATACACACAATGGCTAACATCAGTTGCGAAGGTTGACCCGTCACTTGCTCAAAATTAAGCGGCGAAATATTTTGCTCCAGCAAAGGCACTTGCTCGCCGTGGGAGTTGGTCCGCCAAGTTAAGGTTTCTTTCCATGGCCAAATTTTACCTAAGGTGCCTAACATTAATCCGGTTAGAAACACGATAGTGGCATCGTGGTGTTTACGCAGCAGTGCCGACAATAGATGGCTGAATGTCAGTAATCCCATCACAGCGCCAACGGCGAAACAGGCCAAAATATCCAGCTGAATATTTTTAGCCGCAGCTAAAACCACGGGATATAAGCCTAACAATAATAAGATAAAACTGCCTGAAATCCCCGGTAACACCATAGCACAAATCGCAATCGCGCCGCCGAAGAAGATATTCATATAACTGGCTTCTACCGCGACCGGATTTAACACAGTAATCGCCCATGCTGCCAGCACACCTAAGGCAAATAAACCTAAACGTGCCACAGTGAAACCACTCACTTGCTTAAGCATATGCACGACAGAGATAAGAATAAGCCCAAAAAAGAACGACCAAATCGGGATCGGGTGCGTCACCAGTAACCAAGAGATTAACTTAGCAAAGGTAAAAATACTGGTTAGGATCCCCGCCAGCAGACTCACTAAAAAGCCACCATTAATATGGGCAAATGCCCCTTTTATGCCCTGCGACTTGATTACACCCCAAAGGGAAGGATTAATGCGTTTTACACTGTCGAGCAAGGTATCAAGAATACCGGTAATAAACGCTATGGTGCCGCCCGAAACGCCTGGCACCACATCGGCAGCGCCCATGGCCATTCCCTTAAAATACGTCAGCAAATATTTCACTGTGAGTCCTTGTAGTTAAATCAATATGCCATTGCCGTTAAACGACAAATTGGCCGCAATTATACGGTGTTACACTAAAAACCGCGAAATGAAGTTTGCTTAATTATGCCGACTGGTATTTGTTGTTATCCTAATGTTACACTCATCCGACCAGAGCGGTCCAAACCCAACTTGGAACAGGCTCAAGATAACAATCCCCCTTTGCATCATTATTAAGGATGACCATGAGCCAGACTGATTCTTCTAGCACTGCAGAACAAAAACCAAATAAAGTGCTCGCGCTCTACCATAAGACGCGCCGTTATCCCTTCGGCCAAAAACTGTTTTCAATCATGGTGTCACGCATGGCGCCCTATTTTGGCACCATCAAACCACTGATCACTGAATTACGCCTTAATCATTGCGCCTGTTTAATTAAAAAACGCCATGCTGTTCATAATCATATAAAAACTGTGCATGTGATTGCGATTTGTAACGGCCTAGAAATGGCGATGGGCGTGATGGCCGAAGCCTCAATTCCAAAGCATTTACGTTGGATCCCTAAGGGCATGAGTTTGGATTATACCGCTAAAGCGGGCAGCGATATTTTATGTATCGCCGAAGTGACGCCAGAGCAATGGACTCCGGGCGATATGTTGGTTCCCGTTACCGCCTACGACACCCAAGGTGTAGTTGTGGTTAAGGGCCATATCAAGCTGTGGATTTCAGAAAAACCGCAGAAATAAGCGTTTTGCATCGAGCGCTGCGGCTTAATGTCAGCAGCTAAAAAGGGAGCTAAGCTCCCTTTTTAGCCTTCAGCCGTATTTCGTTAAAAAACTCAGATAGCGCAATTGCACGCCGCCTTGCTCGCTCACTTTTAAGTGCGGATTTTTAAATCCGAACTCTTAAATACGAGAGCTTAATTCGACCTGTTAAATACGAGCTTTTAAAATAGCAGCCCTTTATCGCGCCCTATCGTTATACAACAGCCCAGTTAAACCAGATATTAAGCAAAATGGCTGGCGGTAAAACGCTCAATTAAACGGATAAAGTCAGCTTCGGCAAGCTTAGCGGATGTTAAAGTTTGTTCATGGGATAACTGCACGTGCCCCAATCCCTCTGCCATATTGGTAATGGCACACACAGCCAAGACGGGCAAACCACAATGCGCCGCCGAAATAACCTCTGGCACCACAGACATTCCCACTACATCGCCACCGATGATTTGCATCATGCGGATTTCAGCCGCGGTTTCAAAACACGGGCCAGAGTAGGACACAAAGACCCCTTGATTCACTTCAATGCCTTCGGCTTTTGCGACACTTAAGGCTTCTACTCTCAGGTCTTTATCATAAGCATTGGCTAGGCTAAAAAAACGTGGACCGTAACTTTCATCGTTTGCGCCCGTCATGGGCGTACCCGGCATAGTGTTGATGTGATCGCTGAAAATCACTAATGATCCCACGCCGATCCACTCTGGTCGTAATGACCCAGCAGCGTTAGTCACAAGTAACAATTCACAACCTAAGCGTTTGAAAGTACGCACCGGCGTCGTCATCACTTTCATGCTTTGGTGCTCGTAAAAATGTCCGCGGCCTTTCATGCACACTATATCGATGCCATGTAAGCTGCCGAGCACTAGCTCTCCCGAGTGGCCGACGACGGTACTCACGGGAAAGCCGTCTAACTCTTCATAGGGGATCACCACTTTGTTATCTAAATTATCGGCAAATGCGCCAAGCCCTGAGCCCAAAATCATCGCAGCACGGGGAGAGAAGTTCGGTTTACGGGCTCGAATAGTCGCAAGGGCATTAATAACAGGATCATGGCTCATACAAGGTACCTCATAGCAAAGGAGTGAAAGAGTAAACGCCCTCAGTGTAAGCGGGCTTAGAGTTGCAAATAATCGCGATTAATCGCACTATTGTGCTGATAAAAAGGACAATAACTAAAGAGCAGTGAGCCTGAGATGAGCAAGATAAACGCACCAGAACTCGTCACCCTGAAGATGCTGCGGTATTTTCATCGAGTGGCTGAAGTGAAAAACTTTACCGCTGCTGCCGAGCAACTTCATCTATCGAAATCTCCGCTGAGCGCACAAATCAAAGAGTTAGAATCACTCCTTGGCGTTGAGCTGTTCACCCGCAGCACTCGACAAGTGGAGCTCACACCCTATGGCCAATTGTTAAGAGAAAAGTGCGAGCAAATATTCGAGCTGGTGAATACCTCATTGGAGCAAGTGGCTCAGCTTGGGCGACTCGATAGAAACCATATTCGGATTGGCATCATGAGCTCGCTTTTTTGGATGGGATTTGGTGACATACTGAAAAGCTTTCGCAAGCAATGCCCTGAAAATGAGCTGATCTTTCAAAAGTTATCACCTGAAACTCAAAAAGTCGCCTTAGCGCATCAAGAAATCGATTTTGGCCTAGTGCGCTACGCCGACACCTTAAATCTGCCGCACCTCATCGCCGAAACCATCACCAGCGAACCTATGGTGTTAGCGCTGGCAAATAAACATCCCTTAGCCAGACGTAAAAGCATCGACTTGAGTGAACTCAAAGATGAGCCCTTCACCTTACTCAGCCGTGCCAACTCCGCCTCTAGTGATTTGATTATCGCCAGCTGTCAGGCCGCAGGATTTATGCCGAAATTAGTACAGGAAATGGTCGAGCCCAATAGCTTGATGGCCATCATCGCTGGCGATAATAGGGTATCCATAGTGCCGCAAAGTTATGCTTCACAACCTTGGCCTAGGGTAAAGTTTATTAAATTAAAACAAACCATCCCCGCCGATATCTGCCTGATTTATCGACCAGAAATAGCTTCGCAGCCAATTCTCGATAGCCTGAGGGACTTATTGAAGCAACAAATCAAAACCATTTAGATTGTCTCCCAAACGAGTGCTATGCTGAGTTTAATATTCAGGGTTCATATTTTAAGGATATCAAGATGGATGAATTTTTAGCGGCAGCCATTGAAGAAGCCAAACAAGGACTCGCCGAGGGCGGCATCCCCATTGGTTCAGTATTAGTGATAGATGGCAAAATCGTCGGGCGCGGCCACAATAAACGGGTACAAAAAGGCAGTTCAGTACTGCATGCCGAAATGGATTGCCTCGAAAATGCCGGCCGATTTAGTGCCGCCGAGTACCAAAGAGCAACCTTGTATTCCACCCTATCTCCCTGTGACATGTGCAGCGGCGCGGTATTACTTTATGGCATACCTAAAGTCATCGTCGGTGAAAACACCACCTTCCAAGGACCAGAAGCCTATGTTAAATCCCGCGGTGTGGATGTCACTGTGGTCGATAACGCCGAGTGCAAACAACTGATGCACGACTTTATCGCTAGCCATCCCACACTCTGGAACGAAGATATCGGCGAGTAGTGGATCTTCACTCTTCTCAGTCACTTTCTATATTTCACTTGCTATCTTTTTTGTATTTCACTTTTTGTATTGGCTGTATTTCATTGGAGGCTAGTGCCTGCTAGGCTAGCCCTCCCAAATCCCAATGAAAAGTCGAACATGCCTACTAGCGAAAGGAACTCAGCTAACGTGCCAGCCAATTTACCTAAAGACCCTTGGTCAAGAACAAACGCCACGCAGCCAGTCGTCATGGCGATACCCGCACAACGTAATGCCAATCTCGATGCTATTCGCGGCTTAGCCGTGTTGGGGATATTTTTTATGAATATCTATTTTATGGGCATTACTTTTTTTGGCTATGCCCCCCACGAAACGCCGCCGCTGTCGGATCACATAATCAAAGTGTTCAGCAGCTTTTTCATCGAGGCGCGCTTTATCAGTCTGTTTTCCATCTTATTTGGTGTCGGGCTTTTTATTCAATATCAGAGATTTAGCGCCAAAGGCCTAGAAGCATATCCACTTCTACGTTCACGTTTGAAATGGCTAATGGTGTTTGGCCTACTCCACGGCATCATTATCTGGCCAGGTGATATTTTATTAACCTATGGGATCAGCGGATTTTTAGCTTTGTGTTACAAAGATTTAAGTATTGAAGCCCTTAAGCGCAAAGCGAATATTTTTATTTTAAGCGCCTTAGTGATCATCACGCTGATTAGCTTTACGGGCAGCGATGAACCTTTCACTCGAGAATCGAGTCTATTTGCAGAGCAATACGGAGCATGGACCTCAAGCTATGCCGACCAATTGTTCCTGCATTTGATACAAGTGGGTTATATGGCGTTGGTGATCCCTTTTACCATAATGTGGTTTACGGCGGGCTTAATGTTGCTCGGCATGGCCTTGTATCAACAGGGAACTTTTGAGCGGGGGTTTAGCAAGCCACAACTGCTGAAATTAGTGCTCGCCAGTGTGACGGTATCACTACTCGATATCGGTTTAGACTTTAGCAATAATCCTATTCTAGTGACGTTTTCAGATGTGTTGATCATGCTAAGCGCTATTCCAATGGCGCTGATTTACATTCATATTATGGTTAAAGTTTGCCAGAACAATCCTAATAGACTGACTCCATTGCAAAATGTTGGCAAGCTTGCTTTTAGTCTCTATATTCTGCAATCCATCGTTGGCGTGTTAGTGTTTAGACACTTAGCTCCAGAATTGCTATTGAGTCTAGACAGATGGGGATACATGGCCATGGCACTGGTTTATTCAGTAGTGCAATTACTGTTAGCCAGCCTGTACTTACGCTATTTCAAGCAAGGGCCATTGGAAAAACTTTGGCGCCACCTCGCGTTTAAAAAATACGCTGCATCACAAGAACGCCAGCAAGCTTAAAAACACTGACACGAGATTGATACCAGATAATGACGAATTCAAAACCAGCCAAAACGGGCAACAGAGCTTCACCTCAAACTAATCGTGCCCAAAATAGTCGCACTCAAAAGTCCAATACAGCCGCATCAGGTTCAAGCCTTATGCCGCTGTTATTAGTGCTGATTTTTCTTGCTGGCTTAATCGGCGCGGCCCAGCAACATATGTTGCCCTACGGCATTGCGGGCATGTACCTCACACTGAGCCTGCTGACCTTTATCGCCTACGCTATCGATAAATCCGCCGCAAAACGCGGTAAATGGCGCACTAAAGAAAGCACTTTGCATCTGCTCGCCCTCATGGGCGGTTGGCCGGGCGCCCTATTTGCCCAAAACGTATTAAGGCACAAGTCCGTTAAAGCCTCATTTAGAAACGTCTTCTGGCTCACCGTTGTCGCTAACTTAGCCGTTCTGGGTTATGGCATAAAAACCGGCGCCGTAGATATGTTTATCTAAGCATGAGTCGCGGCATCGATTAGCTGCTCAACCACAGATAATGCCAACAGTGCTGACTGAGTGTCGCCCTTTAGTTGGGCCGACACTATCGCGCCCTCTTTGAGTAAACCTATCGCAGCAGCTAGGTATTGGGTCTTAGCTTCAGGCAAGCCCAATGCTGAGACTTGCTGCTCAATTAAACTGGCCACTCGCTGTTTATGCAGGACACAGAGTTGATGTACAGGATGGCTCGGCTCAGTAAATTCAGCGCTGACGTTGATAAAAAAACAGCCGCGAAACTCACACAGCTGCGGCACCTTTTGATTAAACCAATCATCGAGCGCCCTAAATAACCCACAAATGCCCTCTCGTCCCGCTGGTAATGCGTTCACTCGCTCGCTAAGCCATTGATAAAAAATCTCGTCGCGATAGCGCACTACAGCTTCGACTAACTCATCTTTACTGGCAAAGTGGTGGTACAGGGTTTTCTTGGCAATCGCCGATTCCTGCAGGATCTGGTTGATCCCCACTCCATGAACACTTTGAAAATAAAACAATTTAAAGGCGGTCGTGACCAATTGTTGCCGTTTATCCGATGACGCTCCCATCTGAATGTCTGTGCCCTGCATCAACTCATTCCTTATCTTTGGTAAACATTCGTTAGCAAATCTTAGCTAACAAATATGAGTCACACCTTCTCACGAGTAGACAAGTCAGTCTACCCATGAGGAGATGCGCCAAGAGTAGACAGATCGGTCTACATCGAGGGGTTAAATTTGGTTAACAGTGGAATCAAGAGTGAGCACGGGAAATCGCAGCGCGTTAACAGAAACGGTTTGCGTCAGCATTCACGTCCACAATTTATTTTCAAAATAAGGGCTTAACACCAGTCATTAATGGGAGAAAAAGATGCAAAGAATCAGTCAACAGAATCTAAAGATGGCCTTGCTCGCAGGGTGCGGGGCCATGTTGTGTATCAGTAGTTTAGCGGCGCTTGAACAGTTAACACCGCAAACTATTTGGTTAATGGCTCCCTTTGGCGCCACTATGGTGTTGTTGTTTGCCTTACCAGAAAGTCCGCTCGCTCAACCGAAAAACATACTCTGCGGTCACTTACTCACAAGTCTGGTCGGACTAATAATTTTAAATACTTTGGGAGTCTCCCCGCTCACCTTAGGGCTCGCGGTTGGATTAGGTATCGCAGTGATGATGCTAACCCATACAGTGCATCCACCCGCGGGAGCGAATCCTCTGGTCGTTATGCTCACGGCGCAGCACTGGGATTTTCTGTATATGCCCGTCGCCAGTGGTGTGGCGCTCATTCTGGCTTTTGGTTGGCTGTATCACAATTTGCTTTGCCGCCGCCAATATCCAAAAAAATGGTTTTAATTCATCATTAATCGCCAATAAAAAAAGGGCAACCTTAGATTGCCCTTCTTACTCTCTAACATACAGAATCAGCTATCGCTTTATTTTTAAAACCAGCTCAACGCGATACTGATAATCACGCCTGTGATCATCAGCTGCATTAAACAAAATCCCATAATATCCCGCGCTTTTAAGCCTGCAATCGCCAGCACGGGCAATGCCCAGAAAGGCTGAATGAGGTTAGTCCAGGCATCACCCCAAGCTACGGCCATGGCCACCCGAGCAACATCGGCGCCCAAGGCCTGCGCAGCAGGTAACATAATGGGTGCCTGCACGGCCCATTGACCGCCTCCCGATGGCACAAAAATATTTACAATTCCCGCGCTGATAAAGCTCCAAAATGGCAGGCTCTCGGCGCTGGCGATGGCCACAAAACCTTCCGAAATACTTTGGGCTAAACCCGATTGCACCATCACAGCCATAATGCCCGCATAGAAAGGGAATTGGATCACAATCCCTGCGCCGCCCTTAATGGCCTCATTCAAGCTGGTTAATAAACTGCGTGGCGTTTGATGTAAGAGGATAGCGAGAAAAAGGAATAAGAAGTTCACTAAGTTAAGGTTTAAGCTGCCGCCCTGTACCCAAAAGTAATAGCCTAAGTACACAAGCCCAGCGCCACCGACACTCCAGCCGAGTAAGCGGCTATTTTCTAACTTATCCGCAGGACGGCTTTCAGGCTGACGCTCGCTCACATTTTCAGGGTTAAGCGCCGAAACTGCGGGTTCGCTTACTTTATCGTCCAGAGCGCTTGGGTCGACATAAATGCTGTCCTTGTCTTCAGGCAACATAAAACGATTCACTAATGGCATGACCACAAACAAAATCGCCACTAGCAGTAAGTTAAAGCTCGCGAAAATGGTGTCGCTAGTGGGGATAATGCCAATTTGTGCTTCGGAGAAATGCCCCGCAGTTGCTATGGTTAACGGGATAGAACCCGCGAGCCCACCGTGCCAAACCACAAAGCCAGAATAGGCGCTGGCGACCAGCAGCCGATAATCCACTTTCACTTTACGCGCTAAAGCTTTGGCAAATAACGCCCCCACCACTAGCCCAAAACCCCAGTTAATCCAACTGGCGGCCAGTGATACTAAGGTCACTAACATAATGGCTTGCGGTGCCGACTTAGCTAAACCCGCAATCGCATCGAGCAGCTTTTTAATTGGCGGTGAACTTGCCAGCATAAATCCCGCCACCAGCACTAACAACATCTGCATCGAAAAACTCAGCAGGGTCCAAAAGCCATCGCCCCAATAATTAATGACTTCCAGTGGCGTTTTGTGTTCTGCGACCACGGCAGCAATTAACACCACTAAGGTGAGTAAAAGCACGAATATATAGGGATCGGGTAGGAATCGGTCGACGAGTTTGACCAGAGGTTTTGCCGCTTTGTTTAACATAGACTTTCCTTGTTTATTATCTAAATTCTAGTTTTTATCTGTTTTTATTGAATTTTTTATTGAGTCTTAAGCCCACAGGTTAAGCGATCTCTAAAGCGGGATAAAGTCTTGAGGGGGTTTTTAAAGCGTTGAACTGGTAGCACCAGATAGCCAGCCCTACGCACACGCGAGTGCCGATAGCATCTCAAGCTAAAAAACTGATAATATGGCCAAAATTAACTAAGGTGCTCTCTATATGAAAATGTTACTTGCCGTTGCTGTGATTGCTGGGGTGATTTTTTACTTCTTTACCTCAATGAACGGCCAAAAAGCCGCCCAAGAGAATATCCGTTTAGGCAATGAATTTTTAGCGCAAAACAAAACTAAAGAAGGTGTTATCACCACAGCTTCGGGTTTGCAATATCAAGTGTTAACTCAAGGCGATGGCACTGTTCACCCTAAAGCCAGCGATACGGTAACAGTGCATTATCATGGCACTTTGATCGACGGTACTGTGTTCGATAGTTCGGTTGATCGCGGTGAGCCCATCGCATTTCCGCTTAACCGCGTAATTAAAGGTTGGACCGAGGGCGTGCAACTTATGGTCGTTGGCGATAAAGTGCGTTTCTTTATCCCAAGTGAACTCGCCTACGGCAATCGCAGCACGGGCAAAATTGGCGGTGGATCAGTGCTGATTTTTGATGTGGAACTGCTTAAGATTGATTAAATCAGTCTTCAATTAGCCAGTAAGATCACTTAATAAAGAAAAAGCCCTGAATCTTCGCAGGGCTTTTTATCTCTATAACTCAAATAATATTAGTATGTTGAATAATTAAGGACAGCTTGCAGCACCAATATCAACCCATACCGCCGCAACGCCCGGTACATCCCCTTTAGTCCAGTAACTCGCCTTCCATTGACGGCCGTTATAGCTGGTGGTTTGCCCGCCAGTATAGGCGACACCCGCATCCCAACCGAGAGCAACTTGGCTAAGTAGCTGCCATTGATCAGCGGTGCGAGATGGCGTATTGCCCTGCGTCCAGTACTTGGCTTTCCATACCAACTGACTGTGGCTCACAGTATCGCCCGTGTTGTACACCACACTGGTTTGCCAAGCAGGATAGTTACCGGCATTAGGATCGGTTGCATCACAACCACCACCGATCACTTTTGGCGTCACGGTGAGATTCGTCGATGCGCTCGCATCTAAGGCACCATCGGAAACCAGCACGCTCAAACCATAGCTGGTCGCTTCGGTGACATTAGGCCCAGTGACCACTAAGGTGGCACTATTTTGTCCGGTTGCCGACACGCCAGCGGGCACAGTCCAAGCGTAAGTTAAGGCATCACCGTCGGCATCAGAGGCACTCGCCACTATGCTGACAGTTTTACCCGCCTCCACTGTTGCAGTGGCTGCAACACTCACCACAGGTGCTTGGTTCGGAGTATCTGCCTTGTTAGTCACTGTCACTGAATCTGTGGCAGATAGCCCTTCTGGATCAGTCACTTTGAGACTAAAACTATAGGCAACATCAGTTTGCGTTGCAGCCAATTGAATCGCCGCATTCGCCATATCGGCGTTCGCAATGGCAATCGTTGGGCCAGACACTTGCGTCCAAAGATACGTCAGCGCCTCATTTTCAGGATCCCGCGATCCGCTACCATTGAGCGTCACATCGCTCGGGCCTGTGACATTAACATCCGCGCCCGCATTGGCAATCGGCGCTTTATTCACTGGTGGTGTTGTCCCTTCGCCATGGCCTAAACCTTCGTGCATCGCATTAAGAATATCGCCGTTATCGGCATCAATTTCCCATGCAAATAAACCACCTAACTGATTGACAAGCACATATTGGCCTTTGGCTTTAACGGAACGCGCATCATCGAAAGTGATTAAATCACCCGTCGATGCTTTAAACACTGATGCCGCTTCTGCCGTTTCATCATAGCTGTAAGTCCAACCGCTCCCCATGTACTCGTTCACTATCTGGCGATAATCCACCACGCCATCTTCCCATGTGCCTTTCACTTTGCCCGTCGCTGTCCCTGTGAATGGGTTATTGCCCGTATAGCCATTCACGCCTGTCCAGCCGCGGCCGTACATAGCGGCACCAACCACAATTTTCCCTGGGGTTACGCCTTGAGTTAACAGGGCTTTTACACCCTTGTCAGTGGTGTAGCGGGTATCTGGGTCCCAACTCGCCTCATAAAGATTGGTCTGATGACCGAGTTCAGTGTTTGTCCAACCGCCATTAAAGTCGTAACTCATCAAGAAGATGTAATCCATGTACTGCTGCGCAGCTTGGTAGTCGACTTTAGCGATTTTGTCATCACCCGCACTGATTGCCGATGTGAGTTCATAGGTACGACCCGTCTCAGCACTTAACTCATCAAGCATCACGCGCAGTTCACGCATCAGGGTCACATAGGTTTCACCGTCGTTGGTATTACCTAAATTGGGGTTAGCACCACTGCCACCGGGGAATTCCCAGTCAATGTCCACGCCGTCGAAGAATTTCCACGTTTGCAGGAATTCCTTCACCGATGCGACAAAGGTATCGCGCTTAGTTTTATCGCCAAAGAAAAAGAAGGGATCAGATAATGTCCAGCCACCGACCGAAGGTAAAATCTTTAGATCGGGGTGGGCTTGCTTCAGCGCCATCAATTGACCGAAGTTGCCTTTGTAGGGATCAGAGTAGTCACTCACCCCCGCCTGTGGCATTTGGACCGCCGCCCAAGGATCGTGGATAGCGACTTTAAAATCTTCACGGCCACTACAGGCACGTTGCAACGCTTGGAAACTGCCGTCAATTTCTTTCAAGCTATCGTTAATGCCATCACCACCGCAAATAGGGGTAAAGCCATATAAAATATGAGTTAAGTTCTGTGCTGGGATCTTATCGACTGGGAACTTACGGCCGTACACACCCCATTCTACAAAGTAACTGCCGACCACTTTGCCCGACTTGTTAACGTATGGACGATTGTTTTCTTTAAGCGGAGCATTGAGTGGCACTAAATGGCTGCCATCGGTATCGGCCACGAGGATTTCTTTGGCATCGCTCGCCGTACAACCATCGCTGTTACACAGTTGCACTTGCATCTGATAACGGCCGCCTTTGTTCACCTTAAAGTTAGCGGTGCCCGAAGCGCCCGAGGGGCCTTCCCAAGCGACATTACCATTGAGCAGCACTTGGGCTTTGTTGCCCACATCGCCACTCCAGAGGTTCCAGCTAACTGACACATCGGCAGCATCTTTAATGGTTACCAACTGATTGTAAGCCGTAGCGGCTTGATTCACTTCGATAATCGCGAACTTGGTTTCGCCCCAACCTATAGTCGGTTTACCGGGCGCTGCGGCAAATGCATTGGCACTCACGGTAGATGCCAGTGCAGAGGCCACCAGCAAGGCTGATGTTGAAATTTGAGTCTTGAACATGAGATATCCCTATTGAATTTTTTATATGAATCAATAAGGCAAACAAAGCGTAGACAGGAAACAACACTCTTAAGACCATGCAAAACGATTAACGATTGCACGAAGAAAAACCTGTGGTATCCCCGCTATCATAGGTACAGACGAACCCTTAGACCGGAGGCTTTGCGTCCCAGTTTTTCAACTGGTTTGCCTTTTACACACAATGACAACGTTGTCATTGCGATAATCAGCATAGACGTAAGCACAATAAAATTGCAACAAAATATTATCAACTAAGGTAGTGGTCTGATAAGAAAGGCATCAAACACAATTAAGTCAACCCTAATGTTTGCTTTAATAATTAAGGTTTTACTGATTATTTCAACCATAAAAAAACAGGACACGATAAACCAAAGGCATCACAAGTCCTGTTTTCTATTTCACCATTTATGCTGCTAATACAGCTTAAACCGCTAGCACTGAGCCGCTGAACTCTAATAACTCAAAACCATAAGCAAACAGCATCTATGACCTTTGTGCGCGGGGATAATCCCTTGCGAGCATCACAGACAAACCTCGGCACACTAAGGTTTCCATATCATCGACACGATTGATTTTCATCTCAGCTAAGGGCGCGCTTAATGCCATTTGCTTTAAACTTTCGAGGCAACCTTTGTAGTAAGGGGCACTGTTCATCATGTTGCCTGCGAGCCAAATTCGATTGGGATTAAATAAATTAACGGTCCACGCCAACCCCATACCAAGGTAACTGCCCGCACGGTATAAATCATCCTGAGTGGTGATTTTACGGCTGCGCACAGAATCGCCACTGGCGAGTTGCTCTAAGCTAAATTCACCTGATTCTGTCATCACGCGGCAATGCCCCAACTCGCCTGCAACCCCCGTCGCACCGGTAAAGGCTTGCCCATTAAACGCAATCGACATCCCTATCCCTGTACCGCACATGACCAACAACTCACAGGCATATTTGGCATCGCACGTGGCTTGCATACCCGCATCCATATCGTTGCAGATAAACTTAAGCTCACCTTGGGTTTTCACTGTATCGAAGCTCAAGCCATTGAGCCCAGGTAATGATTTACAGGCAACCAAACGATTATTTTGTACCAGTCCAGGTACGCCAATCGCTAATTGATAATCTTGTAAATCGTAATCGCGTTCGAGCGCAGCGATTTGATTATTTAACTCTTCAATTTTAAAACCTTCGCCTGTGGGAATTTTATATTGTTCTGTATGTCCCGCGAGCTGAAGTTCGAACAGGGCTGTCGTACCGCCCACATCTATTGTTAGTATTTGCATCGCTTACTCCACTGATACATGCGCCCCACTCTGACCCCGAGCGGAGATGGCAAATGTTAGCATAGGGTCCAAATGTTAGCGATTGAATAAAACTTAAGTAGCTAATTTGTAAGGAACAAGTCTAAAAAAACATGACTGACATTTTGTTTTGCTCAGGTTTTATGCTAAGAGTCACACAAATATTTTATGCTAAGAGTCACACAAATAAATTAAGGATTTAAAAGCTTAGCTTGCTCATCGCAGTCAGCACAAATTCACGATTGTATACAAAATCCTTTATTCGCTCCCCTTGCATCTCGCGCGTTAGGCTTGCGATAATCCGAGCTGGTTAGAACTCAAATAAACGTATCCTTAGGCAAGCTTTGCCTACCGACTTGCACAGCGTGCCAGTCTCACTTGGAGCCCATATGTCACATTCTATCGCCAGCCGCCTCGACGCTATTCGCAGCGAATTATCTTCTGCCAATCTCGATGCTTTTATCATTCCCCGCGCCGACGAGTATCTGGGCGAATATGTGCCAGAACACAACGAACGTTTGTACTGGGCAACCCACTTTACCGGTTCGGCAGGCATGGCTATCGTATTGAAAGATAAAGCCGCAATATTTACCGATGGCCGTTATACGGTGCAAGTTCGTCTGCAAGTGGATGCTGCACTTTTCAGCTACGAAAGCCTGACAGACACGCCACAAATTGAATGGTTATGTGACACGCTACCAGCGGGGTCACGCGTTGGCTTCGATGCACGCTTGCATACTTTAGCTTGGTTTGAAAATGCCAAAGCGACCTTAAACAAAGCCCAAATCGAATTAGTGGCGGTTGAGCAAAACCCTATCGATTTACATTGGCAGGATCGCCCCGCACCATCGAGTGCGCCAATCACGTTATTCAGTAACGAGAGTGCCGGTAAAACCAGTCTGCAAAAACGCATTGAAATTGGCGCCTTAGTGAAAAAAGCCGGTGCTGATGTCGCGTTGATCGCCGCCTTAGATTCTTTCTGCTGGTTGTTAAATATTCGCGGTAACGATGTGCCGCGTCTGCCCGTTGTGCTCGGCAGTGCCCTACTCCACGCTAATGGCGATATGCAGCTGTTTACCGATTTAAGCAAACTTCCAGAGGGCATTGAGGAGCATGTCGGTGCAGGCGTTAGCTTTAAAAGTGAAGCGTCCCTCGCCGATACGCTGGCGAGTTTATCAGGCGTTAAACTGCTTGCCGATCCAAACTCAGCTAACGCTTGGGCACAAAACCTCGCCCGTGAAGCGGGGGCTAAATTGATTGCTGGCATTGATCCGGTTTCTTTGCCTAAAGCGCAGAAAAATCCCTCAGAACTTGCCGGAATGCGCGCTTGTCACATTCGTGATGGCGTTGCTGTGAGCCGCTTCCTTGCATGGTTAGATGCCGAAGTCGCCGCCAAGCGTATGCACGATGAAGCCACACTTGCCGATAAGTTAGAAAGCTTCCGCCTGCAAGATGAGCGCTATCGCGAGCCAAGTTTCGACACCATTTCTGCAGCGGGCCCCAATGCCGCCATGTGCCATTACAATCACAACAATGGCACACCAGCGATGATGACGATGGATAGCATCTACTTAGTGGATTCTGGCGCGCAATATATCGATGGCACCACAGATGTGACCCGTACTATTGCGATTGGCAAAGTCACTGATGAGCATAAAAAAATGGTCACGCTGGTGCTAAAAGGCCATATCGCGCTGGACCAAGCTCGCTTCCCTAAAGGCACTTCAGGCCAGCAACTCGATGCATTCGCCCGCCAATATTTATGGCAACATGGCTTTGATTACGACCACGGCACAGGCCATGGTGTGGGTCACTTTTTAAGTGTGCACGAGGGTCCACAGCGCATAGGTAAAAATGTCAACGGTATCGCACTGATGCCCGGCATGGTGCTTTCCAACGAGCCGGGTTACTACCGCGCTGAGAGTTTTGGCATTCGCTTAGAAAACTTAGTCGTAGTGCAACACTGTGAAGCACTGAAAGGCGCAGAGCGCGAGATGTATGAGTTCGATGCACTGACTATGATCCCTATGGATGCCCGCCTAATCGATAAGAGCTTGCTAACACAAAGCGAAATTGACTGGTTCAATGCTTACCATCAGCAAGTGTTTAATACACTTTCGCCGCTGATGTCCGGTGATGAACTCGCGTGGTTAACGCAAGTAACTAAAGCGATTTAGAGCTATTTAGCACTCCTGCGGATAAGTAGGATTTAAGTCGTCATTTAAATCAGTTATATGCTACAAAATAAAACGCCCAAGGCTATAAGCCTTGGGCGTTTTTTTAGCGCTGATGCTGTACTTCAAGCCTAGTCTTATTTTATTTCATTTCAAAACACGATTGTAAACATGAGCCGCTAGACCATAGTAGGCTGCGCCATAGGCTGATAAGCATCATCCAGCGATGCCTTAGATAACACTTCAAACTCGTGATGAATTACCATAAAACAATCGACTAACTCAGGATCGAAATGCTTACCTTTACCTTCAATAATTAGGTCGATAGCCTCTTGGTGGCCAAAGGGTCGCTTATAACATCGCGGCGAAGTCAGCGCATCATAGACATCCACCAAGGCTACTATGCGTGCCGAAAGCGGAATATCCTCACCTTTCAACCCTAAGGGGTAACCACTACCATCCCACTTTTCATGGTGACCCGACGCGATATCTTGGCCCATCCGAATAAACGTACATTGGGGCGCATATTCCAACAAACTGCGTAGCACTTGCCCACCAATCACAGGGTGAGCTTTGATCTGCTCAAACTCCTGCGGGGTTAATTTACCCGGTTTGAGTAGAATCGCATCGGCAATACCGACTTTACCTATGTCGTGCAAAATGGCCGATAGACTAATATCTTGAATAAAATCATCGTTTAATTCAGCAGGTGGATTGTCGGCCTGCAACCGCTGCGCCGCGAGCATTTTCGAATACTGCCGCATACGTAGTAAGTGCGCACCCGTTTCGTTATCTCTGTATTCAGCAAGTTTGGCCAACCCTAATACAGTCGCTTGGCGCGAGGCTAAGGTTGAATCGAGTGAATCAGCCAACTTACCTAATAAATAAGTGATGGTTAAGGTCAGCATGGCATTGGTTACAATAAAATTAACTACAACAACGGCCCAAATACCCAAACTGTAACCGCGAATATCGGGCCAGTTTAACCAACCAAAATGATAGGCAAGCCCAATCATTACCAGACTCAACCCATTCAAATATTGGGCATATAAGCTCGCGCGACGGCCTAAAAAAATGCCCACTAATGGCGGAAAGATAAATAACCAGAAGAACCCCGCACCCGATGGACCAATCGCAATCAAAAAACCTACGCCGATAGCAAACGCTAACAAACAGCCACAGCCAAAACGCGTGCTATCAGCAAGCTTAGGAAAATACAGTAAAACCAATAAAAACAAATAAGCCAGCGTATCGAATACCACCATAGACCAAAGATCGGCGATGACACATAAATACACGCTGGTGATATATACGGGCACGCAGAGAAGCGCAAGGAAGCCAAATAGACGTTCAAAAATCAAACGTCGCCAATGGGGCAGTGCCGTTGTCGTCCCCAAGGACGCGGTAGCCATTTTAGCTACGCCACGTCTAAGTGATATCGCCATGGGAAGTTCCTCTTATGTCGCATTCCCGTTGTGAGCTAATGAACCTGATCTAATAAACCTAAGCTAATGAACCTGAGTTTATGAACTAAAAGGTACAAATAAGATGACTGAACTGCAGCAAAGCCAGATAAATCACACATCCAGCAAGCCATAGTTTATTGCCCATTAAAGAATAGACTATGACAAATAAACCGTCCGAATGAATGCCGCGATATGGCAAACGAATCAAGGACATTAGGCCAATGCCACCGCACAGATTTTGCAAATAATATGATGCCTACTTTCTACTCAATATCTGTTAAAACAATAACC
>NZ_BPFD01000086.1 GCF_019655335.1 Shewanella hafniensis
TACCTGAGACATTTGAACGTGCATTTTTTTGCATTGCAAAAAATGCACGTTCAAAATTGACTATAAAAAAATAGCGCAATTCTCATAAAATCAATTTTGAAAAAGTAACAATTTCAAGTTACTCGACTATCATTTGTATAATGGCAGTCTATATTTGGTCTTTATTTAGTCTTTTTATTTGTCTGTGATATGATTACGATCATAGTCAATATGGCTATCTTATTCCCTATCAATCAGCCAGGCACAAACCTATGAACATAGAAACAATCAGTTTTTTGAAAAAAAATGCTGCGAACTTGCCACTCGATGAGCCGATGATTATTACTCAAAATGGTGTCCCTGCTTACGTTATAGAGTCAGTTGCGGATAGAAATCGACGCGATGAAGCGATAGCTTTACTCAAGATGGTCAGTTTTGCGAAAAGTGATCAACAAAATGGTCGAACAATGTCATCAAGTACTTTCAAGGAACGCTTGGCGGATCGTAAGCTCGCGTTAAAGGATAAGTAGTATGTCTGTGGTGAAACTTGAATATACCAAGACATTTGAAGATACCGTAAATAGTGCCATATCTCACTATTCTCAGTGGAATGAAGAGATTGCTGTAATAGAGAGAATTGAGGCCATTATTGATGCCTTTGAAGCTTCCGTTACGCAAAATCCTTTTAGCCATTCACTATGCCAAGAGTTAGTTGAGCTTGGAGTTACTCAGATAAGACATGCGATAAAAGAGGATTTTAGAATACTGTATGAGGTTAGCTACGTTAGTGGCGAAGTCCTGATTACAGTGTTACTTTTTTTGAGCCAACGACAAAGTATACAGAATCAGCTGATCAATCACTGCTTAGTGTATAAGTGATATCTATCTTTTATGTATATCAAATGTAATACATTTATTTTGTATGGTTATGTTTTAAAATGATTTTATTTTAAGTCACTAAATTATTTTTAGAGCTTGTGTAAACTAGATGACTTGCTAAAATTAACTGTATATTTATACAGCTAATTGGTGTGTTATGCGTGTTATTCCTATCCCTGCCCAAGCGGGTATTACCGGCTTTGAAAGCCCCGCAGCTGAATATACTCAGCTTGGGCTTAGCCTTGATGAATTGCTTATCACCCATCCTAGTGCCAGTTTTTTATGCGTAGCTCAGGGGGATTCAATGCAAGACGTTGGGATTTATGATGGTGATGTATTAATCGTTGACCGCCATGAAACCGCCCGCAATGGTGATGTGATAGTCGCAAATTTTAACGGGCTTTTTGTCTGTAAACTTATCGATACCCAAAGGCGTTTGTTATTGTCATGTAATGAACAATATCAGCCAGTATTGGTGCATGAATACGATGAGTTTAGTATCGAAGGTGTGGTCACTCGCTCTATTCGTTGTCATCGTCCTAGTCCGTTACTGTGCCCTTAAATGTTTGCTCTCGTTGACGCCAATAGTTTTTATTGCAGCTGCGAGCAGGTGTTTCGGCCTGATTGGCGCAAAAAACCTGTGGTGGTGCTCAGTAATAACGATGGAATGGTTGTCGCTGCTAACCGACAGGCTAAAGAAGCGGGTATCCCTAAATTTGTGCCCTACTTTCAAATTCGCGATCTCTGCCAGAAAAAGGGTGTGATTGCGCTATCGTCTAATTACGAATTGTATGCCGATTTATCGGCCAAAATGATGCAAATTATCGGGCGCTTTGCACCTGAACAATACGTGTATTCGATTGATGAATCCTTTCTCTCTTTTAATCGCTGTTATCCCGCCATTACGTGTTTAAAAACGCACGCACAAGCGATCCGTCGCACTGTGTGGAAAGAGGCTCGTTTGCCGGTGTGTGTCGGCATAGGGAGCACCTTAACGCTCGCAAAAATAGCGAATCATGCCGCGAAACAAATACCTGGTTATGCGGGTGTCTGTGTTATTGAGTCTGGGCAGCAACGCCTTGCGATATTACAGCAAATGCCAGTGGGTGAAGTGTGGGGTATTGGTCGGCGCTTGTCGGCCAAATTAACCCTAATAGGCATTACTACGGCGGCGCAATTGGCGGCCATGCCGCCAGGGCTTGCCCGTAAACAATTTAATATTGAACTCGAGCGCACTGTGCGCGAATTAAACGGCCAAGTGTGCAAACAATGGGATGAAGCACGGGCCGATAAGCAGCAAATATTTTCAACTCGCAGCCTAGGCGAGCGCATTACCGATATTGATGCCCTGCAGCAAGCACTGTGTAAGCACGCGGGGATCGCTGCCGCAAAAGCGCGGCAACAAGGCTCAAGCTGTAAAAGTATGTTGGTATTTGCCAGTAATTCGCCACACGATGAGCGGCCTGTGAGTTATAAAGCCGTGGTGCAGTTTCCTTGCCCCACAGCATCCACGGCAGAGATCACGGCTGCAGTATCGCGAGTGTTACCACAAGTTTTCCGTTCTGGTGTGCGTTATTACAAAATTGGCGTGGGGTTAGTTGAGTTAATGCCTACAAAGCATATTCAGTATGATTTGTTCCATGCTCCCACTGAGAATCCCGCACTGATGCAAACTTTTGATAAGTTAAATCAACGCTACGGTAGTGATTGCATATTCATGGCGGCTCAAGGTATTGAGCATAAATGGGCCATGCGTAGAGATAAATTAACCCCTCAGTACACTACTAAATGGATGAATTTACCGAAAGTGCAGTGTTAGCCGTCAATATTTTTGAATGCAAAAAAATGATTTTGTAACTTTATCAAGTTATTTTACTAGTCATTGCGGAACAGCTAAGTGTCACAAATCGAGCGGAGTTTTGCGACGCTTAATCGTTATAAAACTATTTTGCAAAATTATCAATATGTTATATTGTTGCATTTTGTTATGGCGTTGTTTTATTTGGTTTGAGGGGGTGCTTATGAAGGCTGACTATTTGTTATTGGCAATTGTGATGGGCTTTACCCCTCTTACAGTCGTAGCCAAAGATTGGAGTATTGAGCCGTTAGCTGCGGTACAGCAAGCCGCTGAGCAGGGTGACGCTAGGGCGCAGTATAATCTCGCACTTATGTACTTTAAAGGCCAAGGAGTAATACAAGACTATAAACAAGCGGTAAAGTGGTATCAGCAAGCCGCTGAGCAGGGTGACGCTAGGGCGCAGCATAATCTCGCACTTATGTACTCTAAAGGCCAAGGAGTAATACAAGACTATATACAAGCGGTAAAGTGGTCTCAGCAAGCCGCTGAGCAGGGTGATTCTAGGGCGCAGTACAATCTCGCACTTATGTACTATGACGGCCTAGGAGTAATACAAGACTATAAACAAGCGGTAAAGTGGTATCAGCAAGCCGCTGAGCAGGGTTACGCTAAGGCGCAGTACAATCTCGCAGTTATGTACTATAAAGGTCAAGGAGTAATAAAAGACTATAAACAAGCGGTAAAGTGGTCTCAGCAAGCCGCTGAGCAGGGTTACGCTAAGGCGCAGAACAATATCGCAGCCGTGTACTATGAAGTTAAACAAGACTATAAACAAGCTTATGCTTGGTATTCTAATGCTGCCGCTAATGGTCATGATGATAGCGCTAAAGGCCGTGATATGGCTGCCAATAAGCTTACTCCCACTGAGTTGGCTGAAGCGCAAACTCTAGCAAAACGCTATTTTGCGCAGTATCAGCCCAAGCTATAACTCTGTGGGTTCTTAGAATTGTCGACATCCGAATTATGCGGGTGTCCTTATATGTGTGATTATGTGCTTTTGTTTAATAGTATCGATTGTGTAACATTATCAAACTATTTTGCGATTAATCGTGATAGCCGCTCGAGCGTGTGGTGATCTGTTCTCTCTATTTCTGCCACGGGTTTGCTTAAATCTTGGTGGCATAATTGCCAAACTTGGCCATGTTCGACAAGGTAGTAACCTCGAGGGTTAAGGTCTAAAACGCATAAATTCATACAAACAGAACCATTGACTAAGGCACAAATCTGATTGCAGGACATACACTTCCTTTGTGGTTTATGTATTTCAAATGTAATACATTTTGATTATAAGATTCTGAATCTGTTCTGTTTCCATTCGTATGCGTCAATAATCCCTTTATCATAAAAGCCTGCCCAATCGTAGAAAAACGGGATAAAACCGCTATCCCCGAGCAGCTTGATAAACAAAATACACAACACGACAACGGCAAAACTAATGGCATATTCCACTGGATCACCGGTGCGAAAGCGGCCCCCGAACAAGTGAAAACGCCGGTCGCTGTAAGGCGAAAATAGCACACCAGTCACCGTCATGGCGTCGGTGATAATATGCGAAAACCCGCCCCAGGCGAATGCCGTTAACATGCCTTGATAATCAAACAAAAAAGTTGCCGCGAGTGCAGCAATCAGCCAATGCGTCAAAATATGCGTCACGCCACGATGTTTAATATGGCGGCCAGTGAGTTTCACCACCCATTCCATCCAATCGGGCGCGGTGGCACCTATCACGGCTGGCGCGACATGGATCGGTGAGATCACCGCGCAAATGCTGCCAGCAATAAGCGTATGGTTAATCCACTTCATCGAAATAGCACCATTGCTTAGTTTCTTCGTTGAAGTACATATCTTGAGTAAATGCCTTAGTTCTGCCCTCTTTATATTCTTGTAACGCTATGTCGGCCAATTCGCTCAATTCATTCATACAACGCATGGGAGGAACTGGCTGCAACCAAAAATAGGCAAAAGCGGCAATATAAAAAGTTGCGCTCATGATTGAGCTATAAATGATGACTCGTTTCCAATGCATGGTTTTCATAGCGTTCCCTCGCTTATTGAGATTTAGGTAAAATTTAGCAATGGTAATTTTTATTCGTTACTTATCGTAATATTAGAGACATTATCCTAGGTTAGAGCAGGATCGGAAACTGTGCTAAAAAATCGTTCGTTAATTTCGCGCAGTAGAATGACGGGTTCTAGGCATCACAAGGGATATAGCTTAATTGATGTATTACATTTGAGATACAACGCATTTTAGAAAGCAGAACTATACACAAGGAATTTAATGTATTACATTTGTCCTACATTTTTAGTCGAGGGTGTGCTGTGAAAACGCTAGCAGTGATAAATCAGAAAGGTGGCGTCGGCAAGACCACCACAGTGATCAACCTATCCGCGCAATTAGCGCATGAGGGTAAACGGGTGCTGGTGATTGATTTAGATCCCCAGGCTAACCTATCCGTGGTGTTAACGGGCGGCCAATTTGAATTTGAACACTCGATCACTGATGTATTCGAGTCCTCGAAAAAGTGCCCTATTCAACAGGCCATTATGTCAGCGCAGTCCAACGGTGAGGCTATTCCCAACCTGTGTATTTGCCCAACGGATATTCGCCTAAGCCGCGTGATAGAACAGAGCCTCACTAAAGTTCACCGCGAACGCATTCTGTTAAAGCAGCTTGAAGCTATCGCCAGTGATTTTGACATCGTGATCTTAGATTGCCCGCCTAATCTAAGCCTAACATCGGTTAACGCCATGATGGCCGCCGATATGTTCCTGATCCCAGTCGATGGTGGTTCATTTTCATTAAACGGCTTAGCCGATTTGCTGGATGCACTTGAAGAAGTCAAAGAAAGCGAGCACGTAAACTACGCGGTATTCCGTAATGAATTTGCCAAGGCCAATAAGCTAATTAACAACTTTCTCGACGAGCAATTAGCTTCGCTTGAAGGCAAAGTATTAGCGACCACAATTCGCCGTTCTGAGGACGTCGGCCAAGCCAGCGTCAGCGGTCAAACCTTACTGAATTACAAGCCTAGTAGCCTCACGTTAGCCGATTATAAGAGCCTGGCTAAAGAAGTCATGCAACGTCTTAATGTATAACAAGTGTAATACATAATATGAGTAAATTAACTGGTGTAACTGGATTAAATAGACGTAAGACTGTTAAAGAGTCCCAAGAAAGCCCAAAGCCACAAGAGAAAATCACCACGGTTTCCACCCGCCGCAATATCACCACTGGCACGTCACCGTTGCCATTGCGCCTAACGGAAAACGATAGGGCCGATTTGAACCTATGGCTCGAAGCCCTAGAGGCGGAATCGGGTAAAAATATCACTGCAGCTAAGTTGTTCCGTGGCCTGATCAGCATGCGCGATAAGATCAACACCAAGGCATTGATCCGTGCGATTAATGATGTGACTTGATGTTCAGCTGTCTCTAGGAGTTTGTTGTGCTTACAGATAAAGACGTAAAACGGCTTTTTGAATCAGAATTTTCTGCTCTCACAGATCGCTTTCATACCATTGAAATGTCTATCCATGCCGCTAGGTACGATGGTAGTTCAGAAGTTAATGCACCTGGCGTATATGTCTTTTGGCACCCCACTCTAGGCGTTGTTAAAGTAGGTAAAAGCCAATCAAACTCAAAGAAACGCGCTCTGGAGCATCTTAGAGATAACACTAAAAAAGGTGATGTTGAAATGGCTAAACTAGGGGAGGATATTGCCACCAAAATTTTGCTGTTTAACATCATTAACGCTAAGGATTTACATTGGATACTTAGCCTTGAGGCGTTTTTAGAATGGAACGCTAAACCGATTATAAATTCTGCGAGAATGGGGTAACGCTGTTTTTGGCCCTAATTTTTTAGAGTTGATTAAACACCACTTTGAAAATGTTACTTTATCAAGTTGGTGTTTCTGTCATGGCTGCGGCTATGCATCATTTTTTCAACTTAACGCATAAAATGTTTTCAATGAAAACTGCAGTGTTTTTCTACTCATAGTTTTCAATGAAAACTGTATTGGAAGGACTTCTATAGGCTGAACGATTTGGCTCAAGGCTATAAATGATACTTCTCGTAATGGTTATGTTTTCAAAAGAGTGTACTTTAAATCGCTGCTTCTAGCTTTTTATAACGCTGATTAATCAGATAGTATTGCTCGCCGTTCTTCACTGCGAAGCTGCCAGACAGGTAGCCAATCGATTCCAACTTCTGAATACCAGTCTTAATCTTCCGATTTGCTTCTTTTTTGGACGTCTCAAGCCTCAAACGCTCTCTAAGGCGCTCAAAGGAAACGGGGTGAGGGTTCTCGGGTAAAGACGTGAAATACAAATACAGGCACTGTGCGACCTCTGCACGGGGCAATTTTTCCAGCACTCGCAGATTAACCAACACTTGGTAGTCTAACAGAAACAGATCCCACAGGGTTTCATCGGCCATTAGCTCAACAATATCTTCTTCACCGTTATACATGGCTCGCAATAACATTCCCGTATGCACCGCTTTTTCGGTATTGTTGCGCCTAAATGTCAAACTTTGGCTTTGGATGCGCCCGAGCGAATCCCCGATCTGTTTACGCAGGTTTTTATCAAAACGCCGGCTGGGATAACCGCAAAACTTAGCGAACTCTGAAAAGGTCAGTTTGACCGTGTTGGAGGAATAACCGTATTGACTGAACACCAGTACAATACCGCACCACACCTTAAAATCGGTTTCGATATTCAGCCTTTGGCCCCTGACGGTAACCAGGTCATAGCCTTCCTTTTGGCAGATATCGAGGCTCACTAGATCGCTACTGAGATCTTGTGCTTTAACATCATTCGGATTTGTTCTACGGCCAACGGGCGTAAAAACGCCTGTTCTGAGTAGAACATTAGGCTGCACACTGGTTGTGCTGCTAATCGTTAGGGGTTTACCGCTGTAAAGAGTTTCGGTAACCGGTATAGGTAATAATGCATTTTCAGTTCGAACCATGTGCGCCACTTATGCTAACAACCCAATTAGAGTACACCTAATTGTGATTGAGTATCGTTGTTTGATTTTTTGTAGCGTACATCAAAATTCGCATAGCAATTTCTTTCGGAATTTGAATTTAAATTCTTCTTGTTGGTGAATATTTTACCCACTCGGCATACACCATCGTCCCTCATTCAAGCCCAATGAAAATACACTTTGGTGTTTAGGTTTAATTTAGAGGGACAAATTTCAGCATATTTACGATTAGTTTTATTGAACAATGAAAAACTGCGGCATAGCGTGTGAAATGCTTTTTAATGGCGTAAGTTTAAATATTTGATTTTTATGGCATTGTGTTTATAGCCTTTTGGGGCGAAAAACGACTATGTACCCAATTAGCATACACCATCAACCCAATTAGAATACACCACTCTCCGATGAAAGCCTTAGTGTACTTGGGTTGTAGCTATTCTTGGGTCTTTGAGGAGCTTAAAGATGGATCTTACTGGCTCTAAGCTGTGCAAAACAGTTAATTTTTGCGCAGTAAGAACCTGTCCTAGAGGTTTCGGCGTCCCTCAAAAGAGCAAAGATAATTCTAACTGCCAATGCAACTTACTCGATGAGCAATTCGCCTTGCTTGAAGGTAAATTATTAGGAACCACGATTCGCTGTTCTGAGGACGTGGGCCAAGCCAGCGTCAGCGGCCAAACCTTACTGAATTACAAGCCTAGCACCCTTACGTTAGCCGATTATAAGAGCCTGGCTAAAGAAGTCATGCAACGTCTTAATGTATAATAAGTGTAATACATAGTATGAGTAAATTAACTGGTGTGACTGGATTGAATAGACGTAAGTCTGTTAAAGAGTCCCAAGAAAGCACAAAGCCACAAGAGAAAATCACCACGGTTTCCACTCGCCGCAATATCACCACTGGCACTTCACCGCTGCCATTGCGCTTAACGGAAAACGATAAGGCCGATTTGAATTTATGGCTCGAAGCCTTAGAGGCGGAATCGGATAAAAATATCACTGCGGCTAAGCTGTTCCGTGGCCTGATCAGCATGCGCGATACGATCAATTCTAAGGAGTTGATCCGTGCGATTAGTGATGTGACTTGATTATGGGACAACCTCCATCATTGTGGGGCAAAGCGCGTAACACAATACACTTGTGGTTTGTCATAAGGTTTGTCTGAAAGGAATGGGGTACCTTATCAAAGTCTAATCAATTTGTACTTAAACGATTGTGCCAGCACAAAAAATTGCAGATGGATTGACAATGATTTTATTCTGTAACATTTTAAAATTACCTACGTCAGTTAACAAGGTTACATATGAAAGCTAAATTATTTTTCATACATGGATTTAATACAACGTCTTTAGTTTGGCGAACAGCTATTAATATATATGAACCATCAATAGAGGTCCATTTTCATGATTGGAACTCTTACTATTCCCCTAGCCCCACATGGTCAAGAATTTTATTAAATACTGTTCAAGCTTTTAGTTATGGTTCCTGTGAATTTGCAGAAAGTTTAAAGCTTGCAGAAGCAAAGATTGATGAAGAAACTGATATTTTATTTTCTAAAATTAATCGTATATGCGGGAAAAATGAGCTTGTTATGCTTGTTGCTCACTCAATGGGGACAAAAATATTGAGACAGACTATAGACAGAATAGCTACTGAACGACCTGATATAATAATTCATTTTATGACTATTGCCGGTATAGAGAATTCTGTGAATTTTGGTTGTTTTAATACCAAGGTGCAATCTGGAGTTAATTTATTCAACCCACGAGATGATTCTGTAAAGTATTATGAATTGATTGGTGAATACTCTGATGCTCCCATAGGACGTCATGGTATTACATATGAAGATAATATTGTTAATGTAAAAGTTGATATAGAGCATTCAGACTATAACAAATCCTACGTATTTCTTAATCTATTTTATTTTTGGACAAAGCAAATTATGTTAAAACCAAGCATCACCAACTTTGTTTTCAACCAAACCGCTCCTATTTCTAGCCTCCTATCCTTCTATCCTTCTCTCCTTGTTTTACTGCCCAACTATTACTTACTGCCCTCCGAGGTGATCCGGAAGTTTTTGCTTAGTATCAAATAAAATAAAACGTTCTGCCGACGCCAGATAGTAACCAAGCAGAAAACGTTTGTGTAACACCGTTAAGTCAAAAAAAGTCGATTGATAGGCAAGTCGGTAATTTCGGTGGTTCCAGCTTAGTACCATATTATACTCTGCCTAGTTTCATAGTGTCACCATTTTGAAAAAGTTACATTATCAAAATAGCGAACCAGCAACAGCGGCTTCTAGTTTCTTATAACGCTGATCAATCAGATAGTATTGCTCGCCGTTCTTCACTGCGAAGCTGCCAGACAGGTAGCCAATCGACTCCAACTTCTGAATACCAGTCTTAATCTTACGATTTGCTTCTTTTTTGGACGTCTCCAGCCTTAAACGCTCTCTAAGGCGCTCAAATGAGACGGGGTGAGGATTCTCGGGTAAAGACGTGAAATACAAATACAGGCACTGTGCGACCTCTGCACGGGGCAATTTTTCCAGCACTCGCAGACTGACTAACACTTGATAATCTAACCGATACAGATCCCAGAGGGTTTCATCGGCCATTAGCTCAACAATATCTTCTTCACCGTCATACATGGCCCGCAATAACATCCCTGTATGCACGGCTTTTTCGGTGTTTTTGCGTCTAAATGACAAACTTTGGCTTTGAATTCGCCCGAGTGAATCACCAATCTGTTTACGCAGGTTTTTATCAAAACGCCGGCTGGGATAACCGCAAAACTTCGCGAACTCTGAAAAGGTCAGTTTTACCGTGTTGGATGAATAACCGTACTTACTGAACACCAGTACAATACCGCACCATACCTTAAAATCCGTTTCGATGTTAAGCCGTTGACCCCTGACGGTAACCAGGTCATAGCCTTCCTTTTGGCAGATATCGAGGCTCACTAGATCGCTACTGAGATCTTGTGCTTTAACATCATTCGGATTTGTTCTACGGCCAACGGGCGTAAAAACGCCTGTTCTGAGTAGAACATTAGGCTGCACACTGGTTGTGCTGCTAATCGTTAGGAGTTTACCGCTGTAAAGGGTTTCGGTAACCGGTATGGGTAATAATGCGTTTTCTGATTGTTCCATGTGCGCCACTTATGCCTATAACCCAATTAGAGTACACCATGAAACCCATTTAGAATACACCTAATTGAGGTTTAGTATCGTTGTTTTAATTTTTGTAACGTACATCAAAGGTTGCTTTGTAAATCCTTTCGAAACTTGAACTTAAAGTTTTTTTGTAGGTGAAAATTTTACCCACTCGACATACACATGACCCCAAATACACAACCCAATTAGAATACACTTTGCTATGTTAGAGAGCTTAAAGAGCAGAGTATCGCGATCAGTTTTATTGAGCTGTGGGTAACTGCGGGATAGCCAGTGAAACGCTTTATTTTCGATATAAATATAAGTTGTTGATTTTAAATAAATTAGACTTGTCGCTTTGTTCTGTGCAAAATAAGGGGCTATTTACCCAATTAGCATACACCATTTACCCAATTAGAATACACCGCTTACCCAATTAGCATACACCGCTTACCCAATTAGAATACACCATTTACCCAATTAGAATACACCAACCTCCGCGGTAGCCCTTGGTGGGCTTGAGCTGTAGCGATTCTGGGATCTCTTAGGATCTTATTGGATCTTAAAAGATGGATCTTATTGGATCTGAACTGTGCAAAACTTTTCAATTTTGCGGAGTAAGAACCCCTCCTGGGGGCTTCGCCCCCGCCGGCCCTTCCCCTCGCTTCGCTCGCTCCGGCGTCCCCCAAAAGCAGCGGCTTCGCCGCGACCAAGGGCTTCGCCCTAGTTCGCCTAAAGGCTCCACCCTTACCCCAAAATGCCTCGCCATTTCCTGCCGTTGGCAGGGGCGAGATTTAAAAGCACCGCTATAAGTGGATTTTGTCTTCGACCATTTAACCATCTCAGTGCGGATAGCCCGTTACCCTGCGGGGCTAGTTCGCTTCGCTCACGGTCTAGCAGAAAGATAAAGCAAAAATCGGCATTAAGAGTCCTAAATCAAGATTTGCAGCGTTTTTCTTGCAATGGCAAACGTTCTATCAATATCAAGACAAAGACGCTTAAAACGCTTCCTAGGCGTTTTAACGATGCCTGAAAATAACCCATTAACACTGCTAATCATCTCACCTAAATGCTTCGCCATTTCTTGCCGCTGAACGCATGCCGGCTAGCGAAGTCTGCTGGTATGCGTGAAGTGGCCGGCTTGGATAATTTGAAAAAGTTACGAAATCAAATGTTAAAAGAAGCCAGCGTAGAGGGGGTATGTCACTCCATTTTAAGGGAGTGACATACCCCCAGGTGTGCTCCTCATGCGGGGGATGTTGGCTTCTTTTGGCATTTTAAGCGCGTGATAGCGGCCGCCGCTATTGCGTGCGAATTTGGCTTGCGGTAAAGTGACATTTCTTCCAGCGCATCTCTCGATGCTTCAATATTTCTCCGTAAAAAATACTTTTTTGCTCCCGTCCAACAGGACGTTTGTAGGATCACTGACTAGCACTCAGACTTGATGGCGGCGCTCAACAGAGACGCATCATTTGTGGCAATTGCCCTTAGCAACACCTGCTCAATACCCTTGTGGGTTCTTACCTGTTCTCGGCAGTAGGAACGAGCATTAACACTAAACTGACTTCCGAAGTGGCCGCCTAGCGCATGCTGAAGGCCGATGTGTTGCTAATCCGCTCGAGCAAACCTAATTCCATTGTTAATGCGCCTATATGGCGCATTCCCTTTATTTTGATTTCGTAACTTTTTCAAGAGATTTCAAGGGATATTATGGCGTCCACGTTCCTGTTTCAGGCCAATCAGTTTTTGAAGCAACACTGCACCAGTTCATTCGCAACGAAATCGGAGCGAATTAAAACGATCCGTTTAGTCGATAAGCAATTGAGAGAATTAGGGTTTAAAAATCTGCAGTTGAAAGGGCTAAAGCCAAAACATATCGATGCACTGTTGCAAAAATGGCAGGCGAAAAACTTGTCTGCAGGGACAATTAAAAACCGGATGGTGCATATCCGTTGGCTAACCGAAAAAATAGGCAAAAAGGGCGTGATATCCCCGTCAAATTCGGATTTAGGGATCGATAAACGGGTGTATGTCACCAATGAAAATAAGGGAAAAACGCTGACCGAAGCCCAACTTAATGCGGTGTCCGATCCGTATATAAAAATGTCGCTACAGCTTCAAGCCGCGTTTGGCTTAAGGCGCGAAGAAGCGATGAAGATGATTGTCGATAAGGCAGTTCAAGGCGATCGTTTGCTGTTGGATGCGTCTTGGTGCAAAGGCGGTAGAGATCGCACGATCCCAATTTTGACTGACGAACAGCGCCAACTATTGGCACAGGCGAGCACGTTAACCCGTGGCGGTTCGCTCATTCCGCCGCAGTTAATGTATGTGCAGCAAATGAAACGCTATGAAAATACTTGTCTTAAGATTGGCCTTGATCGGGCGCATGGCTTGCGTCACCGCTACGCGCAGCAGCGTTATGTCGCATTAACCGGCTTCGAATGTCATGCCGTGTCTGGGGTGGCGGCTAAAATGCTGTCAGAGGCGCATCGGACGTTAGATAAGATGGCAAGGGCGGTGATTACGCAGGAGTTAGGCCATGGTCGGTTGCAGGTTACGGCTGTTTATCTGGGCGCGTAGTGCTGTTACTATCAACTCAGTGCAATATCCCATTTAGGAGGCGGGCGCCATGAGTACGATTCAGATTGTTGGTATGTTTATGATTGTCGCGACCTTTGGCACGCTGATTTATTCGGGATACTTGTTATATACCCATAGCAGCTTACCTGATCAGTCTGGTAAGTCTCGTCAGCGTGGTAAAAAGCGCTAGTGCTTTTTTTTCTTCACGAGCATGTCGCTGACGCTGTCATACCCCCAAAGCTCGTTGAGGTCGAGTTGATCCTTTCCTAACACATTCGCAGCCCTTTCTAGCCAATTAAGGACAAGGGGATCGTCGAAGGGCAGCTTCTGTTGCACCATGGCCAATAACTCGTCTTTTAACGCTTGCTTTTCTGGGGTGAGTGCCATGCTAAATCCTCTTCATTTTGTCACGATTTTATCATTATCTTCATTGTGTCACGATATTGATTTCTTGATTTTGTAACTATTTCAAGTTATATTGATTTTGTAACTTAATCAAGGGTAACGCTTATGACTGAACAAACCAAGTCAAATAACCATGGCGGCGCACGCCCAGGTGCGGGTCGTAAAACCAAGTATGAAAAGACAGTGGTGATGCGGGTGCCTGAGAAGTACCAAGAGGTGATCAAGGCACTGATCACTCACTTAGACGAGACCGCTTACCTGAATAGTCATTATAAAAATGGGCAGGAATCTGAGCCGGTGTATCTGCGTTCTCTCGATGACAATAAGCAGAATATTACCTTTAAAACCATGCCGTTCTAGGCGGTGTTGCACTGTGCAACACCGAATGCAGCAGGGGCGGGAATTTAATTTGATTATGTAACTTAATCAAGTTTGTTTACCACTGACTCGGTAAACATAATCGGGTGTGGAATACCCGTAGACTAGAGGCGTTTCTCTGCCGCTGAATACACCGCCAAGCGTTCTCGTTTGCCTACGGCCACGACAAACACGGTAATGCGTTCATCTTGAACTTGGTATACCAAGCGATATCCCGATGTTCGCAACTTGATTTTGTAACAGTCAGGGAGATCCCTGAGCTTGTTTGCTTCGATATGGGGATGCTCCAGTATCTCCGCCAATTTCTTTTTTAGCTGCTGCCTGATGGGATCTCCGAGCTTCTTCCATTCCTTTAGGGCGCGGGGATCAAACTCTAACTTATAGGTCATCGAGCGAAACCTCGATCCCCTTGCGAGGGGTCGCTAAACGCTCTTTTACCAAGGTAATCAAGGCTTCATCATCGGCAGTGAGCAGTACCGGCTTAAAGGGTAAAGCGCCTCTTGTCGCGACATATTCAAGCGTCTGGCGTAATGCTTCTGAAGGGCTTACACCTAATTTTTCCAATGCAGCAAAAGAACGCTCTTTGAGTTCGTCATCGATGCGTATGTTGATTGTGCCCATAGAAACCTCGTGTAATTACAAATGTAGTTACAATATAGTCTTGTCCGTTGCCTGCGGCAAGATTTTATTTACAGTTACGGGAACTGCATCCGTGAGAGTGTAAAAAGGTCTGTGTAAATGGCATTCTAACTATGAACTTGAAACTATAAAATTTTGCCCGAAAATGAGTTATTGAATCAGACTTGCCTAGCCTGGTTCATAAATAAAATCCTGTTCTTTTACGCAAGCTTTTGCTAAACAGAATCGCTTATGTAAAGAGAGTCTTAGATAATAAGTATGGAAAACGTTCATGCGCACTAATAAATGTTAGGCAAACAGAGAAAATATGAACAGCAAAATTCAGAATCGAATTGAAAAAAACGAGATGATACTTTCCAGTATTGTAAATACCTACTTCCTAGCTGACCAAAATCAGAAGTTGTTCGGACAATTATTAGATAACCCTGATTTGCTTACTCGTTGGGATGATTCGTATGCAGTAAATGGGGTTAATTGTATTCGATTTTCGCTATATATGTACGTCTTGTCAGAAATGCGTGCAATCTTGTTCGACACGCATAAGAAAGTAGCGAGTATTCATAATGTCCTTAATAGCCTTGAAGACGAAAAATTTTTAAATCAATTAAGAAAATGGTTTTGCGACACTAGCCAAAAGGAAATTCTATCATTTGACGGAACTTTGCCGGAAGAAGAAAAAGATTACTTTCGAGCTGAGGATAGCAAGTTAAAGGCTATTTGGTTTGATAAGTTGCTTGAGCAAGCAACTACGAATTATGAGGTACTACTTACTTCTGAAATTGGTTCAAGGGTAAATAACGCTCGAAATAAAATGATATCCCATAAAGAATTCCAATCTGCTGATGGTCTTGGGCGAAGAGTGTTTGAAGCTAATGATTTCGGTTTAGTTTACTCTGATGCAAAAGGCATTATTGAAATGTCGCATGACATCATTTTCCCGCTATATAGCCTGTTTACTAAGTCTCACTTTGATAGTAATAACTCAATGAATCATCATGAAATCGTTGCCAAAAAATTTTGGGCGAAATAGTTTTCCTAGCAAAGCGTTTAAACAAATGCGCAACGCTCGGAATTTTCGGTTTTCTTGAGTTTAGTTTTTACAGCACAATGGGTTAAGTTTGGTGATAGCGTCGCTCACTACTTAACGCGACGTTAGCTTATTGCAGAGTGGTCAATAATGTATAAATTTTTAATTCTATTGTTACTTACATTTTATTCTAAATATGTTTTTCCTGATGAAACCTCATGGTCTGTAGAAAAGCTACCTTTTGATCCCGGCGAGGAGCAGATTCCTAGTGTTGTTAGCGAGTCGAAATTATCAGTGGCGTATGTAATGCGACACCCAATCAAAAAAGACACAAGGTTATATTTCATGCTTAACGATGACAGTTGCAAAGTAGATTTATCTGCGGTTGGTATGCATTTTGTATATATAAACAATGAAAAAGATCTCTTCATGAGCTCTTGTTGGGATGCTTCGCACCGAAGGTTTTACTCTCTTTCGGGGGGGTATCTTTTAATAAATGAGTTTTTAAATAAAAAAACGGTGTCCATAAGAGAAATTGAACCTACAAGTGGTTTGGCTCCAATAAATCAAAAGTTTAGCGCAGAAAATTTTGAAAACAGTTTCTATTCTTATAACAAGAAATCTTCCCATTAAATTAACAACGCTAACAAAGCAATCGAACGGATTAAAGTTAGGAATCTAGCACGCTTTTGTCCCAAAAGTGAGCCCGTGAATCACTCTACACCAGACTGATTCACCTAAGCCCCTAAAACCCGCTCTAGCGCCACATTTCCGGCTATTCTGGGGCGGTTTTTTCCCTTAAGATGAATCAGGGGTCGTCTCAGAAAACGGAAAATAAAGCACGCTAAGCCGGTGGCAGCGGTCGCAATGGCCTGAACTTCCCCGCACCGACCTTGGCACTGCTGCGCCATAGGTAATCGCCGGTCAGGTTGATATGCTCCCACCCCAGCGGGGACAGATATTGCAGCAACGTGTCGTCCAGCGCCATGCCGTGGGCACGCAAAGCACTGGTGGCACGCTCCAGATAGACCGTGTTCCACAACACGATGGCCGCCGTCACCAGATTGAGGCCGCTGGCCCGGTAGCGCTGCTGCTCAAAACTGCGGTCGCGGATTTCACCCAATCGGTAGAAGAAGACCGCCCTGGCCAGCGCGTTGCGCGCCTCGCCCTTATTCAGCCCCGCATGGACGCGGCGGCGCAGCTCCACGCTTTGCAGCCAATCCAGAATGAACAGCGTGCGCTCGATGCGCCCCAGCTCGCGCAGGGCGACGGCCAAGCCGTTTTGGCGCGGATAGCTGCCGAGCTTGCGCAGCATCAGCGAGGCCGTCACCGTGCCCTGCTTGATCGAAGTGGCCAGCCGTAGGATTTCATCCCAATGAGCGCGAATAGCCTTGATGTTCAGCCTGTCGCTGCTAATCATCGGCTTGAGTGCATCGTAGGCAGTATGGGGTGTGAAGCCCAATGGTACGAAAACGTACGCTAAGGCCATTTGTCCAGCTCCGGTGGTTGTTTCAGCGGCCTCAGTTGCCCATTTAGTACTTGTTCAGTAAGGGTAAACGAATAATGCCCCAAC
>NZ_BPFD01000087.1 GCF_019655335.1 Shewanella hafniensis
TTGGAGGTACTCAGGCGGCCTGATTATCAAATCACGGAGAAAGAATTGCTGGCGGCCTGGGTATTATTCGCCAATCAGTTGCTCAAATATGGCTATGCTATGGCTGATTTATGAGGGGATCCTTCAGTCCTTGGCATGGGCGTAGCCAATATGGCTGACGAGCATGAGAGCCAGTAACTGTGTTTTCACTTTACTACCTTGCGATTACAGGGATGGTTATTTACGGATAGATGCATTAGTGACAAGTTTGTCAAAAAGGTGGCGATTATAGATTTTTTTGACGCCTTTGGGTAAGTATTTTTAATGGATTTAAACCGTATGACTGATATCTAAATGTTTAATGCAACAAGTTGAAAAATAGATATTACAAATCGCTGCATTAAGATTTAAATGAGTGCAGATTAATGAGTCAACAAGGTGAAATTAAGCTGATGTGTGGAATAACGAGTGTTAGTGGATTGCTTTAATTTTTGGGGTCTTGTCATTAAAAATGCCACTCAAAAGAGTGGCATTGTAATTTAGCAGAAGCGAATAAACTTTATATTTGCCTAGGTTTTACTTTTAAACTTTCCACAGTGTTAAAACCGTTAACGCTTAACTTATTCAGCGTGAAGTGACTACTTACCAGCGCGAGTCATTTTATCTAAATAGCCCATGGCAAAGGCTGACAACACGAAGGTGATGTGGATTAACAGATACCACATGATTTTATCGTTATCGATATTCTTCACATCCATAAAGATTTTTAGTAGATGAATGGATGAAATCGCCACGATAGAAGCGGCGACTTTGTTTTTCAGTGAGCCAGAATCCAGTTTGCCAAGCCAGCTTAGCTTCTCACTGTCTTCGCCCACATCTAATTGTGAAACGAAGTTTTCATAGCCAGAAAACATCACCATCACAATCAGGCCGCCGACTAGGGTGATATCAATTAAGGACAGGGTGACCAGCACCAGATCCACTTCGGTCATCTCAAAAATAATCGGCAGAATATGGAAGATCTCTTGGAAGAATTTAATGCCTAAACCGATTAGGACTAGGCTTAATCCCAAGTAAATCGGCGCCATAATCCAGCGAGATGCATACATTAGCCTTTCAAATATTTTTTCCATATTCCATTTAACCCTTAATCTAAAAATGCGGTAAAAAATCGAGTTACCAACGACTAAAACAGTAACATAGCGCATTTTAGGCGCGCGATAACCCTAGGGTAAAGCGTGAGATATATGCTGTTATTGCGCTTTCTGTAGACATTGTCGTCATCTAAACCCGATTCAGGGTTTAGCAGCGCGGCAGCGTCTAACTTGCTCATGTCTTCGATATGTTTGATTGTCGCTTTTTTCAAGCAGATACCAAAGTAAATTCAGCAACAGAGGATCACGTTTTTACACTTTTTAGGACTTTGTTGAAAGAGGTGACATTTGTCATCTTCTATTGCTGACAACTCACACTGCCGTGATTTAGCGGATATAGGGATACTAAAGCCATACCAACAAGGAGGCTTAATCATGCAACATAAATCACTGGATCAACAATTAATCGAATACCGCCAAAAACGTGCTTTAGCTATGCCTTTATCCGGCATGATAGTGTGGAGCTTACTGTTTATATTGAGCTTTGTATTAACTCCTTCGCAGTTGGTGATGGCGGTCTTTATCGGTACTGGTTCTATTGTCTATCTTGCTATGGGAGTTTCGCGGCTGACTGGCGAGAATATCTCCTTCAAGAAAAGCACTGAGCGTAATTGGTTTGAGACTGTGTTTCTCGCTGCGATGGGGATGAGTTTTTTAACCTTTAGCATCAGTATTCCCTTTTTTATGGAAAACTATTTAGCCCTGCCTTTCGCCCTTGCGGTGCAAACAGGTTTAATGTGGTTAGTCCACGGTGTTTTAGCGGCGCAAAAGGTGGCGATTGTGCATGCAATTGTGCGCACTGTGGCTTGCGCGGCTGCTTTTATGTTGTGGCCTGAGTTGAGTTTTCAGCTTCAACCTTTAATTGTGGTGGTATGTTATGGGTTCTCTATCCCAGTGATGCAGCGCCGTTGGAAGATTCAGCAAAATTTTTGTGTTGCGGGTTAGTGGTTAGTAGGTTTTGCGGCCTTACGGCCGAGGTAAGTCAAAGTCGGGGTCTTCACCCCCCAATCAATTGTGATGATTTGATTGGAGTTACACTAACAAAGTTATCGCAGCTATTAATTGCAGCCTAACGGCTGAGGTGAATCAAAGTCGTGGGTCTTCAACCCACACCCGACCAAAAGGGGAAAAGCGCCTGTTCCCCTTTTGGAAATCCCCCGGCGTCCCTAGCGAAGTTATATGCATTGGTTAGTGGCTTCGTGCTTATTCGAAAATCGCTAACGCTTCCGATGGGGCGTCCCTTCCCCCCGAAAGCTACGCAGACGTCCTGTCTGCGTCACGCTATTTTCTTCAACGCCCTTCAGCAACTTCGCAGGGGAGGTGAACTTCTATTGCCTTGGTGTTAGCTGTTAGTCCTAAAGATTTGTACCTGTCCCATCTTTCGCAACCGTTGATATCGCCTGTGCTACTTTTTCTTCTGTATCTTTCAAAATCTCTTTTGACTCCTTTTCCAATTTTGCTGTCAGTTTTGAGAAACCAGGTATGTTTCTTAGCTTTTCAACGGCATCACCTAATTTAACACTTTTATCTAAAGCATCCATCAAGGGGTGATCTGAACTGGCAGTTAGACATGGACGTTGTTCGGCAAGGACTCTTGTTAACAAAGAGGCAAGAGGGAATTGCTGTTGATCCCCTCTTGGTCGGGTGTGGGGTGAAGCCCCACGACTTTGACTTATCTCGGCCGTAAGGCCGCAATCGATATAGCATTGTGCTAAACAGCACGAATATTAGGCTGAGGGGTGAAGCCCACGACTTTGACTTGCCTCGGCCGTTAGGCCGCAATTTCTTCAGCGGTAAAGCCGCATCACAACTCAAATGTCGCATTAAGCGACAACAAAAAAGCCACTGTGGTCAGTGGCTTTTATAATAAAAATCAAAGCTTAAGCGATTCTGCTTACTCTATATTTGGCTCTTCGCTGTAATCGATACCATGGTAGCTCAGGCAAGCGTCGACTTCGTTGCTGCTACCTAAAATTACCGCAACACGTTGGTGAATGTGTGTTGGTTGAATATCCAAAATGGTTTCATAACCAGTAGAAGCCTTACCGCCCGCTTGTTCGACTAAGAAAGCCATTGGGTTGGCTTCGTACATCAAGCGCAGTTTGTACGGCTTTTTAGGATCTTTATTGTCGGTTGGGTAAGTGAAAATACCGCCACGGGATAGCACGCGGTGTACATCGCCGACCATGGCCGCAATCCAACGCATATTGAAGGATTTTTCGCGTGGGCCAATTTTACCGAGCAGTAAATCGGCAATATAGGTCTGCATTGGCGCTTCCCAAAAACGTTGGTTCGACATGTTAATGGCAAACTCTTGGGTATCTGGGCTAATGCTCATGGCGGCGTTGGTCAGTAAAAATTCGTTGGTTTCTGGGTGTAGGGTAAAGAGTTGCACGCCTTGGCCTGTCGTGAGGGCGAGCATGGTAGATGGGCCATAAAGCACATAACCTGCGGCTAATTGCGCGCGGCCAGATTGTAAAAAGCTAGTTTCAGTCAACACGCCAGCAGGGGCGGGCCCCTTTGTTGCTGGTAATATAGAGAAAATCGTGCCGACTAACGAGTTGATATCAATGTTAGATGAGCCATCGAGCGGGTCGAAACACACTAGATATTGGCCATTTTGGCTGACTTCAACCACATGATCTTCTTCTTCCGATGCCAAACCGCGCACTGTACCGTCAGCTTTTAATGCATCTTTGAGCATGTCGTTGGTGATGATATCCAGTTTTTTCTGGGTCTCACCTTGCACGTTTTCTTGCTCAGTCGCGCCTAACACGCCCGCAAGCGCACCGTGGCGAACGGCATGGCTAATGGCTTTTGAGGTGTCGGCTAAGGTTAAGATTAGCTGGGAGAGGGAGTCGTTCACTGCCTGTGAGGTCAAGTGCTGGGCCAGAGTCTGCATGTTATGTCCTTTAGAGGTTCAACAATGAGGTCAATTTCGTTATTTGCCGCGAATGATAACTCAGTTAGTCGACAATTTCAGCGATGTTGCTGATGCTTTTAGCGAATATTAGGACTTTTAGGGATTATTTGGACTGAGTCTACGAGATGATCCTAATTTGTATCGGCATATTGCATGCGCTTTCTATTTGTAGCGCGCCTCTGGCACAATGGCGGCAGTTTTTTAATCGCCAGCCTAAGGCGAGTACACTTCCAAGGAATAATAATGATTAAAAATAGGTTAACTTGGTTCCCTGCGCGCTCGCTTAAGGTGCGCGCCGTTCCCTTACTGATAGCGAGCCAAATGGCCATGATTTCGACAGCTATGATTTCAGCAACGACCCCTGCTTTGGCAATGGAAGGTGGCAAACAGCCACTGACGATTGAGCGAATGAATGCCTCGCCTGCCTTAGCGGGCACCAGTCCCCGTGGTTTGAAATTGTCCCCCGATGGGCAGCGAGTTACCTATCTTGCTGGCCGTAAAGATAATCAAAGTTTTTATGATCTCTGGCAGATGGATGTCAAAACTGGTGAGTCGAGCCTGCTATTAAATGCCGATAAACTCGCGACCAATGAATTATCCGATGAAGAAAAAGCCCGCCGCGAACGCCAACGTATTTATGGCGAAGGCATTATGGAGTACTTCTGGGCCGATGATAGCCAAGCGCTATTAATCCCCGCTGCTGGCAATCTGTATTACTTTTCCCTTGCCGACAAGAGCGTGACTCAATTGCCGATTGGTGAAGGGTTCGCCACTGATGCACGTCTATCGCCTAAGGGCAATTTTGTGTCTTTCGTGCGGGATCAAAATCTGTATGTGTTAGATCTGGCGAGCAAAAAACTTGAGACTATGACCACAGATGGCGGCGGGGCGATTAAAAATGCCATGGCCGAGTTTGTCGCTCAGGAGGAAATGGATCGCATGACAGGTTATTGGTGGGCGCCCGATGAATCGGCCATCGCCTTTACCCGTATTGATGAGTCCGGTGTCGAGCAAGTAACCCGTAACGAAATCTATGCTGACGGTATTAAACTTACTGAGCAGCGCTATCCCTATGCCGGCAAAAACAATGTCGACATCGCCCTCGGTGTGGTCACGTTAAAAGATAAGGCTATCAATTGGGTGAAGCTGCGCGAAGAGAACAGCGAAGACAATAGCAAAGATATTTACCTGCCGCGGGTCGATTGGCTGCCCGATAGCAAACATTTGTCGTTCCAGTGGCAGAGTCGCGATCAACATAAGCTAGATTTGCAACTGGTGGCGTTAGATTCACTGACTAAGCCAAAAACCTTAGTGAAAGAACGCAGTAACGCTTGGGTGAACCTCAATAACGATCTGCACTTTTTAAAACAGCAATCGGCTTTTATTTGGGCATCTGAGCGTGACGGCTTTAATCATCTGTATCTTTTTGACTTAAAAGGCAAACTTAAAACCCAATTGACTCAGGGCGAGTGGGCTGTCGATGTGTTGGAATACATAGATGAAACCGCTGGTTGGGTATATTTCACTGGCCGCAAAGATACGCCAATCGAGAAACAACTTTATCGCGTGCCGTTAGCGGGTGGCAAGGTTGAGCGGGTAAGCAAGCAAGCGGGCATGCACGATCCTGTGTTTGCCGACAATCAAAGTGTGTATCTGGATTATTTCAATAGCTTATCTCAGCCACCGCAGATCAGTTTACACGGTGACAAGGGCCAACAATTGGCTTGGGTCGAGCAAAATGCGGTCAAGCAAGGCCATCCTTTATATGACTATGCGGGTCTGTGGCAAATCCCTGAATTTGGTGAACTGAAAGCCGAAGATGGCCAAGTGTTACAAACCCGTTTATTCAAACCTGTTCCCTTCGATGCGAGCAAGAAATACCCTGTCGTAGTGCGGGTTTACGGTGGGCCGCACGCTCAGTTAGTGACTAACAGTTGGAGCGAGCAGGACTACTTTACCCAGTATCTTGTGCAACAAGGGTACGTAGTATTCCAATTAGATAACCGCGGCAGCGCCCACAGGGGCACAAAGTTTGAGCAAGTGATTTACCGTCACTTGGGCGAAGCTGAAGTCAAGGATCAAAAAGTGGGGGTGGAGTATTTACGCAGCTTACCCTTTGTCGATGCCGATAATGTAGCGATTTACGGCCACAGCTACGGCGGTTACATGGCCTTGATGAGTTTATTTAAGGCGCCGGACTACTTTAAAGCCGCGATTTCGGGGGCTCCTGTCACCGACTGGCGCTTATATGACACCCATTATACTGAGCGTTATTTAGCTCATCCCGAGGGAAATGAAAAGGGTTATGAAGCCAGCAGCGTGTTCCCTTATGTGAAAAACTATCAATCGGGTCTGTTGATGTATCACGGTATGGCCGATGATAACGTCTTGTTTGAAAACAGCACTCGGGTTTATAAGGCGTTGCAGGATGAGGGCAAACTGTTCCAGATGATCGATTATCCTGGATCTAAACATTCGATGCGTGGCGAGAAAGTGCGTAATCACTTATATCGCTCACTGGCCGATTTCCTAGATAGGCAGTTGAAAAACGCCAAATAGTAGGCATAAAAAAACCAGATCCTAAGATCTGGTTTTTTGTGAATCAATTCTTATCAAACCAATTAATGCGGATGTCGCTTAGCGGGCGATTAGCCTTCTAAGTTACCGCAAAAACGATAGCCTTCACCGTGAATAGTCGCGATGATTTCTGGCGTATCTGGCAAGCTTTCGAAATGCTTACGGATACGACGGATAGTGACGTCTACAGTACGATCGTGTGGCTTAAGTTCACGGCCAGTCATTTTCATCAGTAGATCGGCACGAGTCAAAATTTTGCCTGGGTTTTCAACAAAGTGCAGCATAGCGCGGAACTCGCTACGTGGCAGTTTGTAAGATTCACCCTGTGGGCTCACTAATGAACGGCTGTTGATCTCTAAGCTCCAATCATTGAAGCGGTAGTATTCTACTGAGCTCTTCTCTTCTACTTCAGCGCCAGCGCTGTTGACGCGAGTCAGAAGGTTACGAGCACGAATCGTTAATTCACGTGGGTTGAACGGCTTGGTAATATAATCGTCCGCGCCAATTTCAAGTCCAAGAATTTTGTCGACTTCGTTGTCACGACCTGTCAGGAAGATAAGACCTATGTTGTTGATTTCACGTAGTTCACGTGCCAACAACAGGCCATTCTTGCCTGGCAAGTTAATGTCCATAACAACCAAGTTAATTTTGTTTTCCTGCATAGCCTTATGCATTTCTGCGCCATCATTGGCCTCAGTTACCACATACCCTTCTGCCTCGAAAATACTTCTCAGCGTGTTACGGGTAACGGCTTCATCTTCAACGATCAGAATGTGCGGATTTTGCATATTATTTACCTAAATTTTAATCAGTTTATACTAACCAATAAGAGCAACTTACTTCGGGCTCTTATATTCATAAAAGCGTTGATACTTCCTTGAACTGCTTTGTGCTCAAAAGGAAAATCTTTAAGGTGACATCTATATCTGGATGTAGATTAAGTGCACGTTTAAGTGTAATACGAGAAAACGTAATCAGTACCAACTTCGATAAGCAATAGTTAGAATAAGTTCCTTAACTATTGTTTTTTTTAAATGTTTAAAAGACAAATCAAATGTAGAACACATTTTAAACAGATGCCCGGTCAGTTCACGTTACTTAAAGCGATATATGTAACAAACTGTATTGAACGATAAGCATCTTGCTCAATCTGTTTCAACTCACCAGTACGTACATTGTACTCGTTTTAGTCATTTGTTAACAAATGAAATGTTAACAAATTTTAGGCGAGTTGGGCTTTTTACCATGATATTTACTTTAGCTATTGATTAGTATAACTAATGTATTTGTGATTCCTGTGAGCCAGTTCACGCCTCTTTGGATTTTACAATCACTCTGCTACACTAGCTTGGGTTCATTTTCGACTAGACTACCAATGGACAATACGACTCAAGATTTGTGGCAATGTTACCAAGCGCCGTTATTTTTGCTGACTCAAGCATTATCCTGTGATCTTTCCTTTGCTGTTATTACCGCCCATAATCCCGCTTCAAAACTGCTTTCTCCCAGTCAAAACCGTTTACTCGATCGCCAACTTCTCCGTGAAATTGAATTAATCGGCAGTCCCTATCGTGCTTTAGTGGGCGCTGCGCCGGATTTATCCCACATGGAAAAAAGTTGGGCCGTGTTTATCGATAGAACGATGGCGCTGCAACTGGGTAAAAAATTTAATCAATACGCGATTTATGTGATTGAACAAGGGGATGTTAGCTTAGTGCCATGCACCTTGGATGGACATGATGAAGTGTGTTTAGGCAAATTTAGTGATTATGTGCAGCTGGTATACGAGTTACCCGATTTAAGCACTTAATTGTTTTCAAAAGATTTTAGTTAAATTATTCATTTGTTATGAAATTAGCATTGACTTCATTAGGGGTTTATTGCTACTTTTTTCGTCCCTTTCCCTAGGAAAGGAACAGAAGAGGAGCGTTAACTAGGTAGTCGGTCAGAGGAGCACAAACTCCAGCGATGACTGATGAGGGAGATTAACGCCGAGGCATAGATATGGTTGCTGCATATTTATGTCGGTCGCTCAGGCTGAATCCTGACGATTGTCACCTGTAATTGGTGGAGAGCTTCTGGTGACGATTGCTGTTTCCCTTCTATTGGGGTGCGTTATCATTGAGCACCAGGCTCTTCGAACGAAGTTAGTTCGGAGTGTGATCATGTTAGTTAATCAATATTTTATTCAATCTGCGTTTATTTGTTGCCCTACGTGTTTCACGGAGGTGAGCTAATGTCCCTCGTTGTCGCAAAATTTGGTGGCACTTCAGTCGCCGACTATAACGCTATGAATCGCTGTGCCGACATAGTGTTAGCTAATCCCAATTGCCGTTTAGTCGTGGTCAGCGCATCGAGTGGCGTGACCAATCTGTTAGTGGAATTGACCCAAGAAGCCATCAACGACGATGGACGATTACAGCGATTAAAACAAATTGCCCAAATTCAATATGCGATTTTAGATAAGCTCGGTCGTCCTAACGATGTGGCCGCCGCATTAGATAAATTATTGAGTCGCATGTCAGTATTGAGTGAAGCGCTCGCATCACAACGCAGCAAAGCGACCATGGATGAGTTGTTGTCCCTTGGTGAGCAATGTTCTTCGGCGTTGTTTTCGGCGGTGATCCGCGAGAAAGGTGTCAACTCCAGTGCCTTCGATGTGCGCCGAGTGTTACGTACTGACAGCCATTTTGGCCGCGCCGAACCTCAGGTCGAGCAGATTGCGACTCTAGCGCGTGATTATCTACAGCCACTGCTAGCGGAACAAGTGATTGTGACACAAGGCTTTATCGGTGCCGATGATGCAGGGCAAACGACCACATTAGGTCGCGGCGGTAGTGATTATTCTGCTGCGTTGTTAGCCGAAGCGTTACGCGCCTCAGCGGTCGAGATTTGGACCGATGTTGCAGGCATTTATACAACCGATCCACGTCTTGCGCCCAATGCCTTTCCGATTGCCGAGATCAGTTTCAATGAAGCCGCCGAGATGGCGACCTTTGGTGCTAAGGTATTGCATCCTGCGACCATTCTTCCTGCCGTTCGTCAGCAAATTCAAGTGTTTGTGGGTTCAAGTAAAGAGCCTGAAAAGGGCGGGACTTGGATCCGTCATCAAGTGGAAGATGCGCCTGTATTCCGCGCTGTGGCTTTGCGCCGCGATCAAACCCTGTTAAATCTTCACAGCTTGCAAATGCTGCATGCGCAGGGCTTTTTAGCGGAAACCTTTGCGACATTAGCGCGACATAAGATCAGTGTGGATTTAATTACCACCTCAGAAGTGAATGTGTCTCTAACCCTCGATAAAACTGGTTCAGACTCTAGCGGACAAGGTCTGTTGAGTGAGGCATTGCTGCAAGAATTATCACAGCATTGTCGTGTGCGAGTTGAAGATGGACTGGCCTTAGTGGCTATTATCGGTAATCGCATCGCGACGACGCCGGGTATTTGTCGCCGCGTGTTTGAAGTGTTAGAGCCACACAATGTGCGGATGATTTGCCAAGGCGCCAGCCCACATAATCTGTGTGTGTTAGTAGCAGAATCGGAAGCGGCGCAAGTGGTTAAATCGCTGCATCAAAATCTGTTCGAAGGCGCTTAATATGTTGCCGACAACATCGTCTCTGCAAATCGGGGAGCTTGCCGCAGGGCAAGCACTCACCTTGCCTATATACCATTTTAAGCCGAGCGACGAGAAGGCGACTGGCCCCAAAGTGTATATTCAGGCCAATGTCCACGGTGCTGAAGTGCAAGGTAATGCGGTGATTTATCAGTTGATGAAGCAGCTTGAACTCTGTGACGTCCGCGGTGAAATCACCTTAGTGCCATTGGCGAATCCACTCGGGATCAACCAAAAAAGTGGTGAGTTTACCCTTGGCCGATTTGACCCTATTACAGGCGCGAATTGGAATCGTGAGTATTTGAATCATGCAATCGATTTGCCGACTTGGTATAGCGAACATGCCAAGCTCAGTGATAGCGAGCTGATCCAAGCCTATCGCAGTACTTTGGTTGAAGCCTGTCAGCAAAAATTACGTCACGAATGGGGCATTACTACTGGCCATAGGCTTGCGGTTAATCTGCAGATTATGGCCCATGGCGCGGATATAGTGCTCGATCTGCACACAGGTCCTAAATCCTGTAAACATTTGTATTGTCCTGAATATGACTTAGCTGCTGCACAGTATTTATCTATCCCTTATACGCTCGTTATCCCCAATACCTTTGGTGGTGCCATGGATGAGGCTGCGTTTTGTCCTTGGTGGCAATTGAGTGATTTTGCAAAAGCACAGGGGCGCGATCTAGCCGTTGCTGTGTCGGCGTTAACCTTAGAATTGGCGAGTCAAGAGCGTGTCTGTCTTGAGGATGCGTTGGTTGATGCTCAAGGGATTTTGGCGTATTTAAGCCACAGAGGCGTAATAGCTGAAACCGTTGCGCCTGCTAAAATGCCGCGCTTTGGTTGTTACCTTAAAGACTATAAAAAGTATCACGCGCCAAGTTCAGGACTAGTGGAATATCTCGCACCTGTGGGTGAGCCACTGGCTGCGGGGCAGCCCTTAGTTAATTTACTGCGTATGGATTTATACGGTACGGCGGATGAGCTAAAAACGGTCAGTTTGCCCCAGGACTGTGTGCCTATTTTGCACTTTGCTTCGGCATCAGTGCACCAAGGGACTGAGCTTTATAAAGTCATGACTCATGTGTTTGAGTTGCCGACGACATAATCGCCCGCTTAGAGCATAAGCATTAGCTCATAACATTCAGCTTATCGGACTGAGAGAAAACAACGCCAATCCTAATCGATTGGCTTTGTTGTTTTTAAGGTGGCTATAACCACTTAAATCGATAAAACAGCGCCATTTGTAGGGCGACGAGTGAGATTAATATGCCGCAGAAGGTGGCGAAGGCCCAAGTGTTGTCAGCGCCCGGTATGCCGCCAATATTGACTCCGAGTAAGCCAGTTAAAAAACCCAATGGTAAGAAGATGGCCGACACTAAGGATAAGAAATATAAGCGCTTATTGAGCTGCTCCGATTGCTGACTGAGTAATTCTTCCTGAGTCACATTGGCTCTGTCGCGCAGGGCATCGAGATCTTCAATAGTGCGAATAAGCTTATCGTTTGTTTCCCTGAGTTTAAGCCGTTCTATATCATTAAATAGACTCAATTGTTCGGAAATCATTTTCGAAAATGCTTCACGCTGGGGCGCTAAATAGCGGCGAATGGCAACGGTTTGGCGACGCAGTTCGGCGATATCGGTGCGTAAGTCTTTCACATTACCTGAGACGACTAGCTCTTCTAAATCTGAGAGTTGTTCTTCTAACTTATCGATGAACTCGACTTTACGGTTAGTGAGTCGCTCACAGATTGCGACGATAAAGTCACCTGTGGTGGTCGGCCCATTTCCCTCAAGGATCAGCTCGGCGACATCTTTGACCGACTGTAACTCGCGATCACAGGTGGATATGATCCGCTGTTTATCGGCATAGATACGCACGGCCACCATGTCTTCTGGTGCCGAGTTGGGGTTGAGGTTGACGCCGCGTAATGCGAGTAATATGCCTTCGCCTGTAATCACTGCGCGGGGGCGAGTGTCTTGGGCCAGTAGGGCATCACTTTCGACCTTAGGTAGGCCGCTATTGAGTATCCAGTGGCGCGCCTTTTTATTGCGATAGCGAAGATGCAACCAGAGTAGGCCATCCTGTGGGTTCCATTTTTCAATTTGCTCTAGGCTTAAGGTAGAACCCGCTTGGGCGCCACTCAGCACTAAGCTGTAGATAAATCCTTCGTGCATATCGCATTCCATATCTCTTTCAAAATCATATAAACAAGCTAACTGATTTTGTCATGAAAATGAAGTCAGTACTCGTGCTTAACGGATTAAGAGGCTTGCCCTGAGCGCCCTAAATCTGCTGTGCTGCGGGAGGCGAGCAACTTCGCCAAGGATAGGTTAAAATTAGCATTAGTAGGCTTAGAGCAAGAGACAATAAAATGGAATACGAATTTCGGCGTAACAGTTTAACCGGCACTTTTCTGGCCAGCTTTAGCATGGATCATGAAGTGCTGGGGCAGTGGTTTACAGAAGAATTAGGGCCAGACTTAGCCAAAATTCAGCAAGTGTTGGGCATGATTAAAGACATTCAAACCGATAAACGCGGTGCATGGCGCCTCGTTGGTAATGATTTTACCTTAGAGTTAGAGCGTGAACAGGCGCGGGTGTTTGCGAATACGTTAGGTTTTGAGCAAGAGTATGAGTTAGAAGAGGCTATGTCACTCTATGATGCTGAGTCTGAGGCCTATTGTGGCTTAGAGGACTTTGAGCAGGCGCTACTGAGTTGGCAGCAGTTTGTCGAGAAAGGTCTGTAATCGTCCATTCAAATCCTATTCGATAAAAACATAAAGGCAATCATAGGATTGCCTTTATTGTTTGCGCGATACCTCGCTAAACTCAGGGATTATTGATTAAGGTAGCGCACCGCCATTTCGGTTCTCGACTTGGCATTGGCTTTACGCAGTAGGTTTTTTACATGCACTTTGACTGTGCCTTCACTAATGTGTAAATGCTCTGAAATCATCCGATTACTTAAGCCTTCCGCCAGTTGCTCAAGAATTTGCAGCTCCCTTGGCGTCAAGCTCGAAATCCATTCTTGCTCATCGGTCGCATCTTTAAGCTCGTAGAGGTATTCCTCCACTTCATCGCTAATAACTCTGTGGCCAAGCATGGCATTTTTGAGCTTTTCGAGCAGCAAATCTGGCTCAGTATCTTTAAGCAAATAGCCGTCGGCTCCAGCGCGAAGTAAACGGATAACATCCTGTTTTGCATCGGAAACTGTGAGAATTACTATGCGTGAGGTAACACCCTCTTGGCGCATGGCATTGAGAGTATCTAGGCCTGTCATACCTTTCATATTCAGATCGAGCAAAATGATGTCGGGTTCATCGGTGGCGACGGCGGTTAATGCGTCTAAACCGCCACCAGCTTCACCAAAAAGGCTGAAATCAGGATCTGAGGCAATGAGCTGGCAGATGCCTTTGCGTAACAGGGGATGGTCATCGACCACCAGTACGGAATAAGGTTTACCCATTTGAAGGCTCCTGTTGAGAGGGGAAAATAAGTGTTACTCGAGTGCCACTTGAACCTTTGCTTTGCTGCGCAAGGTCGAATGAATGGTTAGGCTTGAGTGCATCGTCTTGTTTATTGCATCCTTGCTCAATCGTGGTGGTCGCTGCGTTAAATCGGCTTATTTCATTATTGCTAAATACGACTTTACCTGAAAGTTTGCTGGCTCGCTCATGCATAATCCCTATGCCAAAGTGTTGATCTCGTTCTTTTAAGTGTCCAATACCTATGCCGTTATCACAAACATCAATATTGACCATGCCTTTATCATCTTTATAGCAATGGATATTGATGAGGCTGGCCTCGGCGTGTTTGATGGCGTTTAGAGTCGCTTCTCGCGTGATCTGCAGTATGTGAATATGCTGTTTTGCCTCTAACCATTGTGGTGCAAGTTTATAGTCTAAGGTGATCTTGATATTCGTCTTGGCTCTGAGCTGCTCGAGCATAGCCTCTAGGGCACTTTTTAGATCGGGTTCTTTAATTGTGAGTCTAAAGGTAGACAGTAATTCCCTGAGTTGCACGTAGGCTGTGCTCACGCCTTCGTTGATTTCGGTTAATTGCGCCTCAACGATCGGGCTGCGGCAACTGCAATCTAAGTTTTTGCGTAATAAGCTAATTTGGATTTTGAGGAAGGACAGCACTTGCCCTAAAGAGTCGTGTAGCTCCCGCGCGATCACGCCGCGTTCTTCCATTAGCGCCAGTTGTTGTCTTTGCTCCGTGGCATTATGGATCACGATTGAGCGGGTCAACATAATCGCGAAATTATTAAATAGCGCGATATTCGGTGTTTGGTCGGCAATTAACTCTAAATAGCCTAAATTAGCCTGCTCAAATTGCAGTGGGAAACGGGTACTCTCTTGAGTCATATCTGGCCAGCCGCCATCGGCCTCAATCACTTCAAGCTCTTGCTCTGGATACTGGATAATGAGCCTAAGGTAGTCGAGTGACTCATAGCCTTTTAACTGATTTAGTGCCGCTTTGAGCGCTTTGTAATCGAGCTTATTTGCGTTTAGTGTCAGTAGGTTATCGTATAAAAATGCCAGCTCATTGTTGGCCCGAGTGAGTGCTAAGGTTTTCTCTGCCACCTGCGACTCTAAATCGCCATAAAGCATGGCGAGTTCCTTGGCCGTTTTTTGCAGGGCATGGGTGAGCGCTGTAAGTTCGATATATTCGGTTTCGGGCATTTCGATTTCAAAATTGCCTTTAGAAATAGTATTCGCCGATTCCATTAGCTTTTGCAGTGGGATCACCACTTTCTTCTTAGTAAAACGCACCGCCACAAAGGCGATAATGAGCATGACGCTTAAGCCTAATATTTGGCTGGCGGCGAGGAGCCTGAGTTTAAAGGCGGCGTGGTGCTCCATTTCCAATACCAGTAAATCTATGGTGTCGACAAAGTCCTTAAGTGACGCCACATAGTCGCGGGAGTTTTCTTGCTCTATGTAGTATTTCATCACCAGCCATTTATCGATCACGAGCTGATATTGATCGGCAATCTTACGTGGACTAAACCAACTATCTGAAGGCTTTAAGGTATCGGAATAGAGGGTGTTTTCGAATTCGATGATTTTATCGAGCGCGGCCTCACTGCCTGAGTTGGCGTAAAACATCAATCGATAGCTTTGCATCCGCAAAGAACCCGAGGCGTTAATCGCCTTAGCGTCGCCCAAGCTGTAAGACAAATTGATGATAGCAAAGGTCGATAAACTGCTAGAAAGCAGAATGAGTACTAACATTAATCCTAAGATTTTTGAGGTTAGACTGCCTCGTTTCATTAATCCGCTATTCATTTTAATGGCCGCTGTTATGGCACTTTGCAGTGGTTTTTACATTAGAAAATAATGTAATACATTAACAAAAGTATAGAAGTGTGAACAACAACACCTTTACATTTTGATCTAGCGCAAACTTCGACCTAGATACCCCCTAAGAGGTATATGTTTAGCGGGATTAAGTCACTAAGTTTGACCATGGAGATGTCGTGATTTACAACAATAATGCAACACGGAGATGAGATGATGAAGAAGATGACAGGTAAGTCCTTTGCACTAAGTGCACTGGTTGCCGCCAGCTTCATGGCGGCGGGCGCAATGGCGAGTGATAAAACTGAGCCTCGCAACGAAGTTTATAAAGACAAATTTGCTAATCAATACGCTAGCTGGCATGACACAGATAAAAGCACTGAGAATACCGATGTGTTAGCCTCGGACCCGAGCTTAGTCGTGCTGTGGGCAGGTTATGGTTTTGCGAAAGATTACAACGCACCACGTGGCCACATGTATGCCATTACGGATGTGCGTAACACTCTGCGAACTGGCGCACCTGCCAACGCGGAAGATGGTCCAATGCCTATGGCTTGTTGGAGCTGTAAGAGCCCTGATGTACCTCGCTTAATTGAAGAGCAAGGCGAAGATGGTTACTTTAAAGGTAAATGGGCCAAGGGCGGCCCAGAAGTGGTGAACACCATAGGCTGCGGTGACTGCCATGAGAAAGGCACGCCTAAACTGCGTATCTCTCGCCCTTTTGCTGAACGTGGTATGGAAGCATTAGGTACACCGTTTGCCAAAGCGTCTAAAAAAGACAAGCAATCTATGGTCTGCGGTCAGTGTCACGTTGAATACTATTTCGAGAAAAAAGAAGGCAGAAAAGGTTTCGTTAAATTCCCTTGGGATATGGGCACAACCGTTGAGCAAATGGAAACCTATTACGACGGTATTGAGTTCTCCGACTGGACGCATGCGCTGTCTAAAACCCCTATGTTAAAAGCGCAGCACCCTGGCTATGAAACTTGGAAACTCGGTGTTCATGGTAAGAACGATGTGAGCTGTGTTGATTGTCACATGCCAAAAGTGACTAACGACAAAGGCCGTAAGTACACAGATCATAAAGTGGGTAACCCATTTGATCGTTTTGAAGAAACCTGCGCGACGTGCCACAGCCAAAGTAAAGAGTTCTTAGTCGGCTTGACCAACGAACGTAAAGCGAAAGTAAAAGAGCTTAAAGGCCGCGCCGAAGCACAACTGGTGAAAGCGCACTTTGAAGCCGCAGCCGCTTGGAAAGCGGGTGCAACTGAAGCGGAAATGAAGCCTATTCTAACCGATATCCGTCATTCACAATGGCGTTGGGACTATGCGATTGCTTCACACGGCGCTGCTGCTCACGCTCCTGAAGAAGTCTTACGCATTTTAGGTACCGCAGTAGATAAAGCGGCTGATGCGCGGGTTAAATTAGCGCAACTGTTGGCGAAAAAAGGCATCACAGATCCTGTCGCTATCCCTGATATTTCGACTAAAGCTAAGGCACAAGCCGCTTTAGGTATGGACATGGAAAAAATGAATGCTGAGAAAGAAGCATTTAAGAAGGACATGTTACCTAAGTGGGATGAAGAAGCGAAAAAACGCGAAGCCACTTATAAATAATACTTAAGTAGACTTCAAAATAATAAAAAGCTCCTATAAAGGGAGCTTTTTTATATCCTTTATTAAAGGATA
>NZ_BPFD01000088.1 GCF_019655335.1 Shewanella hafniensis
AGGGTCTTCGATGAGTTTCAAGTGTTCAAATAAGGACATGGATTAGGCTCAGTAGAATAACATGCCCGATCAGATCATGCAGATAGGAATAAGTTCCCTACTGTTAACAAAGTATGATCCCGCCCTGGTTTTTATGTTCTTCTATTTTAATGCCATGCGCGCGACTTTTGTATGGCACTCAAAATATAAGATAGTTGATGAATCGTTATCTCTCGATACTGACATGTAACCAGATCATACCTTGCAATCTAGTGACTTATATTGTGTGGTGTACTACATGGTATTGATTAATATAGCTTATTTAGATGTTTTTATGGTGATGACGTTAAAGGTAGCGCTATAACGACTTAACGGTTCTCAACGTTAACGGTTATTGCCAGATAAACGTATTTTGGACAGCTCATTGAAGCTGTTTATTGGCCGTGTCTGGCTGGTTACTTGTCGATAATCAGATTTGGTTTAAATTGATGTAAACCTTTTTTGCTAAATCAGCCTCGCGATAATAGCCGCTGTGATTTGCTACTGATGTGAATATGCCTGTAGCAACTTGTCTTACGTAGTGACTAATAGATGAATAAAAGCGAAGTCTAGGACTTCGCTTTGGGCTTAACTTATTGTCTTTTACAACTCTTGTTTTTAGAAGTTATAGGTGACACCTAACATAAAGTTGCGTCCCATCAGTGGGGCGTAATCTTTGAGTAACGAGGTGTGTGGCCGCGCGTCTTGGTCGAGTAGATTTGTGCCTTTGACATAGAACAGCATGTCACCCGCAGAAGTGTATAAACGGTAGGTGACGGCGGCATTCACTAGCGCATAGCCTGCTGTTTCGGTTTCATTTTCGGCGGTATCCGTTTGTTTTGCATAGCCAATCGCGCCGACTTCAGCGTGCCATTGTTGTTGGTCAAAGTTTAAAGTTGAACCGATACGCATGGGCGAAATGAGTGGCAAGTTACCACCATCGACCAGCTTGCCACGGGTGTAATCGCTGAACATATCCAATGACCAAATATCGTTAAACGGGATGCTGGCTTGGGCCTCGAGGGAATAAAGCTCGGCATCGCCTTGGGTGTATTGGTAAACCGGTAAATCACCTTCAGCATCGCCGTTGACTATATCTGAGGCGACTAAGCCCGTATTTTTCTCGTAATAGAAATTATTGACTCGGTTGTAGGCCATGCTCAATGAGCCTGTCCACGCACCCTCTAATTTGCGCAGGGTTAAGTCGATATTGTTGGCGATCTCTTTATCGTTATTGCCATTGTTAGTGATGATTTGACCATTTTCAATGCTGAACTGCGAACCAAGCTCAAAGCTTTGGGTAGCATCGTGGGGACCATAGCTGTAAAGCTCTTCGGCGGTGGCCGAACGTTGGGCGCGGGTGAGCGACAGTCCTAAGTTATAGGCAGGATCTAAGTCCCACACCATGCCCGCCGATACAGTTAAATCATTATCGACTAAGTCTTCGGCTTGATAGGTCTGTTCGCCATTTAGCGTGTCTAGTGTCATGCTGTCTGGCGCTAAGCGGTAATGCTCTAAGCGGCCGCCAAGCTCGAAGCGAAAATCCCCGACCTTACGTTCTTGCACGATAAAGGCGGCTAAGGTATCGGTTTTGCTGTCTGGTGTCAGCGCTTCTTCGCCTTCAACGGCAAAGTCACGGTGCACAGCATGTAGCCCCATAGTGCCTTGCCACTCACCCCAAGGATGATTGTTAAGGCTTAAGCGCGCTTCACTTTGTTTGTTGAAGAAAGTTGTGCCGGCAACCCCATCTTCTTCCTCAGCATGTTGATAATCGGTATAGCCCGCATCAAAACGCAGTTTACTGAAGCCTGCAAAAGGATCTAACAAACCACTGTGCAGTTGCCATGCGGTTTTCTTTAAATCTATGGTGATGTCGGGCGCATCGGCTTCGCCGCGGCCGGGAATACCGTAATTCGATTCAGTGCGCGCGCCGGATACGCTGACAAATCCCGTGTCACCGGTATAGCCAACACCCGCGGCATAGTCGTCGAGTTTTTGATTACTATTCGCCAGCTTTCCATGGGTTTCGGGCAGATTGGCAATGGCATTTCCCGGAATATCGACATCGTCGGTAATGCGGTGGGTGCCATCTACATGCCAATTGAACTGACCATTGCCACCATCGATATCACCGTTAAAGGTGCGGCCATTGCTGGCCGTGTCGTAGCGAGTGCCAAATTGTCCCGACAGTTCATCGACTGGGCTCTCGTGGTAGCGTTTATCCACCACATTGACCACGCCGCCAATGGCGCCGTTCCCGTAAAGCAATGTACCTGGGCCGCGCAGGATCTCAATTTGCTGCGCCGAGGCGGCTTCCGCTGTTACCGCGTGATCGGCCGATACCGTTGATGCGTCACCAACAGACAGACCATTTTCAAGCACTTGTACTCGAGGACCACCCATGCCGCGAATGATGGGGCGACTCGCCCCCGCACCAAAGTGAGAGGCTTGTACGCCGGGGAGTTTTTCTAAGGTGTCGCCCAGTGTCGGCTCGATATTGAGCTTGAGTTGGTCTTCGGTTAACACACTGATTGGCGTCGTGCTTTCGAGCGCAGAGCGGGCGAGCGGCGATGCGGTCACGACAATGTTTTCCATCGCCGTTTTCGTCAGTGAAATATCCTGCATCATCGCGCCAGTGGTTATCTGCAAATCCCTGTCAACGTGCTTAAAATCGGTATCGCTAATGTGGAGGTGGATATGGCTATTGTCGGCCACAGTTAACTGATACTGGCCCTGAGGATTGGTGCTTGTGCTCGTCCCACCGTCGATGCTGACAAGGGCGCCAGCGATAGGCGCGCCTTGCAGATCGGTCACTCGACCTTGTAATTGAGCGGCCATAACCGGTGAACACACGCTAGCCACTGCTAGCGCTATTGAAGATAGTGCAAGTTTCATTGTGCCTTTCCTTTAGATAAGCAAAAAATAGATTTTTTTAAATGATTGAATTTGCTTAAGACAGTAAGGGCGGTGCACGCACGTTGAAGTGACGTAACCAAGGTAAACTCGGTTGTTGATAAGGTTTCTGCGGGATGCTTTCAGCTTGCTGCAATCCCATCGGTGGCATAAGCACAGACGATGGGCCCGCATTTTGCTCATGACCAAAATCGCACAGGAAACAGTGGGCATGCTCATGTTCCAAACTGTGTTCAGCAGAATGCGACAGCGCAACCGATTGGATGACAATCAGCCACACGCCGAGCAGTAGCCAAAGCCACTTTCTGTGAGTTGGGGAACTTGAGTGAGTCATTATTCTTCTATGGGTCAGAGTTATCTTAGCGTCGCACCAGTCGAACGCGAGATACAGTTGATCCTAATTTGTGACTCGACCCTACTTGAATTGTCAGTATTGGGTCTAGTTAACCTTTGTTAATAAAGAATGTTTAATCGGTTTCGATGATGGGATAATTTAATCTATTAATTTGTTTTTATTATGGATTCTATCATCCTGATTAATGTGAATGACGAACATGAAGGTTCTAATACCTTAGTTACATCCTCAATCGTTTCAGCGGATAAGCGTATTAGGTCCGAAGTTTCCCCCTCGTTTAAATTCACTTCCTTGCGCTTTGCTGACTGTTCTTGCTATCTGACGATATTTTCGTCGCAAAAATGCAATGGCTTGTGCAGTGGCGGATAAAAAGACTAACAAACTGTTGTAATATGTAGCGCTAAATAACGACTAGAAATGTGGATTAAATGGGCATGCGTATTCTTTGTTTTTTTGTGTTAACGCTCAGCATGCTTTCCGGTACCGCTGCCGCATCGGATATTGCAAGTAGTGTCAACGGAGGCACCAATCGCCTAGCCGATGGCGGTGATTTTGAACTGGGTATGAGTGTTTACGGGATCAATCAAATTGATGTTCGGCAAACCGATTCTGGCGCTGCGCAATTGTCGCTGTTGGTCAGTGGCATGTATCAATACAAAGGCATGTTTGTTGAGATGATCCACCAATCTCAGGATGGGGTTAATCTTGGGGTTAATCTTTGGAGTTCAGAGGATTGGTCCTTTGATCTGTTACTGGCGAACTTACAAGGTTCATGGTCTCGTCCAGATGTGGACCCCAGCACACTCGATGAAGCTGGCCGCAATGCTTATCTACTATCGGAAGATTCGCTCTATATTGGCGCAGGTTTTCGTGCAACGCGTTATTGGGGCGATAACTACGTTTTCCAGTACAGATTAGTGTCTGATTATTATGATGATCAAGGTATTCAGAGTTCTGCCAGATTGGGTAAGTCTTGGCAGGTACGTAATTGGAACTTTCACGTTTTGGGAAGCGTAGGCTTTTCATCAGCCACCTTGAATCGTTATCTTTTTAGTGTCAGTAAAGAAGAAGCGACCGAACGCTTTCCCGAATATCACCCGAACAGTTCTTTTAGCTATGGCATGGAGCTCGGTGTTGCCTATCCGCTGAGCGAGAGTTTTGTATTTAGAGCCATGTATCGCTTCAATGTGTTATCCCAAGAAGTGACCGACAGCCCTTTCAATCAAGCTGGCTATGCATCGTACTTTAATGCCTCTATCAGCTATGTGTTTTAGGGGCGTGGGCATGAAGCGATTTTATTTGTGGCTAGTGTTACTGAACGCGCCTTTTTTTGCTTGGGGTCAAGATGATTCGGTGATTTTTACTGCGACCCCAGAGCGCTGCATTGCGCTCCATAAGGGGCAAACTTGCTATCAAGATGTGTTGTTTCGATGGCAAACACCTGCGAGCGGCGAGTATTGCCTCATACTGACTGACCGCCAGCACCAGCTAATCTGCTGGAGCGGCAAAGCCATGCAAGAATACCAATATAGTTTTGAAGGCGATAAAACGGTTACCTTTAGTTTGATCCGTAATGATGATGTGCAACCACTGGCGCAGGTCAAAGTGGTGGTGACTTGGGTTTATAAGGCCCCTAAACAGAGTCAGTCAGGTTGGAGGTTATTCTAATATGTCAGTTGAAAAACACATCTTAGTGGTCGAAGACGATATCTCGCTGGCTGAGTGGATCAGTGATTATTTACTCGACCACGGTTACGAAGTCACGGTTGCCAGCCAAGGCGATTTTGCTTTAGAGATGATAGCCGAAGAGATCCCTGACATAGTGTTACTCGACGTAATGTTACCCGTTAAGAATGGTTTCGATGTCTGTAAGGAAGCGAGAGCATTTTATGCTGGGCCGATTCTCTTTATGACGGCTTGTGTTGAGGATGGGGATGAGATCCGCGGATTAGATGTCGGGGCAGATGATTACCTGACAAAGCCGATCCGGCCACAAGTGTTGTTAGCGCGGATAAAAGCCCTGTTACGCCGTGTGGGTGATGAGGAGCAAAAACAGCAGTTAGTTTTTGATTCGCTGGTGCTCAATGCCACGGCAAAATCGGTCACTATCGATAAACAGCCGCTGGATTTGAATGCCAATGAGTTCGATGTGTTGTGGCTACTGGCATTGAAGGCGGGCACGATTGTCAGCCGTAATGAACTGGTGGCTCAGCTACGGGGCATTGAATACGACGGCCTAGATCGCTCAGTTGATATTCGCATATCGCGTTTACGCAAGAAATTACAGGAAGCGTTGAGTCAGCCCTATAAAGTGAAAACCATCCGTGGCAAGGGATATTTGTTTTGCCGCGACGAAGGTGAGCAAGCTTTATGAAGAAGTTGATGACTTCTCTGGTGCTGGTCGTGCTGGTGGCCATTGCCAGCCTAGGCTGGTCGATAAGCGAGTTTGCTAGTCTGCTAGATCCTGATAATGACACGCAAACCCCAGCCACTCACCTCGCCGCATTAAAACTGCTGGGCGGCACACTGGCGCAAACGCTCGATAACGATAGCGTTAACAATCAAAGTTTTATCGCAAACTGGAACCAGCTAAATTCAGATCAACTCTCTTTAGCGAGTGAAGCCGATTTCGTTTTACCCTCAGATCTAAAAACCGCGTTTTATGCCGGGGAATCACTGCTGCTGGAATCCGATGATGGCATCTCCTTGCATTATTTACTGCCGAAAACGGGGCAGGTATTGAACATCAATACCGATATTGTCACGCCCACCGATGGCAACTTTGACTTGAATAAGCTGTATACCATGCTTTTTTATGGTGGTGTGGTGCTGATATTGTTGGTGTGGGTGTCGCCCTTGATCCGTCAGTTGGTTAATCTCAGTCAGGCGACCCAAGCGTTTGGCATGGGGGAGTTGCAGCAGAGAATTCCTGTTAGAAAAACGTCTTACATAGGCACTATTGAAAGCGAATTCAACCGCATGGCGGATCGTATTCAGCAATTGATCGATGATAACAAACTGCTCAGTCGAGCGGTTTCTCACGATTTAAAAACCCCGATAGCGCGGCTAAGATTTGGTATTGAGGCGCTGGAAGAAACCCAAAGCGAACAGCTCAGAGTGAAGTATTTCCAGCGCTTGAACCGCGATTTAGACACGATGGAAGACTTGGTGATGACGTTGCTGAGTTATGCCCGCCTCGATGAAGCGAATATCCAGCCCGATTGGCAGTCGATTGAACTCAATGCTTGGCTACTCGAAAAGTATCAAGGCCAAGTGTACCCCAATTTTTCAGTTGAACTGGTTCCCTATCCCACAGCGCTCAAGATCAAGACAGACCCTAAGTACTTATCAATGCAGGTTAATAATTTGCTCAATAATGCGCTGCGTTTTGGTAAGGCAAAGATCAGGCTGACGTTGGCAGTCGAGGAGGGCGCGATTTGGTTACACGTTGACGATGACGGTCCGGGGATTGATGAACTGGAGTCTGCGCAAGTGATTAAACCTTTTGTGCGTGGTCAGCACAGCCGTGGAAATTCCGGCCATGGCATGGGATTGGCGATTGTCGACAGAATAGGTTGTTGGATGAATTCCCCATTACGAATTGGTCGTGCTCCTGAGCTCGGTGGCGCTCGCATGTCACTAAAATTCAAGGCTGAAATTTATGGCTGAAATTTATGGCTGAAGTTTAAGCCTGAGGGCAGAGTTGTTTTCATCGGCAGTCTAAGGATAAAACGCACCAGTCTTGATGCCTAACGAGGATCTAGACTGGTGCATTTTGATGAGCAATTAACTTTTCACATTAACATTGTTAAGTATGTAATCCGTTTCATAGATGCGAGAACTCGCATTTTCTGGCTTGCTATGTAAACCTGTAACTTCGACCATGACAGAGGTTTCTTGGTTCATCGTTGAACTTCCCCACAGGATATCCTTACTTGTGCTTGCTCCAACTCCAAACTGGCCAATTGCATCACGTTCGGTTTGTTCGTGAGTAAAAGTGAAGTAGTTATAACCAGCCTGTTTGCATAACTCTGCTGACTTACGCATGACGTACTTTCGGGCCAATGCGCGGTCAGTGTTGCTATTGCCAACAAAGCTTATCTGCCAGCTATCGGGTGCAATCTGTGCGGTTTCAAAGCCTTTACCGAAAGACCAAAATTGCTTTTCGGTATCGTAGGAAGTGGCGCAAGCTGAAAGCATCAGGGCTAATCCAGCACATAAAAACGTTTTTCTGATAAGTGTCATGGTCTTGTCTCGTCAGGTTGGTTAGAAGCTATAGCTCACGCCAAGGGTGGTAACCCACTGGTTGCTACTGTCGATTAGCGGAGAGTCAGCCATGTTGGCAGCTATGTGCGAGTAACCTGTGGCTTGAGTGATGTCTAAATGCTTAGTCACTGGAATTACCAAAGCGTAACCTAGCTTATAGGCAAAGGTGCCGTCGGCTTGATAAGCAGGGCGCTGCGCAGTGGCTTCAGATGACGTCACACCTGTGTAGTAGTTTGCGAAGTCTTTACTGAAATAGTGCACACCCGCATAAGGCACCAGATCACCAAAGCCCAGATTGATTGGATGGTAGTAGGTGATATCAGCTTGAAAACCATCATAAACATTTGTCACATCGTGTTGGAATTTGGTTGATAACGTGCCCGTGCCTAAATGAATGTCGGCGTTTAAACCCATATCGCCACTGAATTTGCGATCTTTCATGCCCGTTAAAATATCGGCGTCATTGGCATCAAAGCCAGGATTGGCAACCACAAAAATGCTGAAGTTAACGGCACTGTCGTTGGTGCCTAAAAAGCGGTAGTTGATACCGGACAGGTCGGCGTTGAAGTCCTCACCGTGGTAGCCGCCATTGAGGTAGACACCTGTCTGGTGATCTTGACCCTTATAAAACTGACTGCCAGTAGCAACACCTGCGCCAGCAAAAAACTGATCTTGATGACTATAGATATTACCGTTACGAATGTAGGTATTGCTTTCAGCAAGCGCGTGGCTCGACATCAAAATACTTGTGATAACAAAGCAAAGTTTTTTCATTTTTTGATCCTTAAGACATCTGTCTAGTGATTGTGGTGCCACTATATTTCAGTTCTTAAAAGGACTCTGTATCCGAATGTAACCTAGATAAGGTTTGAAAGGAGGGGAATCTCTTATTAAACGAGGAGGGATTGGGTTTGTAATAAGGTTTTGAGATTATTAATTTTAAAATTGATAGCATCAAGTGCGTTTCTTGATGCTATTAGGTCATCGAATTAACCAAGTAGCAGACTAATTCCAAACTTTACACTGATTACAAATAGCGACACCGTTATATAGGTCATGCGTTCTTCTACTTTTACAGATACTGCACGGCTGGCCGTCAGCATTTTCATCTAAGATTGCAGTATGTTCTGCTTGGGGTATTTCCTGCGGCACTACCTCTGAGCCACAATGTTTACACTTTCGGGCCGCGCATTTTATTTCTTCAGCGCATTCTGGGCAGTCACGATAAAGTGATTTATCTTCTTGAACATTTTCATTTGGGTGTGCTTGAGCTTCGTTTTTCGCTATTGCAGGCATACAAGCAACGCAAATAATGCCAATCAATGGGCTCACAATAAATGAGATAAAGAACCATAAAATGGCTGATCTGTTTTTACTGGAAGCTATAATTGCAGTGACAAAACATAATATTAGCCAAAAAAGTATATAGAACATGATAAGGTCCATTTAATCAATTGAGGTGAGATTCTACCGCTGAAAAGCTAATAGCATCAGGTGTATTTACCTGATGCTATTGGTAATTCAAACGACTTGCCGACTAAGCCTTGGAGCTAAGATTCCTAAGGTTAGGGCTAAGGGCAAGGTAATCTGAATTTATCGGACAGTTCGTTTAATCGCACTAATAGCTCGGGCGATAAGGTGACTTTCAGGCTGTCGATATTTTCTTTAAGTTGATATAAGTCCGTGGCGCCAATGATGTTGGAGCCAACAAATTTACGCGAGTTAACAAAAGCTAACGCCATTTGTGCGGGCGAGAGTTTGAACTCGCGGGCCAAATCGACGTAGGCTGCCGTGGCCTCGAGTGCCAGTTGCGAGCCTGTGTAACGGGCGAAACGCTTAAACAAGGTCAGGCGCGCACCTTCGGGCCATTGGTCGTTGCAATATTTTCCGGTTAGGGCACCAAAGGCTAGGGGCGAGTATGCGAGCAACGGCAACTCTTCACGGTGGCTGATTTCGCTCATGCCGACTTCGAAGCTGCGATTGAGCAAGTTATAGGGATTTTGCACACTCACAATACGCGGCAAGCCGTGTTTTTCGGCGAGTTGCAGGTACTTCATCAAACCCCAAGGCGTTTCGTTCGACACTCCTATATAGCGCACTTTGCCTTGGCGGATCACTTCGGCAAGGGCTTCTAGGGTTTCGAGGATTGGGGTTTGAGTTTCTTGATCTTGCGCTTCGTAAAACAGTTCACCAAAGAAGTTGGTATTGCGGTCGGGCCAATGAACTTGGTAGAGATCGATAGTATCGATTTGCAGGCGCTCGAGTGACGCATCGACCGCTTGATGGATATTGTTCCAGTCCAGCGCCATATTCTTGCGAATATAATCACTCTTACCACCCGGTGCGGCAATTTTAGTGGCAATCACTAGATCGTCACGGTTGCCGCGAGCCTTAATATATTGCCCAAGAATACGCTCTGTTTCTCCTTGGGTTTCGGGCTTAGGTGGGACGGGATACATTTCTGCCGTATCGATAAAGTTGATACCATTACCTATGGCATAGTCCAGCTGTGCAAATGCTTCGGCTTGGGTATTTTGTTCGCCCCAAGTCATAGTGCCCAAACAGATTTTGCTAACCTCGAGATTAGAATGCGGTATGCGTCTGTATTCCATCTGTTTCTCCTACGAAAACTCTCTTAGTTTGAGGCTACCAAGCTTTTGCTGTAAAGCAAAGGTTAAACCATAGGATGAAATGTTAGTGCGTTAAAAATAGCCAGTACCCAAAGTGGTATTGCGCCATGTTGAGGCATGCCATTGGTTGAAGTTTGTGCTCTGAGTGGTGCTTTTAGCGGTTTTATCGCTTTGCTGCACTGAAATGGGGATTTTGGCTTATTTTCGTAAACCTTAGGTATGACTAAATCAGTAATGACGTAATTATGAATAAATTGTTATAAAACTACATTTATAGATCGCGGCGAGTTTGGAAGTGAATCTGTGTCACAAAACTGCGTAAATTTACGTATCTAACTTACGAATTTGCGGCGGAATGTGACGCCAATATCGGAAACTGCGTTAACAAATCTCTACCCTAAATTTATCTAAAAATTTTTCATGGTTGATATTTGTGATGGCAGATTTTTCAAACCAAATTGTAACGATCAAAAAAGGCCTCGACTTGCCGATTGCTGGCGAGCCACGACAGGTCATTGAACTCGGTGCTAAGCCATCCCAAGTGGCTGTTCTGGGTGAAGAATTCGTTGGACTTAAGCCGACGATGTTGGTCGAAGAGGGCGATTGGGTTCAAAAGGGCCAAGCCCTGTTTGAAGATAAAAAAACACCGGGCGTGTTGTTCACTGCACCCGCTAGTGGCCAAGTCGTGGCGATTAACCGCGGCGAGCGCCGAATTCTACAATCGGTTGTCATTCGTTGTGATGACGGTGAAAACCGCGATGGGCAGATTTCTTTCGATATCCATCAAGACATCGCCGTTCTCCCTCGGCTAACCGTTCAAGACCAGTTAGTGAAAAGTGGTCTATGGACTGCCCTACGTACGCGGCCGTTCTCGCGCGTGCCTGCGCTCGATAGCACGCCCGCAGGGATTTTTGTTACCGCGATTGATACTAATCCACTGGCCGCCGATCCGCGTTTAATCATCGCCGAGCAAACCGAGGCTTTTAAAGCTGGCTTGCTGGTGTTGAGCCGCTTAACTGAGGGTAAAGTTTACCTGTGTCAGGATAAGGGCGAAGCGATGGTGAAAGAGGCATTACCACAACTTGAGGTTCGCCGTTTTGATGGTGTTCATCCTGCGGGTTTAGTGGGCACTCATATTCACTTTACTTTACCTGTGAGCTTAGAGCGTCAGGTATGGCATATCGGCTATCAAGACGTGATTGCCTACGGCAAGTTATTCCAAACCGGTGAGTTATATACCGACCGTATCGTCGCCTTAGGTGGCCCGAGCGTACTGAATCCGCGTTTACTGCGCACTCAGTTGGGTGCTGAGTTAAGTGCCTTAGTCAGTGATGAGATCAAACCCGGCCATAATCGCGTGGTATCGGGCTCTGTGCTATCTGGCCATACCGCACTTGGCGTGCATGACTTTTTAGGCCGATTCCACAACCAAGTGTCAGTGTTGAGTGAAGATGCGCAGCACCATGTACTTTCTTGGGTACGGGGTGGCTCGGATAAATTCTCTATTACCCGCGCGGTGACATCACGTTTGTTTGGTGCCACTAAGTTGTTCGAATTTACCACCCATCAGGGCGGCTCAGCTCGCGCCATGATGGCCTTTGGTCAGCTAGATCGCGTGATGCCACTAGATATTTTACCCACCTTGCTCGTTCGAGACTTAGTGGTGCGCGATACCGATGAGGCGCAAGCCTTAGGTGCATTGGAGTTAGATGAAGAAGATCTGGCGCTGTGTACTTTTGTGTGTCCCGGCAAATATGACTTTGGTAAAGAATTACGTGCCTGTCTAGATGTTATCGAGAGGGAAGGTTAATGACTAAGCAAGTTAAAAAACCTGATTTACAGCAAGCCCCAGATTTACAAGAAGAATACTACGCCACTGGTAAGTCGATGAAGGGCTTTTTGCGCTCACTCGTCATTGCCAATGGCCGCAGCACTAAGGGTAAAGTGCATGTGCGTGACGCGATTGACGTGAAACGTACCATGACGTTAGTCGGTTTGTGTTTACTGCCTGCCATTTTATTCGGTCTATATAACATTGGCCTACAGGCGCAGCTTGCGCTCGCGGGCGGATTATCGACCCCAGATGTGTGGAAGTTAGAAATCTTTAATACTCTGTTTGGCGGCCTTAGCCAAGACACTGGGATATTAGGTTTATTCCTCTATGGTCTTAGTTTTTATCTGCCGATTTACCTGACAGCACTGCTCACCAGTTTGTTCTGGGAAGTGGTGTTTGCGCGGGTTCGTGGTCAAGAGTTGCACGAAGGCTTCTTCGTGACGGCCCTGCTGTTTACCTTAATCTTGCCAGTATCAACACCGTTGTGGCTGGTGGCTATGGGGATTTCCTTTGGTGTGGTCGTGGCTAAAGAGCTGTTTGGCGGCATGGGATATAATTTCCTTAATCCTGCGTTGGCGGGCTTGGCATTTATCTACTTCGCCTATCCCTCTGAAGTTTCAACCATTAAACAGCTGGTTGCCGTTGATGGTTTCTCTGGTGCAACGGCGCTGGCACAAACCGCAGCGGGCAAACTGAGCTTTACCGATTACGCTTGGTTTAGTGCCTTTAGCGATCCTAACTGGTGGAACAATTTCTTTGGCTTTACCGTGGGCGCGATTGGTGAAACTAGCACCTTAGCCATTTTGATCGGCGGTTCACTATTGCTGATCAGCCGTTTAGCGGATTGGCGCATTGTGCTTGGTGTGCTGCTGGGCATGATTGCGACTGCAACCATCTGTAATTACATCGGTTCTAGCAGCAATGACATGATGGCAATGCCGTGGACTTGGCATCTGGTCACTGGCGGTTTTGCGCTGGCTATGATGTTTATGGCCACCGATCCTGTGACCACTTCCTACACTCGCCAAGGCAAATTTGCCTACGGTGCCTTGATTGGTTTTATGACTGTGCTTATCCGTGTCGCTAACCCCAAAATGCCTGAGGGCGTGATGTTAGCCATTCTGTTCGCCAACCTTTGGGCGCCGCTGTTCGATTATCTGGTGGCCCGCGCCAACATCAAACGGAGATTAAAACGTCATGGTATTTAAGAAAGATACTGTGGTGGGGACCATGATCTTCACCATCACGCTCTGTCTCCTGTGCTCATTTATGATCACAGGCACAGCAGGCATATTGAAAGAACGTAAAGTCGCCAAAAAACGTGACGAAGTGAAGCGTTATGTGTTGATGGCCGCTGATGTGAACTTAGGTCAGGGAACTGAATTTAGAGATATTTTCGCTAAATCGGTTAAGCCATTATTGATCAACCTAGACACAGGTAAGGTGGACTCAGACGCTAACGTCCTCGATTTCGATGAGCGTATGGCGGCAATTAATCCTGAGACTTCAAGTGCGCCGAAAAAAGATATCGCCAAGATTAAAACCCGTGCGAACGATGCCCGCGTGTTTAAAGTGCTCGATGCCAACGGCAAGTTAGACAGCGTGGTTGTGCCTTTCTATGGCAAAGGTCTGTGGTCGATGATCTACGGTTATGTGGCGGTTGAACCCGATTTCAACACCATTAAAGGGCTCGTCGTGTACGAGCACGGTGAAACCCCTGGTATCGGCGATTTTTTAACTGATCCTAAGTGGGTGTCACTATGGAAGGGTAAGCAATTGTTTGATGAAAAAGGCAAGTTTTCGATACGTCTTGTGAAAGGCGGCGCTAAAGAAGGCGATATTCACGGTGTCGATGCGGTGAGTGGCGCGACCATGACGGGCCGCGGCGTGCAGCGCGCAATGGAGTTTTGGTTTGGCGTTGAGGGTTTTCAAACCTTCTTCAATCAGCTGAAAGCGACGGCCACGCAGGGTGAATTGCAAGGTGAGTTGGGAGAGGCAAAATGAGCAACACTTTATCCATGCGTGACATGTTAACGGGGCCAGTGTTTGCCAATAACCCCGTCGCAATGCAAGTGCTGGGCGTATGTTCGGCACTGGCGGTCAGTAACTCAATGCAAACCGCTGTGGTGATGACACTGGCAGTGACCTTTGTGTTGGTGTTTTCTAACCTGATTATCTCTGCCATCCGTAACTTTATCCCGACCAGTGTGCGGATTATCGCGCAGATGACGGTTATCGCCTCCTTGGTGATTATCGTCGACATGGTTCTGCAGGATGTAGCCTATGAGTTATCTAAGCAACTTTCTGTATTCGTTGGGTTAATTATCACTAACTGTATCATCATGGGCCGTGCAGAAGCCTTCGCCATGAAGTATCCACCGCATTTAGCGGTCGTCGATGCGCTTGGTAATGCGACAGGCTATGGTTTGATTTTGATCAGCGTCGCCTTTGTACGCGAGCTGTTAGGGACGGGTAATTTATTCGGTCATAGCGTGTTTACCACCATTGAAAATGGCGGCTGGTACTTGCCAAACGAGATGTTCAAGTTACCACCGAGCGCCTTCTTCCTGATTGGTGTGTTGATCTGGACTATCAATGTGATCCAGCGGAAACGGGGTTAAGGAGCAGATATGGAACACTATATAAATCTATTTTTGCAGGCCACTTTTATCGACAACATGGCGCTGTCGTTCTTCTTGGGCATGTGTACTTTCTTGGCAGTGTCTAAAAAGGTGTCAACCGCCTTTGGTCTAGGTGTCGCCGTGATTGTGGTCATGACCTTAGCCGTGCCGTTAAACCAGCTGATTTACGTCAAAGTGCTCGCACCTGGCGCACTGTCTTGGGCGGGATTACCCGGTATCGATTTAAGTTACCTGCAGCTGATCACTTTCATCGGTGTGATTGCGGCGTTAGTGCAAATCCTTGAAATGTTTTTGGATAAGTACATTCCTAGCCTGTATGACTCCCTTGGGATCTTCTTACCTTTGCTCACAGTAAACTGCGCGATTTTTGCTGGGGTGATCTTTATGGCGAACCGTGATTACAACTTCGGTGAGTCAGTGGTGTTTGCTATGGGCTCGGGTTTTGGCTGGGCGGTGGCAATTGTGCTGCTGGCGGGGCTGCGTGAAAGAATGAAATTCAACGCGATTCCCGAAGGCTTACAAGGTATTGGTATCACCTTTATCACAACAGGCTTGATGGCGCTGGGCTTTATGTCTTTCTCAGGGATCTCGCTGTAACGCTACAGTAGGCGAGCCAAGAATTGAGAAAGTGAAACCAGATTCTTTTTAGAAAAGAGCTAGAAAAGGGTAATACGATGGAAATGGCAATTGGCATAGGCATGTTCACGCTAGTGGTCTGTCTATTGGTGATAGTGATTCTAATCGCCAAAAAGAAATTAGTGGCTACAGGTGAAGTGACGATTGGCATCAACGAAGATGCTGAAAAAAGCATACAAGTTGCCGCGGGTGACAAGCTACTCGGCGCCTTGGCGAGTCAGAGTATTTTTATTCCGTCTGCCTGTGGTGGCGGCGGAACCTGTGGTCAGTGCCGAGTGAAAATCAAATCGGGCGGCGGGGATATTCTGCCGACTGAAATGGGTCATATCACTAAGAAAGAGGCTAAAGAAGGTTGTCGTCTCGCCTGCCAAGTCTCAGTGAAAACCGATATGGAACTTGAGCTCGACGAAGAAATCTTTGGGGTGAAAAAGTGGCAATGTAAAGTGATCTCTAACGATAATAAGGCGACTTTTATCAAAGAGTTATTGCTTGAGTTACCTGAAGGTGAAGATGTTCGCTTTAAAGCCGGGGGATATATTCAAATTGAAGCGCCAGCCCATGTGGTGAAATACGCTGACTTTGATATTCCGGCTAAGTACCGCGATGATTGGGAAAAATACGGCCTGTTTGATATTGTCTCTACCGTCAACGAAGAAGTGTTGCGCGCTTACTCTATGGCCAACTATCCCGATGAAAAGGGGCGCATTATGCTGAATGTGCGGATTGCGACGCCGCCATCGGCCAATGTGCCAGCGGGTAAGATGTCATCTTACATCTTTAACCTGAAAGCGGGCGATACAGTGACGATTTCTGGTCCATTCGGTGAGTTCTTTGTGAAGGAAACCGATGCGGAAATGGTGTTTATCGGCGGCGGTGCGGGCATGGCACCTATGCGCTCACACATTTTCGATCAGCTTAAGAGTAAGAAAACGAAGCGTAAAATGAGCTTCTGGTACGGCGCACGTTCAACCCGTGAAGTGTTTTACCAAGCGGATTTCGATGCTCTAGCGGCCGAGAATGACAACTTCGTTTGGCATGTGGCGTTATCTGAGCCATTGCCTGAGGATAATTGGACTGGCTACACTGGCTTTATTCATAATGTGATTTATGAGAATTATCTTAAAAATCATAAGGCACCAGAAGACTGCGAGTACTACATGTGTGGTCCTCCAATCATGAACTCTTCAGTGATTAAGATGCTTGAAAGCCTAGGCGTTGAACCAGAAAACATCCTACTCGATGACTTTGGTGATTAGCCGTTAAACTTAAGCTAGAACTTAATCAGAGCTTCAATTAGCGGTTAAAGCTTGAAACTAAAAACTCGCGTTAAGGCAACTTAACGCGAGTTTTGTTTATTGCTTGTTAGCGTTTTTAAGTTCAAAGCCTCTAACAATGACATATGCGATAAGGGCAAATATAAATACGATAAGGTACATCCATGCGATACTTTGCAAAGTTTCAATAATTGTTCGATATATCTCAATAGTCCAACGTTCTAGAGTTAGCTGTAGAATTTCAACATCTTTATGTCGAGCGGTAATGTAGCGTTCTAAATCATAAATTCTAACTCCACCAGAAATACCCACAACGTATGTGGCAAAAATAA
>NZ_BPFD01000089.1 GCF_019655335.1 Shewanella hafniensis
TCGCGGAAGGCCCGAAGGTCCCCTCCTTTCCCCCGTAGGGCGTATGCGGTATTAGCAGTCGTTTCCAACTGTTATCCCCCTCGACTGGGCAGATCCCTAGGCATTACTCACCCGTCCGCCGCTCGCCACCTCAGAAGTAAACTCCCTTGTGCTGCCGCTCGACTTGCATGTGTTAGGCCTGCCGCCAGCGTTCAATCTGAGCCATGATCAAACTCTTCAATTAAAGTTTTGTTGTTTGACTTACGTCAAACGGCTCAACGAATTCTGTTCGACTCCTATTTATTCGAAAATAAGTAGTAAGTCTTTGTACATATTGCTATGAACACTCATCACTCTCGTGAAAGAATTGGTTGATTTAAATTTTTGACTGCCAACCCGAAGGTTAAGCAGTTTCGATTAACTCAACGCCTGTGAGTGTCCACACAGATTTGCTTGATAAATTGTTAAAGAGCGTTGACCACACACTGAGTTTTCAGCGGGTCAGGGCTGCGTATTTTACGCATTCCCGTTAGTGCGTCAAGTAGTTTTTTCAACTTTCTCAACACTCATCGCTTAGCTTGCTAACCGATGAACTGCTTGGCTTTCTTTGCTTAACTTACGTTTCGCTGTCTGCCGTGTCAGTGGATGCGCATTATAGGGAGATTGAGAAAGTCCGCAAGGGCTTTTTAGCGATCATTGAATCGTACGTCGATATTTTAAACGTTATGACTACTTTTTAGCTTTTAGGCCCTATTTATCGGAGATAAGTCTGCTTTTTTAGCTAATAATTGATAATTCACGCTCAATATTTCAGCAATGGTCTAGTGTAAAAGTAAATAATTCATTACCATATACTTGCTGTTAACAGTTATTTATCAATTTTCCATTCATCAGAGAGCATTCTTATGCAAAAGTCATTTCTTATTGTTTTGATTGTCGCCATTGTTGGCGCCTTTGTGCTATTTCAGTTTGCACCTACGCTGCCGGCTTATATTGCCTTCGTTGCAGGCGTTATCGTGACTAGCCTTATCTTTAAACTTGTTCCAGAGTCTTCATCATCTCATGCTACAGAAGAACAATATGTTGGTCCTACTATGACCTTATATGTAGGTAACCTGCCTTATCGTGTCCATGAAGGTGAAGTAAAAGTATTGTTTGGTGAGTTTGGCCCAGTAAACTCTGTGCGTTTAGTCAGAGATCGTAAGACTGGTCGTCGTAAAGGTTTTGGTTTTGTGGAGATGTCAGAGTCTGGCGCTCAGAAGGCCATGGTTAAACTGAATGACTATAGCTTCCAAGAAAGAACCTTAAAAGTAAGAGAAGCCAAAACACAAGATTCGGAAGCTGCCGACCGTACAGGTACTGACGAGTAGCATTACCGTTTAAACTGTTTTGTTTGACGTTGTAAATTTAGTTGGTTGTGGTGATTCGTTCGATAGTTGAAAAGCCACAATCAATTAATGTTGTTATTAAGCCTTCACTGATTTCCGCTTTAGTATAGAACGCCTGCATTGCTGACTCCCCTACTGCTTCTTTCTCATTTGTTACTCTGCGCTGCTCCACAATAAGATTCTGTTGCGTTAAAAGAGTCACGACTCGCTTAGCTATCGCAGCGCCAGAATCCATTAGCGTTACGCCCTCACCGAGCACTTGTTGTAATTCAGCTTTGATCATCGGGAAGTGAGTACAACCCAGTACGAGAACATCTAATTGCGCGGCAACGACTGGCGCCAGTAGATCTGCCAGTCTGTGCATGTCCATTTCACCTGTCGCTATTTTTTGCTCCGCCATCATGACGAGTTCAGAACAACCAAAAAGTTCGACATGGCAATCATCAGCAAATTGGCTGATGAGTTCATGGGTATAATGACGCTTAACTGTGCCTGGTGTAGCCAAGAGTCCAATGCGTTTACTCTTAGACATCTGTGCTGCTGGTTTAATAGCGGGTACTACGCCCACAACAGGAATACAGAGGTTTGCACGTAATGCCGGTAACACAACTGTGCTCGCGGTATTGCAGGCGACGACCACTATAATGGCATTGGTGCGAGCTACAAGATCACATACTAATTTGACACAGCCAGAAATTAATATCTGCTCTTCTAACTCGCCATAGGGCAACCTCGCATTGTCGAAAAGATAACAATAGTCGCTATGGGGCAAACTTTTGCGGATTTCAGCCAAAACGGATAGACCACCAATCCCAGAATCAAACACTAATATAGGTCGCGACAAGTAAATCTCCCGTTTCGGTTACAACAAGTAGGCTATACAGATTGAACGCATTACAACATTAAGTGATTCGATGTTTGATGATTGGATGAATTCAACCAAATACGCATTGAATATCCATAGAATCACACTCAAGCGCGCGGATTTTCCCACAGCTTTGCGTAAACAGCAAAAGCAAGATGCTGGACATTCGTGTCACCTAGTATAATATTTGCGCCCCAATTTACAGCAACGGTGAATCAAACAATGAACTTAGCAGCAATGGACCCTCAGACTTATGATACGCAGTTAGAACACAAGCGTATCAAGCTAGAACAAGCCTTTGCCCAATTTGAAACACCGAGTGTTGAAGTTTTTGCCTCAGAGCCTGCCAACTACCGTATGCGTGCTGAATTCCGCATGTGGCATGACGGTGACGACTTATACTATTACATGTTCGATAAAGTATTGAATGAGAAAGTGCGATGCGATCAATACTTGCCAGCCAGCGTGCTCATCAATCAAATGATGTCGGCCTTAATCGCCGAACTAAAACCGAATCCTAGTCTAAGACATAAGCTGTTCCAAGTGGATTTTTTGTCGACTTTAAGCGGCGAGATTTTAGTGTCTTTGCTTTATCACAGGCAGCTTGATGACCAATGGCGCGCCGATGCGGCTGCATTGAAAGCCAAGTTAAGTAGCCAGTTTAACGTCAACATTATCGGCCGTGCCCGTAAGCAAAAAATCGATTTAGATAAAGACTTTGTGGTTGAGTCATTACAAGTGAATGAAAAAACCTTCTTATATAAGCAAATCGAGAACAGCTTTACTCAACCGAATGCCAAAGTTTCCGTAAAAATGCTGGAGTGGGCTATCGATGCGACTCAGAAGAGTGAAGGGGATTTACTCGAGCTCTACTGTGGTAATGGCAACTTCTCAATCGCACTGGCGCAAAACTTTAATCGCGTATTGGCCACCGAACTCGCTAAGCCCTCAGTCGATGCGGCGCAATACAATATCGAAGTGAATGGTATTGAGAACCTGCAGATTATTCGCATGTCGGCCGAAGACTTTAGCGATGCCATGGCGAAGAAACGCAGCTTTAGACGTTTAGAAGGTATCGATCTCGACAGCTATGTGTGCAACACCATTTTTGTCGACCCACCCCGCGCAGGGATTGATCCAGATACGTTGGCGTTAGTACAAGGTTACGAGCGGATCTTATATATTTCCTGCAACCCTGAAACCTTAAAAGACAATCTGCAGCAACTGAACCAAACCCATAAAGTCACTCGTTTCGCCTTGTTTGATCAGTTCCCTTATACCGATCACATGGAAACAGGTGTACTACTAGAGCGTCGTTAGTCACCTCAAATACATTGAACTCGACTGCATAGCAGTTAAACGTAGCTAGAACTCAAACATAAATTCACTAAAAATAATGGAGCCTCAGGCTCCATTATTTTTAGCAGCTGATGTGCAGATCACTCAGATTAGCGGTGCTCAACCTTATGCTGCAAAGCCTCGGCGCCTTTGGCGACCATACGCAGTTGCATGACTAATTGATCGGCAAGAATTTTACGATCAGCACGTTTCATATCTAATGCGGAAGCGCCGGCGTTAAACACCAAAGTGACTAAAGCTTCTGCTTGTGCCCGAGCTAATAACGGAGTTCGGCCCGCTTTCGCTTCAGTATAGTGAGCCAATTCAGAAATAAAATGTTCAATTTCGCGGGCAACCGCCGCACGGAACGCTGCTGAGGTTCCTGAACGTTCATGCAATAAGATACGGAATACGTTTGGATTAGAATCAAGCACTTCCATAAAAGTATCAACAGATATACGGATCACACTGCCACCGGCTTCGGCTCGCTGACGACCTTTGCGCATCATCTGCCTGAGTGTTAACCCACCCTCGTCCACCATAGTGAGACCGAGTTCGTTCATATCTTTAAAATGGCGATAAAAAGATGTCGGCGCAATATTGGCTTCCCGAGCAACCTCTCGCAAACTCAGACTTGAGAAACTGCGCTCAGCACTTAGCTGATTAAAGGCCGCATCGACTAAAGCTCGACGAGTTTTCTCTTTTTGCTGTGCTCGAATACCCATTCTTAAATCCGCTAACTGAATGTAATGACGCGATAATACCGCTTTTAGGCATTAAACACAGCCCCATCGTCCTTGACCAAACAATATAGCTAAGCTAAATTAGCTTACAGATGTACGCTCAAAAGCGAATTTTGGAAACCTATAATGAAAAAACCCCCTATCATCTGGCTTAATGTCAGTCTGTTTGCCATCACTTTCCTCAGTGCGGTGATCTTAGTTCCATGGCGCGGTATTGTTCACGGCTATGGTGCTAGTGAATGGATCGCTTTTATTGTCTTAGCCTTTGCCAGTGGTCTGTCGATCACCGCAGGTTATCACAGACTATGGTCACACAAGGCCTATAAAGCCCATTCAGCCGTGCGGTTTATGTATGCACTCGGTGGCGCTTTAGCATTACAAAACAGTGCATTACACTGGGCATCCGATCACAGAGTGCACCATAAGCACGTCGATGATAACGACAAAGATCCGTACTCAGCCAACATGGGATTCTGGTACAGCCATATAGGTTGGATGCTGCGTGAGTATCAGTCGCAACGCTATCATGATTATCAAAATGTGCGCGATCTGCAAAATGACCGTATCGTTATGTGGCAACACAAACATTACCTCGCACTTGTATTGCTGATGAACATTGGACTGCCTGCCCTGCTCGGCTGGTTAAATGGCGATGTACTGTCTATGTTACTGATGGCGGGTTTACTGCGTTTAGTGGTGGTGCATCACTGCACTTTCTTCATCAACTCTTTAGCGCACGTGTGGGGCAGCCAGCCTTATACCGATAAGAACACCGCCCGCGATAATGGCTTTCTCGCCATGTTGACCTACGGTGAGGGCTACCATAATTTCCATCACATCTTCGAAAATGACTATCGTAATGGCATTAAATGGTGGCACTACGATCCAACTAAATGGTTGATTAAGTCATTATCTTGGTTGGGGTTAGCCAAGGACTTGCGTACGAGTCCACAGGAACGTATCGAGAGCGCACGCTTGCAGATGCAGCTGCTGCGGACCAAGAACAAAGTCGTGCACTTACCCAATGCCGATGAAATTATTGAAAAAGTCCAAGCTGAGTATGAATTACTCAAACTGCACTTAATGGATTACTACAAAGCACAGAAAACCTTGCTTGAGGCCAAACGCAAGCAACTTGTCGATCAGCAGCTATTGCAGCAAGTTGAAGAGCTAAAGGCGCGTTTTTTAGTCCAGCAAAAACATTGGCGCAGCCTAACCGCAACTTATAGCTAAACCACAATTCTGCCCGAAAGTCATACGGCCACCTTGCATGGTGGCCGTATCTGATTATGATGATGCCTTAATCACTTAAATAGGCTGTTGAGATCATGTCAGATTCCCCAGTTACACTCCCAGAATCAATCAAACTAACAGAATATAGTCATGGTGCAGGTTGTGGCTGCAAGATATCCCCTAAGGTGCTCAGCACTATATTAGCCTCGCAATTACCCGTGTTTACCGATCCTAATCTGCTGGTCGGCAATCAAAGCCGTGACGATGCCGCAGTGTATAAACTCAATGACGACATAGGCATCATCAGCACTACCGATTTTTTCATGCCAATTGTTGACGATCCCTTCACCTTTGGCCGCATCGCTGCGACCAATGCGATCAGTGATATTTATGCCATGGGCGGCACGCCTATCATGGCGATCGCTATTTTAGGCTGGCCAATCAATAAGCTACCTGCAGAAGTCGCACAACAAGTAGTCGATGGCGGCAGACAGGCCTGTATGGAAGCCGGGATCATGCTAGCCGGTGGCCACAGCATAGATGCACCCGAACCGATTTTTGGCCTCGCGGTTACCGGGCAAATTGCCTTAACTGATTTAAAACAGAATGATACTGCTAAAGCGGGCGATCGTTTATATCTCACTAAACCTATCGGCATTGGCATTTTAACCACAGCGCAAAAACAGAAAAAGCTCAAAGATGAAGACAATCTCATTGCGGTCAATGCCATGTGCCAGCTGAATACTATAGGCACGACGATTGCCAAAATTAGCGGCGTAAACGCCCTGACCGATGTCACAGGATTTGGACTAGCGGGACACCTGCTCGAAATGTGCCAAGGTGCCAAGCTCACGGCAAAACTCAAATTTGATGCGGTGCCGTTACTGCCACGCGCCTTAGATTACTTAGCCTTAGGTTGCGTTCCTGGCGGGACTCACCGAAATTACGACAGTTATGGCGAGCATCTCCCCGAGCTCAGCGAGCATCAGAAAGCGATACTGTGCGATCCGCAAACCAGTGGTGGCCTGTTAGTTGCCGTCTCGGCCGAAGCCGAAGCGGAATTGATTGCCCTTCTCGATGCGCATCACATCGCCCCAATTTGCATTGGATCACTGGAAGCCCCCACCACTGCAGCGAATGTGGTGTTGTGCTGATGCCAAGCGCTATTGTAGCTGCAGAGCAATATCGGGAAATTTTCCTCAACCAACATCCCATAATGGATGTGCGAGCGCCGATAGAGTTTACTCGAGGTGCGTTTCCTAACTCGACCAACTTACCCTTGATGCTGGATAGTGAAAGGGAAAAAGTCGGCACTTGTTATAAACAATCAGGTCAGCAAGCCGCGATTGCATTAGGTCATTCACTGGTGAATGGTCCCATCAAGCAACAGAGAATCGAGGCTTGGGCAAGCTATGTAAAAGCCAACCCCAACGCCTACCTTTATTGTTTTCGTGGCGGCTTACGCTCGCAACTCTCGCAACAATGGCTTAAAGAAGCGGGGATCGAAGTCCCCTATATTCAAGGTGGCTATAAGGCCATGCGCCAATATCTTATTGGCGTGATTGAAGCGGCACCAGCTCAGCAACCGTTATTAAGTTTGAGCGGGATGACGGGCTGCGGTAAAACTGATTTTCTATTAAAACGTAAAGAAGCGGTTGATCTTGAAGGGATAGCCAATCACAGAGGCTCTAGTTTTGGGAAGAATATCGACCCACAGCCAACGCAGATCAACTTTGAAAATCAGCTTGCCATTGCCTTGCTACAGCATCAAGCGAGTGACGCAGCCTGTTTACTGCTCGAAGATGAAAGCTTCCTGATCGGCCGTTCGGCGCTGCCGCAGACATTTTACAATGCCATGCAAGCCGCTAATGTTTTAGTGCTAGAAGAGTCGGATGATGCGAGGCTCGAACGCTTACGCTATGAATATGTGCATAAAATGTATAGCGGCTTCTGTGAGCGCCTAGGGCCGGAAGCAGGTTTTGCGGCTTTCAGTGAATATCTATTACAGAGTTTAGTGAGCATTCGCAAACGTCTAGGCGGAAAACAACATCAAGAACTGCAAGATTTGATGCAACAAGCCCTCGATCAACAAATCAGTCAGAATGATACTTCGCTGCACTTAGTCTGGATAAACCTGTTATTGCACAAGTATTACGATCCTATGTATCAATACCAATTACAGAAAAAGTCTGAACGTGTACTCTTTAAAGGTTCGCACCAAGCGATGCATGAGTGGCTGGATAGCTATCAAACACGATAAATCGCCACCCTAAAATAAAATAACCGCGAACATTTGCTTCGCGGTTATCACTTCACTTTATTTCATACCTTAACGAATTTATGACTTGCCCAGCAGGCTCGCCACTTGGACTCGCAAAGATTCCTTATTCGCAAGCTTACCATCGACGGCATCCGTTAAATCCACCGACACCCTTGACCAAAAACGCTTGGGCATTTTAGCTAAGGCATGCCCGCCCTTGTGGCTAAAGTAAGAACCCCATAATCCGTGTAATGCCATGGGAATAACAGGCACAGGATCTCTGGCGAGGATTTTATCGATACCGGGACGGAATTCACCTAATTCACCGTCAGGGGTGAGTCGACCCTCAGGGAAAATACACACCAATTCGCCATTTATCAGCGCTTCGTGGATAGTCTCAAACGCTTGGTTATAAGTGGTTTCACTCTGTCTAGGGGAACAGATAGGGATCACTCCAGCGTGACGGAATAAATATTTCAGCAAAGGAATTTCGCTGATGGACTTATCCATTACAAAACGAATAGGCCGAGTCGATGCTCCCATAATAATCAAGGCATCCACATAGCTCACATGGTTGCAGACTATGATGCCGGCCCCTTCCTTTGGAATTCTCTCTCGGCCAGTTACAGTCACGCGGTACATAACATGACTCAATAAGTAACTGATAAATCGCTGAGTAAATTCTGGCACTTGTGAATAAACATAGAGAGCGACGACAAAGTTCATCACGGCAAGCAGTAGGAATAACTGCGGAATCGTCCAACCCGCAACGCCAAGCAGCAAGATAGATAACAGCGCCGAAGCCACCATAAACAGAGAGTTCATAATGTTATTGGCAGCAATCGCCTGAGCACATTCGCCCTTGGCCGAACGGGACTGAATAAAGGCGTATAAGGGGACGATGAACAAGCCGCCGCTAACGCCGATCATAAAGAAATCTAGCATCACCCGATAATGTTGCGACTCGACAATAAAGGCTTTTAATCCATAGACAAAACCAGCATCCACTGGCACAGGTGGAATCGCCCAAAGCAAATCGACACCAAAGACAGTTAATCCCAATACCCCGAATGGCAGCAAACCGAGTTCAACATGGCCGTAGGAAAAACGTTCACAGACGAAGGAGCCAACAGCGATTCCGATGGAAAACATGCCCAACAATAACGACACCACAGTCGCACCAGAATGCAGGTGCAGCTTGGCAAAGTTAGGGAATTGGGTCAGATAGGTCGCACCTAAAAACCAAAACCAACTGATAGCGAGGATAGCCATCCAGATTGAAGGTGTTTGACGGGCTTTTTTGATGCTACGCCAAGTGCCTGATAACGGTCTGAAACGTATTTTTTCGATAACGCCCTGCGGTGGTAAAGCAGGAATAGCTCGACTCGATAGGTAGCCTGCTAAGGCCAATACGGCAACGGTAATGGCAGCCCAAAGCGTACCGTTGACTTCAGAAACTAAAATCCCCGCACTCAAAGTGCCCACCAGAATAGAGAGAAAAGTGCCCATCTCAACCCAAGCATTACCTGTGACTAACTCATCGTCTTTCAAGGCTTGGGGCAGCAGGGAATATTTTACTGGACCGAAGTAAGCCGACTGACTACCGGTTAAAAATAGCAGCAATAACATCATCATGTAGTTCTCGATCACTATCGCGATAGCGGCGCAGGACATAATAATGACTTCGAGTAGTTTTAATCGACGGATAAGTTTGGCCTTATCCATATTATCGGCAACCACACCCGCGTGGGCCGAAAACAGGAAAAACGGTAGGATGAACACCCCAGCGGCTAAATTCACAAACATATCGACGCTTATGGGTAAGTCTTTGACTTGACTGAAAGTCACTAATAGCAGCAACACATTTTTATAAATGTTGTCATTCAATGCGCCTAAGCACTGAGTCGCAAAATAAGGTAAAAAACGTTTTGTTAGCAGCATGATAGTTCCCTCTGATAACCCATTCCTTGTAGATAAGCCTGCACATGGCTCTCGAGTAAATTCCGCAGTGATAACGATTCAGCAAAGAGCTTATTATCGAGGGATAAAGCAGTTAGTCCATGAATTCCACCCCACAACACACGGCTCATAATGAGATGCTGCTCCGGAGTCGCCTCAGGGAAGATCTGCGCTAACTCACGTTCAATCAGTATGAATAACCCTGCAATCAATTGCCCTTGTGATGTCGGCAAAGGCTCAGAATCGAGTAATTGCAGCTCAAAAACCAACTTGAAAGCTTGCCGCTGCTCATTGGCAAACTGACTATACTCCCACGCCATTGCAATGATTTTACGCAAACTGTCGGCAGCGCAAACACCCGCTAATCGATCGTGTAAAGTCCTAAGCGTTGCCTCAGAAACCGCCAGCAACAAATAGTTATAACTGCCGAACATATTGATCAAGGTGCTAGGGACATAGCCAATTTGGCTAGCCACTTTGCGTAAGCTCAGCCCTACAACACCTTGTTCGGTCAATAACTCAGTTGCCGCTTGGATTGCCATAGCGCGAATTTCATCATGGCTGTGTTCTTTTCGTCTGGCCATAGGTCTCACCCCCTGTTGGATAGTAAGAGACTAACAGCAGTCAAAATAAAAAACAACGTTCAAAATAAGTTTGTTTTACGTACAGCCGCGGGTAAATAGTGAAGGATATCATTGAGAATGATAAATAAGGATAGACGCTCGAAATCGATTCACTCAGTAAAACTGAACTATATATGTGGGATTACACGACACAAAATAACATAAAAAACGGCGCGCTCAGTCAGCACGCCGTCCATTATTTTGGTTTAAAAATCATTCTTAATTCAAAGGTGTTTTTAATTAAAAGTGACCATGGAATTTAAGGCCTGCGATAAGTCATCACCACTCTATCTGCACCAGCGCCAAAATAATCGGCCTCAAAAGCCGAATCAACGAAACCTAAATGCTGATATAAGCCATGGGCAGGATTACTCGGGTCAACCGTTAGACACACACGTTCAACAGAGACGGGTAACTCAGCTAAACACTGCTGCATCAAACGTTTGCCTAATCCCTTTCCACGAGCATCTTCACTGACTGCAACAGATAAAATCCACCTACAAGTAGGATCGCCACTCTGGGCACAGAGCAAATAACCTTGCAGAAGATTATCTTCATCCACCGCCACTAAAAATTGCTCTGGCCAGCAATCAAATCCCTGACGGAAGAAAAAATCGGGATAACTATGCTCACCAAAAATGGCTTGCTCAAGCTGATAAACCGCTAATAACTCTGACTTTAATACCGGGCGTATAGACTGCATTCGAAAATCATTCACCTATTAAAATCTTATCCCACTCTAAGTTGGGTGCGCCCACTACGATAAAGTTAGGGTTTTCTAACGTCTCACGCTCATTGTAGGTTAACGGTTGCAGCTCAGTATCCATCAGCTGTCCACCCGCTTCCTCGACGATAATTTGCGCGGCTCCCGTGTCCCACTCACCCGTTGGTCCGACTCGTACATAACAATCGGCTCGACCTTCGGCAACGAGACAGCTCTTTAATGCTGCGCCGCCCATAACGACTAACTCGCAGTGTTTGGGATGGTTGAATAGGGTCAACACAGATTGAGGGTCCTGACGACGACTTACGGCTAATCGTAGGGAGACCTTTTCACGGTGCTCGATTTGGCGGCTGCTGATCCGCACTTCCTGTTTATCCGTGCGTTTGTATGCCCCTAAACCTGCAATCGCGTAATAACACACTTGCGTCATAGGCACATACACCACGCCCATCACGGGACGATTGTGCTCAACGAGTGCAATAATCACCGAGAAATCACCACTGCCAGCAATAAACTCACCCGTACCATCGAGTGGATCGACCAACCAATAGCGTTTCCAAGATTCACGTACGCTCAGAGGAATGTCGGCCGCCTCTTCAGATAACACAGGAATATCAGGCGTTAAAGCAGTTAATCGGTCACAAATGATCTGGTTCGCCGCTAAATCTGCGGAAGTGACAGGGGTATTGTCAGACTTCATTTCTCGCTCAAAATTACCTTTGAGATAAATGTCACGGATAGTTATCCCTGCATCGGTCGCAATCGCAATAACTTCGTCGATCAACTCTTCTGGCTTCATAACAACTCCAATCGCAAAGTTCGCGAATGTTTTGCAAGCGTTTCAGCTTTAAACGCTTAAAAGGAAAAAGATTATTTAAGGTATAAATACTTTTGCGCTAAAAACAACGCACTCACACTACGGGATTCGGAAAAATCGACATCATCGAGCAGGGCCTCCCAATCGGCGAGCGCCCAAGGCACCACATCAATGGGCTCTGGCTCATCACCTTCAAGGCGACTCTCATACAGATCTTCTGCAAGAAAAATTTGCATCTTACTGGAGAAATAACCCGGCGCTAGGCTAAGTTCTTTCAATAGCGTGAGCTTATTCGCCCCAAAGCCAATTTCTTCCTGCAATTCACGGTTAGCCGCTTCGACTGGCGATTCACCAGGGTCGATAAGACCTTTAGGAAACCCGAGCTCGTAATTATCGGTTCCGGCTGCATATTCCCGCGCCAGTAGCATTTGCCCTTGATGAATAGGCACTATCATCACAGCACCACGGCTGCCGCCTTTCATACGCTCGTATTGGCGTTCGACACCATTTGAGAACTTAAGATGCACTTGCTCAATTTGAAATAATCGGCTTTTCGCGACAACTTCGGTATGCAATATTTCCGGCTTATTCTGCCGCTGCGACATAACTGCCTCTAGATAAAAAAGCGATAAATTAAATAAGATAAGTGACAATCTTACTATTCTGTCTTTAATCTACAACCTGAATTTGTTACATGCTCCTAAGGGTAAGCTACAAATCCTTTGTGATATGCATCACAAACCAAGCTCAGCCTTAAGTGAACACCTTCAAAATATTCTCAAATATGATGTTTTTATTAGAGAGTAAAAAGGGGCGAATGCCCCTTTTGATATGCTAACGCTTAAAATTGATAACGTAGATTGAGCTGGTAACTGAGGAAGTCATTCGGCTCGATATCCACATACTGATACCCCAAGCCAACTGACCAAGCGTCGCTCACTTGATAGCTAAACCGCACACCGGCATACCAATCAGTGCCATCAAGCTCTGTGGTTAAACGGCTATTGCCCATAGTGCTACTGATATCTGCTTGCCATCGAAATAATCCGATAGGTACTTCAAACCGCCAAGCATCATGCTGCAGTAAGGTTAAACGCAATCCCAACATCACGCCATCAGCCAGTACGGGGGTCACGACTTTGACCTGCTCATGATATTGCGCCGGAGTGAGACTTGCACCCTCAATCCGCGCACTTCCATTACCAAAGTCGGCATAGCCTAATTCGATTGCCACCATGGAAGTCCATTGATAACCCACACTTAAGCCAAACGCAGTATCTTTGTCATCAACCGATGTCACTACGCCCGCTGCAGCGTCAGACTGTAACTCTCGTCTGCCGCTATCAACCTGAGCTTGGCCGACAAAGCCCTCGACATACCAGTTATCAGCGGCATTCGCTTGAGTCACTGTGCTGGCGAGCAACACAGCACCCAAGACCACTTTATGTAATTCACGGCGGCGAATTAAACCCGTCGCAACGATTAAGCCTAATGCCCACAAGGCCATACTACCTCCACCCGATTTGTTATCAATCACCACTTCTTGATAGGCTTTAACAGTAATCAACACTTGTCCTGTTGCCTCACCACCCAGCCCATCACTAATCCGATAGCTCACAGTATCAACACCATCGAATCCTGTTTTAGGGATATAACGCAGCTTGTTAGTCTCAATGGATACAGTCCCTTGCTGCGCGGTTGCGCTGACTAAGGTTAAAGCATTGCCATCTGGATCGCTGTCATTACTCAACACATCGAGTAGCAAGCTCGTTCTGTCGTCGGTTGCGGCGCTGTCGTTGACTGCCGTTGGTGCGGTATTGCCACTCACTACCACAGTCAACTCACTACTCGCAGTGCCACCTTTTCCATCGGTAATGCTATACACCAGCACATCAGTACCGATGAAATCGGTTGCTGGCGTGTAACTTAGCTGCTGATTAGCCAAGATGACGGCGGTACCAAACTCGCTAGTCACTTGTGTAACTGTCAAGGCATCACCATCACTATCGGTATCATTGGCGAGCACATCAACATCGAGGCTCTGATTCCAAGGTATAGAGGCAGTATCTGGGTTCGCCACAGGTAAATGGTTGCCATTGAGTATCACGGACACACCACTTGGATCGACGATAGTACGGTTAGCGACGCCATCGTCATCGTTTGGTCCACCATCTTCTATGGTTAACTGCACACACCAATGGCCTTCAGTTAATCCAGAAGTCCAACGACTGTCTCCGGGTGGAGGACAGAAACCACGCTCACCTTCACTACTGGCGACACTATTGCGCGTATCAATCACAAAATCCTTCCAACCATTTTGGGCTTGATACTTACGATATACCGCATTGGCAGGAACTGGCGAACGTTGTGGTATCACCAGACTGTAACTCTGCCCTTGTTGTGGCAATCCCGTCGCGATAAAGTCAAAAATACCGCCGACATTGGCCGCTATGCTGTCTTCTGGGACAAGATCAGGTAATAGTTGAATACCACTTTGCTCTTGCATCAGTGCAATATTACCTAAGCGTAAGCACACGCCAGCCTGCCCCTCAGCCAAGAAGTACACAGGCTGTAATTCACCTTCGGGCATAATGTTACAGTCGTTAATCGCATCCAAGTAATCAGGAATACCGTCATCATCTGAATCGGTAAAGCCTTCTTGAACATCTGGGATCAAATCACCGTCTGTGTCTGCGCCTGTCAATATAGGTAGGCTTGAACGTACAACAATGTAGACTCGTTCTGTGGTTGACAGCGCTGGCAAACCATTATCAGTAACCGTCACACTCACAGGGTAAATGCCCGGCAGGACAGATATCGGAGAGAAGAACATGCCCGCGTCATCGGACTGTAAGTTCAGAGAACCACTTGCCCATGTTGACGTTAAGCTATCCTGCATATTGGCGTCAGTGATATCGGCATCAATGCGTACATCACCGCCATTTTGCGCCACAATAAATTGGTGCACTCCCGCTTGAGTCACATCCAACGTTACCTTAGGCGCAATATTCGCTTCGGTGATCAACACCTGAGTTTGCTGCTTACTGCCCAAGTTCAAGCTAGGATCTAGATTAATCAGCACATCCTCATCCACTTCGACCTCACCATCTTCAAAGGTGCTAAAGCGGATCTCAGCTTGTTGGCCCGATGTCACTTCGACCACCCCATCAACCAAATCATGATCACTGCTACCTGCAGAGCCTGAAACGGTATAAGGCACAGAAAGTGGATATACGGGTGCGGCGCCATTAAGGTGTACGCTCACTACCACCTCATTGCCCTCACCGACAAGTTGATCTTTATTCAAGGAAATCAAAGGATGCACTTTCACCTTTTGTGCTTTAATCGCCTTATTACCATCGCGATCTATAGCTTGCCAGTAAGCTAAGTAGCTGCCAGGTGCGAAAAACAGACTCTTATTCACCAGAGAAACGGGCAATGGATGACCGTTACGATCGACCGCTTTTGCGAAGCCAAGCTTAACGCGAGTAAATAGGCCCGTCGCATTCACATCGACATCGTCAGGCAAAGTGATTACTGGCTGATTGTCCGACTCAGTGCCTTCAATCAATACATTCACTTTGGCACTTGCACGCCCCTTGTTACCATCACTGATGGTATAGCGAAGCGCCACAGGCCCGACATAGGCTTCAGGCGCAGTAAAGCTCAAGCCCTCACTGGTGATTTGCACACTGCCGATATCCGCAGCCGCGCCATCAATCGTTAAGGTATCACCATCGACATCAACATCGTTCGCGAGCACCGCAAGCGCATAAATATCGTTGGCGGTACTTGTTAATGTGTAGTCGTCATCAACCGCCTGCGGATCATCATTCACTGGCGTGACGTTAATCGTGACAGTTGCAGGCTCTGAACTCAGCTCGGTATCCTTAGCAATAAAGCTAAACACGTCTGTTCCATTGAAATCCTTCTCAGGGGTATATAACCAAACCGTACCATGTTGCTCTAATGTGCCGGATTCTGGCTGACTCACCACTTCATAGGTGAGCGGATCATTATCCACATCCTCTGCCGCAAGGGTGAGCGTCACCGAACTATCTTCCTCTAACGTCACAGTTGAGCTTGTCGCTACAGGTGCATCATTGACGTTGGTCACGGTAATGCTGAAGGACTGTTCAGCGGTTAAGCCATCCGTGTCCGTCACTCGCAGTAACACAGGGTGCGCGCCCACATCGGCATTGCCTGGCGTGCCACTTAACACGCCTGAAGTCGTATTGAAGCTCAACCAACTTGGTTTGGTCACCGCGCTTAAAGTTAATGTGTCACCCACATCGGTATCACTCGCCGCAAAGGTGTAGCTGTACGCCGCATCTTGAGTGGCAGCTGTGATGGCCGTTGAACCGATGGTCGGCGCATCATTGACGTTGGTCACGGTGATGCTGAAGCTTTGCTCTGCCGTTAAGCCGTCTGTGTCCGTCGCTCGCAGTGTCACGGGGTGCGCGCCCACATCGGCATTGCCTGGCGTGCCACTTAACACGCCTGAAGTCGTATTGAAGCTCAACCAACTTGGTTTGGTCACCGCGCTTAAAGTTAATGTGTCACCCACATCGGTATCACTCGCCGCAAAGGTGTAGCTGTACGCCGCATCTTGAGTGGCAGCTGTGATGGCCGTTGAA
>NZ_BPFD01000090.1 GCF_019655335.1 Shewanella hafniensis
TCTTTGATTCATTAGTCAAGAGATGCTTAATCGATAAATAATACATGTTGTCGATTATGCCAATGGACTAACTTGATTCTGCCAGTTGACCATAGCTTAATTACAATACTATGACAGTGTGGAGAACAGTAAGTTCACAGACATAAGCACATGATTTTAGTGGTATCGAATGCTTGAGCTTATAGGGTTTTGCTTGTAGTAGGCTTTCTTTATGAGGACCGAACTCTGATTGCTAATGATCAGGCTGGTTTAAAAAGGTAAACAACAAGGTGTATCTCAAAACGACGTGCAGTATATCAATAAAAATATCTTATGCAAGTTTAATTTTTATTCAATGTGATTATTTGTTGATTAATGTTGGGTTGACGTGAATTGTTTCTGGCTATTTATTTGATTTAAAGAATAAAGCTCGGTATGAATTATGTTCTTATCTTGTATTTAGCTGCAATGCAGTGTGTCCATATTGCGGCTTTTTAGGCAAATAGGATGAGGTAACGTCTAGCAAACTGAATTAAAAATTCTCGCAAAATAGAACAAAAATCCCACTGAAATAGGTTATTTCAATGGGATTAATGGCTTATTTCGTAACTGAAGATTCAGTAACTGAAAATTTAGCAACTGATTCATCTAAACAAATTGAGTAAATTAAGTCACGCTATAGCGCAGGCAGTAGGCTTAATAAATCAGTTCACCTATGGGGTTAAGCAGCTTGCTTAGGCCTTTGGTAAAATGCAGTGGCGCATCTAACACTGTGTAGCATAAACAACCGTCAACGGTTTTTGGTGAGTGGTGATGTTGGCTATTGAGCACAATAAAATCACCTGGCACATAGTCACCATTAAGATCCGAAAACTCTCCAGCCAGTAATAGTGTTAGTTCATAACCTTTGTGGGTATGTTGCGGGATTTCACCTTGGGCATCTATGTGTAACAAGCTCGCGCGGGTGTTCATTTCATCGACATCAAAACGCATGCGGCTGACTTTGCCTAATATTTGCCAAGGACGAGCCAAATGCTGGCGAAATACCGACGGCACTGTGTAATGCTGTTGTTTTACTTGAACATCCAGAGGAGCGTTACTAGGCACATCCGTTGCCGCAGGTTGAGCCATGATTTGCGCCAGCATAGCGTCAATATCCATCACTGGTACATTAGTAGCTTGAGTGTTTTCAGCATCAATATGTGCAGTGTGAATCGTCGCTTTATCAGTATGCTTTACAGCATGAGCATCATCTGGATTTAAAGCCAAATTGGCGGCTTGCTCTGTTAATAGGGCAAGTTGCTCACGACACGTCTCACATAACGCGCAATGCGCTGCTACCGCGATGGCCATAGACAAAGGTAAGTCCCCATTCGCATGGCTCACGAGTAATTCTTGTTGGGGATGATGCTTAATCATTGTGTGTCTCCAAGAAACTTTTCAACTTTTCTAGCCCGAGTCTTAATCGTGACTTTATGGTCCCTATAGGCACCTTGAGGGCATCGGCTAACTCTTGTTGAGTGAGTTCTTGCATGTAAATACCTTGCACGACTTGTCGTTGCGCGAGGGGAAGGGCATCAAGATGTTGGAGGAGTTTCGCCGTCAATTTATGATCAGTGAGTGTGTCTTGAGCCATGGTTGCATCGCACAATGGCCAAATATCATCGCCAAAGGTATCTTCTTTATTATGTTGTACTCGTCTCAGCATATCGAAACACTGATTACGCATTATGGTAAACACCCAAGTTGTCACTGAGCCTTTTTCAGCATTGTACAGGTGGGCCTTAGTCCACACGCTGGTCATAGTTTCTTGAACTAAATCCATGGCTAAGCCTTGTTGATTCAGTCTTTGCAAACCAAAAGCGCGGATCTTGGGCATAAAATGCTGGAATAAGTGCCCAAAGGCGGCTCTATCACGCTTATCTGCTACTTGAAGCATGAACGTGATTAAAGCATCTGCTTGAGGCTCGCAGGTTTTAACAGCGGGAATGTCGTTATCCATAGCCGAATGAGTCAGAGACGTGATAGGGCCATGATACCGATTTTGCCTGCTTTGTGATTGAATATTTTCCATTATTTTCGCTCTTATCACAGTCGTTAGTCCTGATGTTGACATCAGTAACGACAACATTGAGAGGCTTGATTCGTTTCTGAGCCCAGTTTTACTGTCAAACTATCAATCAATACGGACTGGCTTAAATAAAGGATCATTCACAGGGCTATTTTATCACGGCTCGCAATAGGTCTCGGGTCATAATATGATCTAAGGCATTAATGCAGGTGTACTTTTCGGAGGCTTGCACGGGTAATATTTCTAGCCAGCGTTGGCAGACCCAAGCAATATCTTCGAACTGTTCCGCTTGGTAGTGCTTGAGATGTTGCGGATATTCCTTGAGGATATTTTGTAACATTTGGCTCAAGTAACGCTCATCGGTCGCAATACGTGTCGCAGGCCAATTGTCGATAAAGCTAACATCGCCGCGCTTTAATCCATCGTCTTCGACACGGATTTCATTGAGTTTAAAGCGCTGCGCACCTTGAATACTGATCCCTAAAAAGCCATCGGGTAGGGTTTCAAAATCAATAATATGCACTAAGGTGCCTATGGGCTGAATAGTTTTACCATCCTCTTCGAGCATACATAAGCCAAATCCTTCGCCTGACTTTAACGATTCGGCGACTAAACGCTTATATCTAGGTTCGAATACCCGCAGTTGTGTGTAACCTTCGGGCAATAAACAAATGGGTAGTGGGAAAAGAGGTAATTTCATCGTGGCCTCTGGTGAACTTATGTTCCTATCATTACGTACCATAGTGGCAGTTCGATCAGTAAAATTATTCAACAATAGTTTACCCATATTTAGAGGATGGCATGAAATTAAATCCATTTGAGAAAAAGCTCGTTCAGCATCCAATACGTTTTTGGCTACAAAATCATATCGAAGCGCCTTTACTGACTTCTATGATGCCTAAACCTATGGCCCGCTGCGAGCGTGCATTAGAAATCGGCTGTGGGTTTGGTAATGGTATTCAGTTGATCCGCGGGCATTTTGGCGCAGGACATATCACGGCCGTGGATATCGACCCCGAAATGATTGCAGCGGCACAGTCCCGTTGGCAAGCTCGGCCGCAGGGCTTAAAAGGGCTGAGTTTCTCGGTTGCCGATGCTTCTAGTCTTCCCTTTGCCGATGGCGAGTTTGATATGGTGTTTGATTTTGCCGTATTCCACCATATTCCAGATTGGCAGGCGGCCATTAAGGACGTTGCAAGGGTACTGAAACCAAACGGTTACTTTGTTATTGAGGATTTATATCGCGCTGCGATTTGTAATCCATTAAGCCGACGCCTATTCGAGCATCCACAGCAAAATCGGTTTAATCACCGCGAGTTGTTACTTGTGCTGCGTCAATCGGGGTTTGATATAATCTGCGACAGAAATGCCTTGGATCTTGCGGGCATGGTGCTTGCACAGAAAGCGCAGCGTTAGGCGACAGTGTCGCTGACCTAAAATTGAATATGCGTTTTGAATGGGTTGAATATTCGTACTTTTGCGAGAGTGGTTGTAATTTTTAGATAAAATAGACTCTCGGCATGGTTCTTCATGGGAGTTTACCGCTATAATTTGAGCTAATCCGTCGCATGTGAGGAAAGGATTTTCCTCAAGAGTAGAGAAGCAGCATTATGGCAAACGTACTTGCAACCGTAGATCAGCGTACCAAACTCGTGGGTGAGAACCGCCTCGAGTTGTTGCTCTTTAGTATTAATTCCACGCAGTTATTTGCCATCAACGTCTTTAAAGTTAAAGAAGTGGTCAAGCTTCCTCCCCTTAATGCTATGCCTGGGAGTCATCCTCATATTTATGGTGTTGCTAATATTCGCGGCATTTCTATCCCTGTGATTGATTTACGTTCGGCGATTGGGTTTAAACCTTTACCGCCGGATGATGATGCCAATATGATCATCACAGAGTATAACCGCAGCGTGCAGGGCTTCTTAGTCGGTAAGGTTGAGCACATTATCAACATGACATGGAGCGATATCATGCCGCCGCCGAAAACGGCAGGGCGCAATAATTATTTGACGGCAATTACCCGCATCGAGCACCAAGGCAAATCGCAACTAGTGTCGATTATCGATGTAGAGAAAGTGCTAGCTGAGATTATTCACTACGATATTAGGCTTTCTGAAGGTGTGCTCGATGAAACCTTAGTCCATGAAATGCCAGGCAGAAAAATCTTGATCGTGGACGATTCATCGACCGCAAGGCGTCAGGTGCGTGAAACCTTAAGCCAACTAGGTATAGAAATCATTGAAGCCTCGGATGGCTTGCAGGCGCTGACGTTATTACAGAAATGGCGTGATGAAGGTAAGCAAGTATCTAAAGAATTACTGATGATGATTACCGATGCCGAAATGCCCGAGATGGACGGCTACAAACTGACCTCTGAAGTTCGCGGTGATAAAGCTATGTCAGATCTATATATTACCTTGAATACTTCACTGAGCGGCAGTTTCAACCATGCCATGGTTGAGAAGGTCGGTTGTGATAAGTTTATTTCTAAATTCCAGCCGGATTTACTCGTGGAAGTGGTACAAGAAAGATTAAGACAAGTGATCAATCACTAAGCATCTTGAGATTTTCCCTATCGGTGATTGGCCTTGTGTTGGTCATCGGTAGGCTCAGCGCTTTTAATAACCGCTTTTAAGGACTGTTTTTAGATGTGGCTTGTTAATATCTGCCTTTGAATATCAGCCATTCAATCGTCACCTTTCCATCGCTTTTGTTTAAATCCTACCAAATTACCTTTTTATTTAACGCTTGATTACAATGCTAATTCGGCCTCAACATCTTGTAATACTTGGCGTTTCATTTCTTTGGCGGCGGCAATATGGATGCGGGCGAGTCGTAGGGCGTAGTTGAATCTTGCTCGGCCGACGAGGCGCACCAGTTCGGCAAAAAACTGTGGATCTAAGGTGAATTGCGTCGAGTAGTACTGGATTGCAGCATTAACTGAGTTAAAGGTCACGCCATCAAATTCGAAACCTGCGTTATAACCTTGGTCGTCAATTTCTTCGCCTTCTAATATCAGTGGCCAGCCGGGTGCGTTGATACGGTCGCGGGCAATCTGGTACATCATCCAAGCACTTTTCTTAAAGCCTTCAAACACTTTGCAGGAAAATTCAGACTCGGCCAGTTCTTCTTCGGTCCAATTAATCCCAATCGCGAGGTGTTTTGCGTAAATGCGCATCAGTGCATCTTTGACGGCCATACGACAATCCCATATTGAGCTCAAAGGATGTTGTTTGGCTAATCGTAAGCATTCGCTGCAGGCGGGCACGGCTAACGAAGGATGTGGCGTATGTGTGTGGGCAATATATTCGAAGCGTTGATTGCTCGGTTCGCCGCAAAACCAACAGGTATGACGTTGGTCGAAGGGAATATCGATAAGCGGGATAGCAGACATCAAGGAATGAGCACCTCAGTCCTTGATGTCATCAATGGCATATTGAAGGGATTAAACTTCTTCAACATCAACCAAATCTTTTGCTAAAACAATAGGATCAAGTTCAAGGCAGTCTTCATCAGTCTGCCAATCGACACCGATCAATACACCATCGTCGTTGAGATCAGACACCCAATATTCCAGAAATTCATCTAGTGAAATAGCAACGGGTTGGTAGTCGTGCCATTCGTCGCTGCAATGGGATTTTGCAGTGGCTTCATTTGACCACAATGGCATCACATCTGTGTCTTCAAATTCTGAAGAGTCACAAACGACCCAGCCTTCGCCAGTTTCATCCATTAGACCCCAAAGCGTCTGATGTTGTTTTACATTTTTGATAAAGCCAGCCAAAGCCGCATTGATTTCAGTCATGATAGGTCTCTTTGATGTGTGCTGTTAACTTATCCATTATACGGTAACATGCTGCGATACCAAGGGATTCTTTGTTAAGATTTTTCTTGTGTTGGATAACTGAGCAATAAGCCGGTACCACAAGGTATTTATGGCGATAAGGATTGTGTTACGTGTCGCTATGGGTCAGGATTATTGGCAATGAAAAGCCTTGATGCAGTGTGCTTTGCTGACCAAGTGTGATTCAGATAGAGGCTTTCCATGGGGGAGAAACATGTCTTCTATGCCATTGGCCGTTAAAGGTTTTTTGTAATAGAACCGTTAACTCGTTATGCCAAGGCGAATATCTCTCTGGGGCAATGCCTTCTCGAAGAAGGAAGATTGTCGTGTTTAGCCACAGCAGTGTGATGACTTTGTCATTGTTGTGAAATCAAATATTGGAGTTGTTGATTTGATTAAAATTAAAGGGTTAACTTATCTGTTTGCGAGTATTGCCGCCTGTGTCAGCTTGAGTGCCTGTTCAAGCGTGCCAGCGACGAGTGCCAGTTCCAACACTAGCGCAACTGCTAACGCAGTCAGTAGCAACACCAGTGGCATAGCTGCTGAAGCCAATCAAATGTCTGATATTAATGCTAGCGTACAAGTAAATGCTGAGGCATTTCCGAGTTGTGTGGCTGGGCTACAAGCGCGGGCGCGCTCTGAAGGGCTGTCAGAGGAGATGATTAACTCGACCATTGCAAATTTGAAATTTGTGCCGCGGGTGATTGAGCTTGATCAGCAACAACCCGAATTCAGCCAGACTTTTGATAATTATTTCAGTAAGCGCGCCACTGAATGGCGCGTCAATGAAGGCCGTCGCTTACTGAAAAAACACAGCGTTTTACTCAATCAACTAGCTAAAGAATATGGCGTGCCGCCGCAATATATCTTGTCTTTTTGGGGGCTTGAAACTAATTACGGTTCCTATAAAGGCAAGATGTCGGTATTGAATTCGCTCGCGACTTTGGCCTGTGAGCCACGCCGTAGCAATTATTTCACCATAGAATTGATGCAAGCCTTAAAGCTGAAAGAAAAGTATCAGTTTGATGATGACACTATGGTGGGATCATGGGCTGGCGCCATGGGACACACGCAATTTATGCCGTCGGCCTATGCCAAATATGCCGTCGACGGTGACGGTGATGGTAAAGCCGATTTATGGAATAGCACCACAGACGCGCTGACGTCCGCCGCGAACTTTTTACAGCACTTAGGCTGGCAGCGAAATGAACGTTGGGGCCGCGAAGTCTTATTGCCAAAGGATTTTAGTTACAGCTATTTAGGTGCAAAGCAGCCCTTGGCGTTATCAGACTGGTCCGCCCTTAATGTCACGCAAGCGAATGGTCAACCTTTGCCCGCCGTGGATATTCAAGCCGCGTTGTATTTACCAGCAGGCCATACGGGGCCTGCCTTTTTAGGTTATGAAAACTTTAACGTGATTATGCGTTGGAATCGTTCTGAGTATTATGCCATTACGGTAGGGCATCTCGCCGATCGCATTAATGGGGGGTTACCTTTGACAGTGAGCCCGCCAGTACAGCCACGCTTAAGTCGCGAGCAAGTTAAGCTATTGCAAGCCAAACTGAATGAGGCCGGATTTGATGTTGGCAAGCCAGATGGCGTGTTAGGGCGTAACTCTGTGGCAGGATTGCAAGCCTTTCAACGGAGCAAACAGATGATTGCCGATGGCTTCCCAAGCCCAGAGGTGTTTAGCGCTTTAGGACTATCACTGTAGCCACTATAGCCAAAGAGTGTTCGTTGCGGGTTTTGAGCGCTTTTAGGCCGGATAAAAAAGTGGAGTGAAAAGCGCAGTTTTGTTAAGCTCGGCCCACAATTGAAATCGAAGAAAATCAAAGGATATTCGATGAGCATTAAAGACGATATGGTTGTGCAGTTTAACTACACACTGCGTGACGAGAAAGGCGAAGTGATTGAGACGAACGAAGGTCGCGATCCGATTGCCTATTTACACGGTCATGACAACATGATGCCAGGCGTTGAAAACGCGATTAATGGTAAAGCCATAGGTGAAAAATTCACTGTGACTTTACCTGCTGCTGAAACATACGGTGAGCGTGTAGCGGATGCGGATGCGCACCAACGTGTGTCGGTTAAGCACTTATTGGGCGCGACTGCGTGGAAACCGGGTATGACTGCTGTGGTCAATACTGACCAAGGTCAACGCCAAGTGACTATCGTTAAAGTGGGTAAGTTTATGGCGACTGTGGATGTAAACCATCCATTAGCCGGCCGTGAACTGACATTTGATATCGAAGTCGTGGGTGCCCGTGACGCGAGTGATGAAGAAATCGCCCATGGTCATGCCCATGGCGCCGGTGGTCATCACCACTAATCTTTAGGTTTCGGGCTCGGCTTCGAACTTGGCTTCTATCTGACTTAATGTGAGTTGAGTATCAGTTCAGTATGAGTTGAATGAATCGAGTTTTAAGACTGAATAGCAAAAGCCCAAACCTAGGTTTGGGCTTTTTGTTTTTATGGTGCTAATGGCTTAATAGTTAGCGCAACTACCAATGGCTCTTTATCTCGCTAATGGCTCTTAATCTGGCTAATGGCTATGTTCATGCTCGAGTGGTTTGTCGGCAAACATCATATCTAGGCTTGCTCGGGTTTGTGGATGGTAACCGCTGCGAGCCTTAAGATAGACGCTCTTGGCCCAATCGTACTGATCTGTGCTTGCAAGCTTTTGGTATAACGGCACGATTAAGCGCATGCGGCCAATATGGGTTAAGTGTTGTTTTAATGCGGGTAGTACCGCGTAATAGCCGTTGTCTAGGGCGAGCGAATACCATGCAAAAGCAATTTCACTGTTGCCTGTGCCCGTAAAATGGAACGCCTTATCCAGCTCGGCAAGCTTGGTTTGGTCTAGATTGACTCTTGGCATTTCGTTGATAAACCTTAACCACTGGTGCACTGTCCAAGTGTTGGTTTTCAACTCGCTTGCGTTAAGTTTACCGTCGAGCCAAGTTTGCCTTTGGGCATCGACATCATCGAAGGCGTGGGAGTTGGGCTGCACCAAAAATGATGGCAAACCTTGCCCTTCAATCCAAGTGTCCACTTCAGCCTCACTGACCACATTGGGGTATTTGTTTAATAGATTCAAAGATAAATACACACGGAACTGCGCCGTGGTAATGCTTTGAAATGCAAAATGATTGAAGTAGTTTTTTACAAAGGCATCGAAGCGCTCGCGGCCAAATTTTTGCTCTAAAAAGAGTAAAAACAACTGACCTTTTACATAAGGGACACCGCTGAAGGCTTCGTCGGGTGAGCGTTTGCCAAGATCCACATGCAACACTGAATCGCTAGGCGTGAGTTCTGCAAGCTCGGCAAGTAATTCTGAGTAACCTATAGTTTGCTCCATTAGCGCTCGGTCACGGCCGTAGAGATCTTCCATAATGCGGTTCTCCACATAGGTGGTAAAACCTTCATTAAGCCAGAGATCGCGCCAAGTAGCGTTGGTCACTAAGTTACCCGACCAAGAATGGGCAAGTTCGTGGGCAATCAGACTCACTAAACTTTTATCACCCGCGATCACCGTTGGCGTAATAAAGGAAAGGCGTGGATTTTCCATCCCGCCGAAGGGAAAGCTTGGCGGCAAGATAAGCAAGTCATATCGTCCCCAGCGATAATCACCGTAACGTTTTGCCGCGATTTTGATCATCTCCGGTGTGTCGGCAAATTCCTTGCTCGCCTTGTCGAGGATTTCTGGCTCAGCCCAAATGCCGGAGATGTTATCTAAGGGCGCAAACTGTAAATGTCCGGCCGCAATGGCAATCAAATAAGCTGGAATAGCCTGCGGCATAGTGAACTGGGTCTGCGTGCTCGACAGGGTTTTGCGATCGGCACTCATGACCACAGTAATGGCTTTATCGGCAGTTATCGTCGCGCTATAGGTTTGGCGCACCGCTGGGGTATCTTGCAGTGGGATCCAGCTGCGAGCATGAATCGCCTGACTCTGACTGAACATAAAAGGTAACTGTTTACCTTGGGTTTGCTCTGGAGTTAACCATTGAATACCGGATGGATTATTCGACGTGTGATAATTGATTTTAACTTTTTGGGTATCTTCATCGGCAAGTTTGATGGTTAGCGCCGCACCTTTTACAGCGTCCGCTTTGGCTAAGGTGAAGGGCACGCTTTGCCATTTCCCAGTTGAATTCAAAGCACTCACGCTGTTAATCGTTAGATCTCGAGTATCTAAGATGAGTTCTTTCCCCGCCTTATGCCAAGCCAAATCGAGGGTTGCTTCGCCGGATAAGCGGCTTTGTTTAAAATCGATGGCAAGGGCTAGTTCAACATGACTCACGCTGACGTCAGTGTAATTGGCATAGGTCAGTGCATCTTGGTTCTGCTGCGTCTGTGCTTGTACAACAGTGACACTAGGTTCAGCGGCTAACGTATTTGGAACGCTATTGGCATAGGTGCTAGCAAGGAGTTGCAGCGCAAACAAAAGGGCGCTGCTCAGGACGGTACGTCGAAGTGAAAGCATTATTTAACAGCCTAATGATGAAGTATTTTCGTTCGAGTTTTGGGCGATAAGTGCACCAATTTGCCTGGTGTTCTATCGACCCATTCTATTTAGGGCAAAAGTTTACCTGATAATCCCCTGAATTTGTGATCTCACTGTTAGCTCAAATGTAATCAAACTTTAATGGCTCGTATGCCGGCAAGGAAATGCCATCGGTAAAAGACCACAAGTTTGCTATGATGACGGCGTTTTCACATAGGGCGGTTATCAAAATGGTGTTAGATTTTTCGCAGGGTAAGCTCATCGTCACTGAGTTCGAGGTGCAAGTGCGGCTCAATATTGCCAGTATTGTACTGCAAGCGAGTGCGGAGGATATAGGTTTGCGACGTCAGCCACCTATGTTAATCGCCGATGGTGGCGGTGTGCGTTGGAGCTTAGTATTGGACTCAAATACCCAGTTACGTGCGATTCAAGCTGTGCTGGGAATGGATGCGGAATAAAGTACGCCTGCGTAGCGTGTCTAACTTATAGATTTATCATCACTTTTTAGTTGATGAGTGTTTAATATCGAATTAGGGATTTTTTAGTATGTCAGTTTCTCTTGAGCGTATTGTCGTTGAGCCTAAGACGCCTGCTACAGCCGTGGTCATTTGGTTACATGGATTAGGGGATTCGGGTGCCGGATTTGCCCCCGTTGTGCCTGCATTAGGTTTGCCTGCCGATCATGCTATCCGGTTTATTTTCCCCCATGCGCCAGAGCAAGCTGTGACCATCAATGGCGGCTACGTCATGCGCGCTTGGTACGATATTAAAAGCATGGATTTGCACGACAGAGCCGATATGCAAGGCGTGCTTGAGTCGGAGAAAAGGGTTGCCGCATTAATTAATGAGCAAATCGCGGCGGGTATTGCGAGCGATCGTATCGTATTAGCGGGATTCAGCCAGGGCGGGGTGATGAGTTTATTCTCTGGACTGCGTTTCCCGCTGCAACTTGCTGGGATTATGGCGCTATCTTGTTATTTACCGACGGGCGATGTGTTACCCACTGAATTAAGCGTAGCGAATCGCAATACACCGATATTACAGCAACACGGTATACAGGATGATGTAGTGCCATTATCCGCCGGCATATTAGCGAAAGAAGCGTTAATGGCGGGAGGATATAATGTGGTGTGGCAGACTTATCCTATGCCACATTCGGTGATCCCTGCGCAGTTAAAAGAGATTTCTAAGTGGTTATTACAGCGATTTGAAATGTAGATAAGTCTAATTGCCGATAAAAACAGCATGCGGTAAGTTTAAATTTGCCCATGCTTGTTTTTTTATGGGAACAATCAATTTTTTCTGTAACACTTTCTAAGTCATTTATACTGAAGGATTTAAATTAAGTTATTTCACTTTTATATTTAATTCTCTACATATATAGAAATCAGTCATTCAGCTTATTTTTTATATGAAACAAATCTGTCTTAAAGCTCCTGCGAATTCCCCTATTAATGTCAAGTTTTTAATAAAAATGACACAATTTATCTTTATTATTTGTTATTATCCGTGACGCTGAACTTGATGGAGTTCACGGCAATCTTTCTATGATAAAATAATTAAAATCAAGGGGTTGATGTAATGAGACATATGCTTATTAAAGGACTAGTTGCAACTGCTGTTGTCGCTGCGCTTACGGGTTGTAATAATAGTGATGACGATAAAGTCCCAACAACATGTGCTGAAGCGGGAAGCGCTTGCACAACATTTACCGTTTTACACACCAATGATAACCACGGCCGTTTCTGGCAGAGTGAGTATGGTGAATATGGTATGGCAGCTCGTAAAACGCTAATTGATCAGATCCGTGATGAAGTTGAATCACGTGGTAGTCAAGTATTACTCCTGTCTGGTGGTGATATCAATACCGGAGTCCCTGAGTCAGATATGCAAGATGCTGTACCAGATTTTATTGGTATGAACTTGATTGGTTATGATGCGATGGCAGTGGGAAATCATGAATTTGATAATCCATTAGATATTGTTCAAATGCAGAGGAAACTTGCTGATTTCCCTATGTTAGCCGCTAACATATACGATAAAGTTTCAGGGAAACGCTATTTTGATCCTTATAAAGTTTTTCATATAAATGGATTACGTATAGCCGTTATTGGTCTCACTACTGTAGACACCGCTAAAATCGGTAATCCAGAGTATTTGACTAACCTTGAATTTACTGATCCTCAAGTTGAAATCAAGAAAGTGATAAAAGAAATTAAAGATGCAAAAGCTGCTGATTTAATTTTTGCCACAACACATATGGGACATTATGCTAATGCAGCAAGTGGAAGTAATGCGCCAGGAGATGTCTCGCTAGCAAGAGCACTTAATGAAGGTGATTTACAAGCGATCATTGGTGGACATTCACAAAATCCTGTGTGCATGGAACCTGGTAATGAATCTTATGCAGCATTTAACCGTGGCGATGAGTGTAAGCCAGATCAGCAAAAAGGTACTTACATTATGCAGGCCCATGAATGGGGTAAGTATGTAGGTCGGGCCGATTTCGAATATTTTAATGGCGAGTTGCATTTAGCGAGTTATAAGTTAGTGCCAGTCAATTTAATGGTTTTAGATGCATATGGTACTCCTGCACTTGCAGTTAAAGGCGACAAAAAATCTACAACATTAGTACCGGGTACATCACAAATTGATGAAGATATCGGAGTGTTACAAGTCCTAAGACCTTATCAAGAGAAAGGACAAGCGTTATTAGATGTTATCATTGGTAATACGGATGGAATGTTAGTTGGGGAGCGAAACATTGTTCGTTTTGAACAGACTAATCTTGGCCATTTATTAGCTAGAGCTCAAAGCCAATATAAACTGGTTAACAGCGACTTTGGTATCATGAATTCTGGTGGTGTAAGAGCATCTATTCCGGCAGGAAACATTACATATCGTGATGTACTAACAGTCCAGCCATTTGGCAACATGGTTGCTAAAGCTAAGATGAAAGGCTCAGATATTACGCAATACTTAAACACTGTTGCAACAATCAGTGTTGATAGTGGCGGATATGCTCAATTCGACGGTATTAAGATGGCCGTTGATTGTGATGCAAAAAAAGTCACTGTAAACGATATCAATGGCAAAGGGTTTAGTGAGAATGAAGAATATACATTCTCAATCTCTACATTTAGTGCCGCTGGTGGAGACAAATATCCAGTGATCAGTGCGACATCTATTGAGGTTGCTGATGCTTTAGTTTTACGAGACTTTATTGAAACTAAAAAAGATATCAAGGTTGCTGATTTTAATCCTGTTGCTGGTGATATAACTTATACATCAGCTGGTGGCGAAGTTAAAGGTTGTCCTGCTGCTCCTAAGTTGCAATATAAGGCTTAGATAACATTTATGTAAATTTTCTCACCAGTTGATTTTATTATCAACTGGTGTTTTTATTTAAGTATCCAAATTAATTTATCGCATTATCAAGTCTGAGTCGTCATAATTTTTTTGATGTTAAGATTACTCTGATTTAGTGGTTTTAGCATAAATAATGCGATTCCTTGATAACTAAAATTTTATTTGTGAGCTTATTTATCTAGGAGCTAGTGCGGTGCAGTATATCGTGATGTCTCAGGAATAGCTGATTTAGGCAGTATGTTAGTGACATCAGAAAAAAGTGATAAAGTCAAAGCCGATTTTGGCGTGATGAACTCCGGCGGTGTACGTGCCTCTATTCAACCTGGCAATATCACTTACCGTGACGTGCTGACTGTTCAGCCATTCGGTAACATGGTGACTCTGAACGAAATGACAGGTACTGAAGTTGCGGCTTATTTAGGCGCGGTAGGTAGTCTTCAAATTGGTTCAGGTGGTTATGCACAAATCACGGGCGTGAAAATGACCATTGACTGCGTAGCTAAGACTGCCAATATCAGTGTCATCAATGGTGAGAACTTCAGCCCAACAAGAACTTATAAGTTCACTGTACCTAGCTTTAACGCTGCAGGTGGTGACGGTTATCCTAAGCTAGAAAGCCCAATCCAAACGGGTTTTGTTGATGCTGATTTACTCTATTCTTTCTTGAAAGAGAAACAAGCGATTAAAGCTGCTGACTACAGTCCGATAGGCGATATTGTTTATGAAAACTCAAACAGTGTTGAAGGTTGCCAACTTTAAGTAATCAAAAACTACTTAGTGTTTAAATAAAAATGCCACTCTATTGAGTGGCATTTTTTATATTTGATGAAGTATAAAATAATGCTCAATAATTATCGGTGATACATTTAGATTTATTTGTATCATTTAAATGTATGTCACTGCATTCGTTTACGATTGAATTAATATGTATCAAGCTATTTTTTTAATGCCTTTAATTGGTATTAACTTCTTAATGGCATGATGTCTATCAACTTTTTGATTGCTGTTTACGATACTTCATACATCAGATTGTGTATCAATTTGTTTTATTGTGGAATAAGTTTGTTTTAATAGTTGACTTGAATGTGGCGTATTAACATTATCTCTACAGCGAAATAGAGTTCGCTGGTTAAATATAAAAATAAAAGCATAGGGTTTTATTTGCCTCAAGGAGAGATTAATGCGCTATTTAAGTTTGACGGCCAAAGCCGTTCGTACTAGTTTAATTACCGCGGCGACAAGCAGTGTGGTTTTTTCGGGATTAGGTTTTTCTGCAATGATAAATGCAGCAGAAGAAAATACCAAAGTTGAACGCATTGAAGTGACGGGTTCTCGTATTAAACAAGTTGATATGGAAACCGTTTCACCCGTGACTGTCATCAATGCTGCAGATATTGCTATGACAGGTGAAAAAACCGTTGCTGACGTATTAAATAACTCTGCGATAAACAGCTTTGGTTCTTGGCGTGGTATTTCAGGTTATGGCTCTGGTGCAAGCTCAACCAGTAATGTCAATTTACGCGGTTTAGGATCGTCTGCGACCTTAGTGTTATTAGATGGACGCCGTATGCCAGGCACGAGTTCGAGCTCTGGCTCAGTGGCGGATACATCTTCTATCCCTATGGCTATCGTGGAACGTATTGAAATCCTGCGGGATGGCGCTTCAGCAGTCTATGGTTCCGATGCGGTGGCGGGCGTGATAAACATTATCACTAAGAAAGAGTTTGAAGGTTTTCAGCTTGATTACAGTACAGAGCAACCAAGCGTAGAAGGGGGCGATGCTAACCGTTTATCGCTTGCAACTGGCTTTAATACAGATAAAGGCAATATCACTCTCACCTATGAATATTATGATACTAAAGCGGTAATGGATCGTGATATTTGGCGAATGGATGATTCAAGTTATAACGCCTATAGCGGATATAGCTCAGTACCAAATGGTAAATATGGACCAGGCAATGGTAGCTGGTATAGTAATTCAGATATATGTGAAAAAACGGAAAATACCATAGACTCAGGTGATGGTCGTTGTTTATATAATCATGGTAATGTGACTAAGTTATTTGGTGATCAAACCCGTAACTCGCTATTATCTAATTTCTCCTATGAAATTTCAGAAAATATAAAATTCCGAGGCCGAGCTTCTGCGTCTTTAGCTGAAACTGAAACTCGTTATGCGGGTACACCAGTATCAACGAATACCCCAGTGATGAGTGCCGATAATAAGTACAACCCCGTTGGCGAAGAATTAGTGATTTCTATGCGAGGTGCGCAACTTGGCGAGCGAGATACATTAACTGAAACTAACAATTTTGATATTCTTGGTGGCTTTGTTGGCACAATAGATTCAGGTAATGGTATCGATTGGGAATTAAATGCTCAGCATGCGACCTCAACAACAAACAGTTTTAACTACAATTTACTCAATGACAATATTATTCAGCAAGAAATAGATTCAGAGCAATATGATATTTTCAATACCTCTGGAATGAGTTATGAGCAGTGGGAGCAACAGATGACAGATCTGTATCGTAAAGCTGCCCATACTGCAGGGCGGGATCATACTTTGTTAACAGTAGGGAACTTATTCCTATCTGCATGATCTGATCGGGCATGTTATTCTACTGAGCCTAATCCATGTCCTTATTTGAACACTTGAAACTCATCGAAGACCCT
>NZ_BPFD01000091.1 GCF_019655335.1 Shewanella hafniensis
ACCAGAGAAATGGTCTTCACCACACAAATAGGCACGCCTAACGACTCGACTACAACAGTGATAAAAAGGCGTATCTTCCAAACTGATTTGAGTTCTCCTTGGCTGTGGCATCATCACACTCCTTGTGTGGGGAAACAGACACTAAGCCTAGTTGCGAAATTGGTGATTCACCAAGAAGCACTATGAAACTCGCAATAATTAACAATGGGTGGCTTAGAAAAACTCTAGTGATTCACCAAGAAGCACCATGAAACTCGCAATAATTAACAATGGGTGGCTTAGAAAAACTGGCTTAGAAAAACTGAGAAAAACTCTGCGCGTACTCAAATATCTTGTTTTGGGAGCTTTGTATCAAAACTGACGACCCATAATGAATAGCTTTAAATGGAGGCTCATGTATGGCGCGAGGGAAAGAACCCGCGAAATTATCCTTGCTAACTTGTAGTCTTATCTTAAATCAGCATAATGCTTCGAGCCGTTAAGCTTAACGCTATTGTTTACGGCTGCGGTTTGCGGCACTAACCAGTGCTTGTGGTTAATTAAAGTCATCACAATGCACTCGCTCAGCAGCTTATAGTGTGGCCTTACTACATTTTTTATAACGCTCTCTAACACCTTGATAAAGGATTGATTCTCCCTTTGACTCGCTCCCGCCAACCGACATCAAAGTATGTTTCCTCTAAAGAAACTATCGCTAAGCCTTCTGCTTTAAAAGGCGCCGCTGCGGTAAGTCGACTCGCGTCCGAAGTGCAACGCGCATTTTTGCCCGATGGAGTATTGTCTAAACATATTCAAGGATTTAGTGCGCGAACAAGCCAGATGCAGATGGCACAGGAAGTGAGTGAGGCGATAGCGGCGAAGAGCAATGTAGTAATTGAGGCGGGTACGGGGGTAGGTAAAACCTTTGCGTATTTGATCCCTGCGATATTGAGCGGTAAGCAAGTCATCGTCAGTACGGGCAGTAAAAACTTGCAAGAGCAGTTGTTTTTTAAAGACTTACCCGCGCTGGTCGCCATGTTGGGGATTGAGCCTAAACTGGCGCTGCTAAAGGGGCGCAATAATTATCTGTGCCAGTGGCGACTCGATAAGCAAATGAGCGAGGCGACACATATCGATGCGCGTTTGTTGGATGATTTGTTGAAAATCAATCAGTGGGCGAGCACCTGTAAAGATGGAGATATTGGCGGCTTGACCTCAGTACCTGAGAATTCCTCGGCGCTGCCGCTTGTGGTCAGCACTAAGGAAAGCTGTATTGGTAAGCGCTGCGACTTTTACGATGCCTGCTTTACCCGCAAGGCGCGCAGCCGTGCTCTGGATGCCAAAATTATCGTGGTGAACCACCATTTGTTTTTCGCGGACAGCGTACTGAAAGACACGGGGTTTGCCGAGTTATTACCCGATCCCGATGTGGTTATTTTCGATGAAGCGCATTTATTACCCGATATTTGCGTTAACTATTTTGGTCAGCAATGTTCGAGTCGTACTATTGATGATTTTATTCAAAAGCTACTCGTTATTTATCAAACTGAACTGAGTGACACAGGGCAACTTGCCCAATTTTGTCAGCGTTGCCTTGCCAAATTAAGTGACTGGCATAATCAGTTATATTCCTGCGGTGAATCCGACTGGCGTTTAGTGCTGGGCAATAAAGCGCTCGCGGCGGCGTCATGGGATTTATTAGCGGAATTAACCGCGCTGCAGAATTTATTAATGGCTCATATTGGCCGCAGTGAATTGTTAGATGATATCGCCATCAAGTTGGCGGAGTTGAATAATAAGCTCAGTGTGTTTTTTAACTGCGATAATAATCTGGCGGCCTACAGCATTGAATTTGGTAGTCGTTTTGTGGTGCTGCGAATTTCACCCATCAATATTGCCCGTGAGTGCCAGCAGTTATTTGTGCCGGAAACCAGCTGGATATTTACCTCGGCAACTTTGCAAGTTAACCGCAGTCTTGCCCATTTCGCCCGAGAAATGGGTATCGTCGATGCGCAGCAAAGCATTCTCGACAGTCCCTTTGATTATCCGCGCCAAGCGGTATTTTGTGTATCAAGACAACTTGGCAGCGTGACCAATCAACAGCAAGCGTTAAAACAGTTGGTGGATGTGTGCGTGCAAGCGATAGATGCGGCGCAGGGACGGACTTTTATTTTATTTACCAGCCACAAAATGCTCGAACAAGCGGCGCTGGCACTGCGAACTCGCACTCAGTATCCGCTGCTAGTACAAGGCCAAGCGGGTAAACAGAGTCTGCTGACTAAGTTTCGCCAACTCGGCAATGCGGTATTGCTCGGCACCAGCAGTTTTTGGGAAGGGGTGGATGTGCGCGGTAAATTGTTAAGCTGCGTGATTATCGACAAATTACCTTTTGTGTCGCCGGATGAACCCTTGTATCGTGCCCGCGCCGACAATGTGAGTCGGCAGGGGCTCGATCCCTTTACTGAAGTGTCGTTACCTCAGGCTATTATTGCGCTGAAACAAGGGGTTGGCCGTCTTATTCGCGATGAAAAAGACCGCGGTGTGCTGATCCTTTGCGATAATCGCATTGTGAATCGCTATTACGGCCAAGCCTTTCTAAATTCACTGCCGCCGATGGCGCGTACCCGTGACCTAGATAAAGCGCTGGAATTTTTAAGACAGATCCCTTAATGCCGATCCCATAAAACAAATCCCTTAAGGCTGCTCGCTTGAGGAAGTGTTCTAAAAGTTAGACAGCTTAAAACTGAATTCATAAAAAACGGGCTTGCGATAGTTTCGCAAGCCCATTTTCACCTAGATAAATCCATGTGTGGCAGATTGTTATCAGAAACTTGCCGTTACGCCCGCATAAATACTGCGACTCTTTTGGATGTAATCCAGATCGGTAGCCACTTGGTCGCGCTCTGCATCCGTTAGGTTAGTGACGCCGAGTTTGACTCTGAACATAGGGTTGATTTGGTAATTTACGCCTAGGTCGAGTGAACCATAACCCGTCGATTTTACATTGGTGCGCAAATACTGATCGCCAGTATAGTGGTAGGCGATAAAGGTAGATAAGCCCTCCAATGCCTGCCATTGCAGTTTCAGGTTGTAGCTGTCATCCGGCGTTAAGGTAAAAGGCGCGCCATTTTGCTTATCTTCGGCATCGGTTTTACTGTAATTACCGCTAATGCTGACCGTGTCGCTTACATCGTACCAAGCCTGCAGTTCCCAACCAGTAATCTTAGCTTCGTTCACGTTTTGGTAAGTTAATACTGCACCGGGCGTTCTATCCCAAGTTTCTGTGATGATTTTATTTTCTACATCATTGTGGAAGTAGGTGATCGAGCCACCAAAATCTGTGGTTTGATATTGGGTCGATAACTCGTAGTTCACTGAGGTTTCGGCCTGTAGATCGGGATTGCCCGCAACAGTACAGGCGCCGCGACAAGCGGGGATAATATAATCGGCTTGAGACTGTGACATATTTGGCGCTTTAAAGGCTTTGCCACCGCCGCCTTTGATCACCCATTCAGAGCTTAAGTTATACACTAAATACATGCGTGGGCTAAATTCGGTGCCGTACACATCGTGGTGATCGACACGCCCGCCCAAAGTGATATTGAGTTCGCCCAAGCTAAATTCATCTTGCAGATACAAGGCCGATTGACTGTCGTCTAAAGTGCCATCGCCTAAAATGTTGCGGCTGTTTTCAAGTTGAGTCCAACGGTATTCTGCGCCGCTGGTTAACATGTGATCCCCAAGCAGGACTGTGGTTTGGCCGTCGAGATTGTGGTTGGTTTGGGTGATATTACCAATTTCGGCGATTAACGCTGAGTCGTCAGTTACCTCAACATTTTCATAGTAATAGCGCAGGCGAGTATCGCCCCAGTTCCAGTGGCCATTGTGGGTTAGACCTGAGCTTATCCGCTCGGCTTGTTGGTTATTGGTGAGAATCGTGCCGTAGTTATTCCAATCTGATTCACGTTCGTCATTGGCATAACTTAAATCAAATTGCAGATCTTGCTGGCTATCAATCAACCATTGCAGGTTAGCGAGGGCGCTGATTTCATCTCTGTCTTCTAACGCATCAATGGTGGGTTTTAAGTCTGAACGCCATGCATCGCGTTTATTGCTGTCGACGATTAAGTTTGCCAGTAATTTATCTTTGATCAGCGCGCCGCTGGTATAGAAATTATACTTAGTGCTGTCGCCACCTTTGCCACTGGTGGGCGTATCGTATTGCACGCCGACACTGGTCTGCCAGTCGTCAGTGGGTTTGCGCAGTATGACGTTAACCACACCGCCTAAGGCTTCGGAGCCGTAGAGGGATGACATAGGCCCGCGCACGACTTCGATACGTTCAATGGCAGACATGGGAATGGATGATAAGTCAAAATCGTTGCCATAACCGGAGGTTAGTGCTTCGCGGGAGTTGACTCGGCGGCCGTTGATTAAGATCAGCGTGTAGTCCGAATCCAGTCCTCGCAGGCTAATTTCATTGCGACCATAGGGCGTGCCTTCGCTGATGTTCACACCCTGTAAATAACGCACTGCGCTGGCCAGATCGTCAATCACTAGCGCTTCAAGTTCACTGCGGTTTATCACAGACACAGATGCGGGCGCCGACAGTTCCGAATGCTTAGTTTGCGTTGCTGTGATCACCATACGTTCCATTTCTGCTGTGGCATCTTGAGTCGTTGCGGCACTTACCCAGGCCGCGGGTAACAACAGACTTAAGCCAATGGCGCGTGATAGGCGGTTCAGCGTAAGAGTCGATTTTGTGGCAGATGCGTGACAGATTAGGCGAGTACGGCGGATAAATCGGGACATATCATTCTTCCTTGGGTAATTTCGGCGAATGATAATTATTCTTAAATAGTGCATCAAGAGCGCAGATCCCACTTTTGTGTAAAGACTATGTAAATTTTACTGTTTAATAACAGTATGATAGAGGGTATGTCTGTTCAGGGGGCAGCTTGCACTACCAAGCAGATGTTGCTGAGAAACAAATATGAGAAAGTGAGTGTGATCAGCGAATGTGAGAAGCGAATACGAAATAGCGAATGCGAAAAAGTGAAACGCCGTGGTGGGGTAAATCGCGCAAAAATAGTGAGATTAGCCACAAGTTGTCGGCAGCTTCTACAGATCAACTCAAGCCGTAATTATATTTGCATGATTTTAAAGGGTATTTTAATTGGCATACGCTTTGCTGATACTTCTGCTGCAGATGTGTGGCGCTATGCAGTTTTGTGATGTGGAGCGTCGCCATAAAAATTTACAGCCAACATTCACGGAGAGAATATGAATCCAGCACTCTATAGCCTAGCCACAGTCGCGGTATTAACTTTGTCACTCGCCACAACCGAACCCGCTGTTGCCACAGATGCGCCCGCATTAGCTAATGCCGCATCAGCTAAAACCGCTGAGGCTTCACATGCAGGCATTGCGCAACCCGCTAATGCGTTAGCGACTCAAATTGCAGCGGTGGATTTTGCCGTGTTCGACAGTTTCAATAAGTGCGCAGCCCCCGCTGAACTCAAGAAACATGCAGCGTTTTTCACTGAAGATGTTGAGTTCTACCACGATACAGGTGGCGTAACGTGGAACCGCAAGGACATGATCGCCAATACCGAAAAATACGCCTGTGGCCATTACCGCCGCGAGTTAGTTGCGGGTACGATGAAAGTGTTTCCGGTGAAAGAGTTTGGCGCGATAGAGCAAGGCGTTCACCGTTTTTGCAGCTTTGAAACCGGCAGCTGCGATGGCCTAGCCGACTTTGTCATTGTGTGGCGCAAACAGGACGAGCAGTGGAAGGCCACCCGAGTGCTGAGTTATGGGCACAGAACCGCTGAGGCCAAAATGGATTCAGTTAAAACAGACTAAACCATTAAACTAAAGCTAGCTTTTAACAAGAAACGAGCCTTTAACAAAAACTAGCCCCTAACAAAATGCTAGCCTTTAACAAAATGCAGTAGTCTATTATTGGCGGGCATAGCCACATCTTGTTTCAGTGTGAAGCCTTGCTCGCTGGCTAAACTGCAAATCCATTCGATATCGCGAATGCCGCTGGCGGGATCGCGCTGTTTTAAAAAGGCATCGAATTGGCGATTGCTGTCACTGCTAAATTCGCCTTGGTAGTTGAATGGGCCGTAAATGCACAGTGTTTTGAGTTGGGGGAGATACAGACCAAGACCAGTAAAAAGCGCTTCTACCATGTTTTTGCTCATAATATGCAAAGTGTTCGCAGTAAATACGCTATCAATATCAGGTGTTAATCCTTCCACCGGCCATGGCGCGGTAACATCAAGGATAAGCGGTAAAGCTAGATTTGCCCCTGCATTTAATAGCCCGCCTTCTTGCTCACACCTTGCGCTAATGCCACCAATATACTCAGCTTGATCGCTGGTTTGCCAGATTAAATGGGGAAGATTTGCTGCAAAAAATACGGCATGTTGACCAGTGCCACTGCCGATTTCGAGCACATGTTGGTTGAGTGAGAATGCCTGCGTTAGTACGGCTAAAATCGGCGCTTTGTTGTTTTCGCACGCTTGGGAAAACGGCAGTTGGCTAAGTGGCTGGGCAATGGGTAATAGTGACATAATGGACTCTAGGCAGTTGAGATTAAAAGAGTATGGCGCCGCACAAGCCTATCTTAAACCAGCAAAAAGCATAAGACTTAAAAGATAAAATGAGCCACGCCTTAATCTTCGGCGCCTAAGCTCATGTTCTTAATCTCTGGCTGCTTAATCTCTAGCTCCATAATCACAGGGGCCGCCATTTCAGATACTTTTATCTCGAGCTTCTCCATTTCAGGCTCGTCAAGCAGAAACCAGCCCAACTCCCTTTGTTATGTCCAGCAAGCGGTTAATTCAATCCACTATTGACCTCGATCTCAACTCAGATATACTCTCAAATTCTGAACGCTTGTAAAAAATATAAAACAACCGTCGGGGGAAACGTGTTAACACTCGCGCCTATAAACTAAGACTCAACACCCATTACCAGCACACAGCTTTTAGTACTTATCGTTCAACACTCAACTTTTAATATTTAACTTTCAACACTTAACTTTCAACATCAAGGAATGACTATGCCAGCAGAGCGTTGCGCCTCCTACTACAATGCCACCATTAACCAAGAGTCGGATTATCCTGAGCTTGAAGGCGACATTCGCGTCGATGTGGCGATTGTCGGTGGCGGGTTTACAGGTGTAGCAACGGCGCTGGAATTATCCGAGAAGGGCTACAAGGTGGCGCTTATTGAGGCCAACAAAATTGCGTGGGGCGCAACCGGACGCAACGGTGGGCAGGTGACGGGCAGTTTGTCCGGCGATGCCGCGATGACAAAACAACTGCGTCGTCAGATTGGCAATGAAGCTGAAGATTATGTGTGGAATTTACGTTGGCGCGGTCATGACATTATTAAAAATCGGGTGGCCAAGTACGGCATAGAGTGTGATTTAAAGTTTGGTCATATTCAAACCGCTTACCAGATGCTGCATATGCACGAGCTTAGGGCTATGCATGATGAAGCGCAGCGTCGCGGCATGGGGGAGTTTATGACGTTAGTCTCTGCCGATGAAATGCTCGCCTATTTAGGCTCGCCCTTGTATCACGGCGGTTTAGTCAATCGGCGCAACATGCATTTGCACTCAGTCAATCTATGCCTGGGTGAAGCCCACGCCGCAGCAGGGCTTGGGGCGTTGATCTTTGAAAACTCGCCCGTGCTCGATATTGAGGAGGGCGATCTTGCTACCGTTGTCACCGCCAAGGGAAAAGTGCGCGCCAATAGCGTGCTGATCGCGGGGAATGCCTACCATAAACTTGCGCGTCCTCAACTGCGTGGCATGTTATTTCCAGCGTCCTTAGGCAATTGTGCTACTGCAATTTTGCCTGATGAGATCGCTTCGCAAATCAATCCGCAGGATTTAGCCGTGTACGATTGTCGCTTTGTGCTGGATTACTATCGCCTGACCGCAGATAAACGGTTGATGTTCGGTGGTGGCACTAACTACAGCGGCCGCGATCCTAAAAATGTGGCGGCGGAATTACGGCCTGCAATTGAGCGCACGTTTCCACAATTAAAGGGCGTTGATATCGAATTTGCGTGGGCGGGAATGGCAGGAATTGTGATTAACCGTATCCCGCAGCTCGGCAAAGTGTCGCCTAATGTATTCTATTGCCAAGGATATTCTGGGCATGGGGTCGCGACATCACACATTATGGCCGAGATCATGGCCAATGCGATGGACGGGCAATTGCGTGAATTTGATTTGTTTGCCGCCATGCGCCATATCCGTATTCCGTTAAATGAATGGTTTGGTAATCAAGCGCTAGCGTTAGGTATGTTGTATTACACTTTACGGGAAAACTGGCGCTAGTTTGCGGCGTCTTGTCTGTTATCGCTTCGTTTGTTCGAACTGAGCAATCCGCTCAACAACAGACGGCTCCACAAAATACTGCTCAACAACCAGCTGTTCAGAAAAAGATTAGTCCTGTTCGATGAGTTTTTCTGCGAGGTAATCGACCAATACGCGGATCTTAGCCGACAGGTGGCGATTTTGCGGATAGAGCGCCCAAATGCCTTCTTTGGCTTCGCGGTGACCGTCGAGTAAGGACAGTAAACGTCCTGCATTTATATCATCTTCAATATAATAATCAGGTAGTTGTACTATACCAATTCCCTTTAGCGCCGCATCCCTGAGTGCGTAGCCGCTGTTACAATTGAGATTGCCGCGCACTTTGATATTGCGTTCGCGACCATTCTCCACAAAGCGCCAGTAATTGTGATTGCCAATCAAGCAATTGTGCTGGTTAAGCTCTGATAGCGTATGGGGCTGGCCGTATTTTTCCACATAACTCGGTGAGGCGGCCACATAGTGAGTACGGCTGCTTAAGGGTTTGGCCATTAAACTCGAGTCGGCGAGTTTGCCGAGGCGAATCGCCAGATCGTAACCACCTTCAATCAAGTCTAAGGTGCGATTGGTCAAGTCGACGCTAAATTCAACGCTGGGATATTGCACCATAAAATCATTGAGTAATGGCATGATAAATTTCTCGCCATAGGCCACGGGCGCCGTGAGCTTGACTAAGCCTTGAGGTGAGTCCTTTAGGTTTGAGATGGCGCGCTCGGCTTCTTCTAACCCGGTTTGTAATTGGCGGCAATGGCGATAATAAATCGTACCTTCTTCGGTTAACGACACTTTGCGGGTGGTGCGGTAAAACAGCTTAGTGCCGAGGCGATTTTCCAATGCCGTGATTTGGCGACTCACGTGGGCGGTGGAGATATTCAGTCGCTGTGCCGCTAAGGTAAAACTTTCGGCCTCGGCCACTGCGACAAACTCAGAAATGCCATCCCAGAGATACATTGTTGTTACTCAGTAAAAATGAATTGCTTGAATACTAGATTGTCTCTCGCTGAGAAACAAATACAATCTTATTATTGATTGGCATCAGTGCAGTAGCATAAGTGCAGCAGCATAAGTGCAATAGGCATCTGCGTTGGCCCTTATGCAGAGCTCTTTATGCTGAGTCCGTATGTTTGAGCCAGTATGCTTGAACCAATAGGCTTTAGCTCAAGTTGAATCTATTACAACAATAATTTTCTCTTATTACCTATCAAGGGACGGTAACAATGTCGAACGAAAATCCGCAGTTTATTAAATCAAAGGCCGCTGTGGCTTGGGGACCAGGACAACCACTAAAAATTGAAGAAGTGGATGTGATGTTACCTAAAGCGGGCGAAGTCTTAGTGCGCATTGTGGCCACAGGCGTGTGTCACACGGATGCCTTTACCCTGAGCGGTGACGATCCAGAAGGGGTATTTCCGGCGATTCTAGGCCACGAAGGCGGCGGTATCGTTGAGCAAGTGGGTGAGGGCGTGACCAGCGTGCAAGTGGGCGATCATGTGATCCCACTTTATACCCCTGAGTGTGGCGAGTGTAAGTTCTGCTTATCGGGCAAAACTAACCTGTGCCAAAAAATTCGCGCGACCCAAGGTAAAGGCTTAATGCCCGATGGCACCACGCGTTTTTATCTCGATGGCAAGCCTATTTTCCATTACATGGGCTGCTCGACCTTCTCTGAATATACTGTGCTACCTGAGATCTCATTGGCTAAAGTCAATAAGAGCGCGCCATTAGAAGAGATTTGTCTGTTAGGTTGCGGCGTAACCACTGGTATGGGCGCTGTGATGAACACGGCCAAAGTGGAGGAGGGCGCGACCGTGGCGATTTTCGGCCTCGGCGGTATTGGTTTATCGGCGATCATTGGCGCGACTATGGCAAAAGCCAGCCGCATTATCGCCATTGATATCAACGAGTCTAAGTTCGAGTTAGCCAAAAAACTTGGTGCGACCGATTGCATCAACCCTAAATTACTCGATAAGCCCATCCAAGAGGTGATCGTTGAGATGACCGACGGCGGCGTAGATTACTCATTTGAGTGTATCGGCAACGTCAACGTGATGCGCAGCGCTTTAGAGTGTTGTCATAAGGGCTGGGGCGAGTCGGTGATTATTGGTGTTGCTGGTGCAGGGCAAGAGATTTCAACTCGTCCATTCCAGCTTGTTACTGGCCGCGTGTGGCGCGGTTCTGCTTTTGGCGGTGTGAAAGGGCGCTCGGAACTGCCACACATTGTTGAGCGTTATATGGCCGGTGAGTTCAAGCTCGATGACTTTATCACCCACACTATGGGGCTTGAGCAAATCAATGAAGCATTCGAGCTGATGCACCAAGGTAAGAGCATCCGTAGCGTGATCCATTTTGATAAATAAGCGATTTTGCACGCTAACTTGATGCTTCAGCTTGATGTGACAAACCGGCAGACAGGTGCAAATCTGTCTGCTGTGTTGCCAACTGAACAGATGACTAACGCTAAAAGTTATGACCAAGCGCTAACAGATTGAGCTTAAAAGGACTTGTATGACCATAGAAAATATCAGTTGTAACAAGAGTTTCGGCGGTTGGCATAAGCAATATCGCCATCAATCTCAGTCGTTAAACTGCGAGATGCGCTTTGCGATTTATCTGCCACCTGAAGCGGTGAATAAACCTGTGCCTGTGCTGTATTGGCTCTCAGGTCTAACCTGCACAGATGAAAACTTTATGCAGAAGGCGGGCGCACAGCGCATGGCGGCTGAACTTGGGATGGCGATTGTCGCTCCAGATACCAGTCCTCGCGGTGACGATGTGCCCGATGCGGCGGACAAAGCCTACGATTTAGGCTTAGGCGCGGGGTTTTACCTCAATGCGACCAAAGCACCGTGGAATCGTCATTACAAAATGTACGATTACATAGTCCACGAGTTGCCAGCCTTGATTGAAGCCCATTTTCCTGTGACTACCCAGCGCGCCATCTCCGGCCATTCGATGGGCGGCCATGGTGCTTTGGTGATAGGCCTGAGTAATCCGCACAGATACAGCTCCATTTCGGCCTTTAGCCCGATTTCGAATCCGAGTAATGCACCTTGGGGCATTAAAGCCTTCAGTGAGTACTTAGGTGAAAATCGTGAACATTGGCGCCAGTATGATGCATGCGAGTTGCTTAAGCTCGCGATTAGCGAAGTGCCAGTACTGATTGACCAAGGTGAAGCTGACAGCTTTTTAGACACTCAATTGATGCCACAATCGCTGGTGGATATCGCCCATACCAAGGGTTATCCCTTGGATGTGCGGATGCAGCCGGGGTACGATCACAGCTACTACTTTATCGCGAGCTTTATTGAAGAACACCTTAAGTTCCATAGTTTGTACTTTAAGGCCTGAATCGTCGATTCAGCATTCATGCCGATGAGCTAAAACAAAAATGCCGCAACTCAGTGAGTGGCGGCATTTTTTATGGTGCGATTTAAGCGGTTAGCTAGAGTGAACTAACACTCAGCACTTAGCACTCAACTATGTTTACCGCTAGACCGCCTTTGGCGGTTTCTTTGTATTTGCTGCGCATGTCTCTGCCGGTATCCATCATGGTTTTGATCACTTTATCCAGTGAAACCTTATGGTTACCGTCACCGCGTAGGGCCATACGAGAGGCGTTGATCGCCTTGATCGCGCCCATGGCATTACGTTCGATGCATGGTACTTGCACTAGGCCGCCCACAGGATCGCAGGTTAGACCTAAGTTATGTTCCATGCCGATTTCAGCTGCGTTTTCAACGTGCTCAACCGTGCCGCCCATGATTTCAGTCAGTGCGCCTGCAGCCATAGAACAGGCTACGCCGACTTCACCTTGACAACCGACTTCGGCGCCAGATATTGAGGCATTTTTCTTGTACAAAATACCAATTGCGGCGGCGGTTAATAGGTAACGGGCGCAGACATCAATATCCACTTCTTGTACGAAAGTATCGTAGTAGCATAATACTGCTGGGATAATTCCCGCAGCGCCGTTTGTGGGTGCTGTCACTACGCGATCGCCGGCTGCATTTTGCTCATTGACCGACAGGGCGAATAAATCGACCCAATCCATAGCGGTTAATGGATCGACATTGTTACGGCCTTCGGCTTTCAAACGACGGTACAGGGCAGGGGCGCGGCGACGCAGTTTTAAGCCGCCAGGTAAAATGCCTTCCTTCTGATAGCCGCGTTCGATACAGGTTTTCATGGTCTGCCAAATGTTCCACAGCTTGGCTTTGACTTCATCTTCGGTGGCTAAACTCAGTTCGTTCGCCATCATCAAAGAAGAAATACTCAGACCTTGTTCGCCACACAATTCTAATAATTGCGCTGCGCTGCCAAAATCAAAAGGTGCCGCTTCGATTTGTGATGCAGGGGATGCGTTACGTTGGCTGATTTCATCTTCATCTAAGATAAAGCCGCCGCCGACAGAATAATAAGTACGCTCGAAAAGACACTCATTTTTACAATAAGCGTACAGGGTCATGGCGTTGGCGTGGGCTGGCAAGGTTTTGCGTCTGTGGTAGGTAATGCCTTGCTCGCGGGTAAATTTAACCACTTTGCCACAGTGCAACGTTAAGGTTTCGTTCTTGGATACGTGCTCTAAAATGCCGTCGATACTGTCAGTGTCTACGGTTTCTGGGTCTTCACCCATTAAGCCTAAAATCACTGCTTTTCCCGTGCCGTGGCCTTTGCCTGTTTGGCCTAGGGAGCCAAAGAGCTCGGCTCTTAATTCATCAATCTGGGTCACGAGTCCTGAGTCAGTCAGGTTTTGCATAAAAATTTTGCCCGCTTTCATTGGGCCGACAGTATGTGAACTCGATGGACCTATGCCGATCTTGAACATGTCAAATACGCTAATCATGATAGAAGTCCTGTTGTGTCTTGTTTATTATTTTAGTCTGAGTGCATGGGATTGCTCGCTCTGCAGATTGAAGCACGCTAATCTTCAACGTGAACTCTGGTCAATGGCGGCGCTCTTTCATGCGAAATCTGCTTGTGTGATACTCTAACCTCAGTATCCCATAGATTAGTGTGACAATTCACATTAGTTTTTTTAATTCGTTATAGTTCGGATAAGCTGAACTTAATTGGGACTTTTTTGCTGGCCATTTTATGGTCAAGAATACAGGCTTTAAAAGCGCTACAAGGGCAGATGATTCGCTTTTTTGGGCTTTTTTGTGAGCGCGACCCACTTATGGCTTGAGTGGTTATTTTTTGAGTATTAATGAAAATTTTTAGGGAGAAGTATGAGCTATTTAATGTTGGACCTACTGTCGTTGGACGTCAGTGAGGCAGAATCTGAGATGCTACGCCATCCACAGGTGGGTGGTTTAATTCTATTTTCCCGTAATTTTTCAAGCCGTGATCAGTTGATCCGTCTGGTACAACAGATACGCCAAATCCGCCCTGAACTATTAATTGCCGTCGATCATGAGGGTGGCCGAGTACAACGCTTCCGCGATGGCTTTACCATTATTCCCGCTATGGGCGACATTCTACCTGCAGCTAAGGGCGATATAGCGTTAGCCAAACGTTGGGCCTGTGAGCTGGGTTTCTTGATGGCGATTGAATTACTGGCCTGCGATATCGACTTAAGTTTCGCGCCCGTGCTGGATTTAAACGGTGTGAGCCAAGTTATAGGTAAACGCAGCTTTAGCCCAGAGCCCGCTGAGGTCATTACACTGGCCGAAAGCTTTATTGCGGGCATGGCGGCCGCAGGCATGGGCGCCGTGGGTAAACATTTCCCCGGACACGGCAGTGTACTGGCGGATTCGCACTACGAGAAACCCATTGATGATCGCGATGCCGAGGCGATTTTTGCAAAGGATATCCTGCCGTTTAAAGAATTGATCGCAAAAGAAAAGTTATTAGGCGTGATGCCCGCGCACGTGGTTTACCCTAAAGTCGACCCCAACTCTGCGGGCTTCTCTGAATACTGGCTAAAACAAGTGCTGCGTAAAGAACTTGGCTTTAACGGGGTGATCTTCTCTGACGATCTCGGCATGCAAGGCGCTGGATTTGCGGGCGATTACCGTGCAAGGGCCAGCGCCGCCTTAGCCGCAGGTTGCGACATGATTTTAGTGTGTAATGATAATGCGGGCGTAATGTCGCTACTCGATGGCTTTACATGGCCTACGAGCGCGCCGCAGTATCCTGCGAGTTTACTTAAACCTAATGCCGCGCAAACGGCAGCGGCGCTCGATAATACGGCTCGTTGGGAAAATGCCAAACAGCTTGCCGAGCAAATTTGTTTGGCCCAACAGGCGAAAGTTTGATGTAGCGCAAGGTGTGAGATCACTCTTTTGCTAGGGTTAGTTAATTCACTGTGATTAAAAATGATTAAAAATGATTAAAAGGCCTTGATATGATTTTCTATCTTCATGGATTTGATGCTACTAGCCCAGGTAATCACGAAAAAATGCGTCAGTTGCAATTTATTGACCCTGACGTACGTTTGATCAGTTACAGCACCTTGCACCCTAAGCACGACATGCAACACTTGCTCAAGGAAGTCGCTAAGCAAATGCAGCATAGCGACGATCCCGCGCCGTTAATGGTTGGCGTAGGACTCGGCGCTTATTGGGCCGAGCGGATTGGATTTTTAAATGGTCTTAAATCTGTGCTGATTAACCCTAATTTGCACCCAGAAAATAATATGCAGGGCAAGATTGACCGCCCAGAAGAATATGCCGACATTGCCAATAAGTGCGTGTCGCAATTTCGTGAAAAGAATACTCAAAAGGCCATGTGTATATTTTCTGTGAATGATGAGATGTTCGATAATCAGCAACTCGCCAGTGAATTAAGCGCCTATTATTCGATTGATTGGGATGACGTTCAACCCCACAAATTCCCCCAACTCGCTGCCCATCTGCCCAAAATAAAAGCCTTTAAGTTGGCTTGATTGATATCGATTGAATAAAAGTATCACTCCTCTTTTTATATATAAGAGGGGAGTGGATTTATCTCATCGGCTATTCCGCCTTATGGTTTTGGCTTTCATACTTCATGTGGCGCACATTGCGACTTTGAATATGAGTGTGACTATGGGTATATATTTCAGTAGGGCATATTGAGGGCTCTAGATTATAAAATCGACTATGTTGCTTTTGGATAGAAATGTGTTGGTAACCAGCGCGGGGGATCGGCAACTTTGGTTTTGGTTTTGGGTTTTAGAGGTTTAGCGTTGGCTGGTATCTACGCATATAGGCTTGCCATGGCATTGACTCACCGACTCGCAGCCAGTCCGTCCGTGGATGCTCGACCGCCCCGTCCATGGGGCGGACGGTCGTCTCGCCAATCACCATGGCTCACCTTTCGTGCATTCATGTAACCTGCAGGTTTAAAACACATACGCAACACACTTTGGACATTTCCGAGTTAGACTTTTAGTTCGAATTAGTGAGTTTCGAATTAAAATTTCTATGGATAACGCCCTAATAATGGAAAAAAAATTGTTTGCTAAAATGTTGAGGAACGAAAACAGAAAACTGTTTTTTGTCCTTATTAATTAGCTTGTTATATTTCACTTGGCTCTACTGCCTTGATACTAAAATTAGGGGTAATTGCTTTTGTTGCTGGTCTTGACCTATTTTCAGATGGAAAGTGCCAAATGTTAAAGTCTTTGTTGGGATATGTGTCGTAAACCAGTTTATCCCAACCAAGCATATTAGCCATTTTAATGAATGCAGCTTCTTTTGCTACGGATAAAGTTAGATTAGGATTTAGGAACTTCATGTAGCCTGAATTTACTGCGCCAGTTAAAATATCTACGACTTGCAAGCCAACGTGCTCTTTGGAATCATTCATTGTTACTTCTTGAATGGTTCTATCCGAGCCAAACTTTGCCAACATATTATTCGCAACAATACCAATAACTTCATCGTTCTTTTTATATTTATCACACTTTTGATCTATCAAAACGACCAGTTTGGATTTTACTTGTTT
>NZ_BPFD01000092.1 GCF_019655335.1 Shewanella hafniensis
GTATAACTCAGAAGCGATTTATCCATTAGCGAATCATATCGAGCCACCAAGTAAGGATTTACCGAGTGATGTGATGAAAATATATAACGAAGCTGTATCTGTTTTTAAATTATCACCAAAGTCTGCAGCAGCATTGCTTAGACTTGCCTTGCAGAAGTTACTGAATCATCTAGGTCTGTCAGGCGATATTAACGAGATGATTAAGCAGAAAGTTTCTGATGGTGTAGGAAAAAAAATACAACAAGCAATGGACTTGGTTAGATACATTGGGAATCAAGCAGTGCATCCAGGAATGATTGATTTCGATGATGACAAAGACATTGCATTTTTGTTGTTTAGGTTGATAAATATAATTGCAAAAGAACTTATTACTATTCCAAGTGAAATTGACAGTTTATTCGAAAATATTATTCCTGTAAAACTGAAAGATAGCATTGCTAAGCGTGATAACAAATAATGCAGTATTACCTTTAGCGTACCCGTTAACGGGCAGGGCGGGATTAAGCTTTGTTAAATCAAGTAACAAATATACTTCCTGCTCATAAAACACTCTATTCATAAGTGAATAACACTCAGCCTTAATCATGTTTATGAGTGTTTTTCATACAAAATATCAGCATATTGTCTTGATTGCTCAATTTTTAGGTTAGTATGATCTCACCCTGCGTTAACGGGTACGCTTTTCTCCCGCCTAAAATCTCCATATACCTATGTGGAAAACCTGGTCATCCATTTTAGATAAACAACTGAATGGACTTGCAGTTTGCCTTTAACCAACTCTGGCTATAATTGCTTCAATGTAAGCCATCAAAAATCGCAGCGGCTGTATATAAGGCAACAAATAGCGCTAATTCATTCAAACATTAAGATTAGGTGTCTGAGTTTCGATTTAAGTTTCGGCCGTGTCAGTATCCTAAGTATCACTTTTTGTTAGCGTTAACCTCGAAAGAGTAAAGCCCCAAAGTTGGGGCTTTAGCCTTGGTTCTCGTTGGCAGTTAAGGAGCGAACCGCTACCCAAAGTAGGTGATAACAGTTACCAAAAGCGCTTTCTCAGTGCGGTTTCAATCTCGATATCAACCCTAAAGTACTGCAAAATCGTCCAGACAGAATCGACTAAGGCTTCGGTTAGGGCGGGATAATCATCCTCGATTAACTTGTTTATTTCATCGACCGTATCATCGATATATTCCTGCACGCTTTCTTCAAACTCCGCTTGGGTGGCCTGATTGCGGAAAAAGCTAAAGTCATTCAGTTTTTCAATCAGCAGATCGAGCTGTTCTTCTATGCCTTTAAATTGGGCGACAGTGATATCGGGATCCTTTGCGATAAGTTTAAAGAAGCTCTGCACTTTGGTTTTGAGATCAAACAGCGTTGGGATTTGGTTTTTATCTGAAGCCGCATTACTTACCTCTAATTTGGCCTTTTTAGACACTATATCTGGTTGGCCAGCAGGAGCGTTATCATCTGCCGTCTCGGTTGTCTGCATATTTGATATAGGCTTAGTTTCAGTCTGGACCTGAGCTTGAGTCGGCTGTTGCATTGTTTCGCCATTAATATGTTGCAGTAGGCGACGGCTGAAATAGCTTTCTGGCTCCGCGACTTCGAGTGCTCGCTTAAGCAGAGTTTCACTGTAGGAGGCTATTTGCAGCAGCGCTTCGAAAATCTCTTTATATTCATGCTCAATAGCCGCTATCAGCGGGCTATTGCCTAAGCTATTGGTCACGGTTAAGTTGGCGCCATATTGCTGCAATCGTCTTAAGATCCGCACCGCCGTTGATTCAAAGCGGGGGAACTCGATTGAACTGCCGCCTATCACAGCGCAAAGGGCGGGGGTGGTGTCTTCGGCATTGATGGCATTGGGGTTGGCGCCATGTTCGAGTAGCACCTCAACGCAGGACTGCGCGCCGTAGTAACAGGCGCACATCAGTGGCGTAAATTGCTCATCTACTGAGAATTCTTCAATTTTAGCTCCGTGTCGTAGTAACAGTTCTACGGTATTGCGCCGCATGGGGCCTGAGATTTGATCCCACCAGTAGGTCGAAATCGCCTTGTGTAGAATGGGCGAGTTATCGTGGCCGCAATGGGTAAAAATATCCCCGCCTTGGTTAATAAGCCATTCAAGTAGTTGGGTTCGACAGGAGATTGCCGCCGCAGACACATAGTTAGTGTTGTAGATATTGGTGAGGCTTAAATCCAGCCCTTTGGTGAGCAGATATTCCATCACTTGGATAAGTGTTGCTTGATCTTCTTTACCCGAACCACGCTGGCAGAGGGTGAGTAAGGTAGGTTCATCCACCGCACCAAATTTTTTATTGATATCCATACCGTATTGCAGGAACAGATCGAGAAACTCGGGCAGAAAGGTTTTGTTTTCGACCATGGGATAAATCAGTAGTCGTAAGTTCGACCAGACTAACATCTCATAGGCTTTACCCGTATTCACAAATTCGGCATTAGGATTAGCCCCATATTTGAGCAAGAGTTCAAGGGCTTGATAGATGTAACTCCGTTTATTCACATCGGTAAATTTGGCGTGATCAAGATATTGGTTGAGCAAGGGGGAATGGTCGGCATCGGGCGGAGTCATCCTATAGATGCGATTAATATCGACGGTGGCCTTAAGTAGCTTTTCGATAATCCCAAGGTCAAATTCTGAGGTCAATGCCGCATAGACCAAGCTTTTAGCGTGGGAATCGGCTTTGAGCTGCGGATAATGGTCTAGCAGATATTTAGTATATTCTTGTGATTTAGCATAAACACAAAGCTCGAGTAAATTGGCATCGTCCCAGAAGCTACTATCATTTGCCATAATATAACGGGACTTTTTATATTCAGGAAAGCGTTTTACTAAAGGAGAAAAGGCTTCAACTCCCCAAAATTCGCTCGAGGAAATAATATTTTCAATTAGACTTAATTTACCTATTTCTAATGGGATGTCTTTATTAATGATATGCAGAAATAGATCTTTACTTCGTTCATCATATAATATTTCTAGCGGGTGGTTTATTTCGCCATTGGTCCAGAAACTCACCGGTTTATTGATGTCTAACTTAGCTGCAAGTAGAAGGTCGATCATATCTCTACGTTGATGATCCTGGTAGATATACTGCGGATTAGGATGAAATAGATAGTTGAGCCAGCAATTATTGTATTGATTTTGAAAGTAAAGATTGGCACTAGAGTCTAGGTATAAGGTAACGAGTTCAGAGTTGTTATATTCAATAGCCGAATGCAAGGCACTGAAACCATTACATTCGATTTTAGCGCCTTTACTGAGCAAGTATTTTATAAGCACTAAATCGGACTGAGGACTGCAAGATAGTGGAACTAATATATTGCAGGGCGAAATATTGAGATCAATAAAATTGAGATCTCCACTATCGGCAATAAATTGATCAACTTTCTTTATTTTAGTCGCGGTCGAAAGTGTGTTATCTAGACATATTTCCCGAAGAGTGAGTTTCTTATCACTAAAAATCCAACTGAGCATAATGTTCCCTATTTAATGCCGTTAACAAAATGGTATCAAACACCTTTCAATTTATTAAAAATTGAGCGAGGTAAAATTGCCATATTTTAATGCAATTAAGTTAAGAAAAACTATGCCCTAAGACTGATAATTTAAATCATCTTGCTGAATAACATTTGCTGATACAAATTGATAATGCCAAACATGCTTAATCATGGCTGTTTGGCATTGTGACTTCTGTTTAAATTTTGCTGTGTATTTATTCTATTGATTAAGTTCTAGCAGCATAGGCATTTCGCAGGCGTCGTGGCCAGTGTTGCCTAGGGGAGCCGACAGATGCACAAAGCCCAATTTCTCATAGAGTTTTACGGCTTCATTTAGTACAGCGGTGGTTTCTAAATAGCAGCTTTGATAACCCGTTTCGCGGGCGAAATCGAGTGCCAGCAGCGCTAAACGTTTAGCTAAGCCTTTACCGCGGATTTCGGGCATAAAGTACATTTTTTGCAGTTCGCAGACGCCATCATTGTTAGCTAACGGCGCAATACCGGCGCCGCCTAAAATGCGCCCCTCTAATTCAATAATCCAATAGTTGGCGCCCGCTTGGGAGTAAATCTGGCTGAGGCAATCTAAGGTCGGGTCGGCCACGCTATAGCCTTTATCCGCGGTTAAGCCGTATTCGGCCGAAACATCGCGGATGACTTTGGCAATTGCGGCATCATCTTGGGCAGTGGCTTGGCGAATGTGGCAGCCACTTTGGTGTTTGGCGTTATGTACGGCTTGGTTATACAACATGAGCGCCTCTTCGATTTGTGAGGTTTGTGCTGGGGTCAGTTGGGCTAAGATTTCTTGAAATAATTGATTTTGCTGAGCGTCTAATTTCAGGAGTAACTTCTTCCCTGCGGGTGTGAGTTGTACCACTAAACAGCGGCTATCCCTTGGATGAATTTGACTCTGGGCAAGATTTTTATCAATCAGATGCTTAATCGCTCGGCTCGCATTGGACTTATCTATGCTGAGTTTGCAGGCCAGCTCTTTGATGGTCAGGGGCTGCTTACCTATCTCAAACAGGGCGTGGGCTTGCACGGGTGATAAGGGGAGATCCCCAAAGGCGGCGTTGAGCATGCCTAAATTTCTCACCAGATAGCGAGATAAATGCCTAAGTTGGGCGGATGAGCCTGACTCCGCCGTTTGCTTAGCGTGAGTCATAGGCATAACTGGAGTCGATGGTGCGTCTGTTTGAGCCATAGTCGAATGGGTTTGGTTGCATGTCACAACTAAGTTAGCGGGCTTCAACTGCGCTTGCAACATGTTACTAACAATTCTGTACGTAAATATCGGGATTTAATAGCGGCGCCATGGCGAGAATAATCGCTTGGGTATAATTGCTTTCACGGGTGGCGTGGCCGTGGGTGAGCAGGCCTATGGCACCGCCTTTTTGTTTAATATTGATAGTATTGAACAATCTATCCATCACATGTCCGAGTTCTTCACCCGCTTCTAATGCCCGATAAACCTGCATTGGCAGAGGTAAAATTGCGCTGCGGCCAATGGCAAGCTGATCTTTATGCCCAATGGCGATATAGGCGAATGTGGCTGGGCCAAAGTCGAAACAATCGACACCGCCTTCCATCGCAAAATAGTAGTCGGCCTGAGTATCTTGTTGATCCTGCTGTTGACAATAGCACACCCGATTAATCGCCCCTTGGCGAGTGTCTTTATCTGTCATTGGCTGCGCCGCAACACCTGAAGGCGCATCCATACCACTGGCTTCTATTATGCTGTCGGGGAACAGTTGTGCCATGGCGTTAGTTGCCGCGTTGATTTTTACCGGGTTTTTAGAACCCACTGTTATCTTGATAATGTTTTGTTGCATATAAGTTATTTAATTCAGCTTTTAATGTAGACGCTCGTTTGAATCATTGCTTAAATGGTATGAGGTGTCTAAGTGTTTGGGTTTTCTATTCTGCCACAGTCGTCGGCGAAGCTCAGTAAAAAGCCAACAGTAGGGGAGGCAATAGCCTGTCATTAAAGTGGTGAAGGCTCGGTTTACCATCTTACCTGGTAATATGTCGCTGTTTAATTTCGCTAGCCCAATACCCTATGCCTTTGCGCCAAAGCTTGAGCGTACTGATTGTGCGTTAATCGTTAACGGCTCACTCCGGCGTTGGTTCCGCAGTGAGCCGTTTTTTATACGCGTTTACAACTGATAGCGACTTGTAAAAATTTAACATTAGCGGATGTGATCTTGATCGACTCTAGTTATCGATATGCGGTACTGGATCATGTTTTGCTGATTTTTGTGATCTATCTCCGAATTGGTGTTTTTCTCGGCGCTTATGCTATGTGACTGGCTTTGGTTTGAGGTGAAAATATTGTGTCGTTAAGCGGTTTTTTATGTGTGTTTTTTGCTGCTGTATTGAAAATTTATTACATCAAATCAGCGATCTAGATCTCAATATCAGTTTATTATGAAATTCCCTTACATAAAGCCGTGTCAGATCAACTTTTATGGGCTTTTTTTGGTTATCCTTAGCGCGAATTTATTATGCTAGTCACACCGTAAGGTAACTTTTATATGCAAAAAGATGCGACCAGTGTTCTTGGAACACCTCAAAGCACACAGAGTTTAGATTCAACGAAACACTTACCTTGGACTCGCCAAGATACGACTTGGATGTTGAGTTTATTCGGCACTGCCGTAGGCGCTGGAATTTTATTTTTACCCATCAATGCGGGCATGGGCGGCTTTTGGCCTTTGGTATTAATGGCTGCAATTATTGGTCCTATGACCTATCTTGCCCACCGCGGTTTATCTCGTTTTGTTTGTTCATCAAGCATTCCCGGCAGCGACATTACCCAAGTCGTAGAAGAGCATTTTGGTGTGGGTGCGGGTAAGGCCATTACCGTACTGTATTTCTTTGCTATCTATCCGATTGTATTAATTTACGGTGTGGGTATTACTAACACTGTTGATAGCTTTATCGTCAACCAATTAGGTATGGCCTCGCCACCACGCTTCATTTTATCGGGTGTATTGATCCTCGGTATGATGGCTGTGATGGTTGCGGGTGAAAAGTTCATGCTGAAAGTGACACAATTACTGGTGTATCCGCTGGTGGGTATTTTGGCCTTTATGTCTATCTACCTGATCCCTGAGTGGAAAATGGATGCCTTACAAGTTGTGCCTGAGGCGGGTGCATTTTTAGGCACAGTGTGGTTAACGATTCCTGTGCTCGTGTTCGCCTTTAACCATTCTCCTGCGATTTCACAGTTCTCTGTGTCACTAAAACGTGAGCATGGCGCCAATGCTTCTCGTAAAGCCGACGTGATTTTACGTAACACTTCGATGATGTTAGTGGGCTTTGTGATGTTGTTTGTGTTCTCTTGTGTGCTGTCGCTATCACCAGCCCAATTGGCAGAAGCGAAAGCGCAGAACTTACCGATTTTGTCTTACCTCGCCAACGTGCATTCAAGTGGTTTTGTAAGCTACTTTGGTCCGTTTATCGCCTTTATCGCGATTGTGTCCTCTTTCTTCGGCCATTACATGGGCGCGACAGAAGGCATGAAAGGGGTGATTGTTAAGCAGTTACGTTCAAGCGGCAAATCAGTGACTGATACTAAGATCGACAAGTTCATCCTAGGTTTTATGTTTGTCACTATCTGGGCAGTAGCTGTGATCAACCCAAGTATCTTAGGCATGATTGAAGCCTTAGGTGGCCCAATTATCGCGGCTATCCTGTACTTGATGCCTATGTACGCTGTATACAAAGTGCCAGCGTTAAAAGCCTATCGTGGCCGTATCAGCAATATCTTAGTGATCATTGCCGGCTTATTGGCGATGACGGCGATTCTGTTTGGTTTCTTCCGTTAAGTTTTGCCAGTGCAGTGAAGCTTAACGAGGAGTTAACGTTAGGCTTTTACTCTGAATCTTGACCCATAAAAAAGGATCGTGCCATTGGCCCGATCCTTTTTTATTGTGAATAAGCTATTGAAGGGATTATTTTTCTTCGTACATTAAGTAGTAACTCTGCTTCATCCCTAATGCTTGATAGGTCTGCTGGGCAGCAAGGTTTTCTTGCTCGACATATAAACGGAAGCTGGCGGCGCCACCATTGGCTTCGGCCAGTTGTTTGACTTCACTGTAGAGCTTGCCATAAATGCCTTGGCGACGATTTTGCGGGCGAATATACACACTCTGGATCCAGTAATAATCCTTGGCGCGCCAATCGCTCCATTCAAATGTCACCATCAGCGAGCCGACTATCTCACCTTCAAGTTCGGCGACAAGGTAAAAGCCTTTTTGCGGACTTTCAAGTAGCGTGCCTACGCCGCGGGTCAGTGTTGCTTCATCTAAGGCTAAGCCTTCAGTTTCTTGGGCCATCGCCTGATTAAATTGGACTAAGGCACTGAGGTCCTGAGCTTTAGCTTTACGGATCAACATACAACAACTCCTAGGCGGTTATTGAGTAATACCGCTCTTGTTTAGTGAACAACCATTTTGTGGCTCACTTTAGCATGGAACATTGTGGGATAACGAGTTCGGCAGTGGCAGGTTTGGCACTGATATTATTTGTTGTTGCGGATTTTTGTACGACTAAAGTCTTATCTGCTAGGCTTGTCTCTAGTACCCTTTTTGAACTAAGTGAGCTAATGATGGGATTCGTTAAGTCGACACGCCGCTATAAGCTTAAGGTTTTACCTGCCTTTGAGCTTGGTGCTGATGAGAAAATAAATCATCGTTTACACTTTGTATTCACTTTATTGAGCTTTGGTTTATGGGGATTAGTTTGGTGGTGGTTGATCTTGAAAGCTAAGGGTAAGTCTGACTTTATTTTCAGTGGTTTTGATGACGATTACTGGAGTTATTTGATTGAACGTGAGCAACCGCCAGCAGCGCTTTATCGTCAGCAAATTGCACCTGTTATGGTGACAGTCTATTTTGATGCTTAATATAAAGGTTAAGTATGCAGTCGCGATGGTTGATGTCGTTGGCATATTTGGCTGGTTTTACGGCGGTTGGCATCAACGTGATACAGATCATCCTTAGATTTTTGCCCGTTATGCTAGACTCTGCGCTCAGCTAATTTGGGGAATAAATTAGTGCCAGCCAAGGATAGGCATTCGCCCGTTCTTCATTTCAAATTCAAGGTTATTAACATGTCAAAACAAACGTCATCAATGTTAGGCCGTACATGGTCCTACTGGATGTCAGTGCCTCTGTGGCTACAAATTCTAGTCGGTATGGTGCTCGGAATTACGGTTGGCGTAGTATTAGGTGAGCAAGCGACGGTGTTAAAACCGATTGGAACCTTATTCGTCAATATTATTAAGATGTTGATTGTGCCGTTAGTGTTTTGTTCACTGATCGTGGGTGTGACTTCGATGGAAGACACTGCCAAGATGGGCCGGATTGGTTTTAAGTCCTTTACTTTCTATCTTTGTACTACGGCAATTGCTATCAGTATTGGATTGGCCGTTGGATATGTTATCCAGCCAGGTGCGGGTCTTGATTTACCCTTACCCTCAGGTGTTTCTGATGTAGCGAAGGAAGTGCCTTCGGTAATGCAGACTCTGATTGATATAGTCCCAACCAACCCTATCGCGGCGTTAGCTAACGGTCAGATCTTGCAAGTTATCGTTTTTGCGGTTGCCTTAGGGATTGCCTTAGTGTTGATCGGTGACCATGGAAAACCAGCGATTAAAGTGTTCGAGAGTCTTGCTGAAGCCATGTACAAGTTAACCGATATGGTGATGAAGCTGGCGCCCTATGGTGTATTTGGATTGATGGCTTGGGTGGCGGGAGCATACGGGATTGAAATGTTACTCCCTCTGCTTAAGGTTATTGTTGCCGTCTACGTTGGCTGCATTATTCACGTATTAGGCTTCTACAGTATTGTTTTGAGTATGTTTTCTAAGCTGAATCCTTTACATTTTTTCAAGGGGATCAGTAATGCAATGGCTGTGGCATTTACTACCTCTAGTTCAGCAGGTACCTTACCTGCGAGCATGAAATGCGCCAGCGAATACTTAGGTGTTAACAAGAAAATTTCCAGTTTTGTATTGCCGTTGGGTACAACCATTAACATGGATGGCACCGCTTTATATCAAGGTGTGACGGCTCTTTTTGTCGCCCAAGCTTTTGGTATTGACTTAACTTGGGTAGATTACCTCACCATCATTTTAACGGCGACCTTAGCCTCAATTGGTACGGCGGGCGTACCTGGCGCGGGTTTGGTGATGTTGACGTTAGTATTATCGACAGTCGGTTTACCCTTGGAAGGCGTGGCGTTAATTGCTGGGATTGACCGGATTTTGGATATGGCACGCACGGTAGTTAACGTATCCGGTGATTTAGTGGCGACAACTGTGATTGCTAAATCTGAGGATGAATTGGATATGGAGCACTACAATGCCGATATGGTGCAAAGTGCCGTGCTAGCCGAGCAGAATATCGCCCTCGAAACCGCGGCTGAGCAAAGCGCTAAAGTCTAGTCGTCTTTGGTTGCTGGTTGTAGAACGAAAAAACCGCCAATGGCGGTTTTTTTATGCGAGTCAATTGTACTTTGCTGAAGCTTATCTCGTTGAGTTTACTTCAGTTAGCTTACTTCACAGGGCTTACTTCAATTGACTCAAGACTAGCACTGGCTTGCCGTCGCTGTTAAGTAGCGTCAGGCGACCTTGCACTAACTTAGCTTTGGCCACTAATGGCATTGCTTGCATGACTTTGTGCTCTTGCTGCATTAGCGCATCGACACAGGCTTTCATTGTGCTACCAGCAGGAGATAGCTTAAGCTCTTGGCCTTGCTGGGTATATTGACCGAAAAAGTTATTACAGCTGTTGTTGCCGTGTAATTTGCCTTCGGCCTCAAAGGTGATTTGCGCTGGGCTGTAATCGATAGTCGGTTGGCCTTGAACCATCTCAATGTGCCAGCTGCCCTCTAATGGAATGGTCTCATTTTGGGCGACATCGGTACTTTGGCAGGCGGTGAGTCCCAACAGTAGCGCACCTAAGATGAATGTTTGTTTTAACATCGTTACGGTTCCTTTTTCCATGGTTATGGCCATAGTGTGACAAGTTTTATCAAAGATCTAAAGAGGTTTATATGTCGGACTCATTTAAAAGTACTATGAATTTGTTGAAGTTTTTACATTGGTTAGGCGTATTGATGCTAGTTTGTGGACTTGGGTTCTATATGTTGACGCAATGGAGTCTAGAGATAAGCGGCATGTTACTGATCTCAAGCCTGATTGGCTTAGGATTGGTCCTGATGTCACCCTATCCCGTGGTGCTGTTTATCCAATGGGCGAAGCGCCAGGATGAGCAATCCAAGTGATTTTGTACTGCCTCAAATTAAATCTATATTTCAGTTAAGCCTAAAATTGATTACATCACTGCTTGATTAACTTAAAGCGCCGCCGAATCTGCGGCGGGATTATCGTATAAGCTTGAGTCTATGGCGGGCTTAATTGGCGAGTCTTCAATCTCAGGCATGGCTGGGCGCATAGAATCGAGTTTACCCCGCGCGAGTTCCATCATGGGCGCGAGTTTGGCGCTGGATTCCGGGGTGAAAAAACTGTAGCTCGCATCGAGTCTAAGTCGATGATTTTGCTGTTCAAGCAGTTTTTCAACCCGCTTCATAATATGTTGAATATCCCGTTCACCATCCACAAAGGCCAGTACCACAAATTGCGTGGTGTTGTAGTGGGCGGCTACGTCGGCGGTCCGTATCGTATCTTGAATTAACTTACCCAACAGCCTGTGATGATTATCTTCGAGGGGGACTGGCGCGTTATCCGGACTCAATAATTCAAAGAAGATGATGCCTGCATGGGCACCAAAGCGGCGGCCTAAATTGAGTTGTCTTGGCGCCATCATCAAAAAACCATAATGATTGAGCATGCCGGTTTCTTGATCGCGCATCGAAAGGGATTCAATGCGATGGTTCTGGCACAGCAGAGATAATTCCTGTTGCAGCAATATCTGGAACGGTTCGAGCATAGCGGCATTGGCTAGCGGCTCTGTCATATGTGGGTTGAGTACGCACAGGGCGCCAAATTGGCTGCCATCGGGCCAAGCGATTGGGCGCGAGAGAATGTGCTGAATGCCATCAAAATCCCGTGGTAAATCATCCAACATAAAACTGCCAAGGTTGTGATATAAGCCATCGGGTTGGCTATTTTGGATTTGTTGGAAAAGTTCGAACTCAGCGGGGTACAAAGTACCCGCAGTAAATTGTGGTGTTTCAGTGATTGCACTGACAATGATCTCAAATCTGGCGCTGGTCTTTTGGAATATAAAAACCGTGTTAGCGTTGTAATAGCTTTTGATTAGCTCACATTGGTGCATCCAGCGAGTGAGATTCACTTGCTGATTGTCGCTATCAAGTAAACTCAGGTTGGGATTGATGGTCTCGGGCAACATACAAACGCCTAACTAGGGCTAAATATCGATTAAGTTTGGGAAATAAAAGGGGATTTAGCAAATCAAGGCACTAAATAGCACCTTGTTCTAGCTGTGCCTACTAAGCCAACCGAGTATACTGACGGCCTTAAATTGGGCCTAAAGCCAACATTATGCTGTGAGAACACTGTGAAGATTAGATTAGCCTTACCCCAAGATGTTGATTTATTAGCGATGCTAGAGAAAAAACATCTCAATGACGAATTAGCCTCCGCCAATATGGGACTGCAAGGGCAAGCTTTTTCCCACAGTGAATTGAGCGAATTAGTGCTGCATCATTGGGTCGTAGTGGCGCAGGTTGAGCAGCAGATCGTCGGTTATGTGATTGCCGGCCGTTGGGGATTTTTCGAACATTGGCCCATTTATCGCACTTTGTTGAATCGTTTGGGGCAACTCGATTGGGATGGACCAAAATTAACTAAGACTAACTCATGCCAATACGGGCCGATTTGGGTGCAGCAAGCCTACCGTGGGCAAGGGATTTTTGAGGCGTTAGTCAGTGAAATTCGTCGCCAAGTTGCTCCGCATTTTAGTTATATGTTGACCTTTATTGCCGAAGATAATGAACGCTCCTTTGCCGCCCACTCGGGAAAAGCGCACATGCAGGTAGTGGATTTTTTCACTGTGTCGGCGCGGGATTACTATTTAATGGCGGCAAAGACTCAAGCTTAGTTGTTCGATGATAGACATTAAGGATTCAATCTCTACTGCGTAAATACCCCGAGTTCAGGTTAAATAACGGAGATAAATACATGAATGTACAATTTGTTGAGTCACTCTTAACGGCCTATGCCGAAGTCAATTTATCGGCTTGGGACAACTTGAGATTGGTCCTATCTGAGTGCGCCCACCATGAATGTGAGGCGAAGGGATTTGAAGTCGAGTTTGTTTCCGATTCAGGACAAGCGCAGCATTATTGGGTACAAGTGGGGAATATTTGGCTCGATTGTGGCCGAACCAATGCCTATTCGGCGACGATAACGCAACTGACGGATGAGCAAGTCAACCGCACGAATACGAAAAAGGCGCTAGAGTGCGCCATTTTATCCCAAGAGCAGATTGGTCTACTTTGCATGCAAAACGCCCATTTCGACCATTGCTAAGTGTGTTAATTCAGTCTGTTTCTCAATCGCTTTTTTGATCAATACTTCTTCATCAAAAAGATGCGCTGAGGGTCAGTGGTGACTGTGCCTATGATCTCAAATCCTTGTTTTTCATAAAACACAGGTGCTTGAATCGATAAGGTATCCACTTGAGCTACCAAGCAACCCCGTTGTTTCGCTTCAGCTTCAGCAAGCGCCATGAGTTTATGCCCAAGCCCAGTGCCTCTGGTTTGGTCATCAACCCAGACAACATTGATTAAGAAGTTTTTATAGATAGTCCGGCCACCCACACCACCAATCAACTTGCCAGTTTCATCACGTGCTATGACAGTCAAAGGCACTGATTTCTCAGGTCCTAACAGCCCAGCATTAAATTGCCTAACGCCGTCTACTAGCGCATCCACAATCGCGCTATTTTCTTCATGAATAACTTCAAATTTCACTTAAATTTCTTCCTTAAAAATATTTTTGCTTTCAAATCATATAGCAACTATCAATAAACTCAATATTGGACATAAACGAGTTAGAACGGAGACCTAAGCTCAAAATTTTTGATTAGATAAGTTTTGAGTAATTTATAAGATAATGCGCCTGATTCATTAGCAATAATAAGCAGGAGCCTGTGGATGTTTTTCTTGAATATGCGCGTTTATAATTTGTCAGTCAGCACTTACGTTAATACTAAGCAACATTGTCTTCAATTTTTAGATTTTAAAGATTCCTGCTAATTTGTCATTGCCAAATATTTTAACAACGAAATTAGCAGACATCTAATTTATCTTAGAGAAAAAACATGATAATTGCTTCGCTGTAATACTTAAAGTATCTCATAATGATTCATTGGAATTTGTGATACATGGTCAAGGCGCCATGCTCCCTCTTCGTATATAAAGCTCACTGAATGTAACTCATCTTTAAAATGATATTCTGTAGCAGAATCATTTAATAAACCGTAGTAGTTACGCTGGATATTCTCATAGCCTTTTTCGATATTCATCATCGCAAAATAGCCAGGCATAAACATTAATTGGCTCAACGCTTTGTCAGATTCTCGGCTTATGTTCGGCACATCTTCACGCTTAAAACGTTCAGAAAATAACGCAGAGAATACTTGTTCATTCTTGTAATTCAAATAGGCTGAAATTGTCCAATTAGCGAGTAGTAGGTCAAATGATTGCTTAGCATGATTCAAGTTTTCCAAAGGCGTGTCACCTTTGTTAGAAACATAATCTTGATAATATTGCTCAGCATCTACTACGGTTTTCTTTAACAGTAATGCCATTTTTAGCTCAGTTTCAGATCCAGATTTATTGAGAATATCGACGAACTGATCGACTGCATTAACTTGTTCTGCCCAACTTTTGAAACCTCCCTGAAGAAATGGTGCGAACTCACTTTTATACTTTTCTGCAAGATTTCTCAATTTGAGTTCCTCAAATTTTGCTTCTTTAACGCCTGTGGCAAACCTATCTTTAAATTGACCCATTTTAGTATTTTCGGGTTTTAGCAACCCATAACTTGAACCGCTATAAGGGTCGGGCGTGTCAGAAGAATTCTCTTTTGCTATAATTGATTGGATTGGTCTTTCGCCTTTGAAAGCTTTATCTAATCTTGACTGAGTTGCCGAATTTATTGCTATTTTAGCTTCAATATCATCATCGGAAATTTTGGCAAAAGCAGCAGCATGTTCTATTACAGCGTTAGCGACTAACTCTGATGACAACATTTTTTGGTATTGATAATAGTTACACCTGCGATCGCATGCTGTCATCGCCATGCTCTGAAGGATCCCCTCATAAATCAGCCATAGCATAGCCATATTTGAGCAACTGATTGGCGAATAATACCCAGGCCGCCAGCAATTCTTTCTCCGTGATTTGATAATCAGGCCGCCTGAGTACCTCCAA